>JAZOAO010000032.1:0-46542 GCA_045595505.1 Acutalibacteraceae bacterium | reverse complement strand
AACAGTTAGGAACGGTGGGTCTGCGACGCTATTATATAAGTTTGTTTCTAACAGGAACTCGTTCTCCTTGATTTATCCTACTCGTATTTTTTGATTAAAAATTAAGAATTAACAGTTAGAAACGGTGGGTCTGCGACGCTATTATATTACCTCGTTGTAACAACTACTCTTTCTTCTTGATTTTCCTTACTCGATTTTTTATTTAAGATTTATTTTTCAATTCTTTCGCGCGTTGTTTTGGTTATTGCTGACAATAACCGCATTAACTCTTCACAATCAGTTTTCATCGACTGATATTGTTTTTCGGTTATATATTCACCATCAAACAATAAATCTAACCAATACAATGTTTCACCGCATTCTTTAAACGCAATGTACATTTTCATTCCAAACTCTTTTTTGCTTATGGCGTATTCAGCCTCGGTGATATTAGCGCCTATGCTTGTTCCGCAACGCAACAACTGTTTGGTCATAACAGGTTCATCATACGCCTTGATTAAATATTTGTATAATTTAATCACACGAAAAGCAAACTTTTTACTTTTATCATAAACTACTGATACCATATTAGTCACCTTATGCTTTACAGTAAATCATTTGTAAACAGTGAAAATTATAATGCCGACCGCAGGTCCCGACACTCCTCGCTTACATTTCTGTTTTTATTCTTATAATACACGAGCAAAGATAACCGAGAAAGAAGATCTGGTGCAACGAACTACCAATATAATTGCGTCGCAGACCCGACACTCCTCACTCCTCATTCCTAACTCCTCACTTGGAAACCGAGTTTCCAACAAGGTTTCCTGTTGAAAATGCAATTTGCAGATTAAATCCGCCTGTATAGGCATCAACGTCAATTACCTCGCCTGCAAAATAAAGTCCGTCAATTATTTTGCTTTTCATAGTTTTGGGGTCAATTTCCGAAACGCTTACACCACCCGAGGTGATAATCGCTTCTTCAATAGGACGGAAATCCGTAACGGTAAGTCTGATATCTTTAAGTAAATCCACCAACTGAGAGCGCATTTCCTTTGTTACCTGATTTGATTTGATATTGCCGTTTAATCCTGATAGTTTGACAACAATCGGAATCATTTTTCGCGGCAACATAAGTGCAAGTGTATTATACAAATTTTTATTAGAACATTCAAGCAAATCTCTTTGAATACGTTTGTCCAACTGCTCATAAGAAAGGGCGGGCTTAAAATCAATATGAATTACATATCTGCCCTTTTCCATATTTCTCATATGAGAGGAGGCGGAAAGAATCATCGGACCCGATACACCGAAATGAGTAAAGAGCATTTCACCGAAATCCTTATAAACTTCCTTATATGTTTTGGTGTCTTCCACTCTTATTTCAACATTACGAAGAGAAAGACCCATTGCTTCCGTGCACCAACCCTCGTGACATTCGAGAGGAACAAGAGAAGGCTTTAAATCCGTTATTGTATGACCTGCCTGCTTTGCAAGGGTATAGCCGTCCCCCGTTGAGCCTGTGCCGGGGTAGGACATACCGCCCGTTGCAATAAGTACATTATCCGCAAAAAACTCTCTGCCGTCCTCGGTTCTGCAACCCTTGACTGCACCATCTTCAACGATAAGCTCGGTAACTCTGCCCGTTTTTCGTTTAACTCCGTTCATTGTGATATATTTATTAAGAGCATCTACAATATCAAGGGCTTTATCGGAAACGGGAAAAACCCGATTTCCTCTTTCAATTTTAAGAGGAACTCCCAATTCTTCAAAAAAGTCGATAGTATCGTCAGTGCCGAATCTTGAAAAGGCACCATATAAAAACCTGCCGTTTACGGGAACATTGGAAATAAGCTCATTAAGAAGCGGGCAAGAGTTTGTAACATTACATCTGCCCTTTCCCGTTATACCTACTTTTCTTGCTAACTTTTCGTTACGCTCAATAAGGGTAACCTTTAACCCACTTTTAGCAGCCGTTCCTGCCGCCATAAGACCTGCGGCACCGCCGCCGATTACTATTAAATCCATATTTTCTCCAATTATAAAACTATTAATTTATCTGTCATTTCCTTGCCGAAATCATCCCTTACAGGAAATGCAAGAGAAAGCATATCTCTCGCAAAGCATTCCAACCCAAAAACTCTTTTTGCCTCTTCGCCCAAAGCATTTATTTCCGAGGATTTTGTGACAATGGGCAGAGCTGCGGTCTCTTTTGCTTTTTTAAGAAGCTTTGCGCCATTTTCGTTGAATCCCAAAACCCTGATAAACGGAACAGTGGCTGAAACATCTTCCTTTGTTATGCCTAAAAAGGCACAAATAATGATTCTTCTTATTCTTGAAAGAGTATATCTCTTTGTTTTAACTTTTTCAAGTATTTCCTCAAGATATGAAGATGCTTTTACTGCATCAAAGAGTCTGTATTCAAGGCCCTCGCTTACATCGGGTAATTTTTTGAAATCTTCCACAGACATTGAGCGAAGCTTACAAACAATTGCTGTTTCAAGCTTACTATAATCAGCAGGTGCTTTTTGCTTTTTTATTTCTTTTTTTAGAACATCTGATGCTTCTTTGGGTAAGAACTTTTCAAAATCTGTTTTTTTATGAAGCATTTCACGAATAGCGGAAGCTGAACAGAATTCGCCGTTCGCTTCTTCGCTATCGTGCTCAACACCTTTTCGGGTAATCGGGTTAATTCCTATATTCACGCCCAATTTATTTATGGCTTTTATATATTCAACACCTAAAATATTATTGGGTGAGGAAAGTATTTCGGCAATTTCTTTGGAGCTTACCTCTTCAACTGCTTTCTGCCTTGCAGCAGGGAAAGAAACGCCTTCATTAAGATATTTTTCAAGAGCACCTGAAAGCTCATCACTTACCAAAATATCAGCGCATTTTTTGAGCAATTCGGCATTATCACATTCAGCCCCGAAAGCAAGTGAATCAACACAACCCAAACCTCCTAAAACCGAAAGACCACCGAAAGCGAAACGTTCTGCACTTGCAGTTGCATAAGGAACAGGAAGAGACAGCACTAAATCCGCACCGCATCGAAGAGCCGTTTCAGTTCTCGCATAGGGTGACATACAAGCGCACTCGCCTCTTTGGACAAAGCTCTCGCTCATAACGACTGTCACTGTGTTTTTTCCATTGTTTTTTATGGTATCAATCAAATATTTATGCCCGTTGTGAAAAGGATTGAACTCTGCTACAATACCGTAATTCAAAAAATCACCTCTTTTTGTGTAGGTTTACTATTGCAAAACATTAAAATAATGGTATAATTATTACTTGGTAAGTATTTTACACAATATTATGGTATTTAATTTTCCAAAAAAGAAAATAGACAGTTTTAATGGAGGTTTATGATGAAAATTCTCGTAATTAACTGCGGTAGCTCTTCCCTTAAATATCAGCTTTTTGATATGGAAGGCGAAAAAGTTCTCGCAAAAGGTATCTGCGAATCCATTGCAACAGATATGAGCCACACTAAAGGTTCGACCTTTGATGGCAGAAGCTTTGACGAATATGTTGACATTCCTGACCACAAGATTGCTTTCAACATAGTTAAAGACGCTCTTACAACAGGCGACTGCAAGGTTATTGACTCTCTTTCAGAAATCAGCGCTATCGGTCACAGAGTTGTTCAGGGTGGCGACCGCTTCACAGAAAGCGTTCTTATTGATGACGGTGTTCTTAGAGCAATTGACGAGCTCAGCGTTCTTGCTCCTCTTCACAACCCTGCTCACGTTGTTGGTATTGAATGCTGCAACGAGGTTTTCGGTGCAAGCGTTCCCCAGGTTGCAGTTTTTGATAACGCTTTCCACAGCACAATGCCCGAAACATCTTATATGTTCGGTATTCCTTACGAATACTATGAAAAGGACCACATCCGCCGTTACGGTGCTCACGGCACTTCTCACCGTTTCGTTGCTTACAGAACTGCAGAAATCGTAGACAAAGACCTTAAAGATATTAAGCTTATCACCTGCCATCTCGGTAACGGTTGCTCCATTACAGCTATTAAGGACGGTAAGGTTCTCGACACAAGTATGGGTCTTACTCCCCTCGACGGCTTTATGATGGGTACCCGTTGTGGTGCTATCGACCCCTCTGTTGTAACATACATTATGGATAAGCACAACCTTTCACCCAAGGAAATGGATACTCTTATGAATAAAAAGAGTGGTGTTCTCGGTATTTCCGGTGTTCATTCTGATGACAGAGCTGTTAAAGCTGCTGCACAGGAAGGCAACGAGAGAGCAAAGCTTGCTCGTGATATGCAATGGTATCAGATTCGTAAATGCATCGGTTCTTACATAGCTGCCATGGACGGTGTTGATGTAATCGCATTCACAGGCGGTATCGGTGAAAACTGCATCGATTTGAGAGAAGATGTTCTCAACAATCTTTCTTACCTTGGTATTAAGCTTGACGAAAAAGCAAACGAGGTTCGCGGTGAAGAAATCGAGCTTACTCTCCCCGGTTGCCCCGTAAGAGCTTTCGTTGTTCCCACAAACGAAGAGCTTGCTATTGCAAGAGATACAAAAGAAATCTGCGAAAAACTTTAATAAAAAAATTATGCACCCCAACATATTTTGAAGTAAATATGTTGGGGTGCAATTTTTATGCTTTATTTTGCAGTTTTACATAATCTATTTTTCCGTAGGGTGTTTTTGAAAACTCTTTCACAAATTCAAATTCCTGAGGCACACTGTAATATGACAGCTTTTTTTTGCAATAATTTTTGATTTTATCAAGGGTAAAGGAATCAGCGCTATACCCATTTTCAAGAATTATATAAGCTTTTGCAACCTCTTTTTTGTATGGGTGCGGAACCGAAACCGCAACACATTTTGAAACCTCCGGCATTTCTTCGATTGTCTTTTCAATATAGGTTGGATAAACATTGTAGCCCGAGGAAATAATCATTCTCTTAATTCGCAATTTATAGGTAACAATTCCGTTTTCATCAATGGTTGCCATATCTCCTGTATGGAGCCAAATTCTTCCGTCAGAATGTTCCCTCAAAACCTTTTGGGTTTCTTCTTCATTATTCCTGTAGCCTATCATAATTGTCGGACCCGAAACACAAAGCTCGCCCTCTTGATTTACACCTAAAACATTGGTTGTGCCGGGCTCTGTAACGCACATTTTATTGCCTACAAGGGGTTTTCCTATTGTGCCCGATTTATAGCCGTCATTAACTGACAAGCTTAAAGCGGCTAACCCCTCAGTCATTCCGTAGCCCTCGCAAATTCGGATTTGTGAGTTATGCTCCTTGAAAAATTTATTAACCTTATTTTCTAAAGTCTCATTCAAGGTATCGCCACCGCTTACTGCATATTTAAGGAATGAAAAATCAAGATTTTCTATTCCTTTTGCATTCAGAAGTGCTTCATAAAGCGTTGGCACACCAAAAAGCATTGTGGGCTTATGCTTCTTTAAGATACTACCGAAATTTTTGGCATTAAACTTTGGTATGAGAACTGAACAAGCTCCGAAGCAAAAGCAAACGTGAACACATACACCTAACCCGAAGCCGTGGAAAATCGGCAGAATACCGAGTATTTTATCGCCCACGCTTACGTCACGAAGAGTTAAAACTGACTGAATTCCGAAAGCGTTAAAATTCTTGTTTGAAAGCATAATATCTTTGGGGGTTCCCGTTGTGCCTCCGCTGTGAAGAATTATTGCAAGCTCTTCATTTTCTTTGTCTGTAGGGAAATATTCGGGTGATTTGCAGGTTGCGTTTTTTATAAAATTCTGCCATAAAATATACTTTTCCTCTTTGGAAAAAGTATATTTATATTTATTTTTTAAGCTATATGCAATTTTAAGAAAACTTGGCATTGAATCGGCGGGAGATGCTACAATTATTTTTTCAAGATACGTCTCGTCTATAATTTCAACAACCTTTTCAATGCACATATCAACACAAAGCAAAAACCTGCATTTACAGCTAACAAGATATTTTTTGATTTCTTCACAAGCGGAAAGCGGATGAACAATATTAGAAACTGCTCCTAATCGGTTCAGGGCATATATGCTTAAAACCGCTTCGGGTGTGTTGGGCATTAAAATTGTTACAATATCGCCCTTGCGCACACCTATTTTATAAAAAGCATCGGACACTTTTTCAATTTTTTCAATAAGCTTTTTATATGAAATTTTCGTACCGAAATATTCAACCGCAAGTGCTTCGGAGTAACTTTTTGCCGATACCTTCAGCATACCGAACATAGAAACATCCGGAATATCAAAGCCTGATTCGTTTTCGGGATTTATACACGCATAAAAAGGATTTTTACTTCTTTCTGTCATTTAATTCACTACAAACCTTTCTTACAAGAATTTTATTTTCCTCTTCAAGATTTTCTTTTGTTACATAATATGGTTTTTGAAAAATGATTTCTATTGAACGAGCAAACGGAATATATTTTCCCTTTATAGTGAAAGCCACTATGGGACATTCAGTTTCGTGCGCCATTTTTACTGCCCCGATTTTAAAGGGTAGAACAGTGTTTTTTGATGTTTTATTAAGTCTACCCTCGGGAAAAACACCAACCAATTCACCATTTTTCAAACATTTTATTGCTGTTTCAAGAGCTTTTTTATCTTTCCCGGTTCGATAAACGGGTATAAGCCCTGAATTTGTGAAGAACCAATTAAAAAAGCGCAATTTAAAAAGCTCTGCTTTTGCAAGAAAATGAACAAAACGCCTTGTTCCTGCCATAACCATTATCCAATCTAAATTAGTTAAATGATTTCCTGCAAGAATTGCTCCTTTTTGTTTGGGTATATTTTCTTTACCTTTTATTTTTGGCAGAAAAATAATTTTAAATAAAAACACTGCTAACGGTGACAACACTGTATAAAATATATGGCTTTTTTTACCCATTTTTTGCCTCTTTTAATTTTATTCAAAAACATTTTTCCACTTTTTTCTGGCTATATACAAAAAAGTGGCTGTAAAAAACAACTGTTTTTTACAACCTCTTTAAAAATTTTTATAATTAAATTTAAAATGCGATGGCGCCTCTTTCAAATTTACAGCTTCTGTAAGGCACACCCATTTTCAGCTTATCTCCGTTCCTTGAAAGAAGCTCATCAACTCTTACAAGCTCATATCCCTGCTCCTGAAGTTCGGGAATTGCTCTCAAAACAGCTCTGACCGTTACCTCTCTCGTATCGTGCATAAGAATTATTGCGCCATCCTCTGCTTTTTTCATTATGCGCTTATAAATATATTCCTCATCTTCCTTTAACCAATCAAAAGTTGAATCGGACCAATGAACAAAAAAACAATCAAGCTGCTTTAATTGCAAGGGATTAACGTTACCGTAAGGTGCACGAAGGAATAACGGGCTCTCTCCCGTGATATTTTCAATTACCAATGCGCCTTTTTCAATATCAGCCTCTATATCTTCTAATGAAGATTCATAAAAATCAATATGGCTGTATGTGTGGTTTCCGATAAGGTGCCCATTCTCATAAGCACGTTTTACAATTTGAGGATTTTTCTCCGCCTGACTACCTATAACAAAAAACGTAGCTTTAGCTTCATATAATTCAAGACCGTCAAGAAGCTGTTGCGTATAATCAGACGGTCCGTCGTCAAAGGTTAAGGCGATGGCTTTTTCTCCGATACCGCTTTCACCGATATAAAGACGAACTGTTCCATCGGGTATTGTTCTGGAAAGAATTGTCAAGACAAGCAAAAACGGTACTATAATTATAATATTTTCTACTATTTTGAAAATATTGTTCTTATGCTCTTTTTTCATATATCAAACGAAGATCAACTTCGTACTCCTCAATTTTATAAGCATATATTACCACATATTTATATATTTTAAAAGGATTGTAACAAGACTGTAAGAATTTATTAACATTTTGACAAAAAGAAAAGCCGACTGAAATCAGTCGGCTCAATAAAGCTTAATTATTTCTTGAAAAGACCGAGAATATCAACGATATCGCCATCTTCATCATCATTAGCGGAAGATGTATCAGCAGAAGCTGCTGCACCGGATTTGTTAGCAAAACCGTTCATATCTGTTCCGAAGCCTGTTGCGATAACTGTAACAATCATTTCGTCGTCAAGCTTTTCGTCAAATGCAACACCAAAAATGATGTTTGCATCTGCATCTGCTGCATCAGCAATAATGCTTGCTGCAACGTCCACATCGTCAAGAGTGATATCAGCGGAAGAAGTGATACTGATAATAACACCCTTTGCACCCTGAATTGTTGTTTCGAGAAGAGGACTGGAAACTGCTGCATTTGCTGCGATTTCTGCCTTTTCCTTACCTGTTGCGCGACCAACGCCCATATGAGCGTGACCTGCATCCTTCATAACTGCAGTAACATCTGCAAAGTCAAGGTTAATAAGACCGGGAACCTTAATAAGCTCTGAAATGCTCTTAACACCCTGACGAAGAACATCATCTGCTACATCGAAAGCGTTAGCAAATGTAATTTTCTGGTCGGAAACGAGTTTAAGTCTTTCGTTGGGGATAACGATAAGGCTGTCAACGTGCTGTGCAAGCTCTGCAATACCTGCTTCTGCCTGTTGCATTCTTCTTTTGCCTTCGAAAGCGAAAGGCTTTGTAACGATACCTACTGTGAGAATACCGTTGCTCTTTGCAATTTCTGCAATAGCGGGAGCTGCACCTGTACCTGTGCCGCCACCCATACCTGCGGTAATGAATACCATATTTGCACCGTTGAGAGCATCAACAATAGCATCTCTGCTCTCTTCTGCTGCTTTAAGACCCATTTCGGGACGAGCGCCTGCACCGCGACCGCCTGTTACCTTTTCACCAATCTGGATTTTATGGGTTGCTTTAGAGAATGTAAGCACCTGTTTATCTGTGTTGATAGCGATGAATTCAACGCCTTGAACTCCTGAGCTTACCATACGGTTGATAGCGTTTCCGCCGCCACCGCCGACACCGATAACCTTTATCTGAGTAACGTCTTCAAAATCATTTGCAATTTCAAAGTTCATTTTTTCTTCCTCCTATTTTATACGATACGTATCTGCATACGTATAACTATTATACATCTTTTAAATATTAACACACAATTTGTTCAATAGCAAGTTATTTTGAAAATTTTTTATTATTTTTGTTGTTTTTTATCATTTTCCTGCTTGGTTGTTTCCTCCGAGCCTGATTTAAAATATACATAAGGCTCTGTTTTCAAGTCAAGGGTGCCTTCGGAATAGGCATTTATTTCATTTTCTTTTTCCAATGCCGCCTTTCCTCTTGCGAGTTTTGTTTCAATATTTGTGAGACTTCCCACTTCAAATGTTATTCTGTCATCATATTTGATTTTTATATCATTTATATTTTTCAAATCTATTTCTGTAAGAAGCTCCAACCCGGAATTTTTCACAGTATCAAGAAGAGCTATAAGCACATCTGTTTTCTTCTCGTTTGTGAGAACAATTTGCTCTCCCTCGATTTTTTCTTTGAGTTTAACATTATCTACTACTGCAACATTTTCTCGCAAAACCGAAGCATCCTTATCAAGCACTTTTCCGGTTTCATCAATAAGTACATATACACTGTTTGATACAACTGCCGCAACCTCTCTGGTTGATTGAACATTTATAACCAGGGTATCGGGTAATTCTCTTTCAATAGTAACTGATTTTATGTATGGTAAGTCTTTTGAAAGCTTCTCTGAAAGCTTTTCTTCATTTATTCTGAAGAGATTGGTTCCGATTTCGACCCCACTTTTTTCAATAATCATTTTATCGGAATAAATGTTTTCTCCCTTTACGGAAATAGTGTTTACCTTAAAGAATAATGAAAAAACAAGCACCGCCCCAACACACAAAACCACAACTGCAAGAAGAAAAGCTAAAATATTTTTTCTAATCTTCCTTTTCCGGCTCATTTTCTTTTTGTTTATTGAGCGCACCTCATCACGTGAAAGATGTTGAGTTTTGTTCTTTTTGGGCGGTTTTATAACCGTTTTTTTACGGTTTCTGTTTTCCATTTCAACTTACCTTTCTTTTAACATCTGCATTAAGCGCACAAAGATTGTTTTCAAAATCCTCGTAGCCCCTATCAATAAATTTTGTGTTTTTAACTGTTGTTACACCATCTGCACAAAGCCCTGCAAGAACCAACGCCGCGCCACCACGCAAATCCGGTGCAATAACCTCTGCTCCGTGGAGTCTTTCAACTCCGTCAATTACCGCTACTCTTCCCTCTAACCTTATTTTCGCGCCCATTCTCACAAGCTCGGGAATATGCTTAAAACGGCTTTCAAAAATATTTTCTACAATTACGCTTGTTCCTTTTGCAACACAGGCAAGTGTTGTAAATGGTGCTTGAGCATCCGTCGGAAAGCCCGGAAAAGGTTGAGTTATTATTTTATCTATTCTGTTTAGTCTTGCGGGTGCTTTAAGGCGGATTGCCCTGCATCTTATATTTATATCGCACCCCGCCTCCTCCAAAAGAGGCAAAATTGCATTAAGGTGTAACGGGTTTGTTTTTTCAAGATTTACATCTCCGCCCGTGACTGCCCCTGCAATAAGGTAGGTAGCACAAGCGATTCTGTCACAAATAACGGAATATTCACAAGGGTAGAGCTTTTCTTTACCACAAACGGTAATCACACTTTCACCTGCACCGTGAATTTCACCACCGCATTTATTAAGAAATTCACAAAGGTCAATAATTTCGGGCTCTCTTGCGGCATTCACTATTGTTGTTGTACCTTCGGCGGTAACCGCCGCTAAAATTGCATTTTCCGTTGCGCCCACACTGGGAAAAGAAAAGGTTATTTTTTTACCTTTAAGCCCACGGGGAACAGTACAAATCAATTTACCGTAATTATCTTCCACTTCAACGCCTAATTGCCTCATTGCATAAAGATGCAAATCAATCGGTCTTAAGCCGATTTCGCAACCGCCCGGGGTTGATATTACAGCAGTTTTCATTCTGCCGAGGATTGCACCTAAAAAAATAACTGATGAGCGCATTTCTCTCATTAGGTTTTCGGGAATTTCTGATGAGGTAATATCGGTACTGTCAACAATTATACTGTTGCCCTCTCGCAAAACCTTGCATCCGAGGTTCTTGAGAATTTTAACAGTGCCTGCAGTATCAGATAAATCAGGGCAATTATGTATTACTGATTTTCCATCTATGAGAACTGTTGCCGCAAGTATTGGTAAAACGCTGTTTTTTGACCCTTGAACACGAAGACTGCCACTTATACGGCGACCGCCGTTTATTACGAAAGCAGACATAGTGTCGCCCCTTTCGGAATTTAATAGGTAAAACACCTCACGACACATAATATGCTGTTTTGAGATTTTGGTTAATTATTTTTTTATTAAACCGATTACAATATCACAAATTCTTGCTGTTGCATCGGTAACTGCCATTTTACGAGCATTTGCACCAATTTCTTTGAGAAGAGTTTTATCGGAAAGAAGCCTATCCATTTCCTCGCCCAGTTTTTTACCGTTAAGGTCTTTTTCTTCTATAATTACTGCGGCATTGTTATTAACAAGCGCCATAGCATTATGGAACTGGTGGTTTTCCGTAACATTGGGTGACGGAACAAGAATTGAGGGCTTGCCGAGAGCTTCAAATTCTGAAAGCGAGGATGCACCTGCACGGCAAATTACAAGATCTGCTGCCGAAAGACATCTGTCCATATCATTGATATATGTTCGAATTTCAATATTTGCTTCATCATTTGGGTCTACACCCTTTTCGCGCATCTTGTCCGGAACCCACAGACCATACTGACCTGTTGAAATAATGTAGTTATATTTTGATTTTCTGCCGTCTGCAATAGCATCAATAATTGCCTCGTTAATGGCTCTTGCTCCTAAAGAACCGCCCATACAAAGCACAATGGGTCTTTCATCAAAGCCCAATTCCACTCTTGAAATATCACTATCTGCAGTAAGAAGCTCGCCTCTTACTGGAAGCCCCGTGATAATGGGCTCGTTTTTACAGGTTAAATGTTCTTTTGCAGCTTCAACAGTGAGCATAACTGCATCAACCTTTTCTGCAAGGGCCTTGTTTGTAACACCCGGGTAGGCATTTTGTTCGTGGATCGCAGTGGGAATTCCCATTTTTGCTGCCATACGAATAACAGGACCGCTTACATAGCCACCGAAACCGACAGCAACATCGGGCTTAAATTCGTTAATTATTTTCTTAACCGCCCCCGAGCTTTTAAGAAGACGGGTAACGGTTTTAACATTGGCTTTTATGTCGGCAGGGGAAAAGCCTCTTTTAAAGCCGGAAATTTCAATGGTTTTTAAAGGGAAGCCTGCTTCAGGAACAATTTTTGCTTCAATTCTGTCAGAAGTACCTACAAAGCAAATCTCTGCATCGGGGTACCGCTTTCTGATTTCACCTGCAACTGCAAGGGCGGGGTTCACGTGACCACCCGTGCCACCTGCTGCTATTAAAACTTTCATTCTGCTCACACCTTTTGTTTTTTAGATTTACTAAAGGAATAAAGTCTTGGTAAATCTGCCTGTCTTGAAACGCTTAAAAGGAAGCCCATTTCACCGAGAGTTACAAGGGTTGAAGAACCGCCGTAGCTGAAAAACGGCAAACTTATACCTGTGTTGGGAAGAGTATCGGTTACAACCGCAACATTGAGAGCAACCTGCAAACCGATTTGCATCATAATACCAAAAGCAAGTAATGCGCCGAAGCGATCTCTTGCTCTCATTCCTATATAAACACCCCTCAAAATAAGAAGAGTAAAAAGCAAGAGAACAAGGCAACAACCTACAAATCCCAATTCTTCGCCGATAATGGAGAAAATAAAGTCGGTATGGGATTCCGAAACATAGAAATACTTTTGCTTTGAATTGCCCAGACCCGAGCCAAAGAAGCCACCCGAACCTAAAGCAAAAAGAGAATGGTTTGTTTGCCAACGTTTATCAGTATCGGTAAGGTCTTTAACTAACCAGGAACCAATACGGTCTGCCATATAATCCTTTAAAACAGGAATTTTATCATAGTAGTTTATAACAATAAACAGAATAATAACTACAGCTATAATACCAACCAAGAACCATCTTGCCCTGCCTTCTCCCATCCAGAGCATTGCAACACCAAAAAGAAGAATGAGTATTGCACCGGAAAGGTGGCTTCCCGCAAGAACGAAAACTGCAGTTAAGCCAACAAAAAAGGCATAGAAGAAAAGTGTTACTGTTCCCTCTGTGAATACAATTTTTCCATTCGTTATATCTGCGAGCTTTACTGCCCAGCCCACCTTTGATGGTCTTGAGCTGACCATTTTCTTATGGTTTTTATCAAGCCCCGTTGCACAGAAAAGAACAACTGCAAACTTGGCTATTTCAGAAGGCTGAATGTCGAAAGGACCAATATCTAACCATCGGTTGATTTCGCCACCCTTGATTTTACCGATAACAATTGTCAGAAGAACCAGACCCCAAGAGAACACCAAAGCAATATTTGCAAAATATTTTAGTTTTTTATAATCAATACGGGAGAAAAAGTACATAATTGCCAAACCGACAACCATAAAGGCTATTTCTCTGTAAAAGAAATGAAGACTTGACTCTCCGTCTGTTTCATAATAGGAATAGGCATAGCTTGAGGACAAAAGCATTATAAGACCAAATGCCATTAACACCAACATTATGATAAAAAAAGGTATATCCATTCCGTTGCTCACAAACAAACCGGAAAGTATTTTGTTCTTTTTATTCATAGCCGACTCCTTTGAAAATCAGTGTGCTGTTTTTATTTAAGGTTTCCGAAATAGAAGAGAAGTATTGCAACAATTCCGCCTAAAAGGTTTACAAGTGAAAAGATTTTTACAATTTTAACTTCTTTCCAACCGCACATTTCAAAATGGTGGTGAATTGGTGCCATTTTGAAAATACGTTTTCCGTGTGTAAGCTTAAAATAGCCGATTTGAATTATGTCAGAGCCAAACTCTGCAACATAAATGATACCTATAAGTAAAATGATAAACGGACAATCTATTGCATAAGCGAGAGCTACTATCATACCGCCAAGGAACATCGAACCCAAGTCGCCCATCATAACCTTTGCAGGATGCCAGTTCCAGATAAGATAACCAATAAGACCGCCTGCAAGAGCAGCAGCAAGAAGACTGACACCGAGACAGTTGCGAAGAGCACCAACTACAATAAAGCTGATTGCCGCAGTAAAGGTAACCGAACCGCAAAGTCCGTCAATGCCGTCGGTAAAGTTTACCGCATTTGTTGTACAATAAATTACTGCAATACCAATTACCCAGAAGAAAATTTTAGTTTCTATCATTCCCACAAAAGGAATGAACATACTGCCTGTGGGGTCATTCATATAAAGAGTAAATAAATACCCTACCATAAGAACTATCTGAAGAACGGTTTTCTGCAAAATAGTAAGGCCCATATTGCGCTTTTTAACGACCTTGATATAGTCATCAAGAAAACCGATAAAAGCAAAGCCGAGTGCCATCAAAAGACCGCCCCAAACCTTGATATTCATTGACTTTTCCAGAATTTCGTTTGTTCCGATTATGTCACCGCCAAGGAATTTATCAATTAAAACAACAACTCCGAAGGCGACCACTGTGCCAACAATAAACAAAATACCGCCCATTGTGGGTGTACCCTGCTTATTTTTGTGCCATTTAGGTCCTATTTCAAGAATAGTTTGCCCGAATTTGAGCTTATGTAAAAACGGAATTACCACATAACCCAAGCCAAAGGAAATTCCAAATGCAACAACTGCCGCAACAATACAAGCGATTATAATATTCATACTTCCCACTCCTTATAAAGAGACATAAAAATTTCTTCCATTTTCATTCCGCGACTACCCTTGAAAAGAACTGTGTCCCCTTCCTCAAGATTTTCGCGTAAAAATTCAGTTAATTCTGTTTTATCTGAAAAGGCTTTTGCGATTCCGCCGTTTTCAGCAAAAGACTTTGCTATATTCTGCGCTTCACTACCGAAGGTAACAACCATACCACATTCTGTTTCAAAGGCTTTTTCGCCCACTCTTTTATGAGCTTCCTCACTGAAATCGCCAAGCTCCAGCATATCACCGAGAACCGCAACTGTTCTTTTTATTTTTAAGCTTTTAAGAGTTTCGAGAGCGGCACACATACTGTCAAGGTTAGCATTATAGCAATCCTCAATAAAGGTCATCCCTTTAACAGAGGTTATTTTTTGCCTCATCCCCTCGGGAGCAAAGTTACGAAGACCTCTTACACACTCCTCCAAGGTCATTCCCAGAAGAAGACCAACCGCTATCGCACACAAGCCGTTATAAACATTGTGAACCCCTTGCGAGGGAACAAATGCTCTTGCGGTTTCGTTTTTATATTTAACAGTAAAACCGCTTCCCAATGAGCTTGGGTCGATATTTTCTGCTACAACATCGCCACCGTCAAGACCGAAGCGGACAACTTTAAAGTCATCGGCAGAAACCTTGTTCAATATATCACTGTCGCCATTGATAACAAGTGGCGAGCCTTTTTTCATACCGTCAAGAATTTCGGATTTTGCTTTTAAAATACCGTTTCTTGAGCCTAAATTTTCAATATGGGCAGTACCTACATTAGTTATAACACCGATATCGGGACAAACAGTTTTTGAAAGTCGTGAAATTTCACCAAAATGATTCATTCCCATTTCGATAACTGCTGCTTCGTGGGAGCTTTCCAAACGAAAAAGCGTTTTAGGAACACCTATTTCGTTATTAAGATTACCCTCTGTTCTTAAAGTGTTGAATTTTTCACTTAAAACAGAATAAATCATACCTTTTGTTGTGGTTTTACCCACACTGCCCGTTAAAGCAACAAAAGGAATATCAAATCCTTTTCTGTACCCTGTGGCAATATCTAAAAGTGCTTTTCCCGTATCTTCAACAAGAATTACTCTTTCATCATCACCTTCGTAACGGGAGCAAACAACCGCTTTTGCACCTTTAGCCAACACCTCAGGAACAAAATCGTTGGCATCAAAGCGCTCACCCTTAAGAGCAATAAAAAGTGTTGCTTTGTCAATATCCCTGCTGTCTGTTGAAATCTTTTCAACAAAGCCATCAAGCCTTGTACTGACACCGCACCATTCTGCTATTTTTTTTAGTGATATTTTTTCCATAGAAAACACCCAATTTATTTAAGTATCTCTGCCACTACCTCGCGTTCATCATAATGAACACGTTCTTTTCCGATTACCTGATATGTTTCGTGACCCTTACCCGCAAGAAGAATTGCATCGTCTTTTTCAGCAATTGAAATTGCTTTTTTTATTGCTTCGCTTCTGTCGGTAATGGTAATGACCTTTTTATTTTGCGCCTCTATTCCCTCAAGAATGTCTTTTATAATTTCTTCCGGATTTTCTGTTCGGGGATTATCGCTTGTAACAACAACAATGTCAGAAAGCTCTGTGGCAATTTTGCCCATCTTGGGACGTTTAGTTTTATCTCTGTCACCACCGCAACCAAAAAGAGTGATTACTCTGCCCTTTGTAAAGCCACGAACAGCGTTAATTGCCTTTTCGAGTCCGTCGGGACTGTGGGCATAGTCTATTATAACACTAAAATCGGTATTTGTATTTAAAACCTCAACTCTTCCGCTGACACTTTTTGCATAGAAAGCCGCATTGATTACTTTTTCCAAATCAAAGCCTAAATTATTAACAACCGAAATAGCGGTAAGTGAATTATAAACAGAAAACCCACCGGGAATATGGAAAACAACCTTTTGTCCGTTTAAATCATATTCCACTCTGTCCGAAAAAAGTTCAACATTTTCCGCTTTATAATCAGAAGCATTATTTATTGAATAAGCTGAAAATGGCGCTTTTATACCATCCATCATATAAGCTGATGCTTCATCATCGTAATTGAAAATTGCCTTATCACAATTTATAAACAAGTTTTTCTTGCATTTTTTATATTCTTCAAGAGTGCCGTGATAATCAAGATGGTCCTGAGTAAGATTTGTGAAAGCGCCAACAACGAAATGAATGCCTGCAAGACGCATTTGGTGGAAAGCCTGTGAAGAGGTTTCCATAACGCAATACTCAATGCCCTCGTCAACCATCATTTTGAAAAGTGCGTGCATATCATAAGGGTCGGGAGTTGTAAGCTCTGTATGAAAATCCTTATCCCCTACCATATTTTTAACAGTTCCGATAAGACCGCTTTGCACACCGAGCTCTTTAAGAATATCTTTTATAACAAATGCGGTAGTGGTTTTTCCGTTTGTTCCTGTAATACCGATAATTTTCAGCTTATCTGCACTTCTGCCAAAAAGATTTTTGCACATAAGAGCATAAGCCTCGCGGGAATTCTCAACAATAATCTGCTCTTTAAGACCTAAATCCCTTGTAACGATTACCGCTTTTGCACCTTGCTTTAAAACCTCTTCTGCAACAGAGTGACCGTCAAAACGGGCTCCCACAACGCAAACATAAGCGCAACCGACCTTGATATTACCGCTTTTGTCGGTAACATCTGTTATTTCTCTGTCCTCATAAGTGTTGAGGACTTTTACATCTTCTAAAAGTTGGGAAAGGAGCATACTTTAAAACCTCCGTTTTTTGAATTCGAAAGTCGAAATTCGAAATGTCGGGGCGCAAAATGCGCCTAAATTTTATTGCTCATAGAAATTTGATGAAGTAACATAATTTACGAACCGAAGCTGTATGAAGATACTGCGAGGGTGAGCAAACCCACAAGTTCGCAAAATTAAAAAATCTCATTATTGCTTAGGGAATTTTGATGAAATTGCGTGGCTTACGAACCGAAGCTGTATGAAGATACTGCGAGGGTGAGTAAACGCGCAAGTTCGCAAAATTACCAAGCAAGAAATCAGTCATCTTGGACGCCTGAAGTAGTCTTGAAATAGACTGTTATAGTTGAGCCGAGCTCGGCTTTTGTGCCTTTTTCTATACTCTGGCGGTAGGAAACAACCTCACTGTCAATAGAAGCGCCTGCAATCTTGATATTATATCCGGAATTTACTGCGCGTTTATTTGCTTCGCTTATGCTCAAGCCTGTAAGGTCCGGCACAGTTGATGTTGTTTCAACATTTCCTGTTTCAGTATAAAGAATAACAACACCGTCAAGAGGTATGCTCTGCTCTTTCGCAGGATATTGTGAAACAACCTTATCGCCGTTACCAACAATTCTTGCATTGAAATTCTGTTTTTCCAAAGTGGATTTTGCCGCAGAAACAGTCATACCAACAACATCGGGAGTTGACGCATTAAGCTTTGCCAATTCCTCATCAGAATAAACAGGCTCAACATTCATATATTTAAGAGTCTGTTCAATTACAACACCTGCGACGGGTGCTGCAATTGCACCACCGCCGTGATTTTCAACCTGGGGCTCATCTATGATTATAAGAACTGCTATCTGAGGGTCGTCTGCAGGAGCGCATCCTACAAAGGATGCTATATATTCGCCGTCAACAGTAAGCTTTTCTGATGTACCTGTTTTACCTGCAACGCGATAACCCGGAATATAGGCATTACGGCCTGTACCGCCGTCAACAACCTTCTCCATCATTTCAAGAACTGCATTTGCAGTGCTTTGAGAAACAACCTGACGTTTTACTGTGGGGGCTTTTTCGTAAACAGTATTACCCTCTTGGTCTATCTGCTTTGCAACCACGTAGGGCTCCATCAATTTTCCACCGTTAGCAATAGCAGAAACTGCTGTTATCATTTGAATTGCGCTGACCTGGAAGGTCTGACCGAATGCACTTGAAGAAAGCTGAGAAATTCCCATATCTTCTTTTTTATGATAGGTAACACCGCCAACAGGACTTGCTTCCGCAGGTAAATCTATTTCAGTGGTTTCGGTAAAGCCGAAGGCTTCAAAATATTTATAGAATTTTTCCGTGCCTAATTTTTGACCTATGGTGATATAGAAGGGGTTACAGGAATTTACAAGACCTTGAGTAACAGTCTGAAGTCCGTGACCTTCACGTTTGTGGCAATGAATCAGATTATCAGCTACCTGAATTGCACCCGTGCAATTATAGGTTGTATCGGGTGTTACAACGCCCTCTTCAAGACCTGCTGCCGCGGTAAACACCTTGAAAACCGAGCCCGGCTCATAAGTATCGCTTACAACCTTATTACGCCACATCATATATACCTGCTCATTATAAGCTTTGGCGTATTCTTCCTCGTCTTTAATTTTTTCAAGCTCTTTCAAAACTTCTTCATCTGTAATAACTGCAGGGTTGTTGAGGTCATAATCGGGCATTGTTGCCATTGCAAGAACCGCGCCTGTGTTGACATCCATAACAATACCATAGGCAGAGGTTGCATCGTTATCAACAACTGCTTGAGAAAGCCCTTTTTCAAGATAATGCTGAATGGTTTTATCTATTGAAAGGACGAGGCTCGTTCCCTGCTTTGCATCAAATTTTGTTTCATAATTTGTTGACATTAAATCGCTGTGACCGTCACGGGCAGTAATTATTCTGCCCGGAACACCTGTGAGAGTATCATTATATTCAAGCTCTATACCAACTCTGCCGTTTGAGTCCACATTAGTCATACCAATAACCGTGGAAGCAAAGTTGCCGTAAGGGTAATATCTTTTTGTATCCGGATCTATGCAAACAATTGCATACAAATCGTTGTTGTTAATAAATTCCTGTACCTTGGTTTTTGTTTCATACTCTATTTTGCCTTTGATTTTTACATAACCATAGTCTTTATTACCGATTTTATCATAAATATCCTTCCATTTAAGGTCGTCGTCCTTAAGTATCTTTGCAAGACCTTTTGAAATAAGCGTTCTCTGTGCTTTATCTTCAATTTTAGAGGGATTAACATAAACAAGCCAGGCCGAAGCGCTTTCTGCAAGCACCTCCATATTGCTGTCATATATTACACCTCTGTCTGCAGGAATTTCGGTATCACTAAGCTGACCTGATTCCGCAAGAACCTTATATTCATCGGCATGGAATATCTGAAAATATGCAAGCCTTACAATATCAACACCAAAGCCTAACAGCAACAAAATTGCTACTGCTGTTATACATCTTTTTTTCAAATTTTTATTCACACGAGTCATAATTACAACCTACCAAAAAAGCACAAAATGAGAGTCGAGGACACTCAACTCCCATAAATACATATTTTTGTTTAGAAAATATATGCAAACAACTGTTTTATTTTCTTTGAAATATCTTCCTGACCGCCGACTGTTTTGTCACCGGACACAACAATTTCATCGCCCTCGGACAAATTGATGTAGCTAATCTGATAACTTTCCGCCTTAACCATACCGAGCACGTTCTCTGCATAATTTTCTATTTTATCGGAGGAGATTTTACTGCTTAACTCTGCATTGAGCCTTACCGCTTCCCCTTCTTGAATATCAATTTGGTTTTCAATAGAGGAAATCTGTTTATCAAGGGCATTTATTTTTGATTCCATAACAAGCAAGCCCAAAAAACAAAGGCAACCTGCAACAAAGCAAACCATAAGCTGTTTTGCAAGGCGATTAACCTTTACTGATGCAGCTTTGCGCTCAACAGTCTGGCTCATACCGTTCTTTTCTACAGTCTTGCTTATCTTTGTCTGAGTTTTGGGTTGTGCCTTTTTAACAGGTGTTTGAGTGTTTGATTTTTGCACTTTTTTTGGTTGCTCAATCACCTGTGGCTCAAACAAAGAAAGGTCATAAGCTGCTGAACTTCTGTAATTTGCCATTCAGTTTTCCTCCTTTTTATTTTAACATCCGTAATCTATTACATTTTTATTATAATTTAATTGCCGTGCGCAGCTTTGCACTGCGACTTCTGTTATTTTCGCCGACTTCTTTGCCCGTCGCCTTTACGCCCGAGGATTTAACAACCGCCTTGGGTGATTTCCCGCAAACGCAAACAGGGAAATCCTTGGGACAGGTGCAACCTTCTTTTAAAGTCCTGAAATAATCCTTAACAATTCTGTCCTCTAAAGAATGGAATGTTATGATTGCCAAAACGCCATCCTTATTAAGACTTTCAAACATATCGGGCAAGGTTTCTTCCAAAACAGCAAGCTCTGCATTGACCTCAATCCTTATTGCCTGAAAGGTTTTTCTTGCAGGGTGACCGTTTCTTCTGAACTTTGCAGGAATTGCATTTGATACAATTTCCGCAAGCTCAAGAGTTGTTTGAATTCTTTTTTTATCTCTTGCTTTAACTATTGCCGAAGCAACGGAGCTTGCAAATTTTTCCTCACCGTATTTGCTTATTACATTAAATAAAGCCTTTTGGGAATAGGAATTGACAATTTCCTCCGCCGTTGTTCCCTGCTGACTCATCCGCATATCAAGAGGAGCATCATAACGAAACGAGAAGCCTCTTTCGGGTGTATCAAGCTGATGACTGCTTACTCCCAAATCGGCAATAATTCCGTCAACGCCTTTAAGATTTAAGTCTGCAAGGACTTTTTTTATTTCTGAATAGTTACTGTGAACAACGGTAACTCTTTCATCGCTCTTAAATCTGTTTGTTACAGTTTCAATTGCATCAGGGTCACGGTCAATAAGAATCATTTTTCCGTTTTCGCCCAGATGCTCTAAAACTGCCGCCGAATGTCCGCCACCGCCGGCAGTACAATCAACATATATTCCGTTGGGCTTTATATTAAGTGCGGTAACTGATTCTTCAAGAAGAACCGAAATATGATTAAATTCCATAGCTTTTTAGAAATCAATGTTAAGCGACGCGGTAGAAGTAACCTCGAGAATAGCCATTTCCTTTTCCCACTCTGCAGGTGCCCAAAGCTCAATATGCCTTGTGTTTCCCACAACGAGAACCTCGTTTTCAATTCCCGCAAACTCTTTGAGAGCAGAGTTAAGAGTAAGCCTGCCACCCTTGTCAATTTCGCCATAAACAACGCCGGAAAGAATTTTTCTTGAAACTCTTCTTGTTGTTTCGTCGTGCTGGTCGCCTTTTGTAAACTGTTCGTAAAGCTCGTTCCAGCCCTCTTCCGAATACATATACAAGCATTTTGTACCCGGGTCGGGGGATTTTATGAGATAAGCTTCAACACCCATTTTGGCACGGAGAGACGCAGGAACTTTGAAACGGTTTTTTTCATCAAGGGTATGATTGAACTGACCGCAAAACATAGCTGACTCTCCTTTCAAAAATGATGTTTTTTCGTTAAAATCGGGACACTTCGACCCTATTTAGAACACTTCGCTCCACTATTATAAAAAATCCGGTCCAAATTGTCAATAGTTTTCATACAAAAAAAGTGGCAGTTCCAAGCATTTTTTTGCTTGAAACTGCCAAAATTTTCTTTTATTGATTTTTATTTGAATTTATTAAGCAAATCCAATGTTTTTTCCATAATAGCTCGGGCTGCGGAATCAGAAATTTTGCTTTTCTTATATTCAAAATAAACTAACCCTTTTTCCTCTTTTTCCACAAAGGTAATCATACTCGACGAGCGCATTTTCAAGGGTTCAAGAGGAACAATGCTCTTAAAGTCGCCAAGTGCCGTCCAATAGATTTGGTTTAAATTATGGGAACAGAACTCCCCCTCAACCTCGTTATTGCAACCATAAGTATTTGCAAGCTTTTTTGAATATTTATGTTCAAACTCACCTGCACAGTACATATATTGGGAATCAACAAAGCTTGGGGGAAGGCGCATAAAAAGAAATTCATTATAGAAAACCTTAAATGCACTTGTGACTCTCTTATAAATTTCTCTATGAAAGCCTACGGCATTGTTCACAAGAGTATCGGGAGCTTTTTTATCTTTCTTCTTTTCAACGGGAACAAAGCCGTTAAAAGCACCAACCTGCATTTTACTCGAATCCTCAAAGAAAATTCTTTCGTTTGCCTGAACATTAAGCTTCCTGTATTTCCTTCTGCCACCGAGAGTGGCTGTTAAGCTTTCATAAAAAGCGAATGCAACCAAAGAAGAAACATCTACACTTTCCCTATGGGCAAAGTTTTTTAAGTTGACTAAAAGCTCCTCCTTAATTTCCACAGAAATATTTTCTGTCAGGCTCTTTGCTTTTAAATATTTATCTCTTGCCTTTTTGTAATCTTCAAGGGTAAACACCGCCGTTTTTTTCTGCCAGCCCACCTCCAAATCGGAAGCAAGCCTGTCAATAACAACAGAAAATACATTTGACGGCATTTGAGCGATTTCGGAAAAAACCTTTATTTCAGAGGGTGTAACTGAAAGAGTCTTGTTCTTATAGAGCTTCATAAGCTCGCCTGCAAGATACATAAGAGAACGAGCATCTGCAACAAGCGTATGGGCGAAAATACCCAATATGTTTCCGTTAAAAACCACAAAAGAGAACAATTCCTTTGTAAAATCAAGTCCGTTATGCTTTTTATTGCTGACAAAGGCTTCTGCATCACCTTGACAAAGCTCTAAACGAATTTCGTTTTGCTCTGTTACAAGATAGGCATCACCGTTTCCGCAAAGCTCAACACCGCAACATAAAAGCGGTTCCTTTAAGCAAAGCATTTTCAAAGCCTTTTCACATTCACTGATGTCAAAAGCCCCCTCTGCCTCGCCTAAAAAGCAAACACAGTTATCAAATTCAAACAGTCGATTCCTTGACAAACCGAGTTTTATTTTTTCAGACATTATTGTTCCTCTCTTTCGGAGCAACGGGTAATTTTTTCAATAAGAGACTGTTTAACACCCCAAAGCTTACCCGAAAAATCCACATAGTATTTATGGGGATTTTCAAACCTTGCAACCTCTTCCCAAAGGGTTGAAACCTGCTCATTGCAATAATTTCTCACATCTTCAAGAGAAGGAATTTTATAAACACATTCACCCTTACGGAAAATCTCAACCAACATTTCACGGGCAACAAAATTATCAACAGTTTTTCTTTTCCAGGTGAAATCGGGGTCAAAAAGCGAATAGCTTTTTTCGTCGCTTATGCTTTCACTATCAAGAGTAAGCACATCAGCAATCGCTTTTCCGCTTTCCATATCAAAAAGGCGCCAAACTCTTTTTGAGCAAGGTGTAGTAATTTTGTTAACATTATTACTTACCATTATAGCAGGACTTTTAATTCCGTCCTTTTCAGTTTCGCAGAGCTTATAAACACCGTCAAGAACAGGTGATGATGCAGAGGTCAAAAGCTTTTCGCCAACAATGAAGCCGTCTATTTTTGCTCCTTGGTTGAGCATATCCTTTATAAGCGTTTCATCAAGAGAATTCGAGGCATAAATATCGCAATCAGGGAAGCCCGCTTCGTCAAGAAGACGTCTTGCGCGTTTGGAAAGATATGTCATATCACCACTGTCGATGATAATTCCTGCCGGTCTTAAACCTTTCGGAACAAGAACTGCATTAAAAGCCTCAATGGCATTTTTCACGCCACTGTCGAGAGTATCATAGGTATCAACAAGAAGCGCGCCCTCTTCGCCGTGCTCTTCAAGATAAGCTATAAAAGCCTCTAATTCGTTATCAAAAAGCTGAATCCAACCATGGCCCATCATAGTAACAAGGGGAATACCGTATTTTTTTGAAGCGGGGTAAAAGGTTGTTGCATTAACTCCGCCCACATAGCTTGCTCTTGCTCCATCAATAGCAGCAGCAGAGCCGTGGGCACGCCTTGCACCTGATTCAAAAACCTTTCTTCCCGAAGCGGCTCTTACAATTCTGTTTGCCTTTGTGGCAATAAGCGTCTGGTGATTTATTGTGTTAAGTAAAAGTGTTTCTATAAGCTGTGCCTGGAGAGCGGGGCCCTGCACCTTTACAATTGGCTCGTTTGGAAAAACAGGTGTCCCCTCAGGCATAGCGTATACATCACAGGAAAATTTAAAGTTTTTCAGATATTCTATAAATTTTTCAGAAAAACCGAGATTTTTTATATTCTCAAGCTCTTCCTCATTAAAAGAAATATCGGAAAGCCTTTCAATTAACTGATGAAGCCCCGACATTACCGCAAAGCCTCCCGAATCGGGAAGTTCTCTGAAAAACATATCATAGGTCACAGAAACATTTTCCATATTTGCAGAAAGCAAGCCCTCTGCAGTTGTAAGACAATTGTAGTCAGCAAAAAAAACGTTACCGAAGCTCATAGAATACCTCCGAAAAACTAATCTGCCTCTTATTTTATCACAAGAATGTATTTATAGCAAATATTTTTATATTTTTTATAACATATTTACTATATTTTTTTAACATCCGCCATATTGGTTGTTGAAAAATGCATTTTTTTATGATATTATGAACCTGGTATTAGTACTAAAACTGTTACTGATAAAAGAAAGGGGTACCGATATGAGGGTCAGAAAACAACCTGTCGGCACCCGCAACATCTGTGGAGCCAAGGTCGAGGAAAGACGCAAGGAAATCGGGATGAAACAAAAAGACCTGTTAACTCAATTGCAGATTCGCGGTGTCGATCTCAATGCATCAGGGCTTTCAAAGCTTGAGGGTCAAATCCGTTCCGTTTGCGATACAGAGCTTATCGCACTATCGGAGGTTTTAGGTGTTTCGGTTAATTGGTTACTTGGATTAGAGTAAATTTTTAAAGGGGATGTTCTTCGGAGCTGTCTCCTTTTATTTTTTATGTCTATTTTTTCCATCTTTATGAATTGAGATTTTGCAAAAAATATTAACAGTGCTGCAAAAAGTTGATTTTTGTCGAAATGTATGTTACTATGATACAAAATAAATGGTGTGGAGTGGTACAAAATGCTGTGTAACAGGCTCAAACAATTTCGCGAATACAACAAGCTGGACTGCAAGCTTTTAGCAGAGGTTCTCGGAATCAGTGAAAACGAATATACAGACTTTGAAAACAACAAAGCCACACCTACAATTGATATTATCACCCGACTTGCCGCATTTTACAAGGTTACTGTCGATGAATTTTACGGATATACTCCCCGCTTGTCTATCCACAGCAAGGAAGAGGAAATTCTGTTTGATGATGTCAGCGAAAACATTTTAAAAATGTCTGACTTATCCTGGGACGAAGCAAGGCTTATTCTCTACTACAGAACCCATAATAGTGGAGATGACGAAATAATAAAAAAAATATTGGAAAACATTTAACAAGATTTTCGCATTTTTAAAACAATCAGCCGACCGATTTCTCGACCGACTGATTGTTTTTTATTTGAAAGAAATTGAAATTTATCTGTTATCGGTATATATGCACCCGTGTCCCCATCGTAAGCTTCCTGCAATTCAGCTTTACGCCTCACCGACAAAGTAACCGGGAAACATACTTGTGAGTGTATTTAAATCATCATAAGAAACCTTGCCGTCTGCATTTAAATCGCAGGCATATTTCTCATAGGTTGCAAGGGCTTCGGGATTACCCATTGCCTCGCCCATTGCAAGAATATCTGCCTCTTCAAACGCTTTACCGTTCAAATCGTAATCGCCAACTGCATATACATCAACAGTTGTAAATCCGTTTATGAAAAGGTGGAGAAGGTATGCATCAATAACATCAAGACAGCCGTCACCGTCAAGGTCATATTTCACTATGTCATCATAATTTGCAGTTTCAGTCTGTTTGTGATTATCTGCAAGTGCTTTATTAACAAGTGCCTGATAGTCGGTTACATCAACTGTTCCGTCACCGTTAGTATCACCAACATTTGCAACGGAGTAGTTACCTGTTTCACCTACTTTTGCAACCTTGTAAAGACCTGTTGAATCAAATATAGGCTTTGCACCCGCTTGATTACTGTCCTGACCCCAAACCTGCTCGGTGTTGCCTTGCTGGAGAAGATATGCAACCTCACCGCTTGCAAACTGCTCGGCAGTTTTGGAGGTTGTTCCGTCAAGCCCATCGACTTCCTCAGTTGAAAGGTAATAACAATTTTGGGTAGCAGCACCCATAGGTTCATAGTTTTCGCTTGTAATTTCACCTGCATAATCTTGAGCTGTTACCGAACCTGTATTATAGCAACTATACATTTCCCCTTGGTTATGCCCGGCAATTCCGCCTGCATACCTATCAGCTTCAATGGTTCCGGTGTTATAACAATTTACAACCGACGACTTTGATTGAGTCAGGCATCCGACTATGCCACCGGCATACAAATTAGCTTTTACAAATGCATCACTTGAAGAACCAACCACTTCACCATAAGATAAACCAACAATAGCACCTACATAATTTTTTCCGTAAAAAAACGAATTTTCTATTTTAATATTTTTTACATTTGCATCCGAACCGATACACCCGAACAATCCCACATAATCCACAGTATCATCATTATAATACAAACCCGAAACTGTTTTATTATTACCATCGAAAATACCTGTATACTTTGTATTAAATGTATTACCAATGGGTGTCCAATCATATACACTTTCATTCCCAACAGCAGTATAAGCACCGTTTTCACTGATTTTACCGAGATTTATAACAATATCTCTTGTAAGAATACAATTTATTGATGCATCTCCGCTATTAACCTTTCCGGAAAACCAGAAAAGCTTACCCGGGTTATCTATTTCATAATAGTTTTCACTGTTAAGCTCAGGGGTTTCAAAGCTACCGCAATAAATACAGAAGCCTTTTTCATAGTTACAACCGCTGTTGCTTGCAACTTTAACAGATCTTAAACTTGTAGCTTGTGAAGCATCAATGGGTTCTGTTGCGCAAACCTCACCCAAGCTATAGAAATTTTTATTTTCGCCAAGGTAATCCTCTGCAGTTGTGCCCTCTGCATTAAAGCCTAAATAACCGGTAAAGCTACCGCCGTTTATTGTACAAAGAGTGTTAAAAACCAACTCTATATATACACATTCTCCCGTTCCCACTGAGTCTTCAATCGTTACATTAGCATTAAAAACAAGATCTTCCGATGAAACGCAATCAATGGTTTGACCGTTAAGGTCTAAAACAACTGACTTTTCAAAATAAACGCTATCAGCCCATGTACAACAGTAGCCGATAAGTTTTATAGTACTGCCTTCGGGTGCGTTGTAAACTGCATCATTGAACTCACGATAGTAGTCTTTTGTTGTACCACTAATTACAACAACACTGTAATACTGATAACCGCAAACTACACATTTGCCGTCTTCATCGTATGCCTGATGCTGATGTTCTAACTGGCAAATATTGCAATATCCATTTTCCCAGATGTGATTTTCGCAAACAGCACCGCATACACAAGTGCCATTTTCCCAAATATGAACACTTGTATTCACTTCACCTTTTATATACTCTTCGCAAAGGTTACAATATTCACCCTGACAAGTAGCATAACCGCTTAAATTGTGATTATTCCCATCAACCTCACCGTAGTATGTATAGCAAAGCTCACATTCCTGACCTATGCAGGTCGGCTTACCACCCGTATGCTTTGTTGAATCCGCTTCGCCGTAATAGTCTCCGCAAACCGTACACTTTTTACCCTTGCAGGTAACCTCACCACCTTGGTGCTCATGAGCTTTTGTAAGAGTAACCGAATAATTAACGTTAGTATCACCATAAACACCTAAAACGAAATAATATACCTCTCCTGCTGTATATGAATATGTAAGGCAGAAATCAAGCCCCAAGTCACTATCATCTTCATATGTAATATGTTCCATTTCACCGTCGTAGAGGGTTACATAAGGATCGATAGAGGAATCAGATTTCAATGTGTATTCTCCGTCACTTTCCGGAATAAATTTCAAGGTTACAGAGCCACTACTGTTAACAGACAAAGTCTCCCCTGCTGTAATTATAATATCTGTAGCACCTGCATTAAAGCTCAATATCGGAATATAGCTTATTATAAAAGCAAGGCAAACCACAATGCTCAATGCTTTTCGTAAATTTTCAGACCTTGTTGTTTTCATATTTGTACTCCTCTCGAAAATACTCTCTGTAAGTTTTTTTATCAGTTATTGTCTGAAGCTCAAAATTCTCTACTCCGTTTGTATCTTCAATATGCTCTAAATCCGTATTAAACAGCATAACAACTGCTATTATCACTCCGATAATCCCAACAAGCACCGCTATTTTGCCTTTTGTTTTATTCATAATATTATCCTTTCGCACTATCAAGCATTTCTTTATTGGTTTTTTCAACATATTTTCTTAACTGTTTTAAAAGGCTGTGTCCTGTTTGCTTATAATCTGATTGAAGAATTTCTTCAATTACCTTTTCTCTTTCTGCTTTTTCTATATCATATATTTTCAATAGGCAGGTAAGAGTTAATATTATTTTATCTTCTAAAGTATATTCATCTGTGCAAGGCTCTACAAGGGCACTTCGTTCTATACAACAGGTTACATTCGCCACCCGTCTGAAACGCTTCAAATCCCAATCCGGGAGCCTTTCTCCGAGAATATTAAAATTCTTTTCAGCAGTCCAATCTTTAAGATATGCCAATGTAAGAGGCTCTGAATACATAGAATAATAAATATCTCTTATATTTTCTCTTTCTTCACACAAAACTATCTGCACAACAATTTCAAGGCAATATGTAAATAAATCTTCTGTTCCCTTGTTTTTATTATATTCAATAAATTTTGTATGATAGCTCATTATCTTCTTTGTAAATTCAAGAAGAATATCTGCCTTTGCAGGAAACCAGAAGGTAAGATTTCCGGGACTTATTCCTACATCCTCGCAAATCATTTTTGCTGATGTATGGTGAAAGCCGTTAACAAGAAAATTTCTTACCGCTGAATCAATAATAGCTTGTTGCGTTGCATTGTTTTCTCTGTGTGCCATAACTAAACCTCACATTTTAGTACGTTTACTATTTAGTACGCCTACTATAATAGTGCATATACTACACATTGTCAAGGATTTATCAATAAAAAAATTCCCACTTTTTCCAAAAAAGTGAGATTTTTTTATTTTTATTTAATTTTCAGGGACAAAGGATATTTTAATCCTAAAAAATGAGCTTCAACCATTTTTTCAAATCAACGAGCCAAGCGGAATTGTATTCGAAAACCGGCGTCATATCATCAATGGTCTGACTGTCGCAGGTGGAAAGTCCGTGACCGCCAAAGGGGAAAATATGAAGCTCAAAGGGCACACCCTTTTCTGCTAATGCACCTGCATAAAGAAGACTGTTTTTAACGGGAACGCAACCATCCTCAGCAGTATGCCAGATATATGCAGGAGGGGTTATTTCTCTCACCTGCTTATCGCAGGAGAAATATTCTTCCTCTTCCTTGGTTTCGGGCTGGTGACCCAAAAGATTTATAAAGCTACCCATATGGGCAGTTCTTGCATTGGCATTTATTACGGGATAGCAAAGAACGGAAGCATTTACGGATTTGCTTTCAGGAAAAACCTCTCTTACCTCTTTGCAATCAAACATTGTTGAATAATGTGCCGCAAGATGACCACCTGCAGAAAAGCCCATTACAGCAATTTTTTCCGTATCACAATTCCATTCCTCTGCATTTTTATAAATAAGCTCCATTGTCGCCGCAACCTCACGGATTTGAGTGGGAAAACGGTTTGGTGCAACAGAATATGTAAGAACAAAAACATTAAAGCCCTCGGGAAGAAAATGCAAAGCGATAGGCTCGGACTCTCTTTCAGAGCACATACCGTAACCGCCACCGGGGCAAACCAGCATACAAGGTCTTTTCTGCTTTTCTCTTCTCATTTCAGCCATATTATAGGGTAAATAGATATCAAGTGTAGGGTTCCTTTCCTCTTCGCCTAAAAAAGAGAAATAATTTTTTAATTCGAGTTTTTGGTGCAGCATTATTTTCACTCCAGTATAACCTTTTATCTTTTCTTTCAATGATAACATTTTTATTAAGACTCTTCAACTACTAAATCTACACAAAAAAATCACCAAAAAATCTTTTTCAAAGACCGTGATTTATAACAAATTTTTAGAACATTTTTCCACAAGAAAAAAAATCTTTCTCTGCCCTTGACATTCTTTTAAAGTAGCATTAAAATTTATCTGTCAAAAAATTTCCTATTCTTTTAACAAGGAGATGTCTACTATGAAAAAAATCTACGAAGGCAAAACAAAAGACGTTTACGAGCTTGACAACGGTAACGTAATGCTCAAGTTCAAGGATGACTGCACAGGTAAAGACGGCGTTTTCGATCCCGGTGAAAACAGCGTTGGTCTTACAATCGAAGGTATCGGTAAAGAGAACCTTAAAACATCTATCTACTACTTTGATATGCTCAAAGAAGCAGGCATCAAAACTCACTATGTTAGTGCTGACGTTGAAAACGCTACTATGGAGGTTCTTCCCGGTAAGGTTTTCGGTCACGGTCTTGAAGTTATTTGCAGACTCGTTGCAACAGGTAGCTTCATTCGTCGTTACGGCGAATATATTGAGGACGGCACAGTTCTCCCCGGTGGCTATGTTGAATGCACATTCAAAAACGATGCTAAAGGCGATCCCCTTGTTACCGGTGAAGGTCTTGCAGCTCTCGGTATTATGAGCCCCGAAATGTTCGAAAGTATGAAAGAGCAGACTCTTAAAATCACAAAGATTATTGCTGATGACCTTAAAACAATCGGTCTTGACCTTTGGGACATCAAATTCGAATTCGGCTACAACAATGACGAAGTTATTCTCATTGATGAAATCGCTTCAGGTAATATGAGAGTTTATAAGGGCGACACAATCGTTGAACCCGTTGAGCTTACTAAACTCATTCTCAATAGATAATCTGTTTCATTTACAAAAATTACAGATACCTTGCATTTTCGTAGGGTATCTGTTTTTATTTGTTAAATTTTGCGAAGCCTATCATCCCTGTGCGCCTCAGCGCATAGGGAGGGGGACCACCCTTGAATATCTTTATTTATAAATCTGTTTACTTCGTGCCTATCAGTATTTTGACATATATACTTAATCGGGATGGTGGTGGGTTGCCCCGTAAAGATTACTCTTTGTAAAAGTATTGCAATAATGAATATTTTGAATTATTGACTCCCCTCATCAACGAAGTAAAGAGGGAGCGTGGCAACCCACCACCATTCCGCCCGAACTATGTTTTAAAACAATCATTTCACCCGAAATATACACTGAATTATATTTTACACAAAGAAGAATGGTCCCCCTCCCTATTTGCCCGAGGGCAAACAGGGATGATAGGCTTCGCATAAATAAAAAAATAGAAACACTTGACCCCGATGAAATTTTGATTTCATCGGGGTCAACATTTTTATAAACACCAAAATTTATATTGTCTTTAAGTAGTTTATACTCATTTCTGCACATTCGAGAGGTGTTTTATTCATTGAGGGGTCATCCTGCTCAACAACTACCCATTCTGCGCCCGCTTTTTCGGAAGCAGCGATAATCTTTTTCCAATCCTGACAGCCGTAGCCAACAGGACGGAATTCGAATGTATTTTCTTCTTTTGCGGTTTCTTCCTCTTCAATGCCGATAAGCTTGTAAAGAGGTCCGTTACCCTTAGAACCGCTGAAATCCTTCAGGTGAACAATGGGTGCTCTTCCCGAATATTTTTCAACATAAGCACTTGGCTCTTCACCGCCAACATTTACCCAGCAGGTATCAATTTCTGTTGCAAGTAAATCCTCTGAAATTGTATTATAAAGAATATCAAGAGCATATTCGCCATCAATTTTAAGGAATTCAAAATCGTGGTTATGATAAAGGAGCTGAAGTCCCATTTCTTTTGCAGCGGCACCGATTTTGCCGATACCATCAACCGTTGCTTCCCACCCCTCTGTACCGGGACGGCATTCCTCTGTAAGATAAGGAACAACAACATATTTACAGCCCATATCTTTATAATCCTTGAGAACTGCTTCGGGGTTTTCAAGCATATCATAATAAGGAACGTGAGCAGAAACGGGAACAATGCCGATTTCGTCGCAAATTGCCTTAACCTCTACACCGGTTTTGCCGAAAAGACCTGCAAACTCAACACCCTCATAGCCGAGCTCTTTAACCTTTTTAACTGTGCCGTAAAAATCCTTTTCCATATCATCACGAACGGAATAAAGCTGAATAGCAATAGGTAATTTCATAAAATAAAAACTCCTTTATTGTGAATTTTATAAACTCTATATTACTCCAATTTCGTTGATAATTCAAGGTCTTACAAAAGAGTTTTTACCAATTTATTGACAAGAATATGCCTTTAGTTGTAAAATAGTTTCATTGATTTAGAAATGAGGTATAAAGATGAAATATCTTGTTGTTTTATATGACGGAATGGCAGATTACCCTGTTCCCGCTTTAGACGGCAAAACCCCTATGGAGCTTGCTAAAAAGCCTTTACTTGATAAATTAGCACGCTTTGGCAAGGTTGGTACAGTTAAAACTGTTGCTGACGGACTTAAACCCGGTAGCGACATTGCAAATATGAGCGTTTTGGGTTACAATCCTAAAGAATGTTATACCGGTCGCTCCCCTCTTGAAGCGGTGAGTATTGGGGTTGATATGAAAGATACGGACATCATTTTCCGTACAAACCTTGTAACGCTTTCTGACGAGGAAAACTACGAAGATAAAACGATGGTGGATTACAGCGCAGGTGATATTTCCACTGCTGAAGCAGCAGAAATAATCAAGAGCGTTCAGGAGCATTTCGGTAATGAGAAATTTGCTTTCTACAGCGGTGTCGCTTACAGACACTGCCTTGTTTGGAGCAACGGTACACTTGATTTAGGAAAAATGACACCTCCCCACGATATTTCGGGTAAGGTTATCGGTGAACATCTTTCAAAGAGCGAAAATGCAAAAGAGCTTATAGCTATGATGAAGGAAAGCTATGATTTTCTTATGGAGCACCCTGTTAATAAAGAAAGAATGGCAAGGGGTGAACGCCCTGCTAACTCAATCTGGCTCTGGGGCGAGGGTACAAAGCCATCACTTCCCGATTTCAAAGAAAAATACGGTGTTGACGGTTCAATTATTTCCGCAGTTGACCTTCTTAAAGGTATTGCAAAATGTGCAGGAATGGGTTCTCCCGATGTAGAGGGTGCAACAGGCTACATAGACACTAACTTTGAGGGCAAGGCTGACTGCGCTATTGAAGAGCTTAAAACAAAGGATTTTGTTTATATTCACATTGAAGCTCCCGACGAATGCGGTCACAGAAACGAGCCTGAAAACAAGGTTAAAGCCATCGAAATGATTGATGAAAGAGTTCTTGCAAGAGTTCTTCCCGAGCTTGATAAGTATGATGACTACAAGGTTATGGTTCTCCCCGACCACCCAACCCCCATTGTTACAATGACCCACGCAGGTGACGCAGTGCCCTATTTGATTTATCAGAAATCAAAGGCAAGTGACAATGGTATTGAAAGCTTCACAGAGAACACTGCTAAAGAAGCAGGAAACTATGTTGAAGTGGGTTATACACTTATGGATAGCTTTATTAAAGACTAAAATAATTTTAAATCCCTACATACTATTGAGGTATGTAGGGATAATTTATATTCTCATTTCCTATGTAGTAGGTATCGGGAACTGTGCCTACAATGATCGTTTCAACAAGAATAATTGTTTCATCAACACTTTCTTCCAATCGGCAAAGACCCATATAAGCGTGAGCAGAGGCTTTCACCTCAAGGTAAATTGTATGGCGGGTCTGGTTAATACCCGCGCTTTCAAATTTTGAAACTATATCGGTAACCGCAAAGCCGTAAATAGTGGCACGGACATTGATATTAAATCCCCTACCATTGAAAAACGAACCGCCTATCAAAGAGCCGACAGAAATGGGAACAACCGTTTTATCAAAATTAGAAAGCCTGTCAGAGCAACCGTCGGACAAATCTGCTTTATAGCCGTTTATATAGGTATTATTAAGGGTGAGAGCCGCTATTGTGCCGTCGGGATTCCTTTCAATATTCACCATCTCGCCGTATTTAACGCCCAATTCATCCACCATATCGTTAACTGCACCGTCAACGACATTTGTAAGAGAATTTTTAAGAGCATTACCGCCGACAGTTTCGATAATAGGTCGAAGCCGCATATCCGCAAGGACACTGAAAATAGCAACCAACAAAAATATTGAACAAATTCTGAAGCCAAGCTTTTTTCGTTTATTTCGAAAATAAAACCTTTTAGCCACTATTGGCGGTGGTCTTTTTAACTTTGGTTTATAATACATTTTTATCATACAATTCACCGATATATTATATGATAAATTGTAAAATTAGTTGCAAGATACCGTATGCAGGATGCCGGTATAAAAGTCAAAGGATTCAAGACATTTTACTGTCCTGAATCCTTGTTTTCATTTTGAATACCCTAACTCAAACGCTTTAAGGTTCATTTCCAGGAATTTTTCGGGTACACAGGATTTAACTGCATCTAACCAGATTTCCTTTGGAATGTCTGTATTCTTTGCCATTGCACCGATAAGAACAACGTTTGTAGCTTTTGGTGAACCTGCTTCAACTGCAAGAGGAAGAGCATCAAGCTCAACAACTGCTGCGCCTGCGTTTCTTACTGCATCAAGTACACCGTCGGGATAAACGCTGTCACCGATAACAACTGACATTGGGTCAATTTTCTGTGTGTTTACAATAACCTTACCGTCTGTTTTAAGGCAGGAAAGCCATCTTGCAGCTTCAAGCTGTTCGAATGCTAAAATAAGGTCTGCTTCGCCCTCACCAACAACGGGAGAATAAACCTTTTCACCATACTTAACATAGGTTACAACTGAACCGCCACGCTGACTCATTCCGTGAACCTCGGAAACCTTAACATCGTACCCTTGTGAAAGAAGAGCACTACCTAAAATACGGCTTGCAAGGAGAGTTCCCTGACCGCCAACACCAACTATCATTATAGCTTTATTCATTTTTAGCCTCTCCTTTCTTATTCAATAGCACCGAATTTGCAAAGCTGAGAACAAACATTGCAACCGAGGCACTGTGTAAAGTCGATTTCTGCTTTTCCGTCCTTCATACTGATAGCAGGGCAACCGATTTTCATACACATTTTGCAGGACTTACATTTATCTTTATTAACCTTAAGAGGCGGATTATGCTTAACAGTTTTAAGAAGAGCGCAAGGTCTCCTTGAAATTACAACTGCAGGGGCATTAAGGTCAAGTGCATTTTTGATTGTTGTATAACATTCATCAAGGTTATATGGGTCAACAACGAAAACATTATTGATACCAACTGCTTCGCAAAGCTTTTCAAGGCTTACTGCCGCTGCAGGCTCGCCCTTTATATTGAAGCCTGTTGTGGGATTCTGCTGATGACCTGTCATACCTGTGATGCTGTTGTCAAGAATAATTGTAACGGAATTACTGTTGTTATAGGCAATATCAATAAGTCCTGTAACACCTGAGTGAATAAAGGTTGAATCACCGATAACTGCAACGGATTTGTTAGCGTGGTCGGGGTCTGCAAGATTTCTGCCGTGAAGACCTGATACGCTACCACCCATACAAAGAACCGTGTCCATCATACCGAGAGGTTTGGAAACACCGAGTGTATAACAACCTATGTCACCGCTAACGGTTACATTAAGCTTTTTGAGAGCATAGAAAAGACCTCTGTGAGGACAACCTGCGCAAAGCACGGGAGGTCTTGCAGGAATTTCCACATCTGCTTTAAGGGATTTGCTTTCTTCACCTAAAATTACCTTTCTGATAAGACCCTGTGAATATTCACCAAGAAGAGTGAATTCTGCTTTACCTTTAACATCAACACCGATTTTACGGCAATGAGTTTCAATATAATCGTCAAGCTCTTCAAGAACATAAACTGTTTCACATTCCTTGCAGAAATCTTTAATGAGCTTTTCGGGAAGCGGATAAACGCAACCTAATTTAAGGTAAGATGCTTTATCACCAAGAGCTTCCTTAGCATATTCATAGCAGATACCTGCGGTAATAACACCGATTTTTTTGTCATTATATTCAACGCTATTAAGACCATTTTTTACTGCTTCTGTTTCGCAATATTCAATCTGCTCAAGAATTCTCTTTTCAACTACAACGTGTTTCCCCTTTGCATTTGCAGGAACCATAACATATTTCTGAGGATTCTTTTCGTAAGTTTTGAGACCGTTGTCAACTCTGTCCCCTACTTCTGCAAGGCTTCTTGAATGAGAAACTCTTGTTGTAAGGCGGAGAAGAACGGGTGTATCAAATCTCTCGGAAAGCTCAAATGCCATTTTTGAATATTTGAGACATTCGTCAGAATCAGAGGGCTCGAGCATCATAATTTTTGAGGCTTTCGCATAGTGACGGCTGTCCTGCTCGTTCTGAGAGGAATGCATACCGGGGTCATCGGCAACAACCACAACAAGACCTGCATTAACACCTGTATAAGAAGATGTGAAAAGCGGGTCCGCCGCAACATTAAGACCAACGTGCTTCATAGCGCAGAAGGAACGCGCACCTGCAACTGATGCACCGAAGGCAACCTCCATAGCGACCTTTTCATTGGGAGCCCATTCGCTTGTAATTTCATCGTATGTAGAAATACACTCGGTAACCTCTGTACTTGGTGTTCCGGGGTAGCTTGAAGCAACTCTGCAGCCGCCCTCATAAAGACCGCGCGCAACCGCTTCATTACCTAAAAGTAACTTTTTCATTTATCTGTACCTCTTATTTGTTAATTTCATTCTGTGAAGCAACAAGGCTTTCACCACAATACATTTCACGGAGCTTGGGTTTCTCGATTTTTCCTGTGGGGTTACGGGGAACCTTTGCAAAAATAAGCTTTCTCGGGCGTTTATATCTTGGCAAGTCATAGCAGAAATCGTTAATATCGTCCTCTGTTATGGTTTCACCATCTTTAGCCTCAATAATAGCGGCGGCAATTTCACCGAGACGGGCATCGGGAAGACCGATAACTGCAACATCCTTGATTTTGTCGTGCTTACGAAGAAAGTCCTCAATCTGTACGGGGTAAAGGTTTTCACCGCCTGAAATAATAACATCTTTTTTACGGTCAACAAGGAAAATAAATCCGTCCTCGTCCTCCTGCGCCATATCGCCCGTATAAAGCCAACCGTCAGAAAGGACTTCGTTTGTGGCTTTTTCATCCTTATAATAACAAAGCATTACACCGGGACCTTTAACCGCAAGCTCACCCACTTCACCTTTTGCAACCTCGTTTTTGTTTTCATCAACGATTTTAACTTCCCAACCATAACCTGCTTTACCGATTGCGCCAACCTTATGAACATTTTCAACACCGAGATGCACACAACCGGGACCAATGGATTCGCTTAAACCATAGTTAGTGTCATACTGATGGTGAGGGAATATTGTAAGCCAACGCTTGATAAGACTTGGTGGAACAGGCTGAGCACCAATGTGCATCAATCGCCATTGAGAAAGTGCATATTCGCTTAAATCAACTTCTCCGCTGTCAATAGCATCAAGAATATCCTGCGCCCACGGAACAAGAAGCCATACAATTGTGCATTGTTCTTCACTTGCGGTTTTAAGAATAAGTTCGGGTTTTGTACCCTTGAGAAGAACTGCCTTGCTACCTGCTACGAGAGAACCAAACCAATGCATTTTTGCGCCTGTGTGATAAAGGGGCGGAATACAAAGAAAAACATCGTCTCTGCTCTGTGAATGGTGGTTTTGTTCTGTTAAAGCAGCGTGAACAAGGCTTTTATGAGCGTGAAGAATTGCTTTTGGGAAGCCCGTTGTACCGGAGGAGAAATAAACGGCTGCTTCATCCTCATCAGAAATTTCAATTCCGGGAGCGTGAGATGAGCAATATGTAACAAGTCTGTCGTAGCTTTCTGCAAAGGTGGGGCAATCCTCACCAACATAGAAAGTATATTTAACATCGGGAATTCTATGAGCAATTTCCTCAACACGACCTGTAAACTCAGGACCGAAAACCAAAACATCGCTATCGGAAAGCTTAAGGCAATATTTGATTTCATCCGCGGTATAGCGGTAGTTAAGGGGAACTGCAAGAGCACCTGTTTTTAGAATACCGAAATAAATGGGAAGCCATTCAATTCCGTTCATAAGAAGAATTGCAACTCTGTCCCCTTTTTTGATACCTCTTGAAAGAAGAAGGTTTGCAAAGCGGTTTGCTCTTTTATCAAACTCGCCCCAAGTAAGCTCTGTTCTGCCAACATTGAAGGGATTTGTTTCAATCAGAGAATATTCACGCCAGGTCTGGCGACTTTTCCCCTGCATTTCGGGGTTAATTTCAACAAGAGCAACCTCGTTTTTGTAATTATTTGCGTTAATCACAAGAAAATCTGTAATAGGCAAATTCATTCATTCCTTTTCATAAAATACTAATTTAAAATTTTATCATAATCTGTCGCAAAATGTCAACTGTTTCCCAAGGTTAAAATGTAACTCTCTATATCAAAATCCTCAATAGGACTATTGTTCTTTAAGTACAAGGGGTGGTGGGGGTGGCCTTTTACGGAGCGTTTGCCTACGGTGTACCACTTTGCACCGAATTCATTACCGATTTTAATCATATCCTTAACACAGGGAATCAGGTATGGTCTTTTCTCGATAATAGTACCCCAAGCCGCCCATACTGCAGGAGTTTTGCCCTCACCATAGGATGAAAGAATATAGCGGAAGGCGTTCATATTTTCGTTATGTAAAAATGTGTTGAACTCCCCGTCCATATCTTTCGGGTTCGTAGCTCTCTGGGCATAAACATTAAACATAATAAAGCTGTCAAAACCGTTGAAGGCGGCAGTGCGCTCTACGGATTTCAGAGTGTTATCAAGGTCATCGGGCTTTGCAGTTGATGGGTTAATGCCGATGCAGATAAGCGGATTTTCGCCCCGTGTGCCTAAAATATAACGGTATTCAGTATAAGCGTTGGGAACATAAAGCCATTTTTCTCTGTTATACTCGAATGAGCCATCTGCCTCTTTTAAAAGTGCCTCTTCAAAGGGGATTATATTAAGCTCATTTGTTTCGCAGGTTGGTATATGCATACTGTCACCCTTTCACAATCTATAGTAAATATAGGACTATTATACAATAACAGAAGACTATTTTCAACATTGTTTCTTATTGACTTTTTCCATTTGCAGAAATATAATTAGAATGTAAAAAAATGATTTACATCGAAGGAGAAACAGATATGTATCATTCAATGAAAATAGCAGGACTTGACAGAAATCTCCCCCTCTGCCCTCTTAACGAAAAACTGCAAATCGGTGCTTTCGTTATGTTTGGTGACGCAGAGCTAACAGTTGCTTGTGCCCAAGAGCTTCTTAAAAAAGCTCCTGAATTTGATTACATAATCACCGCAGAGGCAAAGGGTATTCCCCTTGCTCACGAAATGTCACGCCAGAGCGGTAAGAAATATTTTGTTGCAAGAAAGAAACCAAAGCTCTATATGACCGGTGTTTTTGATGTTGTTGTTAACTCCATTACAACAGAGGGTGAACAGCACCTTTACCTTGATACCGCAGAAGCAGAGCAGATGAAAGGTAAAAAAGTTATTATTGTTGATGATGTTATTTCAACAGGCGAATCTCTCAAAGCAGTTGAAAAGCTTATTGAAATGGCAGAGGTCCAATATGCAGGTGCTCTCGCAGTTCTTGCAGAGGGCGAAGCTGCAGACAGAAGTGATATTATTTATCTTGAAAAGCTCCCCTTATTTGATGCAGAGGGTAATGTTTTATAATGACAGGAATACTTTATGTTGTGGGTACTCCAATCGGAAATTTAGGCGATTTCTCTCCCCGCGCCGTTGAGGTGCTCTCAAATTGCGATTTTATTGCCGCCGAGGACACAAGAGTAACAATTAAACTCCTGAACCATTTCGGCATTAAAAAGCCAATGGTAAGCTATTACGAGCATAACCGTGCTCAAAGAGGCGGAGTTATAATTGACAGGCTTTTAAACGGTGAAAGCTGTGCTCTTGTTTCCGATGCAGGTATGCCCATAATTTCCGACCCCGGTGAAGACTTAACAAAGCTTTGTCACGAGAACGGAATTAAGGTTGTTGCAGTTCCCGGTCCTTGTGCTTTTGTTACTGCCCTTGCAATTTCAGGTATGCCCTCGGGCAGATTTACCTTTGAGGGTTTTTTGACTGTTTCAAAGCAAAACAGAAAAAAGCATCTTGAAGAGCTTATCAATGAAAAGCGTACAATGATTTTCTATGAAGCTCCCCATAAGCTTGCCGCCACACTTTCCGATATGGCAAAATACTGGGGTAACAGAAATATTGCTCTCGTAAAGGAAATTACAAAAATCCACGAAAACGTTGAGCGCACTACCCTTTTCGATGCGGCTGAAAAATACAAGGATGGCAGTGCCAAGGGTGAATATGTTCTCATTGTTGAGGGTAAGCCCCAAGAAGATGAAAAAGAAATCACTATTGAGGTAGCTGTAGGAATGGCGGAAAAACTTGTTGAAAACGGACTTTCAAAGAACGAAGCCGCAAAAGAAATCGCCAAGGAAACAGGTCTTAAAAAGAGTGACATTTATAAATCTTTACAGAATGGGTGATAAAATGCTTTTTGGTGTTCAGTGGTATTACTGGGTAATACTTTTAGTTGCAATAATTCTTGCTGTAATACTTTGGGTTAAGGCTCTCAAATCAGGTAAAGAGCGCCGTGAAAGGCTGAAAAAAGAAGCTGCAATCTGGAAAAGAGATTACGATTTAAGAGAAAAATATACTGTTTTAACTGAAGAAAAGCTTAAATCCACAGAAGCAACAGAGCTTCTTCACGCTGTTGCTATGAATATTCAGGTTTTCCTCGAAAAAGCAACCGATATGACAGAAGCTTTCAATGCATTGCCCGATGGAAAAAAATTCATTTATGCTCTCGAATATTTTGATGAGGATGCAAAGAATGGTCTTTCCGCATTCTTCAAAAACAACGGTGAACCTCTTATATCTCTTGTTCCCGATGCTTTGAATGCTGTCGGTGCAGGAAAATATGTTGAGCATTATGCTACTCTTTTACCAATGTTTGAACCTGATAACGAAGTATCAATTGACTATTCAATTATTCAAAAGGTTGATGAGGAATTTTCAGGCACATATAATTCCGATGAACTTCTAAGACTGACTGCAAAATATATTTTAAAGAACCAAGAGATATTTTTATCATAAAACAATAGATATAACAAATAATTTAAAGGAGTATAAAAATGGCTGTAACATTTCATCTTTCTGCCTTTGCTGATGAAGCAGGCGGCGGAATAAAAGAACAAATCGCCGCATTAAAGGCGCACGGTATGACTCATATTGAGCCTCGCGGACTTGACGAGGGAAACATTTCTCTTTATTCCGTTGAGCAGGCAAAGGAACTGAAAAAAATTCTTGATGACAACGGTATCGGAGTTTCCGCTATCGGCTCTCATTACGGTAAAATCGAAATCACCGATGATTTTGCACCTCATTTTGAGGATTTCAAAAACTGCGTTGAGGTTGCAAACATTCTTGGTACAGAAAGAATAAGAATGTTCAGTTTCTTCTTTACGAAGGGACAGAGTCTTGAAGAATACCACGATGAAGTTTTCGAAAGACTTGATAAAATGTGCACCTACTCCCTTCAGAACGGAATCTGGTGCTGTCACGAAAACGAAAAAGATATTTACGGCGACATTGAAACACGTTGCCTTGAAATTTATAAAACCTTTGAGGGTAAAATCAAGGGTATCTTTGACCCCTCAAACTTTATTCAATGCGGAGTTGATATTCTCCCCGCTTATGAGCTTCTAAAAGATTATATCGACTATTTCCACATTAAAGACTGCCTTTATGATGGAGGTAAGGTTCGTCCTGCAGGTCTCGGTGACGGCAACATTGTTGAGCTTCTCACAAGATTTTCAAAAGAAAAGGACGGCGAGCATTTCCTTACCCTTGAACCCCATCTTAAAGTATTTGACGGCCTTAAGGATTTAGAGGGCGAAGGCGGTACTGCTGACAAGCTTAAAGACGACTACACCTACCCCACCAACCGCGCAGCATTTGATGCGGCGGCAGATGCACTTGATGTTTGCTTGGAAAAAGCAAATTTAAATAATGTTACAGTAAGAAAGTTTTAAAGATATAAAAAGGAGTTTTAATTATGTTTAATCACGAAAATTTAAAAGGCAGAGTTGCAGTTGTTACAGGTGGCGGCGGAGTTCTCTGCGGTGGCTTTGCAAAGGACCTTGCCCGTCAGGGTGTTAAGGTTGCAGTTCTTGATTTAAGAGAAGAATCTGCAAACGCAGTAGCAGAAGAAATCAAAGCAGAGGGCTTTGAGGCAATCGGTGTTGCTTGTAACGTACTCGACAAAGAAAGCCTTGAAAATGCAAGAAGCATTGTTAATGAAAAAATCGGTACCTGCGATATTCTTATTAACGGTGCAGGCGGTAACCACCCCAACGGCAACACAACAAAGGAAAAATTCGAGCTTTCCGATTTAACAGAAAAGGCAGAGGACGTTAAAACCTTCTTCGACCTTGACCCTAAGGGTATTGAATTTGTTTTCAACCTCAACTTCCTCGGCACTCTTCTTACAACTCAGGTTTTCGCAAAGGATATGGTTTCTAAGGAAAATGCAACTATCATTAATATTTCCTCAATGAACTCATATAAGCCTCTCACAAAAATCCCTGCATACTCTGCAGCTAAAGCGGCTATTTCAAACTTCACTCAGTTTATGGCAGTTCATTTCTCAGAGGTTGGTCTCAGAGTTAATGCAATTGCTCCCGGCTTCTTCTCAACTAACCAGAATAAAGCTCTTCTTTACAATGAAGACGGCTCTCTTACTCCCCGAAGTGAAAAAATCCTCGGTCACACCCCTCTCGGCAGATTTGGTGTTCCCGAAGACCTTACAGGCACTCTTCTCTTCTTAAGTGACGAAACCTACAGTAAATTCGTAACAGGCGTTATCATCCCCGTTGACGGCGGTTTCTCAGCTTATTCAGGTGTTTGATAAATTTATAAAAATAGTTTTAAGGTGCTGTAAAAAACGATGAGTTTTTTACAGCACCTTATTTTTTTACCAAAGATTAACAGTTGGTATTATTGTATTTTGATGGTAATAGTTTTTACCATTCGTAGATATTTCATTACTTATTTGTCCTAAAATATTGTAATAGGTATGTGCATAAATCTTAGGTCTGATATCGTTAGGGGTTCCGCTACTGAAGGAGCTGTATATTGAATGCACAACGTTATTGATAATATGGGTATTTGCTACATTATAGTTTCTTTGCTGAACAGAGCCAAGGTAATTAGAAATAACAAATGTATTATACCCGGAAGAAAGAGACAAAACACCGGTGTCAGGACCGCGATATTCACCGCTATCGGAGTAACCATATTTTCTGAAAATATTTCTTTCAATAATTGTGCCTCTCATTCCTGCCCAGCCATCCTCTAAGGTAAGAGACCAACCTGAATCTCTCAGCAAACCGTCTCCGGATACATAATTATCGTGAATCCAACAAGCCTCAGTAGCTCCAACAACAGATGCCAACCCATCAGCACCGTTTATAATATTAGTATTCTTAATTTCGCAGAATTTAGAAGATTCATCAGGACCAATTCTTACATATTCATCTGTGCCGGCAGGAAGCTCGGATTGTTGAATAGATAATTTAAAGTAAACTGCATTCTCAGGTTTATTAGAGTACCCCTCGTCAATATACTGCCATCTATTAGCACCGATCAGGTTATAATCCTCATCATACCACAAAATATCATACAAATGCTGAGTTGCGACAACAACATTGTGTTCCCAATCGCCAACATAATACTCGTGCAAGGTATCCATACCGTTGGCAGCCTTGGACACTAAATAGAAATCATCAGTACTTATCCAATCAGAGCTTTCTACCAATTCGCCGTTATCATCTAACCATCCCGATACAAATTCATTTGCGGCGATACTGCCTTGTTCACCATTGACCAATTCAGAGTTGCCCTTTCCTCCCATTGTGATAAAGAAGCCTGTCGGGCAATTGGCTTCTCGTATTTCAACAGAACAAAACTCTGCTCGTTTTCCGATACTCAAAAGAGTGCAACCCCATTGATATTGATTGGCACCCGTATAAAGCTCGCTCATTGTAGCATCTTTCTCGTAGAATTCACCGTAGTATTTATCAATAATCAAATGTGAGTCTCTGCAATAATAAGCAAGAATGTTTCCGTCTTCATCCTTTTCAACAGAAGCTTTTTCCGTAGGAATATTACAGCTCCACCAGCCCCAGCCCATTCTGAAATAAGTATACCCTTTAGTTTTAGCTAATTCACCGGGCATCATATGGAAAGCGGAACCCTCAGGAAATTCAACCGTCATTCCGCTTGGAATGTAGTATTCAGTTTCAGTAGGAGTGGCATAAAAGTCAATTTCAGGGAAAATAATGTGATTGTAACCATCTTCGTAGGCTTCCGTGATAGCATCATAGATAGCATTGGTTGTCATCACATAGTCATTTTTAGAAAACGAATTTCCGTTTTCGCTGATATAGTCAGCCGAAATTCTGACAGCAATATCGTCTGTTTCTTCTTTATTTACGATTTTGATTGTGCAACTGTCAGACATTTCGGTGCCTCTTAATGTTGCTGTAATAGTAACCGTTCCGGTTTTCTGAGGAATTACCAGTCCATCGATTACTAATGCTGTTGTTTCATCGGAAGATGTCCAAGAAACATCGTATCGGTCAGAATCACCATTGTGATTTACATTAAAGGGATAAGGAACTGCAGATAATGCATACTTGTATCCCATAGGTAAAGTTTCAGGCTTTTTTATAATATGAACACTTTCGTATTTGCTATGGTCAATTCCAAGGTCCGGCTCAACATAATCAGAAATGGTATAATTTAAGGTCATTCCATTTCCGTCGTTAACAGAATAATTGCCCGCCTTAGTATTGGTATCATACCATTCAGGAATACCATTTTGCCCTGTTTTTGTAAATGCAAAGGCACTTCCCAATCCGGTAATACCGTTATTAACGCGACCAATAATCGTATTGGTATCTGCGCTTAAAGAAATTCCGCTATCAGCAAAATGGTCAGTCATTTCTTCTTTTGTAAGTTTTCCGGAATACACGATAAATTCTTTAAATTGATGTTCGGCGGATAGCTCGAACGTACTATTGATGTAATTAGACCAATGTGCTTTTTCAACATAGTCATCATTGATTTGCATTGCATGAGTAGATTCATTCTTGTCAAATGCAAGACACCAATAAGATTCTCCTTCGCTCATAACTCTCTTGTTATAATTCAAAGAAGGTCTCAATGTGAAATTAGTGCCAATCCAGCCACCTCCGAAAGGTGTTTTAATCATACCCATATTGTTTAAATTGACGGCTTCCTGGAATAAGAAAGCTCCGCCGTAATAGCTCAAACCATTTCCAACAGGTAAATCTGTGGATGAGCGATTATAAACCATAATGGCTTCAATACTCGCCTTTTCATAAGAAGCCGGAAGCTCAACCTTTCCTCCTCTGAAATAACCGTCAGCATCTACAACAGCATTTTTCATTTCTTTACCATTGACCAGATTAACGACCTTACCGTTAACCACTTTATAATGCGCAACAATATCTGTTGTTTCGGGGGCAACATAGATATATTCAATACCTGTTCTGTTGTAGCTACCTTTATTATTTGAAGCCTCGGAACGAACACTGTAAATGTAGCCTGTTTCAATATCTGCGGAAGTATCAACAAAGCTTGTTGCACTT
>JAZOAO010000031.1:0-27315 GCA_045595505.1 Acutalibacteraceae bacterium | reverse complement strand
TTTTGCCTTGCCCGAAGGCGTACAAAGGTACGTCGAGTGGCGAAGTTTGTTTGTAGCATAAAACATTGTTTTTTCAACTTTTTGTATTTTTGGATAAATTTATGGGGTTCTACAGGAAAAATTAACCTATTGAACCCCTTGGTTTATATTGTTTTATGCGGTCTGCGCTTTTTTTACATCCCTTTGTTAAAATTTATATCAAAGGAAGTTTAACAACCGCTTTGAACATATCTCCGTCGATTTCAATATTGAAAATACCGTTTTGGAGCTCTGCAAAGCTCCTTGCTATTGAAAGACCGAGACCGCTGCCGTCTGTTGTTCTGGAATTATCACCGCGGACAAATCTTTCTGTAAGTTCATTCGGGTCAATGTTCAATTTTTCACGGCTGATGTTCTTCATTTCGAAAACACCGAAGCCGTTTTCTTTATAGACATCAACATAAACTCTTGTTCCCGTAAGGGAATATTTTTTTGCATTTGAGAAAAGGTTGTCAATAATTCTGAATGTATGCTGACTGTCAGCACTAACGATTATTTCCTCATCTCTTTCTGTGAGAATAACATCAAGCCCTGCATTTTCAAGCACATCGCTGTTTTCACCAACTGCCTGAAGAGCCATTTCGTTAAGATTAACCTGAGCCACATTCATTTTGATATTTCCCGAATTTGCCTTGCTTGCCTCGGTTAAATCCTCAATAAGCCTTTTCAGTTTCTTTGATTTTTCATCAAGAATATCAATGTATTTTCTCTCTTCCTCTCCCTCAATATTTCCCATTTTAAGAAGAGAAACATAGTTGATAATAGAGGTGAGGGGAGTTTTTAAATCGTGGGAAACATTTGTTATAAGCTCTGTTTTAAGGTGTTCGCCCTTAATAGCCTCGTTAATGGCATTTTCAATACCGTCACGACAGGCATCAAGGTCTATTGCAAATTTTCGCAAAGGAGCAACAAAGGTTTTAGGATTGATTTTTTGCTTGTAATTGCCGTTTCTTATTTCTTCGGCAATTCGTGAAAGTCTTAAAACATCGCTTAAATAAAGAATAGCATAAACCATTGCCAGTGCATTAAAAATAATAAGAGCGATAACTGCAACAGGGTAGGCATCAGTGAAAGAAACTATATACAAGAACAGGTTCATTGCCACATAAACTGCAAGAGGTATTATTGTCTGCCGTTTTACCTGCCTTTTTATCCGGTCAGGTGATAACTCCCTTTCGGTCGCTTTGATTTTTGCTTTTTCCTTTGCTTTTTTTATACCACTTTTTATTTTTCGGGTAAGGAAAATTGAAATAAATCTGTTTCCGAATGTTCCTGCCTTAACATTTCTTACAATATAAAGCACAAAGCTCAAAAGGAAAAGAGAAACAAGAGCGAAGCCTAAGCCAATAGTACCAAGAATAAAATTATTTGTAATAATCCATTTGAATGGCGAGTAAGAATCAATTCCTATATGTTCAGGTGCAAAATCCGCAACACCCAACCAGAAAACATATACACAAACAAGACCTATTAACACACACGTGAAGGCAAGATAAAAAACAAAAGGGACTTTGTCTAAAGGTGCAAGTTTTACAGAACCGTCTTTTCTTCTTCCGCTTATAATACAACAGCCAATAAAACAAGCAATGGAAAGAAGTGCAAACAAAAACGTTTTGTAAAGATAGGTGTTTGCATCAGTATCTTTTACATCATTAAATGCCTCGTTCATATTGTAATAATCATCACCGGGAATTAAGTCACTATCTAATTTAAGATACAAGGAGAAACCTGTAAAATTATTTAAAAGATAATTTTCGTCGATGGATGTTTGTTGTAGCATATATGCATCTGTTAGGAATTTCAAAATATTAGTCGAATAATTGATTTTGTTTGCAGGAGAATTAAGCTTGTTGCCGTCAAAATCAATGTAATACAATTGATTGTTTTTTAAATTGTTTAAAAAATCTTTTCGTTCGTTTTTTTCTATATTTGAAATAATTTGACCGCTCTTTTTGTTTTTGAGAATGAATTGAATATTTACAAATTTGTTAAGTTTTTCAGTAATATATTCAATGTTTTCAGCATAACTTGCGCTTAAAGCATCGTCCTCGTAGCTTGCAAGTTCTTCTTTTATCTGCTCCTCGCTTACCGCATTATCAACAATGTTGAAAATAGCATTTCTTAATTGCTGATATTTATAGTTCCAATCAGCATAAGAGGAATATTCTTCTTCTATTGTAAAGAGTTCTTTGTCATCTGAAGGAACAGGAATGTTTTCATAATCATAATAATAAACGACAGATGTAGCTTCTTCTGAGTAGGGTGAACCATAAAAATTTTCATATTCATCTTCAAACTCTCTGTAATGATACAAATGACCGTCTTCGTTAAAATAAACATAACCTTCTTCATCAACAGGAAAAGTTCCGTTTTCTGTTTCAATAGTTTTAGGACGGAGCGTTTTTAACTGTTTAATAGTATTGAAAAGTTTAATAGCTCTTTCTTCCTTTTTATCGTAGGAAGCCATAATTTCTTTTGCTTTGTCTGTTTCAAGATATTTTTCATATGTTACATTTTCGTCATAAAAATCCGTAACATCTTTAAAAGTACTAATAGTCAGCATGGTGTTTGTGATTTCGTTTGAAAATGCAGGGGTGTTCCTGAAAGTCCCGTCCTCACTTGCATAAAATACACCTTTTCTTAAAAAGTTCAACGCATTAACTCCTGTTAAAAATGCAAATATGATTGTCAGAAGCACCGCCACCAATTTTACGAGCGGATGATATTTAGAGTTTTTCAATTTTGTATCCAATGCCCCACACCACCTTTAAATATTTTGGCTCCTTCGGGTTAATCTCGATTTTTTCGCGTATGCGTCTAATGTGAACGGTAACGGTTTTGTCCCCAACCATACAGGGTTCACCCCATACTGCCTCGTAAATCTGGGTTGTGGAAAGAATGCATCCGAGATTTTTCATAAGATGCTCTACAATGCCGTATTCCGTTGCAGTAAGCTTGATGGGTTCGCCGTCAACAGTTACCTCGTGGGCGATTGTATCAACAGAAAGACCGCCGTTTACAATAACACCTTGCTTTTTTTTGAGACTTCCGAGAGAGCAGTATCGCCTTATCTGGCTTTTTACTCTTGCAGTAAGCTCAAGGGGGTTAAAGGGTTTTGTAACATAATCATCTGCGCCAAAGCCGAGACCTGTGATTTTATCGGTGTCTTCGCTTTTTGCGGAAAGAAGAATGATTGGAATGTTCTTTGATTTTCTGATTTCAAGAGTTGTCTGCAGACCGTCAAGCTCAGGCATCATAATGTCAAGAACAATGCAATGAATTTCATTTTCCTCTATGATTTTCAAAGCCTCTTTGCCGTTGGTGGCAAGAAAGGGCTTGTAGCCCTCCATATTAAGATAAATTTCAATGGAGTTAAGTATAGCTACATCATCATCGCAAATAAGAACGTTATACATCGTTTTACCCTCCTGATTTCCTATTGCACCTTAATTGTAAGGTGGGTATCTTACAAAAAAACAATTAAAATTATTACAAATTTCTTACGAAACTAAAGAAAAACTACTTTTTCGCCTTTTTCCCTTAAATTTACTTTAATTATAACAGAAAACAATATAAAAGTACAACGGAATACGACTCTTTTTTCCACTGCTTGTCCGTACAATAGAATTAACTATTTTTTAGGAGATTTTTTATGAGCGTTAAAGTTGCCACGGGTGTGAAAAAGGGGAAATGGGAAAAGGAAAAAACAGTTCAGTACGTACGGTTTGCATTAAAACAAGCCTTAACCTTTGTGTTGGGCTTTTTGTTCAGTCTTTCGGGCTTCAATAAAGAGTTTTCACCCTTCGGAGTGGCTTTTTGTGGCAGTGTACCCAAGGATTTGACAATAACTGCCGCTTTAGGTGCAACTGCAGGCTGGTTTTTCAGCCTTGATTCTGTTTCTGCCTTGCGATACACATCTGCGGTTTTGGCTCTTTGTGTGATAATGAGCGCCTTAAAACCCTTTAAACAAATCCGCGATAACCCCGCGACACCTTTGATTGCTGTTTTTGTTTGCCTTTTTGTCACCGGACTTGCAATAGTTTTTGCAGAGGATATTACTTTGTTTTCGGTTCTTCTTTCTTTTGCGGAAGGGGCAATAGGTTCAGCAACTGCATATCTGTTTTTTAAAAGTCAAGGCGTATTGTCATTAAAAGGCGGTATTTCAATGCTGACCTCAAAGGAAGCCACAGCAATAATTGTCAGCATAATGTTATTGCTTCTTTCTCTTAAAAATATTTCCTTTTTTGAAATTTATCCTGTGAACATAATAACCTCATTTTTAATTCTTGTCTGCGCTTTTTATTGCAAGGAGGCAGGCGGAGCAATAGTAGGCATTTGTGCAGGGTTAATAACGAGCTTGGGTAGCGGAAATATATTCTTTTTAAGCTTTTACGCATTTGGCGGACTTTTAGCAGGTGTTTTTTCTTCTTACGGCAAAATCGCAGCCTATGCCGCTTTTGTTTTTTCGGGAATAGCGGTTGCGGCTCTTTCTTATGAAGAATTTAATTCACAGGGGATTATTGCCGAAATCATTATGTCCGGAGTTTTGTTTTTTGCTTTGACTATCCGCTTTGATAAAAGCTTCCGAAGTATTTTAAAGCCCAATGTAACCTCACCGATAATTGAAACAATTAAAAGTGATGTTTTCAGAAAATTGAAAAACGCCTCTGAAGCATCGGCAGAAATTTGTGCATCCCTGACAAGTGTAAACGATGCTTTAAATAAATCGGAAAAATTTGATATACGAAATGTTTCTAAAAAAACAAAGGAGCGCGTATGCGGTTCCTGTGGCCTTTATGATGTTTGTTGGGGTGAAAACATTGAGGAAACCCAAGATGTTTTTAACACTCTTCTTACAATGAAAAAAGAGGGGAAATATCTGGAATATAAAACCGTACCCCAGCAATTTGCGGCAAAATGCATAAGAACGGAAAATGTAAGCAGTAGCTTTAATAAGCTTTACGGAGAATATAAAATGCGTCAACGCTTTGAGGAGCGTTTTCGTGAAATGCATACTCTTGCATCAGAGCAGTTTATAAATGTGTCTTCGCTTCTTGACTCGCTTTGCGATAAAATTGATGAGGAAATCCGTTTTGATATGGATGTAGCAAATCGTGTCAAGGCGGCGGCAGTTACCTGCAATCTTCAGGTTGTTGAATGTTGCACATATATAAATTCTGTTGAAAAAATGACAATTATTTTAAAGGTGAAAAATGTTTCGGGAAGGCTTGATTTAAGCTCGTTAAGTACCCAGACAGAAATGATAGCCGACAGAAAATTTGAATTGCCCCTTATTGAAAGGGATAACGAGAATACAAGGATTACTTATCGTGAAAAATATGATTACAAGGTTGTAAGTGCGGGTGTGCAGTTCTGTGCAAAAGGCGAAAAATATTCGGGTGATACATTTTCAACCTTTGAGGACGGTAACGGAATGTTTTATGCGGTCATTTGCGACGGTATGGGCACAGGCACAAAAGCGGCACTTTCATCGGGGCTTGCAGTAACACTTTTAGAAAAGCTTATTAAAGCAGGGTTCGGAATAAAAGCTTCTATAAATACTGTTAATACCGCCCTTATTTCAAAATCCGGTGAAGAATGCTCCGTAACTCTTGATTTAACCGCCATTGACCTTTTTACAGGTTATGTGGAGTTCTATAAATGCGGTGCATCAAATACAGTTGTAAGGAAGAAAGGCCGTATTATTGATGTGGGCTTCTCTTCTTTGCCTATGGGAATTTTAAGCAATTCAGAAATCAGCTGTGGTTCGGGAAATCTCGGGTTCGGTGATGTCCTTGTTATGTCATCGGATGGGGTCAGAGAAGATGATATGCCGTTTTTACAAAAACAATTAAAAGACTTTTCAGGTGGTAATGTAAGAAGCTTTACATCGGAACTCTGCGAGAATATTCGCCGTCTTCAGCCTGAAAAACAAGACGATTTAACAGTACTTACATTAGCAATAACAAAGAATGAGTGATTTTATGTATAAGTTTACAGGTTTTACCCAAAGCGCTAATAACGCTCTCAATTATTCAATAGAGGCTGCGGAGAATTTAGGTCACACCTATATCGGCAGTGAGCATATTTTATTGGGACTTTTGTCCGATTCAAGAATGGTTTCTGCTTCTGTTCTCGCAAGTAAAAAAATAACCTTAAAAAAAGCTGAAGAGCAGATTAAAAATGTGGTTGGTATAGGTATGCCCACCTCATTAACCCCTGATGATATAACCCCACGTTGCAGAAAAATAATAGAAACCGCACTTTCAATGGGACGCACAATGCCTTTGGGAGAAGCGGGGACACAGCAGCTTTTAACAGCTCTTATAAGAGAAAGTCAATGTGCAGGGTGTAAGATTTTAATGTCTTTAGGAGTTGCCCCCTATGAAATAAGTGTGGATGTTTCCAACTCTGTTGAAATTGGAGATGGAAAAAACTCCAAAAATGCAGAAAACAGAAAAACAATGGTAGGGAAATACGGCAAGGACTTAACAGAGCTTGCAGAAAATGGTGGTATTGACCCCGTTATCGGCAGAGAAACCGAGATAAAAAGGGTTATTGAAATCCTTTGCAGAAGAACAAAAAATAACCCTTGCTTAATTGGTGAGCCGGGGGTTGGGAAAACCGCCGTCGCAGAGGGACTTGCATTGCAAATTGCAAAAGGTGATGTTCCGGAGCTTCTGAAAAACAAAAGAATTATAAGTGTTGATTTAACCTGTATGGTAGCAGGCACAAAGTACAGAGGCGATTTCGAGGAAAGAATAAAAAATATAATAGACGAGGTTTGTACCGATGGGAATATGATACTGTTTATAGATGAACTTCATAATATCGTTGGTGCAGGCTCTGCCGAGGGTGCTGTTGATGCTGCAAATATTTTAAAGCCTTCTCTTGCAAGAGGAGATTTGCAGGTTGTGGGAGCAACCACCATAGACGAATACAGAAAATATATTGAAAAGGATGCCGCTTTGGAAAGACGCTTTCAGACTGTAAGCGTGGAAGAGCCTGACAGAGAAACTACCATTTTAATGCTTCAAGGACTTAAAGACCGTTACGAAAAACATCACGGTGTAAAAATAAGTGATAAAGCCATAGATTCTGCGGTGGATTTAAGTGTGCGATATATTACCGATAGATTTTTGCCCGATAAAGCCATTGATTTAATAGACGAAGCCTCTTCACGAGTTCGCTTGAAAAGCTATACACCGCCTGCACATGTAAGGGCACTTGAAAACAGGCTTAAAGAAATTTCCGTACAAAAGCACGAAGCTATTGAAAAACAGGATTTTGAAAAAGCTGCGGCACTTCGTGACAAGGAAAAGGAAACCACAAGCCTGTTGAGAGTGAAAACTCAACAGTGGAAGGATTCTGCAAAACTGGAAATTAAAACAGTAACCTCTGAAAATGTTGCAGATGTTGTTTCTGCCTGGACGGGTGTGCCCGTTTCACAGCTTACAGAGGAAGAAAGTAAAAAGCTTTTAAAGCTGGAAGAATTTTTGCACAAACGCATTGTGGGGCAGACGGAAGCCGTAAGTGCCGTTTCAAAAGCAATAAGACGCGGTCGCTCCGCATTCAAAAACCCCAAACGTCCCATTGGCTCGTTTTTGTTTTTAGGTCCGACGGGAGTCGGAAAAACGGAGCTTACAAAGGCACTTGCAGAATGCCTTTTCGGTTCGGAACAGCAGATTATAAGAATTGATATGTCCGAATATATGGAAAAACATTCCGTTTCACGCCTTGTAGGCTCTCCGCCCGGCTATGTTGGCTTTGACGAGGGCGGTCAGTTAACAGAAAAGGTAAGGCGAAACCCTTATTCCATAGTGCTTTTTGATGAAATTGAAAAAGCCGACAGTGATGTTTTTAATATTCTTTTGCAAGTAATGGAGGATGGTATGCTTACCGATTCCTCGGGGCGAAAAACAGATTTTAAAAACAGTGTTGTCATAATGACATCAAACATAGGAGCAGAATTGATTTCCAATAATAAAAGTGCAATGGGCTTTGCAGGGGAGGATGCAATTTCTCAACGCCGAGAACGAATTAAGAGTCTTGTAAATGAAGAAATTAAAAAGTTTTTTAAGCCCGAATTTATAAACCGAATTGATGAAATTATAATTTTTGAAGCTCTGGGTGAAACAGAAATCAGGGAAATTGCAAGCAGAATGCTTGCGGAGCTTAAAGCAAGGTGCAATAAATCGGGAATTGAAATTGATTTTGATGAAAGTGTTGTAGATGCTGTTTCTAAAAGCGGTTTTGATTTGATTTACGGTGCAAGACCTTTGAGAAGGGCAGTAACCGCTTTAGTGGAGGACGCTCTTGCGGAAAAATATCTATCGGGAGAAATCAAAGAAAAAAGAGCGTTGCTTTGTAAATGGGACGGAGAAAAAATAACTGTTTCTTAAAGAAAACATCGGTTTTACCGTTGTTTTCTTTTTCCTATTATTGACTTTTTATATAAAGGAAATTATAATATATAATTGAGTTATAATTTATAAAAAGGAGCGATGTTATGAAAAGAATTTTATGTTTGATGCTTACACTTGTTATGAGCTTGAGTATTTTTATGTCTTTTGGAACTACCGCTTCAGCAGGTCTTTTTACAGGTACCGAAACAGGCGAAATGCAGGACACTTCTGCTGAGGGTAACGGTACAATTTATTGGGAGTTTTCTTACAATACTTTGCAAAATACCGCTACTTTAAAATTGAGCGGTGACGGTTATATGCCCAACGGCACGGACGAATCCTGGTTTACAATTCAACAACAAAAGCAATGCTATATTACAGAATTGATAATTGAAAACGGCGTAAAAAGTATTATGGAAGGCGCATTCTACGGAGAAGCATATCTCGAAAGCGTAACCTTACCGGAGTCTATTGAATTTATCGGTGATTCTGCTTTCGCAGATACCGCTATCACCACAGTAACTCTTCCTAAAAGCCTTGAAACCTTTAACGGAACGATTTTTAATTCCCAAAGCTTTAAGGAGTATAAGGTTCACCCCGAAAATCCGTATTTTACAGCAGTTGACGGAGTTCTGTATTCCAAGGATTTAACAAAGCTCATTGCATACCCAATAGGAAGAAATGCAAACGGCGGGGAAAACACCTTTGTTATACCCGGTAGCGTAACTGAAATAAGTGCTTATGCATTTTTGAACTGCAAGCATACTGTCTTTACAATCCCCGGTACTGTTAAAAGTATCGGAATGCAGGCTTTTGCGGGCAACACAGAGCTTTCAACCATCAATATTCTGAATGGTGTTGAAAGCATCTATGACTCTGCATTTCTTGCTTGCAACAGTCTTTCGGCAGTGCATTTGCCAACCTCTGTAAAATATCTCGGTTATTGCTCTCTTGCATTTATTTATGCTTTCGATTTCGAAGGGCTTTCAATGATGCTTGACCAGCAGGGTATATCCCACGAAGCAGTTACAGAGGAAAATGCCGCATATTATGCATCGCTTACAGGCTATTCTTTAGATGTGTTTGTTTATTGCACAGTTGACGAAAATGCAAAAATTTACGCGCCCACAAATTCTGCAGGGCATAAATATTGCAATATGTTTGGTGTTACTTATCGCTCGTCACAGGCTATTACACCGAAGCTTGTTTCTGCAAAGCAAACCACAACGGGAGTTGCAATTCAGTGGACATTATCTTCCGATGCAGAAGGCTATTACATATATCGCAAAAATAAATCGGGTTCCTACGTGCAAATCGCAACTATAAAGGGCAAAAACACAACCACTTATACAGATAAAAGTCCATTTTCTTCATATAAAAATACATATACGGTAAAAGCTTATAATTCAGCAGGTGTCAGCAAATATTTTACAGACGGCATTTCAGCTTATTACATACCAACACCAAAGCTTTCCTCTGCAACAAACACAGCGTCAGGTGTAAAAGTAACCTGGGAAAAGGTTTCAACCGCAACAAACTATAACATATACAGAAAGCAAAAAGGCGACACCTATTGGGAGAATATCGGAACTGTTGCTAAATCAAAGCTTTATTTTACAGATACAAAGGCTTCAAATAATCAGACCTATTACTATACTGTTCGCGCTTATGATGCTAATGGTGTCAGTGAATATAATACAAACGGCATTAGCGTGAAATGTGTGTCTGCCCCAAAGCTCTCTTCTGTGAGTAATACCTCCACAGGCGTAAAGGTTAGCTGGAAAAAGGTTAGCGGTGCAACCTCTTACCGAGTATACAGAAAAAAGAGTAACGGTAGCTGGGAGTTAATAAAAAAACTAAATAACTCAACCTTCTCGTATACAGATAAAACTGCCAAGAGTGGTGTTAAATATACCTATTCCGTTAAAGCGGTTAATAACCCCACAGTAAGCGGCTATAATTACAAAACAACAGAATATTTAAAGAAACCCGTTATATCAAGTGCAAAAAGCACAAAGTCGGGAATTACCGTTAAATATAATAAAATTTCGGGTGCCGATAAATACCGCATCTATCGCAAGTTAAACGGCGAGGACGAGTGGACGAGAATTGCTACGGTTTCAGCTTCAACAATTTCCTATACCGATAAAACTGCTAAAAAAGGTAAAACCTATCGTTATACCGTCAGAGCGGTCAGCGGTTCATACACAAGCGCTTATGATAAAACAGGCTACAAAATAAAGGACAAATATTGATATGTTTGATTTTTTAAAAAAGAAAAAAGAACCCGTGGGTTATGTTCACAAGCCAAGGGATTTTGACAGGGAAGAACGAATAGCAATACAGAAAATAGTTTCTTCAATTCCTGTTACACGAAAATTGCTTTCCCAGGATTTGCTTATAACAGCAATTAATAATTATGTTGTAAAAAATATAAAAATCGGCTCAACCGCCGCAAGAAATGTTAATACAACAAAATATCCGCAGGTGTTTTTCAGTTCCTTTAAGGATTTGATTGAAAGTACCGAAAATCTTATGAAAATTGAACCCTATTGGCGTTTTGAGGGCAATGGTCCCACTGACCAGATGAACGATATAAATGAGCGTAGGGACAGAATTATTCGTGGCTTTATAAACGAATCCTTTAACGATTTGGTAAATCAGATTGAAGCGCAGAGAAGCCCTCAAAAAAAGCAAAAGCTTTTTGATGATTATCAGAATTCGCTAATCAATAATATTGATGTTTGCGGTGAAGAAAATTTTGAGTTTTTCAAAAACCTTTGCCGTGAGAAATTAAATATTCAAGAATAAAATTAAAATATAGGGGAGAAAGAAAAAATGGCATACCTTACCGACATTGAAATTGCACAGAATTGTAAAATGAAACCCATCACCGAAATTGCTGAAAAAGCAGGAGTAGATAAGGAGTACCTTGAACCTTATGGTTGGTACAAAGCGAAAATTGATTTATCTTACCTAAAAAAAAGCGATAAGCAAGGTAAACTTGTTCTTGTTACTGCTATTACTCCCACACCTGCAGGTGAAGGCAAAACTACTACAACAATCGGTCTTGCAGATGCAATGAACCTTTGCGGTTATAATACCTGTGTTGCTCTTCGTGAGCCCTCTCTCGGACCCGTTTTCGGTGTTAAGGGCGGTGCTGCAGGCGGTGGTTATGCTCAGGTTGTTCCCATGGAGGATATTAACCTTCATTTCACAGGGGATTTTCACGCTATAGGCGCTGCAAACAACCTTCTTGCCGCAATGCTTGATAACCATATTCAGCAGGGTAATGCTCTCGGTATTGATGTAAAGCGTATTACCTGGAAGCGTTGCGTTGATATGAACGACAGACAGCTTCGTAACATCGTTGACGGTCTTGGCGGAAGAATGCAGGGCGTTCCCCGTGAGGATGGCTTTGATATTACCGTTGCAAGTGAAATTATGGCGGTTTTCTGCCTTGCAACATCTGTAACAGACCTTAAAGAAAGACTCTCCCGAATTGTTGTTGCTTACGATTATTCCGGCAAACCCGTTACTTGCGGTGATATTAAAGCTCAGGGGGCAATGACCGCTCTTCTTGTTGATGCGGTTAAGCCCAACCTTGTTCAGACCCTTGAAGGTACACCCGCATTCGTTCACGGCGGACCTTTTGCAAATATTGCTCACGGCTGTAATACTGTTCTTGCAACAAAAATGGCAATGAGCACAGCAGACTATGCAATTACAGAAGCCGGCTTCGGTGCAGACCTTGGTGCAGAAAAATTCCTTGATATCAAATGCCGTGCGGCAGGAATTAAGCCCAATGCAGTTGTAGTTGTTGCAACGGTAAGAGCTCTCAAAATGCACGGCGGTCTTAAAAAAGACCAGCTTGGCGAGGAAAACCTTGAAGCACTTGAAAAGGGTATTCCTAACCTTCTTCGCCACGTTTCAAATATCAAAAATGTTTATAAGCTTCCCTGTGTTGTTGCGGTTAACCGTTTCCCCACAGATACAGATAACGAAATTGATTTTATTATCAATAAATGTAAAGAGCTTGGCGTTAATACAGTTCTTTCAACTGTTTGGGCAGACGGCGGTAAAGGTGGCGTAGAGCTTGCAAAAGAAGTTGTTCGCCTTTGCGAAGAGGAAGATAACTCTAACTTCACATTCTCTTATGAAACCGACTCTTCAATCGAAGAAAAAATCGAAGCAGTTGTAACAAAGGTTTACGGCGGTGACGGAATAGAATTCACAACCAATGCAAAGAAACAGCTTGAGCAGCTCAAAGCGGACGGCTTCGGAAATCTTCCCGTATGTATTGCAAAAACTCAGTATAGCTTTTCCGATGACCCGTTGAAGCTCGGAGCTCCCGAAAATTTCAAGGTTACAGTAAGAAATCTTAAGGTATCTGCAGGTGCAGGCTTCATTGTTGTTCTCACAGGCGATATTATGACTATGCCCGGACTTCCCAAGAGCCCTGCAGCAGAGCGTATTGACGTTGACGAGAACGGCAAAATTACAGGACTTTTCTAAGAAATAAATATAATCAACGGAGTAAATACAAATGGAAAACCAAATTCCCGAAAGAAAGAAAATTGTTTTGAGTTGCATTCAGCCTACAGGTACACCCACCTTGGGTAACTACCTTGGTGCACTCAAAAACTGGAAAAATATGTGCGAGGATTATGACTGTCTTTACGGTGTTGCGGATTTGCACTCTATAACAGTGCCCACATTCCGCGAAAATCCCGCTCAGCTTAAAAAGAATACGCTTGAACTTTATGCGCTACTTTTAGCTCTCGGCATTGACCCTGAAAAGAATATTGTTTTCGTTCAGAGCCACGTTCCCACCCACGCTCAGCTTGGTTGGATTCTCAACTGCTATACTCAGTTCGGTGAGGCTGCAAGAATGACTCAATTCAAAGAAAAAAGCCGGAAATTAGGCGGTAATATTTCCGTAGGACTTTTTGATTACCCCGTGCTTATGGCAGCAGATATCCTCGTTTACGGCGCAGATTTTGTGCCTATTGGCGCAGACCAGAAACAGCATCTTGAGCTTGCAAGAAACATTGTTGACCGTTTTAATACAATTTACGGCAATGTTCTTAAAATGCCCGAACCCTTTATAGGCAAGGCAGGTGCAAAAATCTGCTCTCTTCAGGACCCCGCTCATAAGATGAGCAAGTCCGACGATAACCCTAAATCATATATTTCGATGCTTGACGAGCCTGATGTGATTATGAAGAAAATTAAATCTGCGGTTACAGACAGCGAGGCATGTGTTAAATATGCAGAGGGTAAGGACGGCATAAATAACCTTATGACAATTTATTCCTGTTGCACAGGCAAATCCTTCGAGGAAATCGAGAAAGAGTTTGACGGCAAAGGCTACGGTGACTTTAAAACAGCAGTGGGTCAGGCAGTAATTGATGAGCTTGCACCCGTTCAGGCTCGCTATAAAGAGCTTATCAATGATAAGAAATATCTTGAAGAATGTATGAAGAAAGGCGCAGACCTTGCAACAAGAATTTCCCGGAGAACTCTTGACAAAGTAATGAAAAAAGTCGGCTTTTATCAAACAAAATGACCTTGATTTTTCCATTTTGCAAATTTAGAAATTTAATCGGACTTTTTCAGTGGTTTCGAACCGTCCCCTGTCCTATCCAGGAGTAATATAATGAATATTAATGACTTTATCATTTATCGTCCATATAGATCATATATGTGGTTTGTTCCGCTGACGATAATTATTACTATATTCTCTTTTGTTGCTTTTGTTTTTAGTTTCCAAGAATTTGGTTTTCCTACTTTCTTCACCTTTATATTTTGTTTGTTAGCCATAAGTCTAACGAAAACATTATATAATTCATCAAAAATCACTGTATTTTTTGATGATGTAGGTTTGTTGATAACTGATGGGAATCATAAAAACAACAAGCAGTTCAATTGGGATTACTTTTCAAATGTCTATTATATCAGAAATTTCAAAGGACATTCGTTCGCAGTATTAACACCAAATACTTTAACGTCAAAAGAAAGAAAAATAATTGCTAACCATAGTATACGTTTTTCAAATTTATGTATTGATAGAGTTGTCTTAATTTACCTTGATGCTCTACAGAAAGATTTACAATTAAAAGAGTTTATTGAGCATTATGTCGGCAGTAACAATCAGGGGACGCAATCCTATGATTGACCCAGGACAGTGGACGGAGTTGTGTCCCATTCTGAAAATCCCGATTAACACCTTTTTCAATTGAATCAAGGGCGGTTTAAATCGCAAAATCGCCCTTTTTTACAAATCGACTTGCAACTTCTATCAAAATAGAATATAATTAAAACCAATCAGGGACGGTTCTATGATTGAGCCGTAATCCCTTGTATATCAAGGTTTTTCAGCATATTTTAATATAAAATCAGGGAGAGTTTTCCGTATAAAACAATCCAATCACAGAACCGTCCCCTGATTTTTTTCAGTTTTCTGCATTTTTAAGTGGTATTTCTTCCTGGTTGAAAAAAAGAAAGAGTGAGATTATTAACTATGTTGATTAGGCGTATTATGGAAAAATATCTGTGTATAAGATTTAAATTATACTATTTTTTAACAACATTTATTTTTTTCATTTATCCTTTTTTATTAATTTTGAGAGAGATTATTTTTTTTACAAACGAAGATAAATCTATGTTTAATCAAACGATTTCTTTCTTTATGGCAATATTTCTTTGCTTTCTATATATGATTGTAATTATTCCAACAGTACAGTTATTAAAAATGAACTCCAAAGAGAAATATTGGTATAGCGATGTCTTTAAGAAAAATAAGGTTTATGGTAATATTAGAATTGCTATAAAAATAAATTCTATTATTTTTATCGTAATACAAATTTTAATATGTTTTTTTTATTTTTTTAATAATCAATCACCAGTTTCAGAATTTTTTTGGATGCCATTAGTTGTGTTTATGTTATTCTTTGGTGTATACGCAATAATGGCGGGAATACATTTGGAAATAAAGAACAATCAGGGACAGAACCAATCAGACAAGACAGGGGACGGTTCTGTGTCTTCTTCCAAAAAGTCTTGAAAAGCCTTTAAAATCAAGGTTTTTGCCGTTTTAAAATTTTAATAGGATTTGGGATTGTTTTGTGTAAAACCAACTGGACACAGAACCGTCCCCTGTCCTCCTAGGTGCTTCACTTGGTATGGCTGTAGGTGGCAGTATTTCAATGTTAATATCTATGCCTGCTACTGCTGTTGTAGGTGTGTCTGCAGGTTCACAAGCCTTTTGTATTGGTGCGTTAGCGTTTGATACTGTGGCAATAGTGGTTGCACCATTTTTATTGATTGATTTAGAACCGATAGAATGGGATTCTGTTAATATAGATGATAGTAATTATTCACCACAATATGGTGTTTATGAATGAGGAGAAAAGATATGATTGAATTTAGTGGTGAATTATCTGGTAATGCAAAGTTGTTTTATCTAAAAAAAATTGTCAAGAAACTACAGTTCCTTTTTATTATTGTTTCTTTTTGTATTACCCCATTAGTAGTGTTCTTTGCGTACAGAATAGGAGTATTAAGATTTATTTGGATTTATCCTCTTGTTGTGGTATTAATTTGTTTGTTAGCTAATGTTTTATCAAAAAAAGGTAATAAAGATATGTTAATTAAGAGAGTGTATGTTGAAAATAAGCATATTTTTTCTGTAACATCAAGCGAAAAGTATAAATTAAAAATCTGTTCTGTAAAAAAAATTGTGGATTATGGAGAATTCTATTTTGTTAAACTTTCACCTTTTTTGCCTGTTCCAGATATTGTTTGCCAAAAAAACTTACTTTCAAAAGGTTCTTTAAAAGAATTTGAAACTTTATTAAGTGCAGAAGACAATCACAAGACGGACCAATCAGGGGAGAACAAGACAGGGGAAACCAATCAGGGGACGGTTCTATGATTGAGCCGTAATCCCTTGTATATCAAGGTTTTTCAGCATATTTTAATATAAAATCAGGGAGAGTTTTCCGTATAAAACAATCCAATCACAGAACCGTCCCCTGATTTTTTCTGTCGAGTGGGGAGAAACATTTCCAATATCTACTACAACTAATGTTTTTGATACCATTGACAGTGTTTGTGTAAAAATAATGGAGTGGTAAAAATGAATATGTTTAAGAAAATTTTATGTGTTTTTATTATCACATTAATACTTGAACATTTAATAATAAGTTCGGGTGCTAGTAATTTTTATGGGTTTAAAACAATACCATTATCATCTGAAGAGATAGAGTTAATTTGGGATAATTTAGATGTAAAAGTCTTAAATTTAGATTTTGGGAGAGAAACCAATAAAGCTATCGTTAGTTTTGATGTATCAAGAGATGAGCGTATTCTTTTGGCATTAGAAAATAATAGGGTTTGTATTTTAGATAATAACAAAATTTTAAATTGTTTTAGTTTTAATGATAATGGAAGTTATTATGTTAAATGGAATGGTGATAATTATTTATTATTTCTTGTTAGAAGTTCATTAATTATTGAATTAACGCCAGACTTGCAATTAATAAATATATTTCTGACTGATACAGATGATGTTAACACTAGTAAACTATGGAGAAATATAAACCAAAAAGAAATTTCAATCAATGACAACAAGTATATACTAAGGAACCAAATGGGACCGTTGAACATAATATCAGTTTCATATTCACAGCTTATTAAGATTGACAATATGAAAAATGAATTAATACTTTACAATGTTAATACTGAGCGTTCAATAAAAATGTATGTTTTTTTGATATTTATAATTATTTTCTTTGTTGCTGTTTTTTGCGTTATATTTTGCAAGACAAGAAGACAAGACAAGACAGGGGACGGTTCTGTGTCTCGGTCTTAAAAGTCTTGAAAAGCCTTTAAAATCAAGGTTTTTGCTTTAAAATTTTAATAGGATTTGGGATTGTTTTGTGTAAAACCAACTGGACACAGAACCGTCCCCTGATTTTTTCTCGTACACAATACTTGTGGAGGAAATTCTTCGTCAAGGGGAGTTGGCGGAAAAGGTTGGGTTGGTGATAAAACATGGAGAGAAAATGTTTCAACTGTTGGTAAAGGTGGAACAATCACTTCTTTAAATGGAGGCGTTCCGTCCAAAGCTCAAGCTATGTAGCTAATTAATCAATCTGGTGGAACAGCCTTGAGAATAGAGGGCGCTCATCAATTTCCTAATCCTCATAATTATTCACATATCAATTATGTAACAAGTACCGGGGTAAAAGGTACTATCAAAATATTTGAGTAGAGGAGGGGAAAAGATGGTCGTATTAGATTCAAAAAAATCAGATGCTTTGCGTTGTAACTACATAAAAAATTTTGTAGATACTGTTTCGACCTATTATAAAGAAAACATTGAATCAAAAAAGATGTTTAGTGATGGGTTATGTTATACTGGTTATCTTTGGGATTGTCTACTAAACCCAAGTATCATTTTAGAAAACAAAGCCGAGCAATTCCTACAAGAAAAACGAAAAATCTTTATTATGTGGGATATACATTCATGTGATAGAATCCTTATCCCTAATTATTGGAAGTTCCCTAAAACAAAGGTTCTTTACGCAGATGCTTGGGTGGCACGAGACCAATCAGGGGACGGTTCTATGATTGAACCGTAAACCCTTGTAAATCAAGGCTTTTCAGCTTTTAAAATTTATCGAGCAAGACAGGGGAAGCAAGACAGGGGACGGTTCTGTGTCTTCTTCCAAAAAGTCTTGAAAAGCCTTTAAAATCAAGGGTTTTGCTCTTTAAAATTTAATAGGATGTGGGGATTGTTTTGTGTAAAAAGCTCTAAGACATAGAACCGTCCCCTGTCCTATCTACTTTCCAAAGATAATGGGGTGAAATTATGAGTACATTAGAAATTATTTTGATGTGGATTTTAGTACCATTTCGTTTTATAGTTATGTTGGTTTCAATTATTACACCTATAATTTTGTTAATAACATTAATATATTCAATATTTAAACAAAGACATAAAAGAGTATATTTATGTATGTTAGGCTTATTATTGTCATGTGGTCTTGTATATTTAGTCTTTGCAGACGTTGAAGTGCCTGCAAGAGTAAATATTGAATCAATAGAAACAAATAAAGAGGTTTTACTTTCTTTAGAATACGGAAATTATGAGTTTGATACAGGAAGTGTCAAGGGGCAATTATCTGTATATGAAGCGAATGAATTTGAAAGTTATGAGCCAACATTAGATATAAGCAAAACATACGACATAGATCAGAGCACTATTTGTGCAGTATCGTCCGTTTTCTGCGATAAGGATGAACGCTTATCACATGCCTTTGAACCCACGATATCAAGTGGAACTATTCTAATAGAAAGCAATAAAAAAATAATAGAAATTTCTTATTACTACGATTACCAAAATATTGCAATACTTCTTTGGCCTATAACTAATCCTGAAATTGTATACAGACCCCAAATAGATGTTGGTGAAATATTAAATACTATAGAACCAATCAGGGGATAAGATAGCACAGTGGAAAGAGGCAAGACAGGGGAGGCAAGACAGGGGACGGTTCTGTGATTGAGCCGTAATCCCTTGTATATCAAGGTTTTTCAGCATATTTTAATATAAAATCAGGGAGAGTTTTCCGTATAAAACAATCCAATCACAGAACCGTCCCCTGATTATGTGAAGGTTATTATTAAGAGTGACGAAATGAGTAAAAAATATAAAATTTTAATTTGTTTAATAGTAGTTGAGTTTTTTTGTGTATCTATTTTAAAAAATAGAAATATATCTTTCGATAATTTAGTAATAAATGCGACTGGAACAATAATATTCTTTTTACCAATATTGTGGTTGCTGTTTTTAGTTAGTAAAGATACACACTTTTCTAAAAGTAAGAGAATTATTGCAAAGTGCTTTTTCTACTTTATAATTGTAAGCTATATTTTTGGTGGCGTTGTTAATTTAATAGCACAGAGATAGAAGATGCACAGGGGACGGTTCTATGATTGAGCCATAAACCCTTGTATATCAAGGCTTTTCGTTGTTTTTTCAAGTTTATAAAGGGCGGTTTAAATCGCAAAATCGCCCTTTTTTACAAATTAACGAGGCAAGACAGGGGACGGTTCTGTGTCTCGGTCTTAAAAGTCTTGAAAAGCCTTTAAAATCAAGGGTTTTGCTCTTTAAAATTTAATAGGATTGGGGATTGTTTTGTGTAAAAAGCTCTAAGACATAGAACCGTCCCCTGTCCTAAACTTTCAAACACAAAATTAAAGAAAAAATATAAAATAACAAAAGGTACAGGGCGAATTCCTTCGAAGAAATATAAAAATAGGAACGATGGAAGGTATATTCTTTTAACAAATGATGGTAAACAAATCCTTTCATTTGGAAGATAAGGTGAAATTTTATGAGCACAATTGATTTTGCAATAATAGATAAGTATGATAACGAATACGATTATTCAGATATTATTGATGTGTCTGTAGATTGGGAAGATGCTTTAAGAAAATTAAATGCCATAAGTATTGATTCTGACCTTTTTTATTGTATTAACAGAAAATTGAAAAGAGTTCCAACTTTGACCTGTGAACACAATCCATGGACAGGAATTTCAGAATATGGCATAACAATAATTCCACCAGAATCTCTCGATATATGCATAAAAAAAACACGGAAATTCCCCAACACTGTTTATGGTGATGTTATAGAATTGTTTGAAAAAGCAAAAGAAAGCAATAAATATGTTATTTGTTTTGCGTAGACAAGATAGGGTAACACAGCAATTTGGGTAAGACAGGGGACTGTTCGAAACCACTGAAAAAGGGGACCAATCAGGGGACGGTTCGAAACCACTGAAAAAGTAAGGTTTTAAGAAGGCAAGACAGGGGACGGTTCTGTGTGTTGTTCTGAAAAGTCTTGAAAAGCCTTTAAAATCAAGGTTTTTGCTCTTTAAAATTTAATAGGATTGGGGATTGTTTTGTGTAAAAAGCTCTGAGACATAGAATCGTCACCTGTCCCAGTGGAAAATAGTAAACGGTATATCAGCGAACAAATATTGTTAGATGTGATTGATATTGAAATAATTGAAAATCGAAAAAAGAAAACTTTTTTATGAAAATTTGCAATCAGACAAAAAGAAACCCCACAGCGTTTTGCTGTGGGGTTTCTTTTGTCCAACAATTAGTTGGATTTGTTAAGCTTGTTAACGAGCTGTGATTTCTTATGAGCTGCGTTGTTCTTGTGGAGAAGACCTTTAGCAGCAGCCTGGTCGATTTTCTTAACAGCAACCTTAACAGCATCAGCCTTTGCTGCATCGTTAGCATCGATAGCTGCATTAGCTTTTTTAATAGCAGTTTTAAGAGCAGAGTTAGTAGCTTTGTTTCTTGCAGCTTTTGTTGCATTAACAACAACTCTCTTCTTTGCAGATTTAATATTGGGCATTACGGCACCTCCTTTTTTCGTATCATACAGTCATATATAGTACCACAAACTGATTTTAAATGCAAGAGATTTTTTAACAAAATTGGATTATTTTCCGAATTTTTCATCGTATTCTTTTATAGCATCTTCAATAATTGCAACCGCATCAAGAACGCCTTTGACCTCATCAATAGCAGTTTCCTTGCTTTCGAGAGTTTTATATACGGAGAAAAAGTGCTTCATTTCATCAAAAACGTGTTTCGGAAGTTGACTTATATCCTTATACGAGCTGTAAGTGGGGTCATTAAAGGGAATCGAAATGATTTTGTCATCGGGTGCGCCGTTATCAAGCATTGTGATAACGCCTATTGGGTAGCATTCAACAAGTGACATAGGTTGAATATTTCCCGAGCAAAGCACAAGCACGTCCAAAGGGTCATTGTCTTTAGCGTAGGTTCTGGGAATAAAGCCGTAGTTAGCAGGGTAGTGGGTAGAGGTATAAAGAACGCGGTCAAGCATTAAAAGACCGGTTTCCTTATCAAGCTCATATTTCATTTTACTACCCTTGCTGATTTCAATAACAGCAACATAAGAAGAACGTGAAATCCTTTCAGGGTTAATATCGTGCCAGATATTCATAAAATCGCCTCTTAATCAAACAAAAATTTCTTAAATGTTTCAATATATTCTTTTGCTCTTACGGGATTGGTGCTTTCTGCAAAAATTCTTAAAAGAGGTTCTGTACCTGAGAAACGGCAGATAACAAATCCGTCTTCAAAATAAACCTTGCAGCCATCCTCATAATTAACCTTTACTATTTCATCCTGGAAAACAGGAAGGCGTTTTTCAACCATAAGAGTTTTTTCAACCATAGGTTTGATTGCAGGGTCAAAGCGCATATCGTCTTCAACCATTGAGAAGTCACCGAATTCTTTACGAAGCCTTTCAAGAGTTTGAGAGGGAGATTCGCCTGTGACACTTACCATTTCTGCAAAAAGAGATGCCGCATAAACAGAGTCTTTGCCGTGAATGTGACCTCTTACTGTAAGACCGCCGGAGGATTCACCGCCCAAAACTGCATCAACCTCATCAATTTTCGAAGAAATATATTTAAAACCAACGGGGACTTCATAGCATTTTTCACCGAAGGACTCAGCAATTTTATCAAGCATATGAGTTGTTGCGAGGTTTCTTACAACCGGACCGCGCCAACCTTTATATTTAACAAGGTAATAGTATAAAAGGCAAAGGATTTCATTAGCATTGATATATTTGCCGTTGGAGTCAATGATGCCGAGTCTGTCACCGTCACCGTCCATAGCAATACCGAAATCGTAACCGCCGTTTACAACGGAGTTCTTTAAGGTAACGAGACTTTTTTCTGAGGGAGCAGGCATAACACCGCCGAAATAAGCATCTTTATTTACATTCATTGTGTCAATGGTGCATCTTGCGGTATAGAAAATAACAAGGAGAGGATATGTTCCCGAACCGTGCATAGTATCAAAAAGAACACGAAGACCTCTGTTGCGAAGAGCATCCATATCAATTAAATTAATAATATCATCAAGGAATTTGTTGAAAGGATTGTTGATATATTCAACAAGCCCTTTTTTAACTGCAACATCAAACTCTGTGAATTCTACATTTTCTATTTCTTCAATGAGTTTTTCAAGGCGACAGGTTGTTTCAATAGGGGCATCTCTGCCTTCCTCAACAATCAGCTTTATTCCGTTATAATTAGAGGGGTTGTGACTTGCGGTAATTTCGATACCGAAATCAAGACCTCTGTCCTTAACAGTGTGCATAACAAGGGGAGTAGGTGCAGAACGCTCCATAAAAAGCACCTTTATGCCCTCGTTGGTAAGGACCTCTGCAACCCATTTTGCCGCATTTTCTGAAAGAAAGCGTCTGTCAAAGCCGATAATAACAGGCTTGTCCGCTTTATTATCTTCTTTCATAAGAAGGCTGATGCCTTTTGCAACACGGCGCACGTTTTCACAAATGAAATCCTTGCCGATAACTGCACGCCAACCGCCTGTACCGAATAAAATCTTATCCATCTAAATCACCTCGGGAACATATTTATATTTTTTATGATAACAAATAAGAAAAAAATTGTAAATAGGAAAAATGTAGTGATTTGAGGCTTTATAACCCTTGATTTTGTGAATTTATTTCAAATTTGTTCTCACCTCGATTGAGAGCAATTTCTTTGTTTTTATATTTGAAAACAGCTTTCGTATTTTCGGGGATTATAATTTCAAAATTCACTTTACCATCAATTTTTTTATAACTAATTGCTACAATTCCGTTTGGTGTTGTGATACTGCCACTCATTCTGCCAAAGCGTGAAATACCTTGCGGTTCGATAACAAGTGACTTATAACCTGCTGTACCTTCTTCCTGCTTTATACCTAAAAGGTATTCGAAAAGATAAGCAACGGGTGCGCCAAACATTGGGTGAGAGTGGGAACGGCTACGGTTAGAGTCCCAATATTCGTGGAATGTGGTAGCACCGTTTTTGCGCCAATGCTCAAACCCTTGGTCGCCATCGTGAGTTAAAAGGTCTATTGCAAGGTCGCTGTCGCCATTCTCGAAAAGCACTCGGGTTACAATATCAGTTGCAAAAATACCTGTATCGTAAAAGCCTAATTTTTTATAATATCTAACCATATTTTTATAGGTATTTTCGTTACCAAGACCCAAATCAACTGCAAATGAGTTTGCACCCTGAACATTCATAATAAAGTTATCGTCAAAGGTGTTGAAATATGCAGCAGTTATAGCACCCTTACGGTATGTGATTTTTCCTTCATATTCGGCTATATCTTCATTCTTGCCGATGATTTTTGCAATCTCACACATTTGCTTTAGAGATTTAACCATAAAGTAAGTGTTTACCATAGGAGCAGGCAGAACAACCTGCTGATTATGAGAGGTGATGTCTCTGTCGGGGTAAAGAATGTTAGGTCCGCACCAATCACCGAGACACCAGTTACCTTCCTTGTCGCTTGTAACAAGTCCGTAATCTGAATGAGCTTCCAGGTAGTCTATATATCGTCTCATATTATGGTAATATTTTTGGAGAATTTCTTTATCACCATAATGCTTATATAACTGATAGGGCACCTCAACAATGGCGCATCCCCAACCACCGGGACCACCACCGCTGTGAAGATATGGTGCGGTGTATTGAATGTGACCGCTTAATATATCTTGACAGTCACCAATGTCCTGCATCCATTTTTCGTAAAAGTCTTTTGCATCAAGGGTTGTCAAAACCGCGTGGCAGGTAAGCTGACCGTCGCCTGTATAGCCTCTTCTTTCAAGGTGAGGACAGTCCGAGGGGTGACCTGTGTGCATATTGCAATGCATTGTGTGTATAAAGGTTTTATAAATCCAGTTAAGAGTTTCGTTGTCGCAGTCAAAGGTGGAAGAAACAGGCACATCAGCAAAAATGACTTTAACGCATTTGGGGACAGCTTTTCCGGTAACCTCAAAATATCTGAAACCAAACCAGGTGAATTCAGGTTGTGCTAAAGCTACTTTACCATCGGAAACAACTGTGAATTGCTGACCTTGTGTGTGATCAGGGTCTAATGTACCGTCGGGCAAAATTTCCTCCGAGAAATTAACAGTAATTTTTTCACCTTTTTCGGCATCGATTTCTAAAACAGGGTAGCCCGTGGTGTTTTCACCGCAGTCATAAATTACGGAATTGTCAGTTGCCTTAATTATTTTGACAGGCTTTTCTTCAATCAATTTGTCACAGGGACAGTTTGTGGAGCAGTATTCAGTATCAAGGCTTTCTGTTAATACTGCATTTTCCCAATTTGAATCGTCAAAATTTTCACCGAAGCAATCATCATAATTGCAGAGATTATGGCACTCGTATTTTACTAAGCTATAGTCGTTTATAAAGCTTTCACCAATACGGCAATTTTCGTCAGATACGAAATTCACATCACCGTTTTCAGCTTCGGCAGTGATACAGTAAATCGCTTTTGGCAAACCAAAGGTGCGATTTTCGAAGGTGTACCAACCACCACCGAAATGGATTGCAATACTGTTTCTGCCTTTTTTTACAAAAGGAGTTATGTCAAATTGCGGTACATAAATTCTGTGAGCTGAGATGACCTCATCGACAGGGTCGCAAGTGTTTTCAAAATCAGAAGAGAGGGGGAGAAATGTATCAGAATTTATACATTTTCCGTTTATGTAGCACTTGAAAAAACCAAGACCTAATATATTAAGCTTTACATTTTTAAAATCTTTAAGCTCAAATTTTCCTCTTAAAACAGAAAAGGTTTTTTCGTTGCGATTTTCTGCACCAACCCATTCAGCATTACGAAAGAAATGTTCCTGTGTCATTTATGACTCTCCTTTCAATAGTATAGTTCAAATATAACATAATTAAGTAAACTTTACAACAGAAAAGGCACCCGCAAGGATGCCTTTAAAATTATTTTCCTTCGTGATATTCTTTTTCTGTGTTAACATTCCAGATGTTATCTTTATTTGCTTCACCCGAAAGAATGTTTTTAACCGCTTCGAAGGATGTGCACATACTGTGGTCAATATTGTTGTAGCGGTGCTGACCGTTTCTTCCAACGCAGAAAAGATTAGGGATTGTGTTAAGGTATTCTCTTAAATCGTCCATTTTTTCGTATGTGTCAAAATAAGCTGGATAAGCTTTTTTCACTCTTTCAACATGAGTGTCAAGAACATCGCTTTCGTTGTCAATCAATCCCATAATAACCATTTCTTTAACTGCTGATTTTGCGAAATCTTCGTCACTTTGTGACCACATTTCGTCACCCTCGTTGCAGAAATATTCCAATCCCATCCAGACTGTGTTTTCAAGGTCTTTAACCATATATGGTGACCAGTTGTTATAAATCTGAAAACGTCCCATTTTCACGTTTTTATCGTGAACATAAACCCAGTTATCTGGCACAATATTGCCAATGGTTTTGGTTTTGGTTTCGTTTTTGAGATTAAGTTTTGGGACAAGAACTCCAACAGTCATATAATCGCGGTAGGGAAGTCCTTTTGCAATTTCTCTGTATTCCTCGGGTACATCATTCATTCCCATGACTAAATCTTTAACTGGCATTGAAGAGATTATATAGTCGCCCTCAACAGTGATTCTCTCACCGTCTTTTTCATAAACAAGGCTTGTGATTTTGTTATTATCATCTTTTATAATTTCAGTAACCTTGGCATTTTTAATAATCTTACCGCCCATTTTCTCAAATTCAGTGGCAGTCAATTCCCAAAGCTGACCGGGGCCAAGCTTTGGGTATGCAAATTCTTCAATAAGCGAGGTTTCAACAGTTCTGTTTTTCTTGTTGAAGATTTTTCCGAAAATGTCCTTAAGAACAGCCATAATGGAGAGACCCTTAACTCTCTGTGCGCCCCATTCGGGAGAAATTTCTGATGGGTGTCTGCCCCAAAGATTTTCCGTGTAATTTTCAAAGAACATTGAATAAAGCTTTTTACCAAAGCGGTTAATATAAAAATCTTCAAGAGATTTTTCTTCACGTTTATAAACAAGAGTTTTCAGATAACTGAATCCGACAATAATTGTTGTAATAAGTCCCATATTTTTTATGGTGTCAAATTTTAATGAAACAGGGTAGTCGAAGAATTTGTTTTTAAAGAAAATTCTTGAAAGGCGGTTCCTGCGGAGCATTACTCTGTCGGTCTTTTCAGGGTCAGGACCACCTGCAACAACAGTTGACTCTCTGCCTAAGGAAATGTCATCAAAAGGCTTGCTACCTTGCGTGGGAAGCATCTTTTCCCACCATTCGTTTACTTCGGGCACCTTTGAAAAGAAACGGTGCCCGCCCATATCCATTCGGTTGCCTTTATAATTGACCGTTTTGGAAATACCGCCAAAAGCACCGCTTTCTTCGAAAACGATGATTTCAAAATCTTTTGATTTTTCTGCTAATTCATAAGCCGCAGTAAGACCAGCAGGCCCTGCGCCAATAATTAAAACTTTTTTCATTAACTTTCCAAAACCGACTTAACGGCAACTCCTTGTATTAAACTGAAAATTATATTATGTAAAAATAATTCCCATATTTTTTCAGTATATTTAAGATAATATACCAAAATCAGATAAATATCAATGTTTTTTACTATGTAACTTGTTAAGAAGTTATTAAGATTTTAAATTTTTAAATTATCGTTAAATTATGCATAAAAAACACTTGACAACATATAATTATAGTGTTATAATACTCAAGCACTCAAGAGAGGGTGTAAGTAAATATCGCGGAGTAGAGCAGCCTGGTAGCTCGTCGGGCTCATAACCCGGAGGCCGTGTGGTTCAAATCCCACCTCCGCAACCAAAAAAATTCCTCGGACTCGTTCCGAGGATATTTTTTTACCTCTTCACTCTTCACTCTTCACTTTTCACTCTTCACTCTTCACTAATCTCTG
>JAZOAO010000030.1:0-49597 GCA_045595505.1 Acutalibacteraceae bacterium | reverse complement strand
GCGAAGTTTGTTTGTAGCATAAAACATTGTTTTTTCAACTTTTTGTATTTTTTGATAAATTATGGGGTTCTACAGGAAAAATTAACCTATTGAACCCCTTGATTTATATTGTTTTATGCGGTCTGCGCTTTTTTTACATCCTCTTTTAATAAATTATCTTTTTTTTGATCTGTGACTTTGTCCATGGTTGCTACGGCTACCGTAATAGTAAGATGATCCTCTGCTGCCATAATAGTAAGATGAACCATAATATCCGCCGTAACGGTTAGAGAAATATCCGCCGTAGCCTGACTTGCTACCACCGAAATTGATATTACTGCTACCCGCACGGTTATAGATACAACCGAGAATCTCTGACTTTGCTGTCATAATATCACTAAGAGCATATTCAATTTGAGGAATTGCAACGCCTTCTTCCGCAGTAACGAAAATGATTGCATCGGTATAGTTAGAAACAATAGCTGCATCTGCAACAACACCTGCAGGAGGACAGTCAACAATTACATAATCGAAATTTTCTCTTGCTTGTTTGATAATATTTGCCATAGTCTCTGAAGCGAGTGTTTCGGAAGGGTCTTGAACAGCTGAAGAAGCAACAAGAAGGTAGAGGTTAAGCTTTTCTATATACTTAACTGATTCTTCAAAGGTTTTCTGTCCTGTAACAATATCGTAAACACCTTTTTCTCCCTCGATAGAAATACCGAGTGTTTTACAAACGGCAGGTTTTCTCAAGTCTGCATCTATGAGAAGGACTGATTTACCGCTTTTTGCAAGGGAAAGAGCAGTGTTAACGGAACAGGTTGTTTTACCTTCGCTTTCTGTAGAGCTTGTAATAGCGAAAACAGAATAGCCTTTTTTAAGTTTAACATTTTCCAGCTTTGTTCTTATAAGCTTGAAGGTTTCAATAAACGGAAGACCAACATTTTTATCTGTAATAAGAAGCTTTGTACGATCGTTTTTCTTTTTGCTCTTGATATCGGAAACAGTTGCAATAATATTCAAATTGAAATTGTTTTTGATATCATCAGGGGTAAGAAGCTTATTTTGAATTTTAGCAGTTATGAGAATAATCAAAACAGCGAGTATCGCACCCAAAAGGAAGCCGAACGCTGTATAAATAAGAGTCGAAGAGTCAGAAGCAAGCTTTGCCTTTGTAGCGTTATCAGCGATACTGATATTTGCAGTTGGAAAAACATCCTTTGCAATTTCGGGATAAACACTTTGAATTGCAGTTGCAACGGCATATGTTAAATCCTTATCTCCGGATCTTACGGCAACATTTATAAGAGTAGTATCTGTTACAACCTCAACGCTGATAAGACCGCGAAGCTCCTCTTTAGAATATTCCTCACCCGTAGTTGTTTCAACAATTTCCTGCACCTTACTTATAAAGTCATTGCCTTGCTGAATAATAGTTTTAAAGCTGTTAGCAATGTAACCGGAGGCCTGAGCGTCACTTGCGGTAGTATACATACCCGCAGAGCCTGTAATTTCTCTATCCTTGTTGGAAACGTTGAAAATAATGCCTGACGTATATTCTTCGGTATATGTAATTTTAGCAATACCAAAACCGGCAATAGAAAAAACAACAACGAAAACAACAATAAGCCACCATTTGCTGAGAATCTGCCTGACAAGCTTAATGATAGGTTCAAGACCTGTAGCTTCATCATAAGATGTTCTTTTCTCTTCGTAAGCCATTTTATAATCTCCTTTGAATATATTTAGTGGTACATAAATTTCCACAATACACTATCTTAGTCATTTTACCACATATAAATCCATTCTACAATAGTTTTTTAAAATAATTTCTTGACAATTTTTAAAATAATTTCTTGGCAATTGAAGCTTTTCAAAATCTCTTTAAAGAATCAAGTTTATATTTCAAGCGCCTTTTCAAATATCTTGTTTTTATATTCTTAACATATTTATTTTTATGCTTTAAATATTCTAAATCCTTATCCACATCAACTTCCTTGCCATCTATTATTAAGGTTTTGACAACACCTATAATATTTTTATCCGTAATACCGTGCTCTAAAATAAATTGATTATCACCGCACATTATATATTCGCCGTTTCCTTTTATTCCCACAACCCTATGCAAAACAAATGCACCGTCGTTTCTTCGGTAAAGAGGTATATCTCCCAATTTTAAAGGTAAAACAGGCTTCACTATTTTAACAAAATCTCTGTTCTGATAAAGAAGCGGATTCATACTCGTACCTGTAATGGGAATTTGAAAATCCAGTTCACGATTAAACGCTTCCTCAATAAAAGGAAGAAGTTTTTCCATATTAAGTTTTTGCATAAAATCAGCTCCCTTTTTCTATCTGTAAAAATAACCCAAGCCTATCATCCCTATTTCATCAAAGATGAAACAGGGATGATAGCTTCGCTTCCTTATTTTAATTCACAAAATAATTATAAACTTAAATAAAAAAGTGATTCTATTTTTCACTTCTTAACTTCTACTACTTTACTTCTACTACTTTACTTATACCTCTTCACCATTCACTCTTCATTATTAACTCAAACAAGCCGGGTTACCCCGGCTTGCTGAATGTTTTGTAATTTGAGGGTTTCCTCACGCCCCGTTTTTTCAAACGGGGCTCGGTAAAAAAGACTCAATTAGGTCCAACCGTTATTTTCTTCATCTTCCCATGAATTGTTACCAAGGGAAACAGTGAGTACGTCCTCGAGCTCGAACTCCATGATTTCGAGCTCAGGTGCTGTGTATTTTTTCATTATGAAAAATACTCCTTTCAATATCTTAGTATTATTGAATTAATTGAAATAACCGGATACATCGAAGTAAATATCCTCGCCGGAACCCACCTGAACTCCGCCGGAGGTTGTTCCGGGAAGTGTTGTGGTAGTATTCGGTGTGGTTGTGCTCGGTTTAGTTGTGTGAACAACTCCCGAAGCCGTTAAAATGTCTTCGATGCTGAACTCAACCACATTAATATCAGGTTTTTCATAAGCTTTCGAAATCATTTTAATTAAGCGAGTTTAGCTGCCAAAGTTGCAACATCGTCAGGTGTAATTGTAACTGCCTCTGCATAATATGGCTGACCATCGTAAACAACATAAGGTGTAACTGTGTATGTGTCTTCAGTGGTTGTTGAAATATTGCCGAGAACTATACGGAAGTAATATTTCTCACCGCTATTTACCATATAAACACGAGTTGTTGTTTTACCTGCTTGAGCAACATCGTTAATAGCGAAATCTGCACCAACAGCTGTAACGTTTGTAGATACATTATCGTCGTCGAATACGATCGGAATATCAGCAGAATCGAAACCTGCTACAACACCGATATTTATAGAATTTGCAGCCTGATCATTCCACTGAACCTGATTCTTAACGTGGTAAACAAGGTTTGCAGCGGGAGCTTCGTATTCGATAGTAAGGTTTGATACCTTTACAACAGGAGTTGTCTGAAGGTTTGAAAGGGGAATATCATCTGGATCCATTGCAATAAATGTTTTTGCTGCATCAGGGTTAACAAAAATAACACTATCATCAAGTACAGTATCAACATTAGCAATAAAACGGAATCTTACAACATCCCAATATTCACCTTTAGTATCAGGAACAAGAACAGAGTCACCAGGATCAGTTGTGTAGTTATAGTTCACACACTTATACTGTGCTTTTTCTGTGTCACCCCAAGTGCTGGGATACATTGTATCTTTATGAGTTGTAGCTGTGGATGTTCCTGCACCCCAAAGGAGATAGTAACCGTTACCGATTTCTTCACTCTCAAGCTGCCAGATGGGGTCGTCTTCATCTGTGATTTCTGTCTTATCTGCGAAATTACCAAGAAGTTCACGACAGTTAGTAGCAGAAATCGTACTTGCAGTTGTTGTGTATGACTGACGTGTTTGTGTCAATAAAGTATAATCATAGCAGAAGTTTATTGTAAAAGTAGGTGTATAACCATTTGTCTTGATAGAAATAACAAGGTCAACAACATCACCTGCAGAAGCTGATGAAATAACCTTACCATCAATATCTCTAATCGAAAGTCTATAACTTGCATTTTCTAAATCAACCGCAAAAACAGATACGCTCATAAAACTTGCAAGCATAGAAATTACTAACACTACTGCTAAGATTTTGTTAAATCTTTTCATGTTATATATATCCTCCTAGAAAATTATGCTGCCCAAACATTTGTTGCAAGCTCGGCAACATAGTTTGCATGTCTTGAAACAGCAAGTGTATCGGTACTATCGATACTTTCATCTGCATTTACATCACTAGCAAAAATAAGGTAGTCCTCTGTAAACTCAGCAACATAGTTCGCATGTCTTGAAACTGCAAGAGTATCAGTACTATCAATACCACCATCGCCGTTAACATCACCAAAGATGACGAGTGTGTATTCGGCAAATACTTCTCCACCTTCAGTGTAAAGTGTAAGAGTAGCACCTGTGCCGTTTGTTACGGATGCTTCACCCTCGCTCATTTGGAGATAACCGTTGTTGGTTGCTTCGAAATAGTCGAGCGGGTCTGCACCAATATCTACACCATAAACGTACATTCTGTCAGCATCAACATAACCTGTTGTGCCTTCTTTTGCAACGAGTTCGGGGTCTGCTGCTACAGCACCAAGATTTTTTTCTTCACCAACAGATGTAACTGTCTGGCCGTAAATCATTGTAGCTGTAGTAAGGTTTTGGTCGCTCAAACGAACAGCGATAAGGTCGCCACCGGGAGCGTCTTTTGTTTTAGGTGCATTTTCAATAGCAATTTTTGCTGTTACACCATCACCAAGAGTATAAGTAAGTGTTGCAATAACGCCACCGGCTGTTAAATCAACGCCCTTTTCAGCATCGCTTGAAGGCTCGGGGATGATTGCAACAAGACCTGTCTCATCGTTGAACTGGATGTTTGCATTATAAGTAAGAGCAGCGCCCTTTGCAACATCTGTTAATAAAGCATTTTCAGCATTTGTATTAGTAACAACAAATGAGATTGCACCAACATAATAGTTAGCTGTAAGAGTAACGTCAACTGTCCAAATGCCGTTACCTTTGTCTACGGGCTCACTAAGTGCCCAAGTTTGTGTGTATGTGTTGTCCTCTTCGTAGCCTGTTCCGCCAACAGCAAAAGCGGAAACTGCGAAGGTTGTTAAAACAAGTACGAGAGCAAGCACAACACTAATAATCTTTTTAGACATATGTTTGCCTCCATAGGTAAATTTTTCAATTTCTCTCCAAATCACAGTTTTTTCAACTGCACCACATGACCGTTGGGAAAACTCGCATTTCTTATATATTATATAATGGTATGCATTTTTTCCTTTTTCCCTCCTGCCGATTTCTCGGCAGGAGAGTTTTCAGTCAAGGGATTTTTAGTTAATCACTTTCGTGAATTAAGCTATTAGAAATTAAGCAACAATAGCTCCAACAATCTGCTGATAGTCGGTTGCACCAACTATTCTATCGTTACCTACAAGGTCACCTGCAAGGAGATAGCAACCTTCGAGTTCAGCTTTTTCAGTTGAAACGAGTTTTGCATAAGCACCGTCAAGTACGTCAACTGCACCGTCGCCGTTGATATCGCCGTTAACAACAATTTTTACAGTTGCAACAGGAATCTTAACACCACTGTTAACTGTGTAGAATGTAACAACAGAGTTTGTACCTGCGAAGCCTTCGATATCAATGGGATCGCCATTTTCATCGAACTTTTCAACTGAATAGTGAAGGTCATTAGAAACTGTGATATTGTCTACGGTAACATCTGCACCTGTTGCAGTAACATTGAAGAGAGCTTTAACAGCATCTGCATCCAATTCAGCTGCAATATTAGCAATTGTAGCTGTTAATGTTTCGTCAACATCGGGTGTATCAGGATCGTCAGCAACGAGTGTACCTGTGCTTGTGTTTGCATTACCCTTATCATCTGTGATGTTAAGGCCTTTGAATTTAAGTCTTGCAAGAGCTTCTTTAAGTTCAGTTGCTTTCTGGTCAATAACATCCTGATCGTCAACATCATAAGGTTCGCTGTTGATATAGTATGCAGAACCGGGGAAGAGCTGAATTGCATCGCCGTCAGCATTAACAATTTCTTCCTCGATACCGAGTTCAGCAAGAACCTGACCAAGCTCTTTAGCTTTGTTGTTATAGAGGCTCTGGTTTGCAAGAGCATATTCTGCCTGCTCAATGAGTGCTTCAAGCTCAGAATAGTCTGCTTCATCATCAACAAGAACGAGCTCGTTACGGCAGCACTGAAGCTCCCATTTTACGTCAAATACGTTCTTCTGAGTGAAGGGAAGCTCTTCTGTATCATCATAAACCAATACAGCGTTTTCATAAGCTGCGATAAACTTAGCCCAGCTACGCTCTGTGTACTGTGAAGAAACAGCTTCATCATAAACGTCACCCATCATATTGTCGATAGAGTTAAGCTCACCGTCAAGATATGTTGTGATAACTTCCTGATTATAATCTTCGTCAACGAATCTGTAAAGGAGACGACCGCTAACGCGATCAAGGTAATTAGCTGCCATCTGAACATCAAGAAGTGATGTTGATACGTATTCAAGCTTCTTACCTTCAAGCCATTCAGCCTTAGCATCAATTTCCTCATCGCTGAGTTTTTCAAGAAGAGCTAATACGAGGTTTGCATTATCTGTGCCACCTACTGCTTGAAGAGCATCATTAACTATTACGTTATTTTCATCTTTAAGTGTAACGAGATCTCTGAGGTCATCCTCTTCAATCCATGTGTAGGGGAAGCTTTCGTCGATTTCCTCAACTGTATCGTTAGATGCATCGTTTTGAAGGTTGATATAGTATCTTGCATCTTCGCGAGCATCGTTAAGACGGTTAAGTCTGTACATCTGATAGTCAGTGTAGTTACGGTTATCGGTTGTTGCTGCTTCGATGTCATCGAGTGCCCCTTTAAGAGCATCAATGTCGCCATCGATATCGTCAACGTTACCTTCTGCAACAAGCTCTTCAGTTGTCTTCTTGAGATACTGAACGTCGTTTACAGCAACTCTGAGAGTATTGTAGAGCTCTTCGAAGTTATAAACTGAATAGGTGTTGAATTCCTGGTAACCACCGCGAACACCTGCAACGAGAGCAGCTTCATAAGTTGCCCAAGCAGTTGCATTGTCAATAGCAGTAACCCTCTTAACCGGAACATCGCCAACCTTACCTGTTGCTGCGATTACATTACCGTCATCATCAGTTGTTTCAACGATGTCTGTAACTGAAGAATCAGCATATTCTTTTTCATCTTCGTCGATCCATACTAATGTAGAATAGTTGGAATCGCGGAGTACAAATTCGTCCTCTTCTGTTTTTGCATCATCTGCAACATCAGCCGAAGTAAGAATACCGTTTGCATAAGAAGTACCAGTTCTGTTGTACTGATCTCTAAGTCTGGGTGAGTTCATTTCGTCACCTGCAAGACCTGTAAGTTTGGACATTGCAGCACCGTCATAGTAAGTGAATGTAGCGCTGATAGAACCTGAAAAAGCTGTGGCACTACCAAACAATAAGGGTTTCTTACTACCGGAGATGCTTGCACTTACGCTACCTGTGTCACCTGATTTCTTATTAAGACCTTCCCAAGTAGACTGGTTGAAGGTTGCTGTGTTTGTTACACAGTCTTCAGAAGCTGTTGTACCTGCATTGTCACCGCCTGCCCAGTATTCGCCTGATGCATAGGGTTGAATGTTCCAGCTACGGTCACCGTTGTTAAGAGTGATTTCAGTCAAGCTAAATGTCAAGCCATCACCTGAACCGCTCATTTTGAAGGTTGTTTTACCTGTAGCGGTCTGCTCTGTTCTCTTGAACCAGAGTAATGAAGCACCTTCGAGAGATGAGGGAACTCCGCTAAGGTCAACGTATCTCTTATACCAACCCCATTCAACACCACGTCCGTCGTTACCGGAGGTTGTTGATGTACCATCATCAGTATCAGCATAGTTAAGCCATACATAGGAGCTGAGCTTAAAGATCTTGCCGTCTGCCAATTCTTTACCATCTTCGTCAAGAACCTTGTAAGAATAGTCAAATCTTACAATAGCACCTGTTGTGGGAACGCCTGTTACAGTGTAGGTGAATTTACCTGTGTCACCGTAAGGAATGTCAGCAGTTTCATTACTTGCAATTGTAACGTAGCTGGAAGCTGTTCCGTCAAGGTTATAAGCAGCAACGCTTACGGGCCTAATCTGGAACTGAGCATCTGTGCCTTCGGTACCATCCTGATATTTGTAATGTCTCCAAACACCGTTGGAAGCGTTACGAACTGTAACAGTCTGAGCTTCAGTTGTTGCACCGTTTGAAAGAGCAACACTTCTTGAAAGTGCAATATCAGGGGTCTGGTATGCCTGCTCTGTACCCCAGCCCTTAATGAGCTTACCAACAACAGGAAGAGCATTGTAAAGGATTTCTTCTTTACTTTCATTAAGACCCTGGAAAAGGTTTATAATTGTATTCTTAAGATTTTCCTGTGTAACAACGCCGTCAGCACTCTGCCTTGTTAAGCCTGCTTCGTTAACACCCTGAAGAATGGTAGTACGGAATACAAGGCTAAGAATGTCATTAACGAGGTCAAGAACTGCATTTACAACAGTTGTATCGTCAAAAGCATTGTATTTTGAATTTGTATTTCTTCCGAGAAGACCAAGAACGCGAGCAAGGTCAAAGTCGGTGAAGAAGCCCTTTAAGCCGTTGTTAAGGAATAAATCAACGTCAAAGTCATAAGTTACACCATTATAAGATGCACCTGAAGAATAGCCGTTAACAAAGCCAAGGGGAAGAAGTTTGTTAAGGATGTAGCTAAGCTTGTTAAGAGGACCTGTGATGCCTGAGATTGTTGTAACATCAAAGCCATCAAGAACAGATGTACCTGTTACGCTACCAACATAACGTGCTGCCCAGAGGATAACCTCATCAAGCATATCCTGCCAACGAGTAGCGGTAACAACGTTAGTTGCTGTAACTTCGGGGAAATCAGGGAACGCTGCTGTGCCGGGATTACGCCAGTTAGCACCATCGCCGAAGCCTGTACCTGTTGAATTGAAGATAATTTTATCACCGAAGTTAGTGATATTGTAAAGATATGTGTAAGCAATATCAAGACCCATATTGAGAATGATGTTGAACCATTCGTCAACTGTATGAGTTGCAAACTGTCTGCCGTCTTCACTATCTACACCATTTGCAAAGATATATTCATCGTATTCAACGTTGGGAGTGATATCAGAAATAAATTCACGGATAACAAGAGCACCGAATTCATAAATCTGAACACCGTCGTGGAATGCATAAGTACCGTCTGCGTTCTTGGGGAAGATAAGCTGAGGCATAACGTCCTCGAAGAAGCCGGGACCGATCATTGCGATAAGGTCAACTGTATCCATATCTTTGATTTTTGAATACTCAAGATGAGCATAGGGAGAAGTTGAACCGAATATCATTTCACCGTGGTTAACAAGAAGGTATTTAGCAATATTGTTAACGTTGGTCATAAGGTTGGAGTTTGCACCTGCAACATAATCTGTACCAACAAGTGCTTTAAAATCAGCTTTAACTTCATCTGTAAGAGCTGCATCGTAAACGAGATAAAGAAGATCATTGATACCTTCAACGATGGAAGCAGTACCGTCATCGTCGTGATCTTTTACGATGTTTGAATAGAGAAGCTGAATCTGATCACCTGTGGGTGTAACATTGCTGCCTACAAATTCCCAATCCCAGTTAATAAGAGCAGCGAATTCGTTAGCAGAAGCCATATTAGCTTTGTAATAAACGTGAGCTCTTTCGGTCAAGGGTTCCTCTGTTTCGGGGTCGATATCCTGTTCGCCATCCTCGTCCTCGTCAAGGGGTACATTTTCAAAGGTTGTGTAGTACCAGTTGCCGTCAGCACCCTTTTCCATACAGTCGTATGCAATGTAGTTTACATAAGCTTCTGCATCGAAAACAGCTTTTGCCGCTGCATCAACCTCAGATTCGGGGATTTCGTTAAGGTCAATTTCAACAGCTTCCATAAGAGCTTTCTTAAGGTTGTTGTTGAGAGCGTTAACAGCAAGATCATCAAGAGCATACTGTGCAAGGAAGTCAAGAATACCAAACAAGCTGTTGCTCAAGGGAGATGTGAATGTTGCTGCCTGTGCTTCTGTATAACCACCGGCAATGTAGTCGTCCTTAACCTTTTTAAGAGAAGGAAGAATAACTGAGCCTGTATCCCAGGTTTTTGTTGCTTCATCGCCTTCGCCGTTCCATTCATAATCCTGAGGATTTGTGAGAAGGTTAAGGATTGCTGTGTCCACAATTTCGTCGAGAGTATCAACATTTGTGGGAAGAGCAGAGCCTGCTTCTTCAAGCTCCTCTACTGAAGGATAGCTCTCATTATCATAATTAGGATTATAAGAGCCGTGAATAAGCATATCGTAAACAAGCTCTACGAGCATACCGGGAATGTCATTAAGCATATCGCCTACTTCGCCAAGGTCGAGGAAGCTGTCGATAAGGCCTAAATCAAGACCATTGCCACCGCTGAGACCGTAAGCAACTTTACCGAGAGTTCCTGCGTTGTCACTTAAGAACTGAAGAAGCTGACTAATAACAACAAGGTCACCATAGCTTCTGGAATAAGGAACAGCTTTGGGATCACCGGACAAACCTAAAAATCCATCCAATCCCCATTCGCCGTCAGCTCTTAAAGCCTCAAAAGCGAGATCTGTAACGTCACCGATAAGGCTGAGTCCGTCAGCAACGCTCCAAAGAGGATTACATCTCAATGTACAAATGCTGTTAATTGCATTGTCAACACTGCTGAGATTCATTGTACCAAGGATGGAAAGATCCATAGGTTCGATACCTGCAAGAAGATCATTGTCTACCAGGTCAAGAGCCATGTCGGCTACCTGCTCGGGATTCAAAATAGCGTCGTCGATGCTGTCATATGTAACTTCGGAAGATACGAGCTCCGCGTTACCGATAACAGTCATACAGCTAAACGCCATAATGAGAGCAAGAACCAAGCTCAACAATTTAGTTATTTGTTTTATAAGGTTGTGATGTTTAAAGGTAGAAAACGTTAAAAACAGAGCCTGAAAAATTGCACAAATAAAATAATATTACACCTCAAAAAAATGCAGTTAAGAGCATAATAAGCGAAAAGGTAAAAACCTTTACAGATATATTTTTATATATTATTAGTTTTGTTTAAAAGTGTTTTTTATGTTGATATTAAAGGCTTTATTTACAAAATCGATAAAAATCAATTGAGGTAAATTGTAAAAGGAAAAGCCTTTACAGTAATAATTGTGCATATTTACTATATAAGAAGTGTAATGAAGAGAGCGGTCTTGACCGTGTACCACAATAAAACCGCAACCTGCCATTCGGACGGCTCAAGACTCGCACCTGCATTGTTTTGTCAATTGTCTTGGGCTTGCTGTAAAGTACAACAAATTTGTCATAATTCGTCAAAAAACGCCCTCGCGCGCATACGCGTAACTAATTATATAATAAAAATACATAATTTTTTTGTTGAAACTATTGACAAGCCGTTTCGGTTATTGTATTATTAACGTGACCATAAGGTTGGGGCAGTGGGGGTATTATGCCCTCAAGCCGAAAACGGCAGTTATTTTGCCGTGGCTTAAGAGGCACAATTTCGGTCAAACAAAACAAATGTTCGGCAAAGAAAATCGGCGGCGGTTTTTTTCGTCGCAAGCGACGAAAAAAACATTTCCTTTGCTTCCCTTGGTTCCGAGTGTTTGTTTTGTTTGATCGGAAAAGGTCAGTACCTCTCCTGTCTTATGAAGTGTGTGGGCGCTAAGTGCACAAAGCGGTGCTGCAGGGTGCAGCAGCGGAGTGCGCAGCGGTTCAGCTTATGTGTGTTGAGTCCGGCGACGAGTGTATTCACTCCTTCCGCCTAACTCCACACTCCTAACTAACTGTGCTCCCGCTATGCGCTCTGAGCAATTCGGCGCTGTGCACTTTGTATAACGGCCCACGGTTAGTCAATATCCTATCGGACATTAAAATGCAAAATTGAAAATGCAAAATGCAAAATTAAGGGTCTGCGACGCATTGTAAAGCTTCGCAAGGAACAGCAATTTGCTCTTCCCTTATCAATTGCTAAGGCAACTCAATGATGTTAATTCTTGTCCTTAATTGGAAATCTATGAAAGGGGGACTGTGCGACAGAAATGTTTTTCCGCAATCAGTGCGTGTTTGCGGTTATTCGTTTTTAGTTAACGCACGCGTATTTTTGTATTGGCGTACTAAAATATGGAGGTAAAACTTTATGAAACAATCAACTAAATTGTTGAGCTTGGTTCTTGCTCTCATTATGGCGTTTAGCTGTATGACTGTTATCGGTAACGCGGCGCTTATTCAATCCGAAGTTACATATGACAGCATCGACGAGAGAGCTTTGTCGTTTTTTGCAAAATTTAATGAAATTTCCTCTTGAAATGAGATACCGATATATGTATAATTATTCTGTGGACATTTTTTATTAAACAGGAGTTTTTTTAATGAAGCTTTTAGAAGAAAGAATTGCACAGGACGGAACCGCTATCGGAACGGATATTCTTAAGGTTGATATGTTCCTCAATCATCAGATTGATCCTGTTCTCATCAGCGAAATGGGCAAGGAATTCCACCGCCTTTTCAAAGATTGTGGTGCAACAAAGGTTGTTACAATAGAATCTTCCGGAATTTCCATGGCTGTTGCTACCGCTTTGCAATTCGGCATCCCCGCTCTCTTCGCAAAAAAAGGTGACCATAAAAATGTCGGCAACGATGTCTATTCTGCAAAATGTTATTCTTTCACTCACGCTAAAGAGTACCAAATGAGAATCTCTAAAAAATATCTTAACGAGAATGATAAAGTGCTTATTATTGACGACTTTATGGCAGGCGGTAACGCTTGTAATTCTCTTATTGACATTATAGGACAAGCAGGTGCAGAGGTTGTCGGTATAGGCATAGCAATTGAAAAAGGCTTCCAGCCCGGTGGACAAGAGCTCCGCCAAAAAGGTTACAAGGTTCGGTCATTAGCAATCGTTGACAGTATGTGTGACGGAAAAATCACATTCAGACCTGATAGCGACTGCTGACAATAAAAAATCCTAATACGGAGGTAATGACAATGAAAAAATTCAGCAAAGTTCTCGCTCTCTGCCTTGCTCTTGTAATGGTAGTCGGCTGCTTCACAGCTTGTGGCGAGAAAACACCCGACGACGAGCCCAAAGCAGAAAACATTAAGGTTGCTCTTATTTGTTTGCATGGTGATTCTTCAACTTACGATAAGAACTTCATTGATGCTTTCAAGCTTGCTTGTGAAAACAAGGGCCTTACAGCTGACGATTACACAATCGTTACTGACATCCCCGAGGACACAGCTTGCTATGACCAGGCAGCTGACCTGGCAGAATCTTATGACCTTATCTTCGCTGACTCCTTCGGTCACGAAAGTTATATGATTCAGGCAGCTAAGGAATTCCCCGAGGTTGAATTCTGTCATGCAACAGGTACAAAGGCTCACACAGAGAACCTTTCCAACTTCCACAATGCTTTTGCCAGCATCTACGAAGGCAGATACCTTGCAGGTGTTGCAGCAGGTATGAAGCTTGTTGAACTTTATGGTGATGACGAAGGTAAGGTTTCTGACGAAAATGCAAAAATCGGTTATGTTGGTGCTTTCCCCTACGCAGAAGTTATTTCCGGCTACACATCTTTCTACCTTGGTGCTAAATCAATCGTAGAAAATGTTACTATGGAAGTTCGTTATACAAACTCCTGGTATGATGAAGCAGCCGAAAAGACAACAGCTCTTGCTCTTATTGATGCAGGCTGCAAATTGATTTCACAGCACGCTGACTCTTGGGGTGCTCCCACTGCTTGTGAAGAGAAAAACATTCCTAACGTTTCTTACAACGGTTCAACCGAGGAAAAATGTCCCAACACATTTATTGTTGCTTCAAGAATCAACTGGGCTCCTTATTTCGAGTACATCATTGATTGTGTTCAAAACGACAAGGCTATCGATACCGACTGGACAGGTTCAATCGCTACAGGCTCTGTAGAAATCACAGCTCTCGGTGGTGCTGCTGCAAAAGGCACACAGGAAAAGCTTGACGAAGTTAAGAAGGGTCTTCAGGACGGTACAATCAAGGTATTTGACTGCTCTACATTCACTGTTGAAGGCAAAGAATTAACATCATTTATCGCTGACGTTGACGATGCAGGTGACTATGTTCCCGAAACAGAAGTTATCGAAACAGCAAACGGCATTACTTTCATTAACGAAAGTGCTAAACGTTCAGCTCCTTACTTCAACATAATCATTGACGGTATTACAGCTGTTACTGAATAATCTGATTTAAAAGTTATTCTCATTTAACTTGAGAGAAAGGCGAAGCTCAACAACTTCGCCTTTCTTAAATGATAGGCAAAACCTTTAAGGAGTTTCTTATGGAGAAAACTGTAATTTTACAATTAAAAAATATTACTAAAAGATTCGGTGCCAAGGTCCTTGCAAACAACAATGTTAGCTTAGATGTTTATAAAGGAGAAATACTCTCTATTCTCGGTGAAAACGGTTGTGGTAAAACAACCCTTATGAATATGATAGCCGGTATTTACTATCCGGATTCCGGTAAAATTCTTATTAACGGCGAAGAAGTTATTATTCGCTCCCCTCGTGATGCTTTCGACCATAAAATCGGTATGATTCATCAACATTTTAAGTTGATTGATATTTTTACTGCCGCACAAAATGTTGCATTAGGTATTGAAGATGAAAAATTTAATCTTAAAGAAGTAAATAACCGTATTAAAGAAATGGCTGAAAAATACGGATTCAATATAAATCTTGATAAAAAAATATATGAGATGTCAGTTTCCGAAAAGCAGACTGTTGAAATCTTAAAGGTTTTATACAGAGGTGCCGATATTCTTATTTTAGACGAACCTACAGCAGTTTTAACTCCACAAGAAATCAGAAGTTTGTTCAATGTATTACGTGCAATGAGAGATGACGGAAAGTCAATCATCATCATAACACACAAATTAAATGAGGTTATGGAAATCTCCGACAGAGTTACCGTTTTGCGTAAGGGTGAACACATCGCTACCGTAAACACCGCGGAAACTTCTGAAAAAGAGCTTACAGAAATGATGGTTGGTGAAAAGATTGACCTTAATATCAATCGTACAGAGCCTGTTGACAGTAAATTAAGGCTTTCAGTTTCAGGCCTTACCGTGAAAAATCCGGACGGCTACAAGGTAATTGACAATGTTTCTTTTGAAGCGTTTGGTGGCGAAATTCTCGGTATTGCGGGTATTGCCGGTAGTGGTCAAAAAGAATTGCTTGAAGCTATTGCAGGACTTAACAGCTATGATTCGGGAACACTGACTTATTATCACCCTAAAAAAGATAAGCCTGTTTCCTTCTATCACAAAACCTACAAGCGCGTTATGGAGCTTGCCCACGAAAACGCTTTCAAAGACAGCGACGGCAACGATATTGACTTCAAAAAATTATCTAAAAAGGAAATCAAAAACCTTGTTAACGATGAAAAAATACTGTTCAAGGAAGATGAGATTATTGATTTAAAGGATAAAACACCGAGAGAGATTCGTGAACTCGGCATCCGCCTTTCCTTTGTACCCGAAGACAGACTGGGTATGGGCCTTGTAGGCAGTATGGATATTGTGGATAATATGATGCTACGCAGTTACCGAAAGGGTAAATCATTATTCCTTGACAGAAAGCTTCCCTCAGACCTTGCCGACAGAATTATCAGCGAATTAGAGGTTAACACCCCCGACTCACACACAGCAGTCAGAAAGCTCTCGGGTGGTAATGTTCAAAAAATTCTTGTTGGTCGGGAAATTGCTGCCGCACCTGCAATTTTAATGACCGCTTATCCTGTCCGCGGGCTTGATATTAACTCATCCTACACCATTTACAATCTCCTTAATGAGCAAAAGCAAAAAGGTGTTTCTGTTATTTATGTAGGTGAAGATCTTGATGTTCTTTTGGCTCTCAGTGACAGAATACTTGTTTTAAGTGGTGGTAAAATTTCAGGCATTGTTGATGCCAGAACAACCACTAAGGATGAAATTGGTCTTCTTATGGTAAAATCCGATAAAAATGAGGTGACAGAATGAAAAAAAATAAAAGCAATTTAAAAGAACCCTTTGTCAGAATTGTCAAACGGGATAGTATTAAATTACCGAAAATCATTTTGATTTATTCCATCGCTATTGTCGGAGGCTTACTTTTAAGCGGATTGATTTCTGTTTTGTTTTCTGAAAAAGGCATTGGAGATTTCTTCCGCTCATTATTTACAGGGGCATTCGGAAGTGAACGTAAATTCTGGCTTTTACTTCAGGATACCTCTCTCCTGCTCGGTACTTCAATGGCTTTGCTTCCTGCATTTAAAATGAAATTCTGGAACCTTGGCGGTAACGGACAGATTCTTGTAAGCTGTCTTTCTGCAATTGCCTGTATGTTCTACCTTGGGGGGAAGGTAAGTGATTCTGTTATTATCCCTCTTATGCTTTTAGTAAGTGTGGTTGCAGGTGCTGTATGGGCAGTTATTCCTGCAATTTTCAAAGCAAAGTTCAACACAAACGAATCCTTGTTTACTCTTATGATGAACTATATTGCTCAAGGTCTTGTTTCCTTGTGTATCACAATCTGGGTAAAATCCGGTTCAGGTGTTTTGGCACCAATCGCTTATGGTAACATTCCTGAAATAGGTAACAAATATTTATTACCTATCATTTTGTTTGTATCAATTACAGTTTTTATGCATATATACCTTCGTTCAGCTAAACACGGTTATGAAATTTCCGTTGTCGGTGAAAGTATCAATACTGCAAAATATGTCGGTATTAAGGTTGATAAGGTTATTATCAGAACAATGATTCTTTCAGGTGCTATTGCAGGTCTTGTAGGATTTATTCTTGCAGGTTCAATTAACCACACAATAAGTACAGCCTCAGCAAATAATATGGGCTTTACAGGTATTATGGCAACCTGGCTTGCTACATTTAACCCGTTACTGATTATGCTTACAAGCTTTTTCATCACCTTTATTTCCAAAGGTATGGTTGAGGTCAGAAAGACCTTTATGTTTACAAATGATTCAATATCAAATATAGTTGTAGGTATTGTTTATTTTGCAGTTATTATCTGCTCATTCTTTATTAACTATAAGCTTGTTTTCAGAAAAAAAGAAAAGGGGGAAATTAAGAAATGATTGTTACTTTCTTGATGAGTGCCATCGCAATCGGCACAGTTCTTCTTTTCGGCTGTATCGGTGAAACAATTACAGAAAAAGCCGGTCACTTAAACCTTGGTATTCCCGGAATTATGTGTACCGGTACTGTCGGGGGATGTCTTTTTGTCAGTCTTTATATGAACAGCCTTGAAAATCCTGAAAGTGCATCCTGGCTTTTGCTGATACTTTCATCCCTTTTTGGCGCATTTCTCTTTGCATCCCTCACGGGTGCAATTTATGCCGTTATTACAATTACATTCCGTTGTAATCAGAATATTACAGGTCTTGCAATTACAATTTTCGGTAATGGTCTGACACAGTTTTTAATGCACTCGTATGTTGATAAAAGTAATTTTTCCACTGCAGGTAAAATTATTGCTCAATGCTTACCTTTTGCCGAAAACTCTAATGGTGTGGTAAAGGTATTGTTTGGTCACGGATTTTACGTATATTTTGCAATATTTATTGCATTGATTACCACATTTATCTTTAACCGAACAAAGGTTGGTCTTAACCTTCGTGCAATCGGTGAAAACACTGCAACTGCAGATGCTATGGGTGTAAATATTACATTATACAAATATGTTGCTATTTTACTAGGGAGCGGTATTGCAGGCTTTGGCGGAGTTTTCTACATTATGGACTATGTTAAGGGCAGTTGGGAAAACGCATCAACCATTGAAGCATTCGGTTGGCTGGCTATTGCTCTTGTTATCTTCACATTGTGGAAGCCAAATATCTCAATAATCGGTTCATATCTTTTCGGTGCATTATATATTGCAGCTTTTGTTTTCGGCAACATTTCATTCTCAGGAAGAGAAGTTTTGAAAATGTTACCCTATGTAATTACAATTATCGTTTTAATTGTTACCAGCATAATGAACAAAAAAGAAAATCAGCCCCCTCAAAACCTCGGACTTAACTACTTCCGAGAAGAAAGGTAATAAAAGTAAACCGCTCGGCATTGCCGAGCGGGTTTACTTTTATCTTAAAACAATATTTACAACCTGTTGATAATCTGATATTTCAACTATTCCGTCATTTTCAAAATCAGCTGCCAAAAGATAATTTCCTTCGAGCGTTGTTTTATCTGTAACTGCCAAATTTGTAATCGTTGCATCAATAACATCAACAACACTGTCACCCGTAACATCGCCGTAAACAACAACATTATAGGTATAAACCAATGAGCCGTTTCTGAAGAAATAGAGCACAGAGCCCGTTCCGTAATAGTTGGCTTCTGATGACATTAACGAGGGAATTGACATTACTGTATAACTTGAATCAGCTTTCACTATTTCTTCTACTTGTGTTTTAAATGTCTGCCGGGTGAAAATAATTCCCGCTTCTTCATTTATCACTGTTTTACCTACAGGAACAAGGTCAAGAAGAATGTATGGTATTTCATTCTCTTCGGCATAGCTTTGCGCATATGAGCCTTCATAACAATAAATCGTTAGATTATCACATCCGTCAAAAGCATTGTCTGCTATTTCAACTACTGATTGAGGAATTATAATTTTACTTAAATTTGCACAACCGGAAAAACAACTATTTCCTATAGCTTCAACTGTATTGGGAATGTTAACCGAAACAACGCTCTCTTTATTAAGAAATGCATTCTCTGAAAGTGTTTTTGTTTCAAGCCCATCAATCTCCATTGGAACAGTTATGTTCGCAGCGGAACCGTTATATGATGTAATTGTCAATGTACTTGCGTCAATTTCCTCATAACTGAAAAGCGCTGTGGGAATAACATCAAAATTTGTTATATCTATCATAACCGTACTTGAAAGCATATTGTTACCGATTATCGTGAGAGCGTAACTACCGTTTTTGCTCACTGTTGCTTTCAACGACTCTGTTACATCCTCACCGTTAAAATAGATTTTAAGATAACCTGATTCACCTGCCACGGGAACTATAGCAACATCATAAGGTGCATCAGTTTTTTCCGTAACACCGGGAATGATATAGCCACTTGGTTCTACGTTATCTATCATAACTTTGTATGAGTCTGACGGTGCACTTTCAAGCCCCGCACCATTTATCGCTTTAAAGCTGTAGTATGCATTTGTGCTTTCGTCAAGAACTAAAGCATTCCCCTCAAGCTCATACCAACCGGTACCGTCATTGTAATAATATGTACAACCAGACGGACATTCAATAAGTGTTCCTAATGTAAATGTTACATTATCCTTTGTCCATTGACCGAACGTGCCTTCAAATTCAACTCTTATGGTAGGAACCGTTCTGTCTATATTAACTTGAAATTCATAAACATCGCTTTCAAGGCCTGAATATGAAACAGCTTTAAATCCATATATGAAGGAGCCATCTTCTCTTGCACGAAGTGTTTCCGTGGTAAGCTTTGTCCATTCACCGCCGTTAATATTGTAGTAATACTCATATACCCCTGAAAAAGTATCTGCTTCGGGTGTAAAATAAACTATATCATCCGCCCATGTACCTGCAATATATTCATCACCATCTTCTCCACAGATTGCATTAAGTGTTGTTATAACAGGTTTTGCACTATCGCGAACAAAACCGTCTGAATAATATGACGAGGACTCATTACCTGCTTTATCTACCGCCACAAATTCAAAATAACCTTTAAAATTACTGTCACATATTGCTCTTATATCATCAGTTATAACAGTCCAATCGGTCGCAGGCGTATAATCAGCACCAACAAGCCTGTATTTAATATAATCAACCCCTGCGACACCACTGTCTTCAGCAGTTGCAGTGGCAACAAGGTCTGCACTGTAATAATGACCGAATTCACCGTCAAGATGTCTTTCGGGAGCTTCTGTGGATTCTTGGGTGAGAACAATGCCTGTTATACCGGGAACTTCCTTGTCAATATTATTGATATCTATTATTTGTTCACTGTAAAGACCGTTATTTGCAGTTATTTTAACCACATATTCGCCGTTTCTTTCCACAATGAAGCTTGAAGTATCTGCACCAATATCTACACCGTTTACCTCAACAGTTTTCAACCCCGAAACACTATAAACTAAATTTTCTATGTTTACTGTGTAATCCTCGTTTGTAACCTCTGTTATACTTTGATTTAAAGTGAATGTAGGTGTTGTTTTATCAAGTTTAATAACAACAGCATCACTTTCATCACTTTCATACCCCATACTGTTTACGGCTTTTACGTAAAATGTCCCCTCTAAATCCGAGGTGATTGCAAGACTGTTTCCGTCTATTTGGTTCCAAACATCGCTATTATTTTCGCGCCAAAAATACGTTGCGCCCTCAAGCTGGTGTGTACTGTCAAAATTCAAAACAATATCTTCCGTTGTCCATTCATTAAGAATACCATCAACAGTAACTGTTATAACAGGTTTTCCGTAAACAATAATCGGAAAAGTTGCTTCTGCACTTCTGTCTGCGTGTTCATAAACAACCCTTACATTTTGTTCCACATCATAGGTTTCCATTGAAAAAGATGTTTCATCTATTTCATAATCGGTTACTTCTTCACTTTCGGCATTAAGATAATTTGCAACCACCTTAAGACCTGTTGAATCAAACTCTTCACCTTCTGCATAAACAGCTTTATCAGGCGGTGTAATTGTGATAGTATCAACCTGCTTTGAGTTAAGTGTTACAGCAAATACAGCGTTATATATTTTTCCTGCTCTTTCAACAGAAACAATAATATACTGTGTCATATCAAGGGCTTTCACATTCAAGTCACTTACCGTATAGTCAGTAACTTGGCATTTGAGCATATCGTCCGTATAGCTTTCCCAATCCGAATAATATGGTGCAAGAGATTCTTTATTGTAATTAAGATAAACCTCCATACCTGTTAAATCAAGCTCTGTTTCACCCTCAATATATTCGGTTTTATCCGGTGCTTTTAGAGTGATACTTTCAGGAAGAACCTCAATTATTTCAATTTCTTTTGTTCTTTCTACATGGCTTTGCAACAAATATCTGCTAAAACCATAAAGAGTTGTGGTACCTGCTTTTTCACCTGTAACTATACCATCATCAGAAACAGATGCATAATCATTTTCCGTATTTCTGTTAGTACCCATATATGTGTTTGAAGCACTCCAAGGAGCACTGCCGTCATCTGTAACAAGTCCCCAATATACTGCCGTTTGAGCAAGAGATTCAGGATACGTTTTCATAGTGAAGCTATGAGGAAAGTCGCGAATTACGTAATCATCACCTTCTATCTGACCGTCAGTATATTTAGAAAGGTTCAACCAACCTCTTGATACCGTTATCGTAACACTTCTTGTAACACCTGAAATGGTTGCGTAAACAGTAGTTGTTTTGGATGAATTTCTGCCACCTGCATCACGACCTAAAACTACGCCATTTTCAGAAATTGATGCAATTGAATCGTCCTCAACTCTCCATTTTATTGTGTCAAGAAGACTTGTTTCATAATCATCAGGAGCAAGAACATTTATTGAAAGAGTTGTAGTTTCACCTTCATCAATGCTTGTTGTGCCGGTAATTTCAAAATCGGTAATTGCATTACCACAGGTAATCTCTAAATAACTTTCAACACTGCTTGAACCATACGTAGCTTTTCCATAGAGTTTTGCAACACCGGCAGAAACGCCTGTAACATTACCGTTTGAATCAACACTTATAATACCGTTAGTAGCCGGAGTATCTGCAGTTGCATAAACAATTGTGTCTGAAGCATCGTCATAAACACCCCATTCTCGGTTTACGCTTGTACTTGTGTTCAACCTGTCAGGAGAAACTCTTGAAGTATAGACTTCTGTAACACCTATACCCAAAACGGTATTACCTTCTATTTCAATTGAAGTAAGTGCAGACACAATCGGTCTGGTAACTTTTATATCAACGGTTTTTGAAACACCTCCGAGTGTGGCAGTAATTGTAACATTTTGTGAATACGTTAGTCCGTCACCACCATTAAGACCTGTTACAACACCGTTTTCATCAACAACTGCAATAGAAGTATCAGCACTTGACCAAGTGAGGTCCCCCTTGTATGCACCTGCAGGAAGAACATCATCTACAGCTAATTGGACCGTTTCACCTTCAGCAACAGTTGTTGAGCCTGAAATTTCAAAGCTTTCAACAGGAAGCTCAGACCGTTCAACAACAGTAAATGTTATAGTATCCGAAAAGGTGGCATACAATGTACTTTCTGGATTAATTCTTATTGTAACTTCTCCTGCGGCGAGGAAAGTAACAAGCCCATCACTGTCTACCTCAGCATATTGTGAAGCATCCGTATCAAGTACATTTTCACCGACCGACCATTTTATACCCTGTTCAAGTCTGACGGGAGTACAAGCGCCGTAAAGCTGAACCTCAGACCCCACCGCCACAAGAGTAGGAACTGTTTTCTTATTTGTAATGTGAACCCCTGTGGGAGCAACAGAAGCAATAATACTTTTCTCAACAACCACTTCTATACTGTCACTGCCGAGAACATTACCTTGTGCATCATAAAGAGTTGCCGTAATAACAACATTCATATTATCAAGATAGGTTCTCAAGGTTTCTCCAAGTTGCTCTCCGGCAACAGTGGATACAATAGCAACAATGGTATCAGTATCTGTATCATCCAAATCAACTCCTGAAGAATCCAATGCCGCCCAAATAGCATTTGCGGTGGATTCGCCAACAAGAGGAATTGACATAATATTTTCATCAATCCAAAGCTGAATTATTGCCCGTTTTGAATAATCATACGCTGTTACTTCACCTGATTCATCAACATTTGCAAGCAAAGGAAGATTACTTTCCCATGTTACATATCTTCCGTCGGAAGCGTCTATTTCCGTTCCGGAAACTGTTCCGTCATCACCGGTTAACGGGGTCATTGCGGACAATTGCTCTGAACGATATTCAGTAATGTACATTTTTTCGGTAACCTGAACCCCGCTATCATCAAATATTTCAACCACACTATCTGCAAAGACAGTTATAGCAGGCACGCAAGAAATTATCAGGAAAACCGATAACATACAACTCATTATTCGTCTGACATAATTTTTCATAAAAACGCTCCCTCAAAATTCATATATAGAGTAAATCTATCATATTTTTCAATTAAAAACAACTTAAAATTCTAACAATCCAATGCACTTTTTGTAAATTTTTCATTAACAGAATAATTTTAACATTCTCGGAGAAATTATAAAAAACAAAACAAAAAGGTGATTTTATGCTTGCTGTTATTACTGCGGTTATTTCGGGCGCTCTGATGAGTATACAAGGGGTTTTTAATGAGGGCGTGACTAAACAGACATCTATATGGATGTCCGCCTCATTCGTCCAATTAACCGCATTCCTGTTCTGTTTGGCGGCTTGGTTTTTTACAGGACGAGAAAGCTCGGTAGGCGCACTTTTTAAAATTGACAATAAATATATGCTTTTAGGCGGTATTATAGGCGCTTTAATTACCTATACTGTTATACGTAGTATGTCGGGTTTAGGCCCTGCACAAGCAGTTATGATAATTGTAACCGCACAGCTTCTTGTGGCATATCTCATTGAATTGTTCGGCCTTTTCGGAGTGGAAAAGGTAGATTTTCAATGGCAGAAGCTTTTAGGAGTTATAATTTCTATTGGCGGTATACTTTTATTCAAATGGGAGTTTAAATGAAAAGGAAGAAGTAACTGCTCAGGCAATTACTTCTTCTTTTTCTATAACTTCTGTTTCTTCTTCAATTATTGGGGTATATTCACATTCAATACCGTTTTTATCAAATGCGCTTTCAAATTTTCCGTTTAATGCCTTAACAGAGTAACTGTAGGTTTCACCGTCTGTAACATCTAAATCAACAAAGTTTGTGTTATCTTTGCCCATAACACTTGCAATCTTTTCCCATTCGCCATCAAGTGATTTGCGATAAATCTCATAGGCTTTTGCCGCCTCAATTTTATTAAATTTGAGGCTTATGCCCATTTCACCGCTCTGAGCAAAAAGTTCATCGGGATTTGTAAGAAAAATTGTTTTTATACCGCTGTTATCGTAGCAACCCTTAACCTTACCATCGTAGGCTCTTACAGTATATTGGTATGTTTCGGAACAAGATACATTTGTATCAGTATAGGTAACTTTTTTACCACCCTTAATTTTAGCAATCTGCTTCCAAGAGCCTGTGTTACCTTTTCTGTATATATAATAGCCGTCCGCAGAAGACACTTTGCCCCATGTAAGCTTTACACTTGAAGCATTGTTTTTTACGGAAGAAAGCTTGGGAGCAGAAATGCAAGTGATTTTTTCACCTGCATAATATTGGCTTGTTTTCTTGCCAACAACCGCTTTTACCGTGTAAGTATATTTAACACCGTTTTTTGCGGTTTCGTCTGTAAATGTTCTTGATTTTTTTGTTGTTTTTACTTTTTTCCAAGAAGAATTTTCTGTTTTTCTGTAAACATAATATTTATCCGCGCCTTTTACGGCACTCCATTTAAGAACAATACCATCTGCACCGTTGATTACGGATGAAATCTTCGGAACACCAACATTAGTCTTTTTTCCGTAAAGCTTCGGGCCCTCATACATCCTTATTGAGTACATTGTCCAGCTTTCTCCACCGCAATGATTGTATGTATAGGTAGTTTTTTTGCCGTTGTGGGCATTATTATGAGCATAGTCCTGAGAATAGCCATCACTGTTTTCACCGTTGCAAATAACCACGTGCTCAAAATCACCGCAATAATTGCATTTGTAAAAAATCGGGTCACCTTTTTCAAGCTTACCGTCATTTGCTGACATACTGATTTTTCCGCTTGTGCCGTTTGTAAGCTTCAATTTATAAACCTTACCGTAATCACCTTTAAGCTGATTATATAAATCTGCAACAGTTTCGCCGTAAACATCAACACCGCCTGCCTGCAAGCATTTTGAAGCAAAATCCGCACACAAGCCTATTCCGTTATTCCAGTTGTTTTTGGCATATTTAAGCGATTTGGAAACGCTGTAATAATCATTGGCTGCTGATGTGTTAATGCCGGAAAAAGGAATAATTCCCAAGGTAAAAAGTAACGCAAAAGCTAAAGAAAATAACCGTTTTGTCATATTTTTCTCCTAAAGGTTACAATTTGTAATCAAAAACGAGAAAAATTATAACACAACATTTACAATTTGTCAAATTTATGAAAAAGAATCGGTGGAAATTCAACCACCGACCCTTTAAATCATTCAACTATTTCACTTGTTATTTCAGCCTGTTTTTCAGCATTCTGTTTATCTCTTTCATTTTGGAGCATAGCTCTTATTTGCTGAGGCATTTTAAAGAAATCTTCTTTTTCCAGACCTTTCGTTTCAATGGGCGGCAAAAATGTAACATAAACCGTTCCGCTTGTAACATTTCCGGTTTCTTCAAGCCTTGCTCTTGATCCCTCAATAAGCACAGGAACAACCTTTGCACCACTTTCCATTGCTATTTTCATTGCACCGCCCTTAAACTCACCGAGCTTTCCGTCCTTACTGCGAGTTCCTTCAGGAAAAATAACAAGGCTACGACCTGATTTGACCATTTCAATTGCATCATGAAGTGAAGAATGCGAACCGTTTTTCTTTTTTCGATCAACAAACACGCAGTCGAGAACCCACATCCAATCCTTCAAAAAAGGAAACATACTTAATTCTTTTTTAGCAATAAACATCGGCATTGTGGGGGCATTGAGAAACACCGCAGGAATATCAAACATACTTGCGTGATTAGGGGTGTAAATAATCGGCTCATTCTCGGGAACAAGCTCCTTTCCCTTGACAACAAAATTTACATTAGCCATATCTATTAAAGGAATGAGCCAATCTCTAACATTCTTATCAACAAAAGGCTTATATTCCTTCCAGGTTTGAGTTTTTTTCATTTTAAGAGCTATTTTAAGTTCAGGCGTATAGCCTAAAAGTGAAGTTATAAATTTTGTGTACCATTTTAATGTAAATGCATTCATAACCTAATCTCCTTATCAAATTCAACCTGTTTATTGTAACACAGACACATAAAATTTCAAGTCTAAAACAGAAAAAAGAGTTTTTTTCTTGAAGGCTGTTAAAAGGTATGGTAAGATAAACCCATAATATGTTGGGTGGGTGTGTTTATGAACTATAATTTTACACATTTAAATATTGAAGCCTCCGGTAAGGATGCGGTAAAAGCGGCAACTTATTTTGCTAAAGAATTTAAAAATCGAACAGGGAAATCTCTGCCTGTTTTTGAAAAAGCTCCTGCTTTTCCGAAAATCATTTTCAAAACCGATCAAGCCATTGAAAGCAAAGATCACTTTAATATTTGTCAAACAGAAGGCGAAATTGTCATCACCGCTAAAACTATACGCGGTCTTATTTTCGGCTATTCTTTGTTTTTGAGAAAATGCACCTTTGAAAACGGTGTTACCACGCTTATAAAAAACATTTCCGGTGATTATTCGCCACAAAAAGAAATACGCGGTCATCAGGTAGGCTACAGAACAACTCCAAACACATACGATGCCTGGAGCTATGAGCAGTATTTTCAATATTATCTTGATATTATGGCTTTCGGCTCAAATACGGTTGAGCATAACGGAACAAAGCCCAAAGAAAATTTCAGAAATGCACTTATGAAATACGAGCAGGAGGAGTTTTTGGTTGAAGCCTCACGGCTTGCGGATGTTGTAGATTTAGATGTTTCTCTGTGGTATGCAAACAGCGACAATGAAACCGAAGAAGAAGCTCTTGAAGAGAGAGAAAAGCTCTTTTCAAGTATGCCTCGCTTAAATATCGTTTTTCCGCCCGGTGGTGACCCGGGCGAGCTTCCTGCAGATATTTTTATTGACCGATGTAAGAAAATACAGCAAGTACTAACAAAGCATCACCCCGAGGCAAAAATGCATCCATCTGCACAGGCACCTCATTCTATAAGAAATTGGGGAAAGGTTTTCTGTGAAAATCTTAAAGATGAGCCCGAAGAAATTGATGCAGTTATTATGGGCCCTAACCATGCTTTTCCCATACATGAATTAAGAAAGCGTATTCCCGAAAAATATCCGATGCGCTTTTATCCCGATATAACTCACAATGTCCGTTGCGAATATCCTGTTAATTTTCTTGAGGATGATTGGCACTACGCCCTTGCCGCCACCCTTTCAAGAGAAAGCGTAAATCCCCGCCCCACAGAGCTTCGTACTCTCTACCGTATTTTTGCACCCTACACAATAGGTAGCGTAAGCTATTCAGAAGGTGTTCACGATGACCTTAACAAAGCCGTATGGTCAGCATTAGAGTGGGATTGCAATACAGATTTGCGCGAAGCAGTGCTTGACTATGCCCGTTATTTTATGTACGGAGCGGACGAAGAAAAAATTACTGACTGCATTTTCCTTTTAGAAAAAAACTGGCAAGGCGCACCGGAAGAAAATCCTTGCATAGATCTTTGCTACAAAATGTTCTGTGAATTAAGGAAGGACTACCCTGTTCTTTCGGAAAACTGGCGTTTTCTCCAGCTATATTTCCGCGCTTGCTGTGACAAGCTTGTAAAAATGAGAAGAGTTTTTGAGTTAAAACTGTGTAAAGAAGCCACCGAAGAGCTTAAAAAGCGTAACCTTTCAAGTGCATTGGAAATACTTAACTCTCCTTTCAGCTTCAAATACTCTCTCTTAAGAAGCGAAATAGATTCGTTGGCAGAAAAGCTATTCGACCTTATAGGTTTACAGCTTGATGTTGAGCATTACTGCGCAGATAGCTGGGAAAGGGGCGCAACCCTTGAAACCATTGATAACAATGTTACGGACCGTGCTTTTTTATTAAAAAAGATTGAATATGCAATGACACTTAATGAAAAAGAAAGAAATGACTTTGTTGATAAACTTATTTCTTGCAGAAGCTGTAACGAGGGCGAATTTTACTACTCCGTAGCGCTTCACGGTTTAAACACCCTCGGTATTCGCCAGGAAGGCGAATTTTATATGGATGTTTATGCTGATAAGCCAATAGCAAAAAAACTCTCAATGCCAATGGCAATGACAAAGGTTTATGATCATTTTTCATTTAAGGCCTTATTCGGCACCTTTAAACCGAACACCGACTACACTCTCAAAATTGTCTATAAAACCGACAACAATTCCGAAATAAAGCATCACCGTGTTGTTGCTAACGGAAAAGTCATCTATGACGGAGAACAGTTCGGCGGAAGAAAGGATCCGATTTTTGATAAGGAAATGTTAGTAGAGGGTTTTGAAAGTGCAGAATATATTTTGCCCAAAGAGGTTTTTAGGAATGGTACTTTAGACTTAGAAATCAGAGAAAATACCGATGGTTTTAAACTTTGCGAGCTTTGGATTAAACCGCTATAACACCCTCAAAACACAATAAAATAACAATTTTGTTACCTTTTTCGACCGTTTTTGCAATGTTTTTGTAATAAAATGTTGCAAAGAACGGTCTTTTTATGATATTATGAAGCTTGATATGGGTTAAAATTTACTCAAAAGGTTAAGGTGGATTTATGATAAGAATCATTTGTACGGAATGTAAAAACGCTTATCTACAAAATAAAGACGGTAAGCTTATTTGTCCGTCTTGCGAAGCAACATTTAGTGAAGAGACCGAAAATCTTCTTTTAGGAGTTCAATATTACAACGAAGAACGCTATTCAGAGGCAGATGTCTGCTTGATGAAATATATTGTTAAAAATAGTATTGACCCTCTTGCACTTTTTTATAAAGCTTTTTGTGATGCAAGAAGCTTTGATGAAGACACAACCTCTCTTGAGGATACATACAAAAAAATAATCTATGCTTTTTCCGATGTTTCTGACGAGAATTACCCAAAGTTCATCGCTCTTGCAAATGATGAAATGTATAAAATAGAAAAACTCCTTTGCGAAAGCCATGTAAGACTTTTTGCCGATGCAGATGCCGAAAAAATCAAAAAGCAGGTTGAGGTTATTCTCAACATTCAGAATGAGGCTAAAGCTTTCAGAACGGCACTCTCAACTCTTGTTGCAGAATATAATGACCGTTCAGAAAGAAAAATTTCCGCAAAATTCTCTGATTGCTTCTTTGTAGAAAGTGATATTGCCACAGAGGTTGGAGAAATCAAATATCAAAAAATCTGTGACAATGTTGCTTCACACACCGTGTTTACGGGAATTCTCACAAATGATATTAAAAATCTGGAAATATACCTGCGTTGTATTGTTATGTTCTTCCAAAAGAGCTATGACAAATACAAATTCCTTTTAGAGCAATCAGAAAAGTTTGTAAAGCTTGCAGAAATGCTTGAATTAGGTCAATATAACACCATAAAAGGTACAAGTTCAGTTTCCGACAAGCTAAAAAGCATTTCCTATGATTTTCTTCAAGAAAGCTACAAAGAACATTTCGATGAACAAATTGATATGCAAACAGAAACTGTTGTTGTTATAGAGCCCGAAACAGTTGAAGACTCTGTAATTGAAGAGGTAGCGGAAGAAGCTGTAACCGAAGCAGAAGCAACTCAGGAAATCGTTGAACCAACAGAAGATGTTGCAGAAAACAGCGCATCGAAAGAACTTCAAGATATTAGCATTAAAGAGGAAAAAATCAAAGAAATTGAAGAAAGTATTGAAGCTTCTTCCGAAGAAAATTTTGAAGCAAAAAATAAAGATATAATTTCTGCAGATGACGATATAATTGAAATTGAGGTCGCAGAACCATCGGTTGAAGAAGCTATTGAAGAAATTGAGGATGTTTCTTCCACCTCGGAAATTGAAGAAATTACCGAAACCACTGATGAAGCATTTGCCGATGAAACTCAAACAGTTGAAGAAGCAGAAGCAATTGAAGAAGTAGTAACCGTTCCAAAGGAAGAAACAAGCGACGATATTATAGAAATTGAAAAAGCACCTCAATACGAGGTTATTGAATGTAATATTCCCGAGAGCAATGACGATGAAGAAATTGTTGTCGAAGAAGTCATTCTCAATGAAGAAGCTGTTGAGGCAGAGCCTCCAAAAGCGAAAAAGAAGAAAAGCAAAAAAGGACTTATTCTTGTCATTCTTGTTATTGTTCTTGCAGGATTATTTGCGGGTTACAAATATGGTCCCGACCTTATAAACAGCTACAAGTATGATAAAGCAGTAACCTTATCGGAAGAAGGTAACTATTCAGAAGCAATTACCATATTCAAAGAATTGGGCGACTATTCAGACAGCAAGGAAAAAGCAACTGAATGTGAATATAATAGCGCTTTAAAATTTGAAGAAGACGGAAAATATTCCGAAGCAAAAGTAGCGTTCGAAAATCTCGGGAATTACGGAGATTCTAAAACAAGAGCACAAGCCTGTGCCTACAGTGAAGCAAAAGCTGCCCTTGAAAGCAATAATTTTGATACTGCCTCCAAGCTATTCATAGACTTGGGCGATTACGGAGACAGTAAAGAAATGGTTAAGGAATGCTCCTACAGACAAGCGCTTTCTCTTATGGAAAACAAAGAATATGAAAGTGCTATTGAAATTCTTACAGCCATCAGAAAATATTCCGATGCAAAAGATAAAATTTCAGAAGCTAAATATATGTACATTACAGATAATTTTGATAAAGAAAACAAAACAACCGTCAAATATCTTAATGAACTTACAACTGCAAATTATCGCAACAGTGCAGATTTAAGAAAAGAGCTTTTAGGTTCTGCAGAGGTTATGTCAACTGATATTAAAGCTTTTGTTAACTACAGCTCAACCGACCTTGAAACCTCTCTTACAGAGCTTGACAACACAAAGCCCATATACTTCCACGTTGTTGTGGGCGACAAAGCTCTTTACGGTCAAACTCTTACTTTAAAATACACTACCGAATTCGGTTATACCCAGAGAAAAACATTAACCCTTTCCGAAAGCGATAATGTTGCGGTAATGTCTTACCCCGCAACCCGTTATGAAAACTATACAGTAGAATTTGAGCTTTTAGATTCAAACGGCAAAAAAGTTGCAGGGCAGAAAATAAGTTTCTGAGTTTTAAAAACCACTCAACACAAAAAGTGCTGAGTGGTTTTTCTTAGTTCATCATATCAGAAACGTCTTCCGATACATCTGTTACCATATCTGACACGCCCTCGGAAACATCTGTAACAATATCACCTAAAACACCGTTATCGCCTTCTTCGGACTCATCTGTTACCATACCGGGATTCATAGTGGTTGTAACATTTGTCGTGGTTTGGGTTGTGGTAGTTGTATTTTCATCGTTACCGCCGCAACCGCTGAACACAAACGCCATACATCCGATAAGCATAGCAACCGCAATAACTGTAATAACCTTCTTCATAAATTCACGCCCTTTCCGGAGATAAATCCTATTAACCGTAATAACTCCTATATAATTATTACCGAATTTTTAATGCTTATTCATCATTTTGTCAAAACACCGCCGTCTGTATAAAGGAGAATAAGAATATCTTTTTCCTCTCCTGTAACAGGGTCAATATAAACAAGAATTTCCTTCGAATCTTCTACTCTGCAATGGTATTCGTAAACATAATTCTCTGTTTCATAATCTGTGGGAATAAACGCTTTTTTATATGACAAAATTTCGAAGTCTTCTTTTAATAGCTTTTGGGCAGATTTTAAGGAATATTTCACATTTTCAGGAACGGTTCTCCCTGTATGATTCATAATATAACCTGTTGCATCAAAGCCCAAAACCTCCCCGTTGTCAAGGGCTATGCTTACTTTGATAAGGTCAGTATAGTAGGTTATTCCATCCTCATAATAGGAAAAATTAACAGTGCAAACGCCATCAATTGTTGAATAATAGCTGTCCTTAACCTTTGTATAGCCTTTTTCACTTAAAAACGCTGTTGCTTTTTTTATGGCATCTTCAGCTTCAAGGGTGCTCTCCCCTGCATAGCGAGATTTGAGCATATACGAAACCAATCCGCCTTTTTGCGTAACTGAAACAGTTGATTCTGTATTGTAAAAAGTGTATGTGCTCAAATTACTGTCGGTTTTATTTAGAAAATAAATGTCATCCTTATTGACCCCGAGAAATTTTGCTGCCTTTTCTTGCGCTTTATCTTGAGTCACCTCTTCAAGATTTTCCACAAGCGCGGATTTTTTTGAATTTATATGATCAGAAAAAGGTCCGTCATAAATGAGTGTAGGGTAATCCTCCAAGGCTTGGTTGGCATCATTAAGTTCTGTTGCAAGGTAGAGCTTTTCATCCCCTTCGCTTTGAAGAGTAGATTTAATTTCCTCGAAATTAAGTCCACCGTTCTCTTCCTCTTCAATAAGGTAATTTATGGTTTGAGAAAGCTTTTCAGAGTAGGATTTCAATTTTTTAAGATTGTCCGTTTCTTCCTTGGTTAATTTTTCGCCGGTTGCAAGCTTTTCATTCAGTGAAAGCGTATACTCACCCACCTGAGACAAAAATTTATACACACCCGATATTTCCGTGTTTCCATCAGTTATTTCCGAAAGACTTTCTTTTGCGGAAGCGCTTGAGCGCCAAAGCTTTGAAGCAACATCCGAAAGCATTTCCGAGCTTGAAGAATATATGCATTTTTGTAAATTTACATCAATATCGTCCATATATGTTCCAAGCTGAGTTAAAGCCCTTTCTCTTGAAGCCTGAACCTCTCTTTTCATAACAGCCAGATTATACATATTAACTCCGCCCCACACACCAAGAGCTACTACAATTGCTGTCAGGAAACTGATTATTCTAACTAAATTTCGTCTTTTTTTTATCATAATATTACTCCTCTTTAATAGGTGCTTAATTTCCGTTACATATACGTCATTTTAATTTTCTGCTAAATTTAATAAATTATTCAAGAATTTTACATCAAAAGTTTACCCAAAAGCATTTACAAAAACGCCTATAATATAGTATAATAAGATAATTATATGATAATGGAAAAATATTGAAAGGAAGTGTTGCTTTTGACCGCTTATTTTGATAACAGTGCAACAACAAAGCCCTGCTCATCGGCAATAGTCGCTGCCAAAAAAGCAATGGAAACCACTTGGGGCAATCCTTCCTCTCTCCACCAATTAGGGCTTGAAGCTTCTTATGACCTGAAAAAAGCAAGAAAGCAGGTTTCAAAGCTTTTAGGAATAAACGAAAGCAATTTCTTTTTCACATCATCAGGTACAACTGCAAACAATACTGCTGTTTTCGGAGCTTTTGAAAAGGTCAAACGCGAAGGAAACAGAATTATTACAACCGCTATTGAGCATCCAAGCGTCCTTGAACCTATAAAACGGCTTGAAGCAATGGGTTTTGAGGTAATTCGTCTTAACCCTGATAAAAACGGAAAAATAAGAGAAGATGAGCTTTTTGAAAGTATAAATCAAAACACTATTCTGGTTTCCTGTATGGCGGTTAATAACGAGGTGGGCTCCGTTCTTCCCGTAAACCGAATTCGCACCGCCGTAAAACGTGCGGGCGCTCCGGCGATTATACATTCTGACTGTGTTCAGGCTCTTTCAAAAATCCATGTAACTCCCAAAACAATTGATGCAGATATTATTACCATAAGCGGTCATAAAATCCACGCATTAAAAGGTGTAGGAGGTATTTATTTAAAATCAAAAGGAATAATAAAGCCCTACATTCTCGGTGGCGGCCAGGAGCAAGGAATTCATTCGGGTACAGAAGCTACCCCCGCGATAATGTCTTTCGGTGCCGCTGCGGAAGAGGCAATAGAAATCAACTCACACAGTGAATTTGTAAAATCCCTTAAAAATCGTTTGGTTAACGGTATATCTGATATTCCCTGTGTTAAAATCAATTCTCCCGAGGATGCTATCCCCTATATCCTGAATATCTCAATTTTAGGCTTACCGAGTCAACCCACAGTAAACTTTATGAGCGAAAAAGGCATCTGCATTTCCGCAGGCTCCGCCTGCAAAATGGGTCACAGAAGTCCTGTTTTAACTGCTATGGGACTTTCTCCTGAAAGAATAGACAGTGCAGTAAGAATCAGCCTTTCCCGTTTTAACACGGAAGAGGAAATTGACTATCTTATTGATGCAATAAAAGAAGCTGCAGAAAAATACGGTAAAAAGGACAAATAAAATGAAAGAAATCATTCTTATAAAAGACGGCGAGCTTGCTTTAAAAGGACTTAACCGTTCCTCTTTCGAGTCAATGCTTATGAAAAATATCAAATGGCGAATCAAGCCTTTCGGTGCATTTCAGTTAAAAAATTCTCAATCAACAATTACTGTTACTCCCCTTGACGATAATGCAGACCTGGATGCGGCGGCAGATGAAATTTCTCGCGTATTTGGTATTTCTGCATATTCAAGAGCTGCAGTTTCTGAAAAGGATATAAATAAAATCCTTGAAATTGCTCCCGAATATCTTAAAGAACAGCTTGAAGAGGCAAATACCTTTAAAGTGGAGGCAAAGCGTTCCGATAAAACCTTCCCATATAACTCTCCCGAGATTTCTGCAATGGTTGGCGAAAAACTTTTGGAATGCTTCCCCCATCTTAAAGTTAATGTTAAAAATCCCGACATTAAAGTTACGGTTGAAATTCGTGACCAGGCCTACATTCGCGGAAACCAGCTTAAAGGTGCAGGCGGTATGCCTGTTGGTTCATCAGGGAGAGCAATGCTTCTTATTTCCGGTGGTATAGACAGTCCTGTTGCCGCTTATATGATGGCAAAGCGTGGTCTTGAGCTTGTGGGGATTCATTTTGCTTCTCCCCCATACACATCTCCCCGCTCTGAGCAGAAAGTTCACGATTTACTTTCAAAGGTTGCCCGTTACAGCGGTCGCATCCGGCTTTACACAGTTCCTTTCACAGAAATTCAGGAGCTTATTCGTGAAAAGTGTCCCGAGGAATATTTCACAATAATTATGCGTCGCTTTATGATGAGAATTGCGTGTATGCTCTCTGAAAAAACAGACTGTCACGCTCTTATCACAGGCGAAAGCGTTGCGCAAGTTGCAAGCCAGACAACTCTTGCGTTGGGTTGTACTGATGCAGTTGCAACTCAACCTGTTTTCCGTCCCTGCATCGGAATGGACAAAGAAGAAATAATAACAATTTCAAGAAAAATTGAAACCTTTGATATTTCAATTCAACCCTTTGAGGATTGTTGCACGGTATTCACTCCCAAGCATCCGAAAACCCGTCCTCAGCTTAAAGACGTTGAAGAGGCGGAAAAGGCTTTAGATATTGAAGGGCTTTGCCAAAGAGCAGTTGACGGTATCGTGTGCATTTCAATCAATTCAAACGGTGTTGAAGATGACAGAACTTGATTTAATTAAGCTTGCCGAAAAGGCAGTAAAAAAATTAAAAGACGAAAACAAAACTCTCGCTGTGGCAGAATCCTGCACAGGTGGATGGGTAAGCAAAATAATCACTGATATCAGCGGTGCTTCCGCCGTTTATCAAGGTGGCGTCTGCTCCTATTCAAACGAAGTAAAAATCAAAGTTTTGGGAGTAAAGGAAGAAACACTCAAATCTTTTGGTGCCGTAAGCCAAGAGGTTGCCACGGAAATGGCAGAGGGTGTCAGAAACGCTCTTAACAGTGATATCGGTATAGGTATAACGGGAATTGCGGGTCCCCTTTCAGACAACACCGAAAAACCCGTTGGGCTCATATACGTTTGTATTGCAAACGGCAACAAAACCATTTGTACCGAATTAAAAAACAACTTTACAGATAATGTCAGATTACAAAACAGATTGTCTGCTGTAAAAACGGCATTTAATCTTTTGGGTGATATATAATGAAGAAAAATAAAAAAGAAGTTTCTTCACCTTATGTTTATTTCACAAGGTCGGAGGAAACAGTTTACAGAACAGACGAAACCCAAAAGCAAGAAATTTTCAAGCGCTTAAAAAAGAGGAAACTTAAAAAACGCGCTTTAAATATAATCAGCTTTGTTCTTGCTTTTGCCGTGCTTGTTTCAGGCTTTTATGTGGGCAAAAAAGGTATTGAAAAATTCCTCGTTCTCCGTCAGGAAGAAAAAACACAAAGTGATGCACTTCTTCCCGATAACGTTCTCAAGGACCTGGAAGGGCTTTCAGAAGAAGAAAAATGGGCATATCTTTATGACAAATACCCGGAGCTTTTAGACATAAAATTCCCTGCAGGAATCCTTTATGATTATGCTCTTTACTATGCTAAAAACCCACAAACAATAGGTTATCTTAAAATTGACGGAACAAAAATTGACACTCCCGTTGTTCAAGCCGATAACGACAAATATTATCTGCGTCACGACTTTAACGGAAATTCAACAAGCTATGGTGCGGTTTTTGCAACCTATAAAGCAGATTTTAAACCATTTGACAGAAACACTCTTCTTTATGGTCACAATATGTTTGATGGTGAAAGATTTGCAGCTTTGGCTAACTATAAAAGCATCGACTATTTTAAAAAACATCCCATAATTCATTTTGATACTTTATTCGAGAAACACGATTGGAAAATTTATGCTGTTATTCTCACAAACGGCTCAACCCGGAGCAACAACGGCTATTTCTTTGATTTTACCTTTGACAACTGTTCAGACACTTGCTTCGAAGAGTATATTGAAGAGTTGGATAAAAGAAAGCTTTATGATACAGGTGTAGATTTACTTCCTACTGACAAGCTTCTCACCCTTTGCACATGCACCTACGAATTTGACGATTCAAGGCTCATTGTTGTTGCACGAATGGTACGAGATGGTGAGAGCCCTGAGGTTGACACAGACCTTGCAAAATTCAAGGAAACTCCCGTAAAATATCCCGAGAGTTACTATGACAATCCTAAAAGCAACCCTTATAAAGACGATAAAAAATTCTATTTATATTAAAAACACAGTTAATATGTGGTATGAGGTGTAATATATGAAAATCAAAGCATTTGCTTTTGAAGAAAACAGCTTTTCGTTTGCAACCGTAAAACAAGACATTGCTTCAAAGCTTAATGAACACGGAGTTTATTTTGAAAGCTTCAGCGATGCAACAGCGCTTTTCAGAGAAATCTCTGTTGCACTTGAAAACACGCAGGTTCTTTTAATAGGTGTTGAAAAGGAGCAGTTTCTTAAATTCAAGCCTATTCTCATAAAGGCATTCAATTTTACCCCTGCATACAGCGAAAAAATTGAAACCGCTATAGGTAGCGCGATTATAGACGAAAAGCTTCTTAAAGCACATACACTTGTTCCCAACGAATGTATTGAACTAATTTCACCTGACGGACTTTTCAGTTCCTTCTATGTGAAATCTGCAGACCAATATATAGTTGTATTCCCATTGATTGAGGAAAGTGTCGAAGATGTGCTTTTTAATTCGGGACTGCCATTTTTTAAGGAGCCTGAAAGAAAATTTAAAATTTACGAAGACATTATGAGCGAAGAGAAAGCTTCGCCAAAAGCGGAGAACATTGTTGCGAAGCTTGTAAAAAATGACTTAAAGCTGGCAATTCCCTCAACACCTGCTTCAAAAACGCTCAAGGAAGATATAAGGTCTTGTCCTAACTATGAAAATAATGTATATTTCACACCCTATGTTAACGATTCCGGCGTAGAGGACCCCAAGGAATATGCCGCACAGCTGGCAAAAGGCGCAATGGATTTAAGAAATGCCGATTTAGGTGCAACTGTTTCAAACATTTTCCGTGAGAAAAAGGGTGATGCAGTAGTTAATTTCTATTCGTTCATAAGCGTTGCAACAGAAGAAAAAATAGTTGTTAAAAAGCTCTTTGCAAATGCAGGTGAAGATATTGACAACCTTATTACGGAAGCAACCAATGAGCTTTACTCAATGATTGATAAATATGCCGATGAGGTTATTTTTAAGAGAAATGCAACAGAGGAAGAAAAAAACAAATATGAGCAGGCTTTAATAGAAGCGGAATTCCAGAAAGAGCAAAGACCCACAGCTTCCATAGGGAAAAAAGGCACAATTGCCGCAATTATAGCTCTGGCAGTTGCAGTTATTGTTTGTGTTATTTTGGGCTTCAAATTCGGCGGCTATTTTGTTACTCCTTCCGATACTCCTGAAGAAGAGTCCGTTCAGGCGGGAAATACAGTTGCAAGCACCGCTCCTTCAACAACTCTCGGTAGCATTCCTGCACTTACAGAAAAGCAAACAACACAAAAATCTGAAATTACAGAATTTGTTTCCGAAGAAGAAAGCACTACATCCATTTTTGATGTTCCTGCAACTTCACAGCTCACTCCCGTTCCCGACACAAATAATCCTGTAATAAACTACACACCTAACACAAACACAGGTCCTGTTACAACAGCACCGACCACTCAAGAGGAAACGACAAAGAAACAACCTCCCTCTACAACCGAAGAAAAACCCACAATGGAAATAGTTGAATTTTAATTAAATTTTTAGGAGAGATAGGAATGGCAGTACTTGTTACCGGCGGAGCGGGCTATATTGGTTCACATACCGCAATTGAATTACTCAACTCTGGAAAAGAAATTGTTATACTTGATAATTTCTATAACAGTTGCCCCAAGGTTCTTGACAGAATTAAAGAGCTTTCAGGCAAGGATTTTGCATTTGAAGAGTGTGACATTCGCGATAAAGAGGGTCTTAAAAAGGTTTTTGAAAAGCATAATATCGACTCTGTTGTTCACTTTGCAGGTCTTAAAGCCGTTGGTGAATCCTGCCAAAAGCCTTTACTTTATTATGAAAACAATATAAGCGGTACTGTTACCCTTTGCGAAGTAATGGCTGAATTTGGTTGTAAAAAAATGGTTTTCAGTTCTTCTGCAACTGTTTACGGAGAACACAATGTCTCGCCTCTTAACGAAACAATGAAAACAGGCGGAACAACTAATCCTTACGGCACTACAAAATATTTTATTGAACAAATTCTTACAGATACCGCAAAAGCTGACAGTGAATGGAGCATCTGCCTTTTAAGATACTTTAACCCCATCGGTGCTCACGAAAGCGGAAAAATCGGTGAAAGCCCCAATGGTATTCCCAACAACCTTATGCCTTACATAACACAGGTTGCAGAAGGAAAACGTGAATATCTCAATGTTTACGGCAACGATTATGATACTATTGACGGAACAGGTGTCAGAGATTATATTCACGTTGTTGACCTTGCAAAAGGTCACCTTAAAGCTCTGGAAAAAATTGAAAAAGAAAATGACACTTTCGTTTATAACCTTGGCACAGGAACAGGCTACAGCGTTCTTCAGGTTGTTGAAGCCTTTGAAAAAGCGTCGGGCGTTAAGGTACCCTATAAAATCGTTGAACGCCGTCCCGGTGACCTTGCTACCTGCTATTCCGACCCCACAAAAGCAGAAAAAGAGCTTGGTTGGAAAGCAGAAAAAGGTATTGACGAAATGTGTGCAGACTCTTACAGATGGCAGCATAACAATCCTAACGGCTACGAGGACTGATTTTTTTGCAATTCATTCCCTATAATTCGCGTGATATAAGACACAAGTCAATATTCGGTAGCATAGCCTCAAATGAAAATTTGAGGCTTTGTGTTCTTATGCCTCGTTCCTTCTCCTGTCAAAACGTTTCTCTTGTAATTCACAGGGACGGAGAAGAAAACCAATACCGTGATATGTATTGGTGCGGTATGAACGGCGAAAGTGAAGAATGGTGGGACATCAATATCACCCTTGACACAGGACTTTATTTTTACTATTTCATCTATGAAACCCCTTTTGGAAAAGGCAACATATTCCTTCATTCATCGGGTTGCGGTCAAATTGCTCCCGAGGGTAAACAATGGCAGTTAACCGTATATGATAAAAATTATAAAACGCCCGAATGGATTAAAGGCGGAATAATGTATCAGATTTTTCCCGACCGTTTTTTCAAAGGAAAAGCTAATATAAAAAATGTTCCCGAGGACAGAATAATCCACGAGAACACAACAGATATTCCTATTTGGAAACCCAATGAAGATGGCAAAATACTCAATAATGACTATTACGGCGGTAATCTTAAAGGAATTGAAGAAAAGCTTCCTTATTTAGCCTCTTTAGGTGTTAATGTTATTTACCTTAACCCTATTTTTGAAGCTCATTCCAACCACCGCTACAATACGGCAGATTACAGTAAAATTGATTCGCTTTTAGGTGACGAAAAGGATTTTAAAGCACTTTGCAAAAAAGCAGATGAATATGGCATTAAAATCATTCTTGACGGCGTTTTCAGTCACACAGGCTCTGACAGTATTTATTTCAACAGAGAAAAACGATACAATTCCGCAGGCGCTTTTAACAGTAACGAAAGTCCGTATAAAGACTGGTTTACTTTTGAAAATAACGGAAAATACAAAAGCTGGTGGGGAATTGATACTCTTCCCGAAACCAACGAAGATAATGAAAATTTTATCGAATATATCGCAGGCAAAAACGGAATAGCTCAAAAATGGCTGAAATGCGGTGCTTACGGCTATCGCCTTGACGTTGCAGACGAGCTTCCGGACAAATTTCTTGACGAATTTTGCAAAAGTGTTAAAAACCTTGACAAAGACTATGTTGTTATAGGTGAAGTTTGGGAAGATGCAACAAACAAAATAAGTCACGGCGGAAGAAGGAAATATCTTTTAGGCGAACAGCTTGACTCCGTTATGAACTACCCCTTTGCAAGCGCAATACTTACATTTATGCGCTACGGTGTTGCAGAAAATTTTATGGAATCTGTTGTGACAATTTGCGAGAATTACCCTAAAACCGCTCTTGACTGCCTTATGAACCATATCGGCACTCACGATACTGCAAGAATTCTCACAAGTCTTATATACGATTCCATCGAGCATAAGCCTCGTCATATTCAGGCAGAATGCAAATTAACGGACGAAGAATACAAGAAAGCAAAACAGCTTTTAAAATGTGCAACCGTTTTACAGTATACTCTCCCCGGTTTTCCGTCTATTTATTACGGCGACGAAGCAGGAATTGAGGGTGGCGGTGACCCCTTCAACCGTTCCTTCTTCCCATGGGGCTCTGAGGACACTGATTTAACCGAATGGTATAGGAAGTTAGGTAACATAAGAAATTCTCTTAAATGCCTCAAAAACGGAGTTTTTAAACCATATTCCGCTATGCTTTCCTGCGTTGCATACACGAGAGAAACAAATAATGAAAAAATTATGGTAATTGCCAACCGCAATCACCACGAAATTGACTACTATTTACCTGATGAGTTCAGATTTAAACAAGAGTTAATTTCAAAAACATATACAAAAGACTATATAAAAATCCCTGCAAATAGCGCGGTAATTATAAAAAGCAACTGACATTGGAGTATCACGCCAATGTCAGTTGCTTTTTAATTTAATATGCCTTTGTATAAAGCTGTCCGTCCTGCACGTCAATACCCTTAACCGCCATAAGCTCGGAAACGGTTACAAGCTGATAACCCTTTTTTACAAGCCAGGGAACTATTACCTCGGTTGCATCCCCTGTTGAGCCGTAAAGGTCGTGCATAAGAACAATAGAACCGTCCCGCACATTATTTTTTATTGAGGAAACAACGGAGCTTGAATTTCTGTTTTTCCAATCCAATGTATCAATTGACCAGTTAAACATAGGGTATTTAACATTAGTTTTTACAGTAGAATTTACTGCTCCGCCCGGAGTACGTACAATTTTCGGAGCTTGTCCCGTAATTTTCTTTACTGCATCGTTGGTTTTTGAAATTTCAGATTTTATTGTTGAACCAGAAACCGATGTCAGAATCGTATGGTTATATGTATGATTTCCGATTTCGCAACCAAGCCTTGCTTCGCGCTTGATACAGTCTTTATATGTTGAAACACGTGAACCCACAACAAAGAATGTAGCTCTTGCGTTATTTTCCTCTAAAACATCAAGAATCTGGTTTGTAACAGGTGTATACGGACCGTCATCGTAGGTAAGAGCCACCATTTTCTTTTTCGGGTTAATTCCGTAAAGGGAAGCTATATTAGAAACAAGATTACCGTCTCTTACAACAATTCTGTAATCATTCTTTTTGCCGTAAACAGGCTTTGAATCCTGATATGTAAGAGTATTCAAGCTACTCATAACAGTGAGGATTTTCCAGTCCTTCTCCCCCTCTGCTTTCCTTTGAACTTCATAGCCTGTTCCGACCTTTGTCTTGCTCCAATTTAAAACAATTCCTTTAGGTGTGTGTGTTGCAGATACGGTCGGTGCTTTTAAAAATTTAATTGAAACGCCGTCTTTAAGGTAGCTACCCTTCTCCGAGCCTTTAACCTGCAAAACTCTGTAAGAATAAGTTTTACCATCCTTTGCGGTGGTATCAATATATGTTGTAGTTGAAGAACTTCCGATTTTTTTAATCAGTGCCCACTCGGAGCTTCCTTCAACCTTTCGGTAAATTCTGTACCCTGTGCCCGAAGCCATTTTTGTCCAAGAAATTTTAACTCCGGTATTGGTAGACTTCAAGCTGATTTTAGTAGGACGTTTAAGTGCTATAATTTGAGAATTTTTAGAAAAACCGCTTATACCGTCGTTTTCACCTTTTGCTTTAACGGAATATGTATACTCTATGCCATTGACAATATCACAGTCTTTATATTGGCAGGATGCAGTTTCACAAACCTTAAGCCAGCTATTGTTTCGGGTGTCCTTTCTGTAAACAATATATGCCTTTGCTCCGCTTACCTGTTCCCAATTAACCCTTATCGAATTTGAATAGTAATTTTTAAGAGTAACGCCTTTTGGAGCAGAAACATATTTTGCCGCTACGCCGTTTCTGTCGTAACCGCTTTTATATTCGCCGTCTATGGCGCGAACGGTATAAATATAACTCTCGCCGTTTTTTGCGGTTTCATCCTTAAAGGTGGAATATTTTTTACTGACAGTATCTAAATATTTCCAATCTGTACTTATCGTTTTCCTGTAAACTCTGTATTTATCTGCAGTTTTAGTCTTTTCCCAAGAAACCTTAACATAGCCGTTGCAGACACTTGCTTTTGTTAGTATAGGAGCAGTTATATATACACTTGATGTTTTATATGTATAAGCGCTTTTATAAACACCCTTATGGGCAACTACTGTATAATTATATTTTTGGTTGTTTTTTACATTTTTGTCTAAAAAAAGCGTTGTTTCATCACCCTGAAGCTCTGCAATAACAACATTTTCTTTGCCGTTTTTTCTGTAAACAGTATAACCCTCTGCACCATCACTTTTCTTCCAGATGAGCTCAATACCGCCATATACAGAACCCGCTTTTGTAAGAGTGGGTTGTTTCAGATAAATTATTGTGCTTTCGTCACTTTCTTCACCAATGCTTGAGGCATTATAGGCTTTTACTGTGTAGATATATTCTTTTCCGCTTTTAACCGTTGTGTCTGTAAAAGCGACCGTTTTAGAGCCTTTCACCTCACCGATTTGTGCAAATTCACCATCTGCTTCACGGCGATAAATTTTATAGCCTGCGGTATTTTCTACTTGTTTCCAGGATATATTTACACCTGCTGACGAGTTTACCACTGCAACTTTTTCAGGTGTTACAGGAGCAACCGCCGATATATCGCTCGCAAAGGAAACTGTTGCAAAAAAGCTTATTACAGAAAGCAGGATTAACATTGTTGAGAATAGTTTTTTCATTTTAACCACCATTGGAATACATATTATGCTATAAACTATAACCATTATAAACTAATTCACGCTAAACTACAACATAATACGACAAAAAACACACTAAAAACACAATTATAATCACAATTATAACAATAATAATAACAATAACAATATTGTTACCTTGAAATTGACAATAAATATAAAAGACAGTATAATTATTGGGTATGATTTTTCGGAGGTGGTATATTTGTCAGATAAGGCATTCAGGCTTTCATTATCTTTTCTATCCATTTTTTCTGCTCTTGTTTTAACTGTTGGCATTCTTCTTTCGGTTTTCACGGCAAAAAAGCCCTCTGAAACGCACACCGACATTCAGGTTAATATGAATCTCAAGGATAATGAAACAACAGATACCATTGTAAGCACCACCTCTCCTGAAAGCTTTGAAGATATATTAGGTACTGTTTCACTTCTTAAAAGCCGTTACCCCGAGCTTTTAAAAATATATACAGCAGGCTATTCCGAAAGCGGAAGAGAGCTTTTAATGTTCACCCTCGGAAACGGCGAGAAAAAAGCGCTTATTATAGGAGGTATTCACGCCAGAGAGCATATAACAACGAAATATCTCTTAAAGGTTACAGAGGACTACTGCAAAGCCTTTGAAAGCGCAACGGGGTATTACGGAAATTATGATATATATAATCTTTTGAAAGAATATACTCTTTATATCATTCCCTGCGCCAATCCTGACGGACTTGAAATAATACTTTCCAATGACACTCCAGAAAAAAATGTCAACGTTTCTAAGCTTTCGGAATATAAAGCCAATAAAAATGGTGTTGATTTAAACAGAAATTTCCCAATTGCCTGGGAATATATTAACAACGGCGTTACCTCCCCCGCAGACTATTATTTCAAAGGCTACCAAAGCGGTAGCGCTAAGGAAACACAAGCGCTTATGAACCTTTGCTTTGAAAATGATTTTTCGTTTATGATTTCAGTTCATATAAAAGGGAATTGCATCTTCTGGGGCGACACCTATAAAACACAAAACAACGGAATTTATAAGGCTTTTGCAGAGGATATAAGTAATGCCTCCGGTTTTTTAATGACCGAACCCACAAAAAAAGCAAAGGACTACGGTGGCGGTTTTGAAAACTGGTTCAGGCATACCTATGAACGTCCCGGTGTTTGTATAGAGCTTAGTGACAATATAAACATAATCGAACCCTGCGGAAATGAAAATTACAAGGATTTTGACAGCTTTGTCAATTACGAACACTCATCAAATGCCATTGCCGCTGCAATGCAATCAAAAAACATATAGAAAAGAGATAGTATGAAAACACAACAGTATTTACAAAGTGAAAAATATTCAAAGCTGATTTTTATAGCCTGTTTTGCGGCATATTCTGCTTCATATATCGGCAGAATTAACTTTTCAGCCGCCCTCCCTGCCATTATCGGTGACGGATTTTTCACCAAAACCGAAGCAGGTATAATCGGCTCTGCCTTCTTCATAGTTTACGGCGCCTTTCAGATTATCAACGGTTTTTTAGGCGATAAACTTTCACCATTTAAAATGATATCTGCAGGCTTATTTTTATCTGCCGTTGCCAATGTATCAATGACATTTTGTACTTCCAACATTCAAATGGCAATTGTTTGGGGCTTTAACGGTTTTGCTCTCTCTCTTTTATGGGCGGCAATCCTCAAAATCCTTGCAAACATAATAAACGACGCAATGAGAGCAAAAGCTTGTCTCAATATTGCCGCAACTCTTCCCATAGGTACAATTCTCGCCTATCTTTTTGCATCCCTTTCCATTAAGTTTTTTAACTGGAAATTTGTTTTCTACATTCCTGCAATAATTCTTTTTATTGTCTGCATATTCTTCACGGCTTCCTCTTTAATTATAAAACCCCATATAACAGAAAGAGAAATCGTTGCAGAAAACATCCCCCAAAAGGAAAAATCAAAGGGCGGTCTTCTCCCCTTACTTCTTATGGCCGGTATTTTCATTATTCTCCCTGCAGATGCCATTCACGGTGCAATCAAAGAGGGTATAACCACCTGGGTACCCACTATGATTACCGAGGTTTATTCAACCTCTCCCTCATTCTCCGTATTCCTTTCAATCATTCTTCCCATATTCAATATTTCAGGAGTTTACATAATTACACCTATTTATAATAAAATATTCAAAAAGGATGAATTAAAAACAGGGGCGGCAATTCTTCTTTTTGCTCTTATTCCCCTCTCTCTTCTCATATTTATGGAAAAGCTACCCGTTGTGGTAAGCGTTGCACTTCTTGCCATAATCACCACATCCTTACATTCTTATAATTATATGATAATCACCCTTGTTCCAATGCACTTCTCTTATTGCTCGAGAACTGCAACGGTTACGGGCATTATGAACGCCACCGCTTATGTAGGTTGCGCCGCCGCTACCTACGGGTTCGGTGTAATCTCCGATAAAATCGGTTGGAACGGCTCAATATTTGTTTGGATTGGTTTAGCTATAACCGCCTTACTCGTCACCCTTTTAGCATCAGGTAAATGGAAAAGATTTAAAGAAAGCACAGCTATCAAGGAATAAGTTATGAATGTTTATGATTTTGACAACACCATATACGACGGTGAAAGTGTAGTCGACTTTTTCCTCTATTACTGCAAAAAGGACAAATCACTTTTAAGATATATCCCCTCTGTTTTTGTTGCACTTTTTAAATATAAACGAGGAAAAATCACTATTGAACAAGCTCTTTCAAAATACGGAAAAGCTGTTGCAGATTATTACAGGAAGCATCCTGATATTCCCGAAGATATGAAAGAATTCTGGGACTGTCATATAAATAAAATCAAACCTTTTTATAAAGATATTCAAAGCGAGGATGACCTTATTATTTCAGGCTCTCCCGAGTTTTCGCTTGAAATAATCTGCAAAAGGCTTGGCATAAAAAAATATATCGGTTCACTTATTGATACCGAAACCGGTGAGGTTAAAAGACTTTGCATAAGAGAGAATAAAGTCAAAGCATTTTTCCGGGAATACCCCGATACTAAAATCGAAAACTTTTATACTGATTCCGTTAATGATTTACCTTTAATTGAAATCAGCGAAAATGCCTATCTTGTTAAAGGGCACAAACTCACAAAAATAAAATAAGAAAAGCGGTGAGCAAATTGACAGAAGATATAAATATAATCAAAAAAAGATTTAATGAGCTGTCAATGCGCTCTGAAAATCGCGGAGTTTATTTTTACAGCGATTTTTTAAACCTCTATGAGCAAACAATTCTTTATGACGAAATAAAAAGAGATGTAACTCTTTACGGCGGTTTCCCGGAAGCAGAAAGGAAAATCGCTTGCTTCGGGAATGAAAATGAGTTCGGTTACCCTGCGAAACCACCAATAAAAATTATTTGCATTAAACCTTTTTCAAAAAAATTCTCCGATGAACTGACCCACAGAGATTTTTTAGGCTCTTTAATAGGTTTGGGCATTAAAAGAGAAACTCTCGGAGATATTATAATTACGGAAAATGTAGGCTATATTTTCTGTCTTGAAAGCATTTCACAATTTATAATAGATAATCTTTTCAAGGTTAAGCACACAAGCGTAAGCTGTGAAATTTGCGAGACTATTCCTGAAAACGCTCTTCCTAAACCCAAGGAAGAGGTTATTATTGTTTCTTCTTTAAGGCTTGACGTGGGCATAAGCGCAATTTATAACATTTCAAGAAGCAAAAGCTCCGCCCTCGTGGAGGGAGAAAAAGTCTTTATCAACGGTAAACTTGTAACAAGCTCCTCAAAAAATATTGAATTAGGTGATACCGTTTCTGTAAGAGGCTACGGCAGATTCCGTTATGTTGATATTTTAGGCGATACCCGAAAAGGCAGAACGAGAGTGTTGTGTGAGGTATATTAAATAAGATGCCAGATACCAGATGCCAGATACCAGATACCAGTTTTGTGGTGGTATGTATCTGAATTGAGATTAAAAGGTGATTTTATGAGTAGTTATAAAGAATTAATTGTATGGCAAAAATCCATTCAGCTTGTTACAGATATTTATAAACTTACCAAAATGTTTCCCAAAGAAGAACTTTACGGTTTAGCTTCACAAATGCAAAGAACAGTTGTTTCTATACCAAGCGATATAGCCGAAGGGAATGAGCGAAATTCAAGCAAAGAATTCTCACAATTTTTGCGTATAGCGAGAGGCTCTTTGGCGGAATTAGAAACCCAAATTATTATTTCGGAAAAATTAGGATATACCAACCAAAAACAAATTACACCAATTTTAAATGATTGCTATGAAATTGGCAGAATGATAAATGGATTATTGGCGAAATTCAATTAATTACCTGTACCAGCCGATACTTACCATAATTGAAGTAATAGTTATATTTCAAAAGATATAGTTACTGTTATAAAAACCGGAATCTGGCATCTGGCATCTGGAATCTGGCATCTGGCATCTGGCATCTGGCATCCGGCATCCGGCATCTGGCATCTAAACTTCTGAAAGGAGATTTACTATGAAAACAATGAAACTCGGCAAAAGCGGTGTAGATGTTCCCGTAATTGCAGTCGGCTGTATGAGAATGGCTGATAAGTCAGTCGAGGAAGCAAAAGCACTACTTGACACTGCTATGGGTGCAGGTCTTAATTTCTTTGACCACGCTGATTTATACGGCGGTGGTAAAAGCGAAGAGGTTTTCTCTAAAGCTATCGGTATGAATGATGATGTGAGAGAAAAAATCATTCTCCAATCAAAATGCGGTATTTGCCCCGGCAAAACAATGTTTGATTTCTCAAAAGAGCATATCATTGAATCCACCGAGGGTTGCCTTAAAAGACTTAACACGGATTATCTTGACTTTCTTCTTTTGCACCGCCCCGATACTCTTTATGAGCCTGAAGAGGTTGCAGAAGCCTTTGCAATTCTTAAAGAAAGCGGAAAGGTTAAGCATTTCGGTGTTTCCAATCAGAATCCAATGCAAATCCGCCTTTTACAGAAATATTTAGGTGATGAGCCCATCTGCATCGACCAGCTTCAGTTCAGCATCACCGACTGTCATATTGTAAAGCAGGGGCTTTATGTTAATATGAGAGAAGATAATGCCATAGACCGCGACGGCGGAATTCTTGAATACTGCCGTTATGAAGATATCACAATTCAGGCTTGGTCACCCTTCCAATACGGCTTTTTCGAGGGCGTTTATGTTGATAACCCCGATTTCCCCGAAATCAATGCCAAATTACAGGAATTAGCAGATAAATACGGCGTTTCAAAATCCACAATTGTTATTGCCTGGATTCTTCGCCACCCTGCAAAAATGCAACCCTTAACAGGCACAATGAATCCCAAAAGACTTCTTGAATGTGCCGCCGCAGCAGATATTACCCTCACTCGTCAGGAATGGTACGATATATTTTCAAGTGCGGGGAATGTTATTCCGTAAAATACGGAATTAGCTGCCAGTCGCCAGTCGTTAGCTACCAGTATTGTAGGAACAACTATACTCTTCTTAATTTATACTTTTAAAGCGGGAAATAAAATATATAGAGACCGCACGGTTTCGTTGTCTTTTTCGGTACGGTCAAGACCCTCCCCTACATTTCACTATCTGACATTTTATAGTATAGGTTGTTTCAAACCAATAGCAAAAGCCACCCGATTTTGAACTGCCCCAAATTGTACGGACAGTACAAAAAAGACCTTAATGGTAGATAAAATTAAAATTTAAGCAACATACTGACTTCGAAATTCCATCGGAGTCAGTTTTGTTTTTAGTTGGATTCTTTCGTTGTTGTAGAAATG
>JAZOAO010000029.1:0-17049 GCA_045595505.1 Acutalibacteraceae bacterium | reverse complement strand
CTTTCTCGAAAACGGTAAAAATGAAAACACCAAGTATTTCGGAAAATATATGGAGCAGTATGAATGGGCAAAGAAAACAGAAAAGCAGATAAACGAATTAATAGAAAAATAAGAAAGGGTCTGTAAAAAAACGTCTCGTTTTTTTCCTCCTCCTTTTGAATTATGCTTTTTTGTTATTCTTGGGACTGTCGCTTTCCTGTAATTTGATTTTTGCTTCCTCACGGGCGCTTGTTTTGCCATCGGCTTTAATATCGCCGGCTTTGGTGAGGGCGACTTTTGTAAGATAGGGTCCCACAAGCTCATAAATGAGAACGGAGAAAAGGGTGATACTCTGAACGAGAACACCGATATCACCGCCGAATTCAAGTGCCTGGCTTGCCATACCGAGAGCAACACCTGCTTGAGGGAAAAGAGTGATACCAAGGTATTTTACTATATTGTCATCGCATTTTGTTACTTTCGCGCTGAACCGTGCGCCAAAATATTTACCGATACAACGGAAGATAATATATGTTATGCCGATTACAACATAAATCCAGTTTTTGAACACGGACAAATCAAGCTCTGAACCGCTGATTACAAAGAAAAGAACAAGAAGAGGAGTTACCCAGCGGTCTGCTCTTGCCATAAGCTCTTCCGAGAAATCACACATATTGCAGAAAATTGTACCCAGCATCATACAAGATAAAAGGCTTGAAAATGCAATATGCACCTCACCGATTTCAAATTTAAGAGAGGAAATTGCAACGGTGAGCATTACAAAGGTTACGGAAATTGCCATACGCTTTGAACGGGAATGGAAGAATTGCTCGCAAAGATTGAACAAGAAACCCATAACAGCGCCCAGAGCAAGTGACAAAACGACCTCTAAAAGTGGATTGACAATCATTGATATCGCATCAACTGCACCTGTGTTAATTGCACCTGCAACTCCGAAGGAAACTGCGAATACTACAAGACCTACGGCATCATCAAGAGCAACAACGGGGAGAAGAATATCAGTTACAGGACCCTTTGCCTTGTACTGACGGACAACCATCAAGGTTGCCGCAGGTGCAGTTGCCGTCGCCACTGCACCGAGTATGATTGCCGCAGGAAGAGGGAGATAACCCTCGGGCAATATAAACGAAAGGGAAATAAGCGCAATATCTACAATTACGGTTGTAACAAGTGCCTGAGCTATACCGATTACGGTAGCCTGTTTACCGATTTTCTTAAGCTGGGCAAGGCGGAATTCATTACCGATTGAAAAGGCAATAAAGCCCAACGCCAAATCACAAATAATTGAATAATATTCGGGTGGGTTAGTTTCAGCATTGAAGCCTATTCCTAAATTGCCCAAGCAGAAGGGTCCGATTATCACACCTGCTACAAGATAAGCGGTTACGGCAGGGAGCCCCATTTTTTTTGCAAGACGGGAAAGCAAAAGTCCCGAAAGCAAAGCTATTGAGAGGGTTAAAAGTACCTCGGGAGTTGAGTGCATAAAAACACTTCTTTCTTTATATAAAATATACAATAAAACGTTTCAACGGTTGTATATTTTATCATAAAGAAAATTGTTGTCAAGGGATAAAAGTGAAAATTTTGCGGTGCTTTTACTTTGTTCTGCGGTACAGGCAAGCCTGTACCCTACGGTCTTGTTGTTCTCTGGCATCTGGCATCTGGCAACTGGCATCTGGCAACTTAATGATGATGGTGTCCGTGACTATGATTATGACTATGATTATGAGCTTTCGGTTGACATATTAAATCTGCACATTCTTCCTCAGGTGTTTCTGTTTCGATTGTTGTATGGGTGATGCCGTGTTCCGAAAGCTCTTCCTTTACAGCTTTCTTAATTTCGGCAGGGTCACCGTTAACAACAATATGAAGAGTTGCAATATGATTAAAGCCGTCAAGGGTTCTTACGTGGAAATGATGAACATCTTCTACACCGTCAATTTCTTCTATATGCTCTTTGAGTTCTGCAATATCAATACCATCAGGAATCTTTTCGAAGAAAATATCGCAGATTTCCTTGAAATGCTTTATAGCGTGAACAAGAAGAAAAATTGCAACGCCTATTGACATTATGGGGTCAATGTAGGTTATATCGGTAAATTTCATTGAAACTGCACCGATAAGTACAACGCACCATCCTAAAACGTCCTCGAGCATATGAAGACTTACGGCTTTTTGATTAAGAGAATCGCCCTTGCGGGTGTAAAGAGCTGCCACAAGGTTTATTATCATACCGACAAATGCGAAAATCAGCATACCGTTGTAGTCGATTTCCACAGGATGAATGAATCTGTCAATGGATTTAATTATAACAAAAATCGAGCCTACAATAAGAATAACTGTCATTATAAGACTTCCAAGAACAGAATATCTTAAATAACCGTAGGTGTATTTGTCATCGGGCTCCTTTTTGCTTTTCCCTTCAAGCAGATAGGAAATGCCGATGCTGATACTGTCGCCAAAATCGTGAACAGAGTCAGAGATGATTGCCACACTTCCTGTTAATGCTCCGCCGATAAATTCGAAAACAGCGAACACAAGGTTAAGCACAAAGGCGATTAAAATTCGTTTTTGAGATTTCATAGGTTACTCCTTGAAAAATTATAAATAAAGTATATAATATATTTTAGTGAACAAGTTGTTCTGCAATTATGGTATACCTATAGAATTGTTTTAGCAACAAACAAATGAGTGTTAATATATTTTATTGAACAAAATCTTAAAAATGTTCGGTGGTGAAAATTTGGACAGACGTCAAATAAAAACAAGAACTGCAATTTTTTCTGCATTTAAAACTCTCTTAAATAAAAAACGTTATGACAGAATTACGGTTCAGGAAATTATTGATGAAGCAAATGTCGGGCGAAGTACCTTTTACAGTCATTTCGAAACAAAGGATTTATTGCTCGATGCCTTATGTGAGGATTTGTTTTATCATATTTTTGAAAAAGACCCTTGTCCCTGGGTTGATAGGGATAATGATTTGGCAGGTAAGCTAACCCATATTTTATGGCACATAAAAGAGGAGAGAGACGACCTTACAGGAATTCTTCTCTCTGACAGTGGAGAGCTTTTTATGAATTATTTTAAAAAGCATCTCAGAAATGTGTTTGAAGAGCATATTTCATTTTTTAAAATTGATGTTCCAAAGGAGTTTCTTTTGAATCATCTTGTGGGAAGCTTTTCTGAAACTGTTTTGTGGTGGGTTAAAGAAGGAATGAAAACCTCACCTGAGGAAACGGCAGGGTATTTTATGAAAATGACGGAGAAGCATTAAAGTTGCGATACCTTTACAAAGAAAAGAGGGGGCGTGGCTACCCACCACCGCTGACGCGGTCCCCCTCCCTATTTGCCCAAGGGCAAACAGGGATGATAAAAATTGCACTACTTTTATATATTGGAGTGGTAGGATTGTATAAACAAAAACTGTGTCTTTCGGCAAGCAAGGCTTACGGTATCAGCTTGACTGAACAAATAAAGCTTTTTAAGAAAACGGGCTTTGAGGGCTTTTTTGTGCTTTGGCAACAGGGAATGGACGAGGAAATTGCAGATTGTGCAAAGGTTGCAAAGGAAGAAAATATGATTTTTCAGTCCATTCATGCGCCTTGGGGCTATTGTCAGGAACTCTGGGACGAAAATGAAAAAGAAGCTGCCCGAAAGGGTGTAGAGGAATTAAAGCACTGCCTTGACCTTTGCAAAATGCACGGTGTTCCGATTCTTGTTTCTCACGTTTTCGTGGGCTTTGATGTGGAATATAAGCCAACCGAATTCGGTCTCAAAAATTACGGCGAGGTTATAGACTATGCCGAAAAAATCGGTGTTAAAATTGCATTTGAAAATACCGAGGGTCTCCCATATTTAAAGGCTGTTTTTGAACGTTACGGTCACAGAGAGGTAATGGGCTTCTGTTGGGATTCGGGTCACGAAATGTGCTATAATTTCAGCGAGGATTTACTTTCTCTTTACGGTCACAAATTATATGCTACCCACATTAACGATAATTTAGGTGTTAAGGATTTTAACGGCAGAATCTTCTGGCACGATGACTTGCATCTTTTACCCTTTGACGGTATTGCCGATTGGGATTATAATGCAAAAAGACTTGTTAAGTGCGGTTATGATGGGATTTTGACATTTGAACTGAATAAATCATCAAAGCCAAACAGACACGAGAATGACAAGTATGATAAAATGAGCATTGAGGAGTATGTGACGGAAGCGTATATAAGAGCTTGTCGAGTAGCACAAAAAGTGCGGAATGCGGAATGAGCTACAAGTTGCCAGTCGCCAGCTTCCGGTTAGCTTCGCAAGGGGGAGAGATAGAAGAATAAAGTTGATGTTGAAGGGTACCTCTCTTCGAAGAGAGGGGGACCATCCTGAATAGCTTAATTTATGACAATAAAGTATCAAGCGAGCCTAATAAAAATCATTTAAAACAAAGTTTAGCGGAATGGTGGAGAGTTCTTGACGCGAATTCTTGAGCGTCTTTTCACCGCCCGACCAACTCAATTCAAGCTTTTTATTTATACTACGCTTAGAACTGAATTAAATGTATATAAAAATCAAAAGGCGGTCCCAGCCCTCTTGCGGTACCCAAAATTCTTTGTTCGCTATTCGCTTCACAGAATTTTGACCGCTACGCCAACAAACGCTTCCTTCATCGTCCACAGGACGCGGTCGCGTGTGTTGCCCTTTTCGAAGAGAGGTAAGGACACGCCTTTACTTTTTGTTCTAAATGTATTATTTCTTATTCTAAATAAAAAGTAAATTTAGCAAAATAAAGTGATTGTTACAATTCTGCCGGCATCTGAATTATTGCTTCGCTCCGTTGTCGAACATTTCAAGAACCTTTACACTTGCCGCAAAGCACTTTTCAAGGCAATCCTTGTTAAGAGCATCGGGTGTATCAAGTCTTGTATGATAAAAATCGGGAAGAGCGTGGCTAAGTGCGGTAACACCTGTTGCTCTGAGACCTGCCTGAGCAAAGGCTGCGGAATCGGTTGCACCGCCGAGAGGGGGAACCATACCTTTTTTGCAGGGAATATTCAATTCCTCACAAGCTTCTATAAACAAATCGGAAACATCTGTATCAACCTTAACGGTGCCGTTAAGGTCACGGTAGTTAACCATAAGCTCTTCGGACTGGGTTATTGTATCGTAAGAATAAATAAATGTGGGAACATCGTTCATTTCGTCCTTATGAGCTTCGCTCCAAGCCTTTGCACCACGAAGACCTGCTTCCTCACTACCTGTGAAAATAACGCCGATTTCTGTGTTTTCAAGCTCAATATTTTCTTCTTGGAGCATTTTAAGGATACCCATACCGATGTAGCAGCCGGAAAGATTATCGTTTGCACCGTCAACAATTCTGTTTCTGTTCCACATAAAGTAAAGTCCGAACCAGAAGGGGACAAAAACAAGGGCTACAAGACCCAGCTTTGTTGCAAGAGCACCTTCAAGAACCCCTGCTATTTTCAAGATAGCAATAGCAAGTGTATAGAAAGCACCGATAAAGCAAACTATCATATGTATGTCAAAGCCTAAATATGTAAATTTATATTTGAAGGGCCATTCCCATGCACCATCAGCGTGACCAACAAAGATAATTCTTCTTTTTACTTCACCTGTGGGCTTTTTGAAGCCTGTTGCATTATGACCGGTCTTTTCTTTAAAAAGCTTATCAACAGTCTTTTTGTAAAGTCCAAACTGTAAAAAGCAAAGAATAAGACCAAGTGCGATAAATACAACTGATAAAGCGGGAATAAAGAAATATGAAAGAAGTGCTAAAAAGCAACAGGTGATTGTGATATAAATCCATCCGAAGAAGGAACCCGGGTTTTCTTTGAACTCGTCAACAAAAGCTCTGTCACAGCCTAATTCTTTCATTTTTTCTACTGCGTATTCGCAAGCCTGATGCTCACCCTTTGAACCGGGACCTCTTTTTTCAAAGGTGTTGCAAATATATGTGATTTCATCAATCATATATTGGGCGGCTTTGCTTTTTGCTTCAATAATCTTGCTTAAATCCATTTCTGACTCTCCTTTTTCAAGTATATATGATACTTACAAGTAATATTTTACTTAAAAATGGATTAAAGTCAATAAAAAATTAACATTATTACTATTTATTTTATAGAAACATCACAAAAAACAGGATAATGGTCGCTGAATTTTTTGAGTGTTGTTTGAGAAAGTGAAGCATAGAGAATAATTTCCGCATCACCGAAAGAAAAAATATGGTCAATAAAAAGGGTTTTGTCGTTGGTGTTTTCTCCGTGGGATGCTGTTTTTGCAAGGTCTTTTGTGTTTTTGAAAGCGGTAACAAGAATATCGTAAATAGGTGAGGGAGTTTTCTTTGTTGGCTTATGGGCGTTGAAATCACCCAAAGCAAACACAGGGCAATTAAAAAGATTTTTTAATTCCTTGCAGAGAGTAATCAATTCCAATGCTTGAGTCAAGGGGACTGTATTATCGGTGAAATTCCCCTCGCTTAAGCTGAAATGAGTGTTTACCACTGCGAAAATTTTGTTGCTCTCTTTATGGCGGAAAACGCCCCACACCATTCGGCGGAGCCGTGAATTGTTGCCGTTTTCAAATACCTTTTCCCCAAATGCCACAGGGGTGACGGTTTTGGGGTTGTAAATGAGGGTTGTCATTGTGTCAAAAAGTGCCACTCTCACAGGGTGAATAAATTTATAATCACTGTTGTTATAAATGCAGGAAAACCATTTTCGGCTGGCTTCCTGAAGACCGCAGATATCGGGAGAAATGCACTCTAAAATTTTGCAAACACCATCTGCACGGGTTTTGGCGGGAGTACCCTCAAAGCCGATAGAATCCGCCAGGATATTATAGGTCATAAGACGGATTTTGCCATAAGGTTTTTTATAATATTCTCCTGATTTTTCAATTTCGGTTATTGCTTCTTCTGTGGCAGGATGTTGGGAAATGTCACCGTAGGTTTTAAGATACATATCTGCACCTGTGAGAAGGAAAAATAATATTGTGCTTAAAATTGCGGTAATTTTGAAAATTGTAGTTTTAATCATAGAATTAGTATTTGCAGAAAAGTTTTTTATATGATATCATATAAAAAACTTTTGGGTTTTGGTGAACTTATGGAACTTTATGAAAATAAAATTGAACAGGAGAGAGCTGTGCTTGTGTCTGTTGACACAGGTGAATTTGATGTAGATTCATCTCTGCTTGAGCTTTCCGAGCTTGCGAAAACTGCAGGGGCAGAGGTTATCTGCGAAATGACCCAAAAAAGAGAGTCGCCCGAGGCGGGTACTTATCTTGGTCGCGGTAAATTAGAAGAGCTTGCAGAATATTGCGAAAATGAAAAACCCGATTTGGTTATTATTGACGGTGAATTGACCCCTGCACAGCAGAAAAATATAGAAACAATAACAGACACAAGAGTTATCGACAGAACAACTCTTATTCTTGATATTTTTGCGGCGAGAGCTTTATCGGGTGAGGGTAAATTACAGGTTGAGCTGGCACAGCTTAAATACGCTTTACCACGTCTGGGCGGTAAGGGTGCATCAATGTCCCGACTCGGTGGCGGTATCGGTACTCGCGGTCCCGGTGAAACTAAGCTTGAAACAGACCGCCGTCATATAAGGCGCAGAATTTCTGCGCTTTCCGAAGACCTTAAAGAGCTTGAAGAAAGACGAGCCCGTCACAGAGAAAGAAGAAAAAAGGACGGCGTTGTGACTGTTGCCCTTGTGGGCTATACAAATGCAGGAAAATCCACTCTTATGAACGCCCTTACAGATGCGGGAGTTCTTGCGGAAAATAAGCTCTTTGCAACCCTTGACCCCACGGCGAGAGCCCTGACACTCCCTGACGGAAGCAGTGTTCTTTTAATTGATACCGTTGGATTTATCAGGCGGTTACCCCATAAACTTGTTGAGGCGTTCAAATCCACTCTTGACGAGGCGGTTAATGCTAATGTTATTCTCAATATCTGCGATGCTTCAAATGATGAATGTGCGGAGCATTATAAAGTAACTATGGATTTGTTGGAAGAGCTTGGTTGCGGTGATAAGCCTATTATAACAGTTCTTAACAAATGCGACCTTGTTAATGATATTTCAATTCCTATGGGGAAATCCGTTCGGGTTTCCGCAAAAACCGGTGAGGGACTTCCTGAACTTCTTGAAGCGGTTCGTCAGGCACTTCCGCCAACAAGAAAAAGAGTTAAAATTCTTCTTCCGTTCTCAATGGGCGGTGTCGGTGCAGAGCTTCGCAAAACGGGTGTTGTTCATTCGGAGGAATACACAGCGGAGGGGTTACTGCTTGATATAACGGCGGAAATATACAGCTTAGAGAAGTACAAAGATTATATAATTTCGTAAGTTAGGAGTGAGGAGTTAGGAGTGAGGAACGTTGGGGAAGCTTCGCTTCCAATTATTTTAAAGGCTTTGTTAACCGATGCTTTTCCCTCTGTATTAACAGCCTTCTCTGAATAAAATTTAGAAAGATAAAGTTTCCTTTTTACTTTTACAATGCTGATCGCAGGTCCCGACATTCCTCACTCCTCATTCCTCATTCCTCATTCCTAATTAAAAAAGAACACTTTCCTTTTTTTGGAAAGTGTTCTTTTGCTTTTAGCGTACGCTAAACAAAAGCTGTCCGTATGACGGGTAGCACCATTTGTCTGATGGGCAGAGAGTTTCTGCGTTGTCAACTGCTTCGCGAAGCTCCTCCATTACGGGAAGAATTCTTGTTTTGTAGAACATTGCGGCAGCATCGCTTTCTTCGATTGTTTTAACTTCTTTTGAAAGCTCTTCCAATTCATTTACTGCATTGAAAGCATCTTTTGAAAGGCTTGAAAGCTCCTTGGCAACTGCTTCCTCATAAGAGGTATCTATGCTGTTGCTTATTGCTCTTTTTGCAACAATTGTATCTGCAAGCTCGTGAATCTGGCGACTGATACAAGGAAGAATATCTTTCTTTGTCATATCAATCATTGTGAGAGCTTCAATGTTGAGATATTTGCAATATTTTTCGTTTTTGATTTCGTAGTGAGCTTTGATTTCAGCTTCGCTGTATACGCCGTGCTTGGTGTAAAGCTCAATATTTTTATCGTGGAGCATATAGGGCAGGCAGTCGGGAGTAGTTTTGAGATTGAGAAGACCTCTCTTTTCTGCTTCCTTTACCCAGGCATCGTCATAGCCGTTGCCGTTGAAAATGATTCTCTTATGCTCTTTTATTACTCTTTTTATAAGCTCTTGGATTGCAGTTTCAAAATCCTCTGCATTTTCAAGCTCGTCCGCAAACTGTGAAAGCACTTCTGCAACTGCGGTGTTGAGAGTTGTGTTAGGACCTGCAACAGATGCGGAAGAGCCTAACATACGGAATTCAAATTTATTACCTGTAAAGGCAAAGGGTGAGGTTCTGTTTCTGTCGGTAGTGTCCTTAGGGAAACGGGGGAGAACGTGAACGCCCACCTTAAGAACTTCTTTTTTCTTTGAGCCATAGTCCTCATCGTTTTCAAGGGCTTCAAGAACAGCAGTCAGCTCTTCTCCAAGGAACATTGAAACAACTGCGGGGGGAGCCTCCTGAGCACCTAAACGGTGGTCATTACCTGCGGACGCGATTGAAATGCGGAGTAAATCCTGATAATCGTCAACGGCTTTAATTACTGCGCAAAGGAAAAGTAAAAACTGTGCATTTTCTGCGGGTGTTTCACCCGGCTCAAGAAGGTTTGCGCCCGTATTAGTGGAAATCGACCAGTTGTTATGCTTACCGCTACCGTTAACACCTGCAAAGGGCTTTTCGTGAAGAAGGCATACCATACCGTGCTTTTTGGCAATTTTCTGCATTGCTTCCATTGTAATCTGGTTATGGTCCGTAGCAATATTTGTTGTGGCATATATGGGAGCTAATTCGTGTTGGGCGGGAGCGGCTTCGTTATGCTCTGTTTTGGCGAGCACGCCTAATTTCCAAAGCTCTTCGTCAAGGTCTTTCATAAATGCCTGAACGCGAGGCTTAATAGCACCGTAATAATGGTCATCAAGCTCCTGACCCTTGGGGGGCTTTGCACCGAAAAGGGTTCTGCCTGTATAAACAAGGTCCTTTCTCTTGTTGAAAACATCCTTATCCACAAGGAAATATTCCTGCTCGGGACCGACGGTTGTTTTAACGGAAACAACATCTGTATTGCCGAATAATTTCAAAATACGAAGGGTTTGCTTGTTAATAGCTTCCATTGAACGAAGAAGAGGTGTTTTCTTATCGAGAGCATCACCGCCATAGGAACAGAAAGCGGTGGGAATGCAGAGAACACCGTCTTTAATAAAAGCGAAAGAGGTGGGATCCCAAGCGGTGTAGCCACGGGCTTCAAAGGTTGCACGAAGACCGCCCGAGGGAAAAGAGGAAGCATCAGACTCGCCCTTAACAAGCTCTTTGCCTGAAAATTCCATTATAATATTGCCCTCTTTGGTGGGGGTGATAAAGCTGTCGTGCTTTTCGGCGGTAACACCTGTAAGGGGTTGGAACCAATGGGTATAGTGGGTTGCGCCCTTCTCAATTGCCCAATCCTTCATTGCATTGGCAATTACATTTGCAACGTCTAAATCAAGACGGTGACCTGTTTCGAGAGTGCGCTCAAGCTCTGCATAGGTTTCCTGAGGCAAACGCTCCTTCATAACAGATGCGGAAAAAACATCACAACCGAAATATTCTGTTACATTTTTCATTGATATCAACCCTTTCGAAAAATCCATCTCATTATATATCAAAAGATTCTCTTTCGCAACAAAAAACTCGAACTTTGTCAAAAGTTATATATTATTTATTGATGGAGAATTAGTTATTAGACAAAGTGCGAAGCAGATAATATATTTATTATGGCTTAAACGCAGCCTTGTGCTTTCATAGCTTCCGCAACCTTTAAAAAGCCTGCAATGTTTGCACCTGCCATATAATTGCCCTCCATTCCGTATTCCTTTGCCATATCGTCGCAGGAATGGAAAATGGTTATCATTATTTCTTTTAATCTTTCGTCTACCTTGTCAAAGGTCCACATTCTCCTTTCGGAATTTTGACTCATTTCAAGTCCCGAGGCGGCAACTCCGCCTGCATTGGCGGCTTTGGCAGGTCCGAAAAGAACCTTGTTTTTCAAGAATGCTTCAATGGCTTCGGGAGTGCAGGGCATATTTGCGCCCTCGGAAACTGCAATAACACCGTTTTTTACAAGAGTTTGGGCATCATTTGCATTTAATTCGTTTTGAGTGGCACAGGGCAGGGCAATTTCACAGGGAATGCCCCAAATGCCGTTGCATCCCTCGTGATATTCGGAATGAGGTTTATAATTTTTGTATTCTTTAATGCGTTTTCGTTGGGCTTCTTTTATTTCTTTTACAACATCAAGGTCGATTCCGTTTTTGTCGTAAATATAGCCGTCAGAATCGGACATAGCAATAACTCTTGCACCAAGCTGTGTTGCTTTTTCGTGGGCATAAATTGCAACATTTCCCGAGCCTGAAATAACAACGGTTTTATCCTTAAAGCTGAATCCGTTACAAGAAAGCATCTCTTCAGTAAAATAACACAGCCCGTAGCCCGTTGCTTCCTTTCGCACCAATGAACCGCCGAAATCAAGACCTTTTCCCGTGAGAACACCCGTAAACTGTGTTCTTATTCTTTTATATTGACCGAAAAGATAGCCGATTTCTCTTGCGCCGGTGCCGATATCGCCTGCGGGAATATCGGAATTTGAGCCGATGTGCTTATATAATTCTGTCATAAAGCTTTGGCAGAAAGCCATAATTTCTCTGTCGGATTTCCCTTTGGGGTCAAAGTCCGAGCCACCCTTTGCGCCACCCATGGGGAGAGTAGTGAGGGCATTTTTGAAAATTTGCTCAAAGCCTAAAAATTTTATTATTCCGATATACACCGAGGGATGCAGACGAAGACCGCCCTTGTAGGGTCCGATAGCTGAGTTAAACTGAACACGAAAACCGCGATTTACTTGAGTTTTGCCTTCATCATCCACCCAAGGAACGCGAAAAATAATCTGCCTTTCGGGCTCAACCAGTTTTTCAAGAACGCCTGCTTCAACTAAATCCGGTCTTTTTTCTATTACAGGCTCTATGCTTTCAAGAACCTCTGTCACCGCTTGAATAAATTCGGGCTCGTTGCTGTTTCGCCTTTTTACTGTTTCGAGTATATTTAAAATGTATCGGTTTTTCATAAAATCTTCCTTTCTGTTTTTATAATTGTTTGTAGAAAGGAGGAGCATATGCAAAAATGCGGAATTTATAATTGCATTACCTTTACAAAGTTAAGAGGAAATGGGGCAACCCACCACCATTCCGCCCGAACATAAAGTAAAGGTAAGTATATTTACCCGAAATACACTTACCTGAAATGATATTTTTATTCAAGAATGGTTCCCCTCCCTATTTGCTGAAGCAAACAGGGAGGATAATTGTTAAAGCAAATAGCCGGCAACAATACCAATTATTGCAGAAAGAACTATAATTATAATCGGATGAACTTTTTTGAAAACTAAAATTGTCATTACAACGGCGATTGCAAGAGATACAAGTAAATCTGAAATTACAATTCCGCCGAAATCGAAGCCGTTGGGGAAGAAAACCGTTACAACCATTGAAACAAGAGCAGAGCCGATAAGACCGATAACTGCAGGACGAAGACCTGTCATAACGGAAGAAACGGTTTTGCTTTCCTTGAACTTTTTATAAAACCTTGCCACACAGAGAATAACTATAAATGAAGGAGTAACAACGCCTAATGTGGCGCAGACTGCACCCAAAACACCGCCTGTTTCCATACCAACATAGGTGGCACAGTTTATGGCGAAGGGTCCCGGGGTGCTTTCGCTTACAGCGATAAAGTTGATGATTTCTTCAATCTCCATCCATTTGTGGGCTATAACCTCTTCCTGTATGAGAGGGAGCATAGCATAACCGCCACCGAAGGTGAAAAGACCGATTTTAAAAAAAGTTAAAAAAAGCTCAAGAAAAATGCTCATTCTTTAACCCTCCTTTTATAGAGTGAATAAAATCGAACCGAATAAGCCTAAAATGTCCGATTTCACGTACCTTTGTAATTTTTTTGTCTCACAATACGCCAGTATTACTTCGCCAAAGAAAATCCCAAATGCACGCAAACTCGGGCATTTTAGGTTCTGCGAAGTTTAATACTTGGCAATTTTTTCTGTAACAAGGCAAAACTCGCAGGAAGGCTTTCTCCTTTCAAGAGTTTTAACGATGTTACAGGGAAAAGTGACTGTATTAAACCTTGTTCGGCTCGGTTTTATTCACTCTTAAGCAGTTAATAAGTCCCGCAACACCGCATCCGATGATTACGAAAATAACATTGATATCGGTAAAGGCTGCCAGGACAAATGAAGCACCCATAAGAATATAGGAAAATAGTCCTTTCGGTGCTTTTTTATACATTGAAACAAGGGCTTTTATAATAAGAGCTAAAACACCTGCACGAATGCCGTTAAAGGCATATTGAACTGCTTTAATATCGCTGAATTCACGGAGCACAAGAGAAATTATTGAAATAATTGTGAAAGAGGGGAGAACAACACCGAAGGTGGCGCAGAAGGAACCGAAAACACCCCCGATTTTGTAGCCGATAAAGGTTGCGGAGTTGATTGCAATAGGTCCCGGTGTGCTTTCTGCAATAGCGAAAATATCAAGAATATCATCGCTTGTAATCCATTTATGCTTTTCAACCATTTCTTTTTCAATAATCGGTATCATAGCGTAACCGCCGCCAAAGGTGAAGGCACCTATTTTCAGGAATGTAAGAAAAAGTGTTAAGCAGGTTTTTAGTTTCTCTTTCATACTTTTCTCCTTGTGAATTTATTCCAATTCATTATAGATATAGAGTTGTGTTTTGTCAAATAATATGATAAAATTAATACAATACTTTTACGAAGGGTAATTTTTACGGGGCTACCCACCACCGCTGACGCGGTCCACCTCCCTATTCCATCAAAGATGGAACAGGGATGATAGGATTGCACTACTTTAAATAAGAGGTAAATTATGTATTTTAATGATGCAAAAAACAGAGCAGAGGAATTGACTAAAATCCTCAACGACTGTATTGACAAATATTATATGGGGAATGAAAGCGACATATCTGACTACGATTATGATATGATGATGCGGGAGCTTTCAGCTATTGAAGAGGAGTTTCCACAGCTTTTGAAAGAAGATTCTCCTACTCACAGAGTTGGCGGAAGCAGTGACACAACCTTTGAAAAGGTTACACATACTGTAAGAATGGAAAGTCTTCAGGATGCTTTTTCTGTTGAAGAGTTAAGGGAATTTGACGAGAGAGTGAAAAAGGTTTTTCCCAAGGCTCAGTATGTTGTTGAGCAGAAAATCGACGGTCTTTCCTGCTCTCTTGAATACCGCGACGGTGTTTTAGTCCGAGCATCAACTCGCGGTGACGGTAATGTGGGCGAGGATGTTACGGCAAATGTTAAAACAATCCGTTCTGTACCCTTAAAGCTGAAAACACCAATTCCTTTTATTGAGGTGCGCGGTGAGGTTTATATGTCTCACAGCTCTTTTGCAGAATTGATTGAAAGACAGGAACTTAACGGAGAAAAGACCTTTAAGAACCCCCGAAATGCCGCATCGGGCTCATTAAGGCAGAAGAACCCTAAGATTACTGCCGAAAGAAAGCTTGATATTTTTGTTTTTAATATTCAGCAAAAAGAGGGCGGAAAAGAGCTTCGCTCTCACAAGGAAAGCCTTGATTATCTTTCGGAATTGGGCTTTTCAACCATTCCCGAATATACGCTCTGCGATAATATCGAAGAAGCAATTTCTTGCATTAACAAAATTGGTGACAACAGAGGTAAGCTTACATTTGATATTGACGGAGCAGTTATCAAGGTTGATGATTTCTCAATGAGAGAGGAGCTTGGCAGTACTTCTAAATTTCCTAAATGGGCGGTAGCTTTCAAATACCCTCCCGAAGAAAAGGAAACAAAACTTTTAGATGTTGAAATTCAAGTTGGCAGAACGGGTGTTCTGACTCCTACTGCGATTTTTGAACCGGTTATTCTCGCAGGTACAACTGTTTCAAGAGCAACCCTTAATAATGCGGATTTTATAAAAGAAAAAAATATTGCCATCGGTGACAAAATCATTGTTCGCAAGGCAGGGGACATTATTCCCGAGGTTTTAGGAGTTAAAGAGCATACGGGAGAAAATGAACAGTTTCAATACCCCGAAAAATGCCCCGCTTGCAACAGTAAGGTGGTTCGTGAAGAGGGAGAGGCGGCAATCCGTTGTGTAAACCCCGATTGTCCTGCACAGCTTCTCAGAAAGCTCATTCATTTCTGTTCAAGAGATGCTATGGATATTGAAGGTCTCGGAGAGGCGGTTTTAGAACAGCTTGTAAAAGAAAATCTTATTGCAAAAGCATCCGATATATACAGATTAAGCCCAATGGAGCTTGTTTCCCTTGAACGAATGGGTGAAAAAAGCACACTTAATCTTCTTGAGGCAATTGAAAAATCAAAAGCTAATGACTTATACAAATTGATTTTTGCTTTGGGTATTCATCATATAGGCTTAAAAGCAGCAAAATTACTTGCAAATCACTTTGACACAATGGATGCACTTTTAAATGCAAGTGTCGAAGAATTAACCGAGATTGACGGTATCGGTGATATTTCCGCAAAAGCGCTCAAGGATACACTTTCTCTTCCGGAAACGGTTGCTCTTATAGAAGATTTCAGAGCCTTCGGTCTTAATATGAAGAATTTGACCGAGAAAGCTGATGACCGCTTCAAAGGTATGACCTTCGTGCTTACGGGTACACTGTCACAGTACGGAAGAAGAGAAGCACAGGAGATTATTGAAAAATTCGGCGGTAAGGCATCGGGCTCTGTTTCTAAAAAGACCACCTATGTTCTTGCAGGTGAGGATGCGGGAAGTAAGCTGCGAAAGGCTAATGAATTGGGGATTACCGTTATTACAGAGGCTCAATTTGACGAAATGATTAAATAAGGGTTTTTGATTTTATGCAATACACCAATAGACAAAAAGTGTTGGTATAATGTAAAATTGTCTTATATCAAAATGAAAGGTTGATTATATGCCTACAACAGAAGTTTTCAAAACCAAAACCAAAAGAAAAAATCTTTTCCTGCGTGTAGCAAAGGGTCACTTTGCAACAAGCTACACACATTCAAACTATTATATTGACGTTGCCGACCAGAAATCCCGTTATTCCGAGGCGAAAGCTGTAGCAGAAGAGCTTTGTTCAACATATAACTACAGCACAACAATCGTTGATACTATTCTCTGCCTTGACGGCACAGAGGTTATAAGCACTTGTATTGCAGACGAACTTACAAAACATGATTATATCAACATTAATGCTCATCAGACAATTTATATTGTTACACCTGAAATTGTTAACGGCTCACAGATTATTTTCCGTGACAACATTGTGCCAATGATTAAAGGTAAGCACGTTCTTATCACTGCAGTTTCTGTAGCATCAGGCAACACTGCAAAGTCAGCTATTGAAGCAATTAAGTATTACGGTGGCGATGTTGTAGGCGTGGCTTCAATCTTTGCTACAAGTGAAAAATGTGCAGATTACGAAGTAAATTCAGTGTTTAATCCTAACGATTTGCCTGACTATTTCAGCGTACCGGCTCATGAATGTCCACTCTGTAAAGAGGGTAAAAAAATAGACGCACTCATTAACTGCCACGGATTTTCAAAGTTATAGTTTAATATTCATAAAAACACAAGCAGGACATTCAGTCCTGCTTTTTTGTAGTTTAAGAGTTAATAACAAAATCAATAAATTGGAGTTTGTCAAACAGAAATGGGACGCCGAGTTGGCGTCCCTTACATTATTTTTTATAGTTAAATGTTAATTAAACTTAGGTAAATAGTTGCCGTGCGCAACAATTAAATCGTCAACCATTTTCTTGATTGTGTCAATGTCCAGTTCACTACCTGTATGTGGGTCAAGCATTGCTGCCTGATAGATATGCTCTTTTTTACCTGTAACGGC
>JAZOAO010000028.1:0-49879 GCA_045595505.1 Acutalibacteraceae bacterium | reverse complement strand
CTTGTTATGTATTGGGAACAGATGAAAGGTCTTGACCCATTAAAAGATGATATTCATTTACCAGGTTGGGATTCAAGTTACACACAAGAAGAAGTTCGTGAGCTTATTACTGCTTATGGTGAAATAGGCGAAGAAGGTCTTTGGAGCAACTTAGAAAAATTCCTTAAGAAAGTTATTCCGGTTGCTGAAGAATGTGGCGTAAGAATGGCTATTCACCCAGATGACCCACCATATCCAATCTTTGGTCTTCCAAGAATTATTACTAATGAAGCTAATCTTGACAGATTTTTAAAACTTTACGACAGCCCAGCTAACAGCCTTTGCCTTTGCACAGGTAGCTTAGGTTGCGCAAAGAGTAACGATATTCCAAAGATGATTAGAAAATATGCAAAGATGTACAGAATCGCATTTATGCATATCCGTAACGTTAAAATTATGGAAGATGGTTCATTTGAAGAAAGAGCACACCTTTCAGATTGTGGCTCACTTGATATGTATGATATTGTAAAGGCACTTGTTGAAAATAATTACGAGGGTTACGTTCGTCCTGACCACGGCAGAATGATTTGGGGCGAAACTGGTAAACCTGGCTATGGTCTTTTCGACAGAGCATTAGGTGCAACATATATCAACGGATTATTTGAAGCTTTAGAAAAGGAGCATAAATAATATGAATAAGAATGTTTTGAATACAGATTTAACAGGTAAGGTTGCAGTAGTAACTGGTGCGGGTGGCGTTCTTTGTAGTTACTTTGCAAAGGTTTTAGCTCGTGCTGGTGCTAAGGTTGCTTTACTTGACCTTAACGAAGAAGCTGCAAAGAGCTATGCAGACGAAATCGTCAAGGAAGGTGGCGTTGCAAAAGCTTACGCTTGTAACGTTTTAAATAAAGAAATCTGCTACAACGTTGCTGATGAAGTTTTAAAGGACTTTGGTCCTTGCGATATTTTAGTTAATGGTGCTGGCGGTAATAATCCAAAAGCTACAACAGATAAAGAATATTTTGAAATAGGCGATATTGATGCCGATACAAAATCATTCTTTGATTTAGATGCTGACGGTGTAGGCTTTGTATTTAACTTGAACTTCTTAGGTACACTTATTCCTACTCAGGCATTCGCTCGTCAGATGGTAGGCAGAGATGGCTGTAACATTCTTAATATTTCTTCAATGAATGCTTACACACCACTCACAAAAATTCCTGCTTATTCAGGTGCAAAGGCTGCTATTTCAAACTTTACACAATGGCTTGCAGTTCACTTCTCAAAGGTTGGCATCCGTGTTAATGCTATTGCTCCTGGTTTCTTCTCAACAAAGCAGAATGCAAAACTTTTATTTAATGATGACGGTACACCAACTGCAAGAACAGGCAAGATTTTAGCCGCTACACCAATGGGTCGTTTTGGCGAAAGTGAAGAATTAGAAGGCGGACTTTTATTCTTAGTAAATAATGAAGCTGCTGGTTTTATAACAGGCGTTGTTTTACCAATTGATGGTGGCTTCTCAGCATATTCAGGAGTGTGATAGAAAATGGAAAAATTCGTTCCAGTTGTTGTTATTAAAGAAATGTCTGAGACAGACAAAATTTTAACTGCTTTACAAAAATCAGATATTAACTGTGCAGAGATTACTTTCCGTACAGCTTGCGCTGCAGAAGCAATTAAATATGCAAGAGAAAAGTATCCAACAATGAATGTTGGTGCTGGTACAGTTATTAATGCAGAGCAATGTAAAACTGCTTTAGAAGCAGGTGCACAGTTTATTGTTTCACCTGGTCTTTCAGTAGCAGTTGCAGAAATTTGTAAAGAAAATAATATTCCATATTACCCAGGTTGTGTTACACCAACAGAAATTATGCAGGCTTTAGAACTTGGCATTACAACAGTTAAATTCTTCCCTGCAAATATTTATGGTGGCTTAAAAGCATTAAAAGCTCTTTCAGGCCCATTCCCACAGGTTAAGTTTATTCCAACTGGTGGCGTTGACAGAAATAATATCGATGAATTCTTGGCATTTGATAAAGTTGAAGCAATCGGCGGTAGCTTTTTCGTAAAAGAAGCACTTGAAAAAATGGAGGGCTAATAAATGAAAAGAGTTGTTACATTCGGTGAATTAATGTTAAGACTTGCACCAAATGGTTATTACAGATTTTTCCAGAATGACCAGATGCAAGCTACATTCGGCGGTGGCGAAGCAAACGTTGCTGTGTCACTTGCAAACTATGGTTTAGATAGTGTGTTTGTTACTAAATTACCTGCACACGCTATTGGTCAGGGTGCAGTTAACTCTTTAAGAGCGTTTGGCGTTGATACAACAAAAATCGTTCGTGGTGGCGATAGAGTTGGTATTTACTTCCTTGAAAAAGGTGCTTCACAGCGTGGCTCAGTTTGTATTTATGACAGAGCACACTCTGCAATTATGGAAGCAGACAAATCTGATTTCGATTGGGATTCAATTTTTGAGGGTGCTGATTGGTTCCACTTTACTGGTATCACTCCAGCATTAGGCAAAAACGTTACAGAAATCTGCCTTGAAGCATGTAAAGCTGCAAAGGCTCGTGGCGTTAAAATCTCTTGCGACTTAAACTACAGAGGTAAGCTCTGGACAAGAGACGAAGCGAGAAAAGCTATGACTGAGCTTTGCCAGTATGTTGACGTTTGTATTTCTAATGAAGAAGATGCAAAAGATGTATTTGGCATTGAAGCAGAGGATACTGATATTTATGGTGGTAAATTAAACCACGAGGGTTATAAATCAGTTGCTAAGCAATTAGCTGATAAGTTCAATTTTGAAAAAGTTGCTATTACATTACGTTCATCAATTTCAGCATCAGATAACGATTGGGCTGGTATGCTTTACGATGGCGAAAACTACTGCTTCTCAAAATCTTACCATCTTCATATTACTGACCGTGTTGGCGGTGGCGACTCATTCGGTGGCGGTCTTATCTATGCATTACTTACAGGCAAATCAACACAAGATGCTATCGAATTCGCAGTTGCAGCATCTGCATTAAAACACTCAATTGAAGGCGATTATAACAGAGTTTCAGTTGCTGAAGTTGAGAAATTGGCAGGCGGCGATGCAAGCGGACGAGTACAAAGATAATTAGTTATTGGCTGTTTGTTGTTAGCAGTTAGGGATTTACTATGAATTAAATCATCCTATCATTTAAGTTGGTTATCATGCCAACTGAAAATGATAGGATGATTTTGATTTAATACTAATAGCTAACAACTAATTCCCAGTCACTGCTTCCTGTTTTTATTTTATAACAAAAATAAGACTGATAATAACTTGCCCCATAGGAATTCAACCTTCCCAGCGGTCAAGAAACATCAGTCTTACAAATTGTAGTCTATCACAATTTGTAATTGGTGTCAACAAAAATATGTAATAGGGATATTAGATCAAAATAAAAAGATATTGCTGAAACGGCGGGCGGAGTAAAAACCCAGGCTTGTCGCCAACAACAATATCTTGATATGGAAACCTTGCTACGACAATAGGTGAACAAGCCCCTATCAATACGCCCAAAGCGAATCGCAGTACAGTTCCGTATACATTATAAATAATATTACTAAAAAAATCAATATTTAAAAGGTGATAAAAGTAACAGAAACAAGAAGTTACTATGGCGAGTAAAACTCCCAATGTAGGCTAATTGTTTCTGTTGCTTTTAATATAGCAATCGTTTGGCGAAGCTAAGAATAATCTTAAACATCCCTATCTAACGATTGTTGGTAAAAGTAAACAACACCCTTACAATCACTAATAAAATGATGAGGCAAGGCGTAATTGTTGCTGACCAAGATAAAGAAACTAAATTGACTGTGGGTTAATAGGCTCAAGTGCCGTTACTCAGTTTCAAATCAGTTTCTGATGATAATATATCAAAAGAAAATAAAAATGTCAACCAAATAAGTTTATCTGATTTCTGATTTATAGTTCCTGTTTCCTGCTTTAATAATGAAGCATCTTATAAAAATTAGGGTAAGCACTAAAGAACTGGTTTAATGTTGTTCTTGTGTTAGAACCCGGGTCGTTAATATAAAATGCAGATGTTGTGAGCGAATTAGTTGCTTTAACACCAGTTACAACAACGTAGTGCTGACCACCATTAGATTTTTTTGCACCAACAATAACTGGTTTGCCTTGCTCTAAAAGATTATAAATTTTGGTAAGGTAACCGCTGGAAGTTGTGATTTGAGTGTAATTCGACGGCCAATAAACTGCACCGCCCGAAGTATATGAGAGCTTTTTAGCCATATTGTGTGGGTAAATTGTAGTGTTGGTTCTCTTGCTTTCTAACATTGCAATCGCTGTTGTGGCACAACCAATTTTTGCAATACTCTGGCCTGAACTACCTAAGGTAACATTCGCCCAGCGGGAGTCAGTTTGTTTAAAATTTGGGACACCTGAAAGTGAAATTGCTTTGTAGGTTGTTGTCGTGTTATTCGAAGCAGGGGTTACTAAATAAGAACTACTTACGTAACCTGTTTTATTACCATTGTAAAGAATTTTACTCCAGCCATTTGAAGTAGAAATAACAGGCACTTTTGTGCCACTGCTAAGTCTTGCTTTAATAGTAGCAGAAGTAGAAGCACTGCTTCTTACGTTAAGATTACCACTTGTAGTTTTAACTGTTTTAACATTTGTTGATGAAACAGTTATATAATCTGCACTACAATAACCATAAGAAGATGCACCATATCTCACGTACCAGAAATTTCCACTTTTGTTAATAAGTGTAATTAAAGAGTTTCGTTTTAATGTTGTAACAACACTTGATGAAGTAGATGCACTTTTTCTTACGTTAAGTGAAGTACTGGCAGTTGTAACTTTACCAACGCCATAAACTGTGCTACTCGCTTCTGCAGTCATAGTTGCATTCTGGAATAAAGTAAAAATTAAAAGTAAGCTTAAAATTAAACTACACGTTCGTTTCATAAAAATACACCTCGTATTTACTATTTTTTTCATTACCGAAAAACGTAATGCCTTTACATAGTAACATGCGGGGCGTTCTATTTCATTACACAAATATTGGAAACTCAGGTGTTGGCTATTAGTTATTGGTTTTCATTCTTTTTACTTAGCTCTATAAATTCACCAGCGATATATTTTAAATCGTCAAAAGATTCAATAGAACTCATTTTTGCTCTGTATTCTGCGGCGCCTCGGAGTCCTTTTGTGTACCAAGCGGCGTGTTTTCTTGCTTCTCTTATGCCCACTCTTTCGCCCTTATACTGACAAAGGGCTTCAATATGCTTTAGCATAACCCTCATTCTTTCAACAACGGGAGGGTCGGGGAGTATAACCTCGTGGTTCAGATAAGCATTAATCTGAGAAAATACCCAGGGTCTGCCGAGAGCACCTCTTCCAACCATTACCATATCACAGCCTGTTTCTTCCATAAGTCGAGCGGCACTTATACCGTCAATTACATCGCCATTACCTATAACGGGAATCGAAACCGCTTGTTTTACCTGACGGATTATATCTGTATTAACAGGTGGGGCATACATCTGCACCTTAGTTCTGCCGTGTACGGTTATTGCCACCGCGCCTGCATCCTCGCATCTTTTTGCAAGCTCAACGGCATTTATATTGTTATCGTCCCAACCCGAACGCATTTTTACCGTAACGGGAACGGTTGAAACCTCTGCAACCGCTTTAACAATGTTAGCGGCTAAAACAGGGTCTTTCATAAGTAAAGCTCCGCCACCCGAGGAAGCAACCTTAGGAGCAGGGCACCCCATATTTATGTCTATAAAATCGGGATTATATTCAAGTGCTTTTTTTGTGGCAATTGCCATTGTTTCGGGGGAATTACCGAAAATTTGCGAGCCCGCGGGACGCTCGGTTGGGGTAATTGAAAGAAGCTCGGAGCTTTTTTTATCACCGAGGCTTATTCCTTTGGCACTTGCCATTTCGCAAACTGTGTATGCTGCACCATAACCCCTGCAAAGCTCTCTGAACGCTCTGTCGGCTACTCCTGCAAGCGGTGCGAGAGAGGCTTTTTCTGTTATTTCCAAATTACCTATTTTCATTATTTGTCTCCGAGCTTTGAGGCATAGTTTTTAATTGCATTGAAAGAAGCTTCGCTTATATGATGCTCAATTTTACAGGCATCCTCGGAAGCGGTTTTTTCATCAACACCCAGTCTTACAAGAAAATCCGTAAGCATAGTATGGCGCTCGAACATTTTAAGTGCAACTGCGGTGCCTTCCTCGGTAAGAGTAATGTACCCTTTGCCGTCTACGGTAATGTAGCCACCGTTTTTTAAAAGTCCGATAGCACGGCTTACGCTTGGCTTTGAATAACCCATATATTCGCAAATATCAATTGAGCGAACGCTATCGCTCTTTTTGGTGAGAATGTAAACGGTCTCAAGATACATTTCGCCTGATTCCTGTAGATGCATTATTCTTTCTCTCCTAAGTAAGTTTTTCTTAATGTGTAGTTTCCTCTTTTCAGCTCTCTTAAAAGGTCTTCGTTATTATTAATTGGAGATTTAAAGTATATTCCGCCACCGCAAGCATCTCCGATTTCGTGAAAATCCGAGCCTGAAACGACTATTGCTTTATTGTGCTTTTTTGCCCATAATTCTGCAACGTCGTTGTTGGATTGGTGACGGGGATTGCCGTTGAAAATTTCATAGCCGTCAAGAATATTCCAATCAACTATCTTCATACCGCGTCTGAAAGGGTGGGCTTGAATGAAAAGTAAGCCGTTTTTGTGGCAAAGGTTTGCAAATTGTTTCGGTGTCATTGCCATAAGGTCCCCGTTGGAACGTAAAAATTCTTCCGTTACGCCGTAAACAAGATAATCATTAGGGGTGTTATAAAAATTTATCTCGAACCCTAAAAGCACAACAAAACGGTCACCTGCAGCATCTTTAACCGTCCGAAAGCCTTTCATAAAATGGTCAATTTTTTTGTCCCACGTAGCGTTTTCAAGACCTGCTCTTTCAAAAGTAGAGGCGTTAAGATGGTTAGTTAAAACAAAGCCTTTATAATCACTGTCACGATAGCTTTCAATTAAGTCTTCAGCATAAGCTACTGCACAGGTGCTGACCTCTTTAGTGTGGGTGTGCATTTCAAATAGATATTCCATAAATAACACTCTTCTTATGTGTAAAGTTTACTGTTTAAATTATAACTCTTTTTCAGTTAAATGTCTATATTTATTGTTGCAAAATTCTATAAAAATGATACAATGAATATAACCTGAATTAACAGTTGTTTTAAGGAGTTTAAGAAATGATTGTTTTTGTTTTGATACTTGTCGCAATAATTTGCTCCGGGTTAACAGTTGCAAACAAGAATGAGTTTTACAAGGATTATTGTTCCCCTAAAAATACAAGTACAATTAACGCTATTTTCTCTATTCTTATATTTTTAAGTCATGCGGTTACGTATGTAAAGCCGGATGGGATTTTGGATGCGCCGTATTTTGAATTCAAAGCCTTTCACAGTCAGCTTGTTGTTGTAACATATCTTTTCTTTTCCGGCTACGGCATTATGGAGTCAATAAAAAAGAAGGGCATAGCTTATGTTAAGGAAATGCCTGTAAACAGATTGTTCAAGCTGTGGTATCATTTTGCGATTGTTATACTGCTTTTTACCGTTGTTTCGGTTGGTATTGCTTCTAATAGCTTTTCATTGTCGCATTGGTTACTGTCATTTACAGGGTTTAAATCTTTAGGTAACAGTAACTGGTATATGTTTGTAACCTTTATGCTGTATATTATTGTCGTTATCTCCTTCCTTTTGTTTAAAAAACATAGGAATTTAGCTTTGCTCAGCGTGGTTGTACTTTCATTAGGTATGGTAATAATTGAAAAAAATGCAAATATGAATGTTGCCTTTTATAATACCTTGCTTTGTTTCCCGTTGGGAATGATTTTTTCAACGGTAAAACCATATTGTGATAAGCTCATTATGAAAAATGACTTAGTTTGGTTCACGGCATTTTTTGTAAGTGTCCTTCTGTTTGCTTACTTTTCTCAAAACAGAAATCAACGTTTTATGTATTATGTTCTTTTTACCTTCTTTGCATTAGCAGTGATTGTGCTTTTTATGATGAAGGTAAATATAAAAAGCTCGGTTTTGGATTGGTTCGGTCAGCATATTTTCAGCTTCTTTATTTTGCAGAGAATACCAATGATTATTCTAAAGGCAAAGGGCTATGACAATGATGCTTATTTCTTTATTATTATAAGCTTTTTTGCAACGGTATTTCTTGCTGTTTTGTTTGATGCTTTTACAGATAAATTGGACAGTAAATTGTTCAAAAAGAAAAATATTAAAAAGCTTTAAGAAAGGATGTTTAATATGAGAAAATTAAAAGCTGCGGTTATCGGTACGGGAGGTATTTCCAACGAGCATATTAACGGCTACATTAAAAACGAGAATGTTGATTTATACGCTTTCTGTGATATAAATGAAAAACAGCTTAAATTTATGTCCGAAAAATACGGAATTCCTGCAGAGCGTTGCTTTACTGATAAGGATGAAATGCTCGAAGCTCTTCCCGAAATTGATATTGTAAGCGTTTGCACATGGAACTCTGCTCATGCGGAGTGTACCATTGCCGCCCTTAATGCAGGTAAGGATGTTATCTGTGAAAAACCGATGGCTATGAATACACAGCAGGCACAAGAAATGCTTGAGACCGCAAAGAAAAACGGCAGACATCTTCAGATCGGTTTTGTTCGCCGTTACGGTAACGATACGGATGTTATGCAGGATTTCATCAACGCAGGTAAATTCGGTGATATTTACTATGCCAAAGCTACATATCTTCGTCGAAACGGTAACCCCGGCGGATGGTTCGGTGATAAATCCCGTTCGGGCGGTGGCCCTCTTATTGACTTAGGCGTTCACGTTATTGACCTTTCAAGATATCTTTGCGGTAATCCCAAGCCCGTTTCGGTTTACGGTGCAACCTTCCAAAAACTTTTCAACAGACCTGAAATCAAGGACGGTAAGGGTTATACATCTGTTTCTGCAGGGGAAAAGGATATCTGCGATGTTGAAGACCTTGCAACCGCGCTTATTCGTTTCGACAATGGATTAGTGCTTTCGGTTGAAGCGAGCTTCTCTCTCAATATTAAAAACGGTGAAGGTAACATTCAGTTCTTCGGTACAAAAGCAGGGGCAAAGCTTGACCCACAGGTAGAAATTTTTACAGACGAAAACGGCTATCTTGTTGATATGAGCTTCAATAAAGATACATCTCTCAGCTTTGACGGGCTTTTCTGCAGAGAAATCAACCATTTTGTTGATTGTGTTCTTAACGGAACACCCTGCAAAGCACCTGCAGAGGACGGCGTTGAAATAATGAAAATTCTTGATGCAATTTACGAATCTGCAAAAACAGGTCATGAGGTAGTAATAAACTGATTTATATGAATAAAATCAAATTATAAAGGGATGTTCTTATGAGAAAATGTGATAGCTGCGGCAAGCTCTATCAGGAAAGCAGGGATGTTTTCTGCCCTCATTGCGGTGCGGTTGCCCAAAAGCAATGCACTCACGCTTCTTCCTTTGACAGCAAGCGGTATGACAGAGGAGAGCTATACCAAAGTAAGAATACTCAATATCAGAACACCACCTATAATAAAGGTTTTGAACCTCACGCACAAAGAGAAAACACTCCATATAATAAGCCCGAAAACACTTTTGAAAATAAGGGCAATTATTCGGACAAATTCCCTAAAATCAATCTCCCCGATATAGCAAAAACCTTTTCGAACAAAAAAAGCACAAAAGGTAAATCAATCGGTATCATAGGTGTTTGTATTATTATTGCCTTTAGTTTGATAACAGGATTGTTAAGCCATATAGATGATGAAGATGTTTTTTTTGATTACGATGTAGTGTCAGAGCCTCCTGATAATTACGGTCCGTTTTTTGCAATTATTGACGAGGCAACAATCGAAATGGTTGGTACAGAAGGAGAATCCCAAATATTTGCTCTTGAAATAGGTGGTATGGGCTTTGATGACTTTCTTCCTGAAAGTATGAAGGATGACATTATTTCGGGTGCTATGGAAGAAAAACTACTTTCCGAGAACACGTCTGTTGAATTAATGATTTGTGATTTTTCAAAGGGTGTTGTAAGTGAAGAGGATTATGATAATGCTATTGCCGACTGTTACACTTATACGGGTGACCGAATTTACGGAAAATGCAGATACGAGTTTTCGTATGATTTCGATTATGGTGAAATAGTGTATTTTGTAAATGGCGTTTCATTTTATCTTGAAAACGGAAAGCATATTAATGCAGAGTTACCATTCTCTGCTTTCAGTGTTTCAGAGAATGGTGAAATCACATATTACACATCTTATGCTGATGATGGTACTGCCTGGAATACAGTGTTTAAAGAATTCTCAAACAAGCGAGAAATCAGCGGAAATGTTGTTTTGAATTTTGATGAGGGTGAGTGATTTTATGGAAGATAATAATAAAAATCAAACCAATAAGCCCAAATATAAAAATTGCGAGAAATACCAATATAACAGATTTGAAGATACATTTGGCGATGCAGGAAGATATTCTGATGAAACACCGCGAAGAAGAGTTTTTCTTAACAAAACCTATTGGAAAATTATTCTGGTAATTGCAATAATTATTACTTTAGGTTCTGTAGCAATGGCGGTATTGATGACTTTGGGTTATATTTAATTATGAAAAATAAAACAAAAAATACCGCTGTTTGCGGTTTGATGACGGCACTTTCTGTTGTGCTTATGATGTTAACAACGCTAATTCCTGTTTTTATGTATGTTATTCCTATTGTTACAGGTCTTTTAGTTATTTTTACATCGGAAATATCAAGTAAAAAATGGGGAGTGGCAGTGTATTTTTCTACTGCATTTTTATCTCTTCTTTTAATAACAGATAAAGAAGCCGCACTTACTTATACGCTCTTTTTCGGCTACTATCCGTTGGTTAAAGACATAATAGAAAAACTACCCAAATGGGTAGCGTGGATTTTAAAGCTTGTTCTTTTTAATTTAGCGGCGGTAGGTATCGGCGCAATAGGATTTTTCGTTTTCGGAGTATCGGGTGAAGAATATAACGAATTCGGGAAATATACTGTTCCGATATTACTTGTTATGGCAAATGTTGTTTTTATTCTTTACGATATCAGTCTTACGAGAAATCAATTTCTTCTCACAAGGCTTTCAGAAAAATTTAAAAAGGTGATAAAATAAAAATATTGCTCCTGTTTATCAAAACCTTGATAAACAGGAGCAATTCTTTATGCTATTGTATTTGAGTTTTTTGCCGAATTATCCATAATAGCAATATATGTTCTGCCTGTGTTCAATGAAAGCTCGTCACCGTTTTTGTTGTAGAGCTTGAGCATATCTGCGCTTTCACCTTTTTTCCAGGTGATGTCGGTATAAGAACCATTGGAAACATATATGCCTTCGCCTTCGGAGAAATCGAAATCAACTCTGCCTTTAGAGTCATTCAAGGATGAAATGTTTGTATAGCAAATGATAATGTTCTCAAAGTTTTGTTGAGTGCCTTCGCTGTCAACAAAGTTTGTTCCGTTAAGCTTGCTGAGATAAACGTTATTTTCCTTGTCATAAGTGTATGTGTAGGTGTAGCTTGAGGAGAAAGCAACCTTAAGTTCAGTGCAGGGGGATGAAAGAGCTTTTATCTTGCTGTTGAATTTAAAGGGGCTTTCATAGCCTTTTTCAAGAGTCGTTCTGTATTCTTTGTTCTCGATTGCCTTTGCAATTGCTTCATCTGTGGTGTAGCCGGTGTGCTCTGAAGAAACACCTCTTGATGAATCGCGATAGAAATAATTATCTACCAAACCATTGATATTATCGACATCGTGGTTTTCAATTTGTGATTTTGCAAGAGGGCTATAACCCCAGTGTACGAAGATACCGTCAAAGCCTTCTGCAAGGTCGACAAAATAATGCCTTGCGCTTCTGATGGGACCAACCTTTTCGGGAATTCTTGAAGAATCTGCATACATAAGAAGCATTCTTGTGATACCGCCTTCGGCAACCATTTCCCAAACAATGTCGGAGGAGGTAAGTCCCCATTGAGGTCTTGCATCGGGATGGTTTTCAACAACAACAAAAACAGGTCTGTTTTTTAACAAGGCTTTGTTGTAACCGGGTTCGCCTGTGAGAGGGTTTCTTATGACAACCTCTTGAGGTTTTGTAGTAGGTGCTTGTGTTGTAGTTTCTTCTTCCTTGTTGCCTCCGCAACCGGAAAAACAGCCTGCTATAAAAATGAGCGCTAAAGCAAGCGAAAGTATTTTTGTTAAACGGGATTTTCTCAGGTTTTTCATTTTATTTCTTCCTTTGTTGTTAATCAGAACTCATAACCAAAATTCAACAAGGTGTCGAATTGTGCCGAATAAGGTTGAATTCTGTGTATCTATTGTAACATCTGACACAGAAAATGCAAGAGCAATTGAGTAAAAAATGCTTAAAAAAGCAGAAAAAATCAATAGTGTGTTTAGTGATTTTGCATTATTTTCCAGGTGGTTTTGTTCACAAAGGGAATATATGACAAGAATTGCACCCAGGAAGAAAATATAACCAAAATCGCTGTAATATCTTTGGAGAAGCCCACCTGCTTGGGTGTCTGCAATAACAAGGGCAAAGCCTACAAGGAAAAGCGTTATCGTAAGAGCAAAAAGCTTTTTTTCTTTTAAAATATTTTTAACTTTGGGCAGAGCAAGGCTGAACCAAAGCAAAGGCAGACTTGTGATAAGACCGCCGAAGCAGTTTTCTTGAATGGTTTTTCCCATATAATTTGTTTCAATATTTACTGCTTGAATAAAGGGGAACGTGGCAGTAAAAGAAGGTGCTTGGAAAAGATAGGTGAAAAATCCCAACCCTGTTCTGCCAAGGGAAAAACCGCGTCTTGTAACATCATTTGTTGTAAGGTTATATGAAGAACCAAAATCAATGGGTGAACCGAAACGGATGTAATTATAGTACATAATTCCCGAAGCCACAACAATGAAGGGGATTGCAAGTGTTACAAGCTCTTTTATTCCTTGCTTTTTAAGAATAAATTTATCTTTTAAGAAATAACCGAGAAAAAGAGGAATTGCCACCGCACAAATAAGAACTGACTGGGGTCTGCAACCTACGGACAGCGCCATACAAAGAGAACCTAAGAAAAAATATGGAAGTTTTTTTGCTTCGCAATTCAATCCTTTGAACCACAGAAGAATTCCCCAAACAACAAATGCCATAGAGGTCATAATTGGTACGGAATAAAAATCAGGACGTTTCACGAGAAATGTCATTCCGCAACAATTTATGAAGGTTAAAGCTGTTAAAAGATATACTCCCACAGAAATATTTTTAAATTTCTTTTTACAAATCAAATCAAGAAGCTTAAAAACACCAATTGAGAAAATAAATGCAAAAATCATTATTCCCACAGCAGAGGGGAAGGGTGCATCAAAGAGAGCTCTGAAAGGAAGATACATCAAAAGTAAAGGCACAATGCCGAAATATACATAATAATGTCCGTTAAAATATGCCACATCCCAACGATAACTGTCACCTGTTATTTGCGATTGTGCTGAACGGGCAGTAGTGTCGTACGGATTTTCCATATCAATAAGAGATTGTGGAACATCGTCATTGTCTATATATGTTTTCCCTTGAAGAAATGCCTGTGCCAATTCATCGTATTGGTTATGCTGGGAATAATCTACTCGTACAAAATCAATTCCGTTCCCGTCCCATTTATATGAATTGTAATTTTTTGTTGCTATGCCCATAAATGTGGGGTTGATTGAGCCCAGAATGATAATTATTGCACATTCAAGGCAAAGAAACACGGTTATAAGGGTGTTTTTTGAATATTCGTGATCTGCTAATTTCTTTTTGTAAAGAATGGAAGAGGGCTTGAAAAGATAAACAAGGCAAAGAATTCCAACAACAATAAGAATTCTCAAAAATGAAAAATAAAAAGGTCTTTCGGTATTTATTGAAATTGAGTCGATATTAACTGTTTCTGTGTCACTTTCAAAAATCAAGCCTAATTTTTCAGTGTTTCCCGAGGTGTTTATATTTATATACTGACTTTTTTCCACATTTAAATAAATATCTCTTTGGGGAGTGCTGTAATAAAATTGATTAGCTTCATCAGTAAGAAGAATGCTTGTTGCTACAACAGATGAGTTGTTTTTATTTAACTTAATGTGAATGTTTTTTATTTTTTCATTTATTTCGGAAATTTCTATGATTTCATCCGTATAAAAGGTGTAATACCCCTCGCAGTTTTCGTAATCTGCAAGGTGTGAATTTAGACTTATTTCTTCGTTCCCTTTAGATGTGTAAAAATTGATATTAAAAATTGATATTTCAAGTCCAAGACTGAAAAGAAGAATTGAAGCCAAAGACAGAATAAAGGCTTTTTCTACGCTTTTTTCGGTTTTGGATTTTTTATAAATCAAAAATGAGCCCAAAGAAAATATTGATAAAATTAAAATGCAAAGTACAGTCATAACAACTCTCCGAAATAAAATTTATATACTTATTAAACCACAAAACCCATACTTTGTAAATATTATAGGAAAAGAGAACATATATTATATGGGTGATATTTATGCTCAAAACAGTAAAAAATGAGATTCTTACATATACAGTATTTGAAAATTACGTAAAAGAATTAAACAACAAATTCGAATGTCTTAAAATCACAACCTGCGGAAAAAGTCTTTTAAATAAAGATATTTATGCTTTTGTAATAGGCGAGGGCAAAAAGAATATTGTTTATGTGGGCGGAACCCATGGACTTGAATGGCTAACCTCTTTGTTGCTTCTAAAATTCACGGAAAATCTTGCAAATGCTTATGAAAATGATAAAAAACTTTCAGGATTTAATGTGAAGGATATTTTAGAAAACAGAAAATTAATTATAATTCCGGAGCTTAACCCCGACGGAATTGAAATTGCAATAAAAGGTGCAGCTGCTTGCGGAAAATATAAGGGGTCAAATTTTGAAATCTGCAAGGGTGATTTCAGCCTTTGGAGTGCAAATGCAAGAGGTGTTGACATAAATCATAATTTTAATGCGGATTGGTATACTTTAAGAGAGACGGAAAAGGAAGCGGGAATAGATTCGCCTTCTCCAAGAAGATATGGAGGGCTTTTTCCCGAAAGCGAACCGGAAACCGCCGCCATTACCCGACTTTGCAGAAGAATACCCGTTGAAATGCTTGTTACTTTCCATTCTCAAGGGGAGGAAATTTTTTATGAATACGGCAAAAATACCCCTGAAAAATCACTCCATATTGCAAAAATTTTTTCCGCATTAACCGATTATACCTTGGTAAAAAACGAGGGGCTTTATTCAAGTGGTGGTTTGAAGGATTGGTTTATTGAAGAATTTAAACGCCCTGCATTTACAATTGAAATCGGCAAAGGCAAAAATCCGTTACCTCTTGAAGATATTGATGAGATTTATGAAAAACTGGAGTGTATGATGATAGTCGGAATGATGTTTTAATTCGAAATTCGGAATGCGAAATTCGAAATTAAGCTTCGCTATAGGTAAATAAAGAGTAATAATTATCATCCCTGTTTGCTTTAGCAAATAGGGAGGGGGACCGTTCTTCTTTAGGGAAATTATAATGATATGTATATTTAGGGTGATATGTTTTTGTATGAATATGTTCGGGCGGAATGGTGGTGGGTAGCTCCGTTCCTGTTTTGTTTCGTTGCTGAGAAAAATATTTTTCAATTTATATCTTTACAAAGAACAAATGTTCTGTTATAATACATTTACGAACAAATGTTCTATAAAATTGTAAAGGAAGAGAAAATTGGAACGAGTAATTTTGCACTGTGACTGTAACTGCTTTTTTGCATCGGTTGAAGCAGCGTTGAACCCCGAACTTAATAAATATGCCTTTGCAGTTTGCGGTGACCCTGAACAAAGGCACGGAATAGTTCTTGCAAAAAATGAAAAGGCGAAGAAATACGGTGTTCAAACAGGTGAGGCAATCTGGCAGGCAAAAAGTAAATGTCCCAAACTTGTGACGGTCAAACCTCATTATAAGTTTTATAAAGATTTTTCCGAAAAAATATTCAATATTTACTGCCGATATACGGATTTGGTTGAGCCATTCGGAATTGATGAATGTTGGCTTGATGTAACGGGGAGTGTTCATCTTTTCGGTAGCGGTAAGGAAATTGCAGATGAATTGCGAGAGGTTGTAAAAAAGGAAATAGGTGTGACTATTTCCGTTGGTGTTTCTTATAACAAAATTTTTGCCAAGATGGGCAGCGATTATAAAAAGCCTGATGCCACAACGGAAATTACACCTGAAAACTTTAAAGACCTTTTATATCCTTTGCCAATCGGAGATTTATTTATGGTGGGCAGAAAAACTGCTGAAAAGCTTCGCAGTATCGGAATACGGACTATTGGCGATGCGGCGAAAACGGATGAAAAAATCCTTTATCGCATACTTGGTGAAAACGGAAGAATGCTATGGCAATATGCCAATGGTTATGATTATTCACCTGTTTTACCTTTTGACTATAAAATGGCATATAAATCTATCGGTAACGGTGCAACCTTTAAAAGAGATTTGATGAATTTTAAAGATGTGAGAACCTGTGTATTCTTTCTTTGCGATAAAGTTGCTACACGACTTCGTAAGCATAATTACGAATGCTCCGCTTTGCAGGTGGGCATCAAAGATACAAATTTCCATACAATACAGCGCTCATCTCAATTATCGTCACCGACAGACTTATCTTATGATTTGCGGAATGCGGTGCTTTCACTTATAGAATCGGATATTGATATCGAAAAAGAGCCGATTCGCTCATTATCAGTAACAGGAACAAAGCTTTTAAACGGTGACGAGGTCTGTGAGCAGATTTCTTTATTGGATTTAGATTATCATATAAAAAGAGAAAAAGAACACCGCCTTGAATGTACCAAAGACAATATTCGTCACAAATACGGACTTGGTACAATAACACGATGTTCGTTTATAGAGAATGACTTCGGGTTTTAAAATTGCTCATAGCACCGTTTTTGACGGGGCAGTATCTTTATACAGCACCGCCCGCTTCAAAACGGCACTCTGAATAATTTTACGGAAAGGGGAGATTTTAGATGAAATGTACTGTAACAGATTTAAGGTCTAAAGAAGTGATAAATGTTGATAACGGTTGCCGGTTAGGGTGCGTTACGGATGTTGAAATTGATACTTGCACAGGTTGTTTAGTCAGTATAACGGTCTTTTGCGGAAGAGGTATTTTCGGCTTCTGCGGAAGAGGGGAAGAAATTGTTGTTTGCTGGAAAGATATTGTTGTAATAGGTGATGATACGATTTTGGTAAGAAAAGGCGGAACAAAACTCGCATAGCACCAAGCTATGCGAGTTAGTATAACGTAGGGGCGGGTTTTGATCCGCCCGCAAGAAAAACGATAATTTGGCGGTACGGTCAAGACTGTCCCGTCGTTAAAGTAAAGATGAATTGATACAGCCCAAAACTATTTAATCTCTTGTTCTAAATTGTCAAATTCAACTGTTGAAAAGAATTCTCCTAATGTGATTTCCAATCCATCGCAAAACTTTTTTATAGTAACAATTGAAACATCTCGCCTTGTTTCGTCCATCATACTGTATGCAGTTGACGGAGTTACACCTGAAATATTAGCTAACTCATTTAATGTTATATTTCTTTCATTACATAAATTTTTAAATCTTTTTGCAACAACATCTTTGACGCTCATTTTCTTCACCTCAAAAATTATTGTATGCAGTTTTACATTTATGCGTATACGCACTTGCGTAATTAATAAAATTATGTTATGATATTTTTATTAATTATTCAGGAGAGATTGTTATGTCAAAAATTGATGTTATTAAAGAACTGCACCATTACAAAAAAATGTATCATCTTATGCAAAACACTGTTATTGAGTCCGCAGAAATTTGCAAAGACCCTGTTGTAAAAGAGATGCTCATTAAGGTGCAACAAGAGGCAGAAGATATTTACACCGTCGAAGAATACGAAAACCGTAAATACACAACACCGGATGAATTGATTATCATTCTTTTGTTATCTTTCATACGAGAAAGAGAAGCTTCCCGAGAAATTGACTTAATAGATGTTGATATTATTAGAGATTCTGTTAATTGGTTATTAACATTACAAAATAAAAAAGTAGAACTTACAGAAGAAGAAATTCAAGAAAAAATTGATAGAATTTTCCATCCCGAAAAATTTTTAAAGGATTCAGGACAATAAATGTCTTGAATCCTTTTATATCTGTTAATTTATTGTTCCTCTCATCAACAATGTAAAGAGGTGGGGTTCCTACCCACCACCATTCCGACTGAACACAATTTAACAGCAACTACATCAGCCGAAATATTCCTAACAAGGTGATATACACATCGAAGAATGGTCCCTCTCCCTATTTGCCTTTAGGGCAAACAGAGATGATAGGATTCGCAATACTTTTATTTTATTCAGGAAACAACAGCGGGAGGGTCAAGACCCTCCCCTACATTATCTCTTATATCCGGCATCTGGCATCTAAACTATTTCCTCGTCTTATTATAAAGCTTCGACTTAATGCTATCAACAAGTGAAAGCTTTGTATTATCGTTAACCTTTAATTCATCAATTGTATAACCTTTTAAACTGAACTCTGCTTTATCGCTTTCGTAAAGGTCAACAATACTGCCGTCGGAAAGCTCTGTTATGCAGGAATATATGTAAGAGTAAGGGTTTAAGCTATCAGTAACTTTCTTTATATATTTCCATTCAACAACATTATCTTTACCATAAAGACCGATTCTGATAACACCCAGCTTTCGTGTTTTCTTCTCGGGACAAGCAAGGATAATTGCATCCTTGCCGTCAATTTTCTTGCTGTAATTTATAACGGAAAACATACAATTGGAGCAATATTCAAGATTTTTATCAAGAGTATATTTGCTCCAGGTTTCACCACCGTCGGTTGAGTCTGTAAAACCGATATAGCCTGCAGTGTTTCTCGAATACATTCTCAAAACACCATTATTAAGAAGAGCAAACTGACTTTCACTTCCTTTACCGGCTTCACCAACCTGAGTAGCTTTTTCAGAGCGGTGCCAGTTTTCGCCGTCATCGGTATAAATAACGCTTGTGTATTCCTTGCCGTCATTATTGTCGTAAACGGAAAATATAACTCTCTGTTTGCCGTCTTTTTCAATGCATATACCAACACCGGGAGAGAAGCCTGTAAAACCTTTTGCATTAACCTGAGTGTTGAGGATTTTTCCGTCAGACCAGGTTTCGCCCTTGTCAAAGCTCTTTCTTACCCAGAGGTAATATGTGGGATAGATTTTAATGGGTGCATAGGCATAGAAAATATTTGCGATAATATCATTATTATTTAAACTGCCGTCCTTGTTCATCTGCTTTATAAGAACAGGGGAGAAGGCATCTCCGATTTTTTGGTAAATGTTATAAAATCTATCAACAAAATAATCATTATAGCTTGAATTATCGGAAAATTTTAAAACGGGAGCAAAGCCGTTTTCTGAGAAATCTCCGATATAATATGGGTAATGAGCCTTATCTAAAGTTGTGCTTTCTGCTTTTTCGTGGCTTGTTTTGTCGCAGAGGGCGAGTTTACCATCAATGAAACCATTGTCTTTTCCGTATGTACCTGCTCGCCAAAGCCCCATATATGCAGGACAAGCATCCGATACATGATAAACAACTCCGTTTTTATCTTCACACATTGCAGAGTCGCAGAATGAAGCAGAAGTCGGGATTGCTTTATTATGGTCTGAATCCTCCATATCGTTAAAATGGTTTACCCACACAATATCGGACCAGGTTTTGCAATTGTCATCGGAATAGCGGATAACAGTTTCAATGTTTGCAGGGTCATCCGTTCCGTTGCCGTAACGGATGTCACCGCCTGCAAGAACTCTTCCGTTTTTTAGGGTGAGTATTGAAGGTATTCTGAACAGCTTACTGTTAGCAGTACCTGCTGAATAAGGGTTTGTATAATTTGCCATTTCTATCACCTCAAAAACTATATTAGACTAATCTGAATGTTTTAACCTCAAAGGGCGTAATACTGAAAGTAATTTTATTATCTTTAGCTTCAATTTCTTTTTCATCAACCTCCATAAGATTTGTTTCGTAAACCTTTGTGAAAGGAAGATTGATTGTAAGTGTTCTTTCACCGCGGACTCTTCTGCTCTGATATACACGAACAATAATTCCGTTGTCGTCCTGAGCTTGTTTTACCGCATCAATAACAATATCATCATTATCGCAGTTAATGTAGCTGTGGCTTTCGGGAAGAGAACCGTTGTTTGCAGTAACGGGAATACCTTTAAGACTGAAGTTGAGCTTGAACGCTTCCTGAACCGTACCCCCTGTTTGCCAAGTGCCTGTATGGGGGTAATATGAATATGTAAAGCTGTGGTGACCTAAATCGCCGTATCTGTCGGGAGTTGTGGGAGCGCGAAGAAGAGTGATTCTCATTCTGCTGTTAAGAATATCATAACCGTATTTGCAATCATTGAGAATGCTTACACCATAGTCGCCTTCGGAAAGGTCCGCCCATTTATGAGCGCATTGCTCAAAACGGGCCGCATCAAAGGAAGAGTTGCGGTGGGTGGGTCTTTTAATTGCACCGTGTGCCGCTTCAAAGGTTGCCTCTGTGTTAAGCACATTAACATCAAATGCAGCTTTCATAACCTTGTCACGTTCCTGCCAGTCAACCTCTGTTTCAAAGAGTAACTGTCTGCTTCCGGCATAGAGAATAATGTTCTGTGAAATGGTTGATTTATTGAATTTTCTTACCACTTTAAGAACTGCTCTTACAGGTGAGCATTCTGTAACCTCAACGCTTTCTGCCCTTTCAAGAACCCATTTTTTCTTTTCATAATTCTGCTCAAGGTTCCAGGCAGTTTCGTGAATACATTTATCAATGAAAACAGTGATTAAGTTACCCTTGCCGTCAAGTGTTTCACGGTTGCTTTCTTTATCAAAAATTGAAGTAAGAATACCGTTTTCGTCATAAGAAACTTTGAGAATTTCGTTTTCGATAATGCCGTTGCCGATTTTAACAGCTTCTTTTTCTCCTGCTTCTTCAAAAGCAAAGAATTTGTAGCCCATAGGCGGAACCTTATCTGCAATAAACTCGGTGTATTCTTCTCCGTCTTTTGTGAACACTCTTGAAAGTGCGCCGATTTTCTTATTGCCCTTAACAGTAACGGGTGCAGTAACCTCATTTGAAATCATATTCCAAACAACAACACCGTCTTTTGGGGCGGTGATGTTAGCGGTAATGCCCTCAAGAGCAGAGCAGAAAATTTCCGTTCCGTCTTTTTCGAGTTTTGCAAAATCGGGACGGCAGTCCTCCATTGCTTCGTGAATGGATGTGCCGGGAAGAATATCGTGGAACTGATTTTTAAGGAATAAGAGCCAAAGGTTCTGCAACTTTTCAATATCATAACCGCCACCGAAAACTCCTGCCATTTCACAACGGCTTAAAAGGAATTCGTTTTTGCGGTTGGCTTTTTTAATAAAGCCCTGACTTGTATATGTACCACGGTGGTTTTCATAATAAAGCTCGTCGCAGTAGGTGGGGAGCTCTTCGCGGATTTTCTCTGCCTCTGCAAAGAATTCTGCAGGATGTCCCATTCTTGTTTTGGGAAGACCGGGAAAGTTTTTGAGCCTTTTTGCATTTTCAAGCATTCTGTAGGTGCTTCCGCCACCTCCGTCACCGTAGCCGAACATACCGAAGCCTGTTTTGAGAACGTGCTTCAAATCATTGTTAAAGGAAGCATCGCAAACCTGCTTGGGGTCATAATCGCCCTGATAATGCGAGCGTTGATTTAATGCGAGAATTTCTGAACCGTCTGCACCCTTCCATTTGAAAAGAGTGTGTGGGAAGCGGTTTGTATCCTGATTTAAGAGCTTTGTTGTAATGAAATATTTCATACCGCTCTTTTTAATAATCTGCGGTAAAGCGTAGGAGAACCCAAAGCAGTCGGGTAACCAATATGTATCGGAGGAAACACCGAATTCCTTAAGGAAAAATTCTCTTCCGTAAAGGAGCTGACGAATCATACTTTCGCCGGATGCAATATTGGTGTCACATTCAACCCAGGTGTTGCCCACAATATTCCATTGACCGTTTTTTACTTTTTCTTTAATTCTTTCATAAAGCTCGGGGTAATTCTTTTTAATCATATCATAGGCAATTGCCTGGCTTTGAGTAAATGTAAATTCGGGGTAAACATCCATAAGAGCAAGGTTATTTGCAAAGGTTCTTGCGCTCTTTCTCTCTGTTTCCTGAATTCTCCAGAGCCACGCAATATCAATATGAGAGTGACCGTCAAAAATAACCTCTGAAGGTGCAGTATATTCAATTTCAGCGAGTTTTTTATTAAAATGCTCGCAGGCAATTGCAATTGATTTTCTTGTTTCGTCTTCGGAGAAATCAAAATCAACAAGGTGAAGAGAATCATCAAGAACTTTATATACACTTTCTTTTATGAATTCATCCTTAATGCAGGGGAGAGCATCCCAAGCGGTTACACAGTTAAGATAGAATTCTTCGCAGATTTTATCAACTACCGCAAAGTTCGCAAATTTAAGGGTGTATTCACATTCCTTGATGCCTTCCATACCCATATCGCAGAAGCCTGCTGAATCAACGCAAGCCTCAAGCTCAATTTCCATAGGTTCGCCAAAGGTGAGGAAATCTTCTGTAATATTAACAGTTTCTCTGCCTACCCAACCGCTCTTTTCTCTCGATGAAACGGAGTTTGCAATTCTGCCGTTGATTCTGACGAGAATTTCACCGCCGAAATCAAGGTTGAGATATACTTTTTCACCCTTGAAGTTTTGAGGGAGAGTAACAGTAGTTTTAAAAATTCTTGCGCAGTCGTATCTTGCAAACCAATGGTCGCCTAATTTAAGTGTTTCCTTGGTTTCGGGATAAAATTTATGCTGACCTTCACCGAGATAATCACCGTCATAGGTTTCCCAAACGGGCATATCAATTTTTTCTTTGATGCAGTATTTATTCAACTGCTTCAGCATATCGAATAAAACCCCTTGTTTAGGTGTTTTCATAGTATCAACTCCTGATTTTTCCAATATATTCTAATCATACCATATACACAAATTACGGGCAATAAAAGAATTTGAAAAAACAGGGTTAAAATATAACAAAAATTACCACAATAAATTGTAATTCTTGATATAAATAAATTTGCGAAAACCTTGAATATTCGTAACGAATATGCTAAGATATACTCGGTGATAAAAATGGAGAAAAGAATTTCTAAAATAATTGTCGGCTCTTCGGGTGGAACCGCAGGAAAAGGGTCGAAAACATATAAAATTTCTTTGCCGACAAAATGGGTGAATGAATTAAATTTAGATGAAAAACAAATTGAATTGTACTTTGATGGTGAGAAAATTGTTGTTTTACCTTGCTTGGATTTGTCAGAATTTTTAATAAAAAAGCAAAATGCAGGGCATAATTTGCTTTTGTTAGATTTTTACGATAAGGATATTTTGTGCACAAAAATCTGTGCAGATTTTACAGATGAAACAATTGTTGCAGAAAACTTTACTGACAATATCGTGAAAACTGCTTTTGGTAAAAATGCCACCCCGGTTTGGGATGATTTTGAAAGCTTTTTAAAAGAACGTTGCGTTCCCGAAAGCCGTAGCGGAATAAGAGAATATCTTGAAGCAATCGGTGTTGAGGAATATGACCCTTTGAAAATTATCGAAAGAACAGAGGGGAGAATGGCAGAGGATAATCAGTGGATTAGTATGGAGATAATAGAATGACAGTTAAATTTATTACCAATGAAAAGGTTGCAGAAACATCATCTAAAGGGAATCAGGAAAAGTGGTTTGACAAGAACACAAATAAATGGTACAAGCTCGATCAATTCGGTTATGAGGCACTTTCTGAGACTTTAATTTCCGTATTGATGGAAAAGAGCAATATAAAAAACGAAACACCTTTTACTTTTGCGAAATATCAAATGGAGCGAGCTCGTGTTCACGGAAGAGAACGTACAGCTTGTTCAAGTGATAACTTTTTGGAAGATGGTCAGTCTATTATTACTTTAAGCCATCTTTTTTCAAGATTTCTTGGTTCCTCTTTAAAAGAAAAGCTTGAAAAATTATCAAGCGATAAAAAAAGAATAGAATATTTAGGCAATATGACCGCTGAGTTTACAGGACTTGAATATTTCCCAAAGTATCTGACTTTGTTATTTGAAATTGATGCGTTGTTTCTTAATGATGACAGGCATTTAAATAATATCGCCGTAATCGAAAAAAACGGGAAATTTGATTATTGTCCTATTTTCGATAACGGCGCAGGGCTTCTTTCAAATGTGCAGTTTTCGCCTATGGTTATAGAACCGAAATCACTTATAAAGGATGTTATTGCCCGTCCGTTTAATATGAATTTTACAAGGCAGATGAATACTGCAAGAGCATTGTGGGGAAGTCAGTTTAAAATGCCGAAGTTGACATCAAAGGAAATTATGAAAGAGCTCGAAACCTTACTTGAATATTACCCTCAACGAGACAGAGGATTGATTGCTGACAGAGTTGTTGAGTGTATTATCACAAGTCAGAAATTTAATAAATAGCCTTTTTTTATAAAATATTCCGTGGTATAATATAATACCGACGTTTTAAATTTAAATTAAAGAGGGTGAGAGTATGGCAGATAAGTTTATTTTGCACAGTAATTATAAACCAACAGGTGACCAGCCTGAAGCAATTGAAAAATTGGTCGATGGTGTCAATAAAGGTTATATGGAGCAGACACTTTTGGGTGTTACAGGCTCGGGTAAAACCTTTACGATGGCAAATGTTATTGCTAAATTAAACCGCCCCACTCTTGTTCTTGCTCATAATAAAACTCTTGCGGCGCAGTTGTGCTCCGAGTTTAAAGAGTTCTTCCCTGAAAATGCAGTTGAATATTTTGTTTCCTATTACGATTATTATCAACCCGAAGCATATATTCCGACTACGGATACTTACATTGAAAAAGACAGTGCAGTAAATGACGAAATTGATAAATTGCGCCACTCTGCCACATCTGCTCTTTCCGAAAGACGAGATGTAATTATCGTTGCAAGTGTTTCTTGTATCTATACTCTCGGTGACCCTATTGATTATCGCAGTATGGTTATTTCTCTGCGTACGGGCATGCAGAAGGACAGAGATGAGCTTATTGCAAAGCTTGTTGAAATTCAATATGAAAGAAACGATGTAAGCTTTACCAGAAATAAGTTCAGGGTAAAAGGCGATACAGTTGAAATCTTTCCTGTTTATTCTTCCGAAACTGCATACAGAATTGAATTTTTCGGTGACGAAATTGACAGGATTTCCGAAATTCATCCTCTTACGGGTGATGTTAAATGTACCCGTTCCCACGCGGCAATTTACCCTGCATCTCATTATGTTGTGGAAAATGATAAAATGGAAAAAGCTCTTGAAAACATCTACAACGAAATGGAAAACAGGGTAGAAGAGTTTAAATCACAAGGTAAGCTTCTTGAAGCACAACGAATTCAGCAGAGAACTCTCTACGATATAGAAATGCTTAGGGAAACAGGCTTCTGCAAAGGTATTGAAAACTATTCAAGGGTTATGTCAGGCAGAAAACCCGGTACTGCACCATTTACTTTGCTTGATTATTTCCCCGATGATTTCGTTCTGTTTGTTGACGAATCTCACGTTACATTACCTCAGGTTCGCGGTATGTATGGTGGTGACCGTTCAAGAAAGGAAAGTCTTGTTGAATTCGGTTTCCGTCTTCCCTCTGCATTTGATAACAGACCATTGAAATTCAATGAATTTTATGATAAAACCCATCAGAAGATATTTGTTAGTGCAACACCCGGAGACCTTGAAAAAGAAAAAAGCGCACAGATTGCTGAGCAGGTTATTCGTCCAACGGGACTTCTTGACCCTGAGGTAAGTGTGCGCCCCACAGAAGGTCAGATAGATGACCTTATTTCCGAAATCAATATGCGAGTTGCGAAGAAAGAACGCGTTCTTGTAACCACTCTCACTCGTAAAATGGCAGAGGATTTAACAGACTACCTTTCCGATTATGGCATAAAAGTCCGCTATATGCACTTTGATGTTGATACCATTGAACGAATGGAGCTTATCCGCGATTTGCGTTTGGGTGAATTTGATGTGCTTGTTGGTATCAACCTTTTAAGAGAGGGCCTTGATATTCCCGAGGTTTCCCTTGTTGCAATTCTTGATGCTGATAAAGAAGGTTTCCTCCGAAGCGAAACATCACTTATTCAGACCATCGGTCGTGCCGCACGAAATGCAGATGGTCAGGTTATAATGTACGCGGATGAGGTAACAGGCTCAATGGAAAGAGCAATAAACGAAACCTACCGCAGACGTGAAAAGCAAATGAAGTATAATGAAGAGCACGGTATCGTTCCTCAGACTATCAAAAAGGATGTCCGTGAAATTCTTGAAATCAGCTCTAAAGATAATATTCAGGAAAGAGTTGCAAAACGCAGACTTTCCGAAAGAGAAAAGAATGAGCTTATTGAAAAGCTCACAAAAGAAATGCGTGCCGCCGCACAATTGCTTGAATTTGAACACGCGGCATATTTACGCGACCAGATTGAAAAAATCAGAAACGGAAAATAAATTTATTTATGGAAAAGAATATAATTGTAAAAGGTGCAAGAGAGCATAATTTAAAAAATGTCAGCGTGGAAATTCCCCGTGATAAATTGGTTGTTTTTACAGGTCTTTCGGGCTCGGGCAAATCCTCTCTTGCTTTTGACACAATCTATGCCGAAGGGCAGAGAAGATATATGGAAAGCCTTTCTTCTTATGCAAGGCAGTTTCTCGGAATTATGGAAAAGCCCGATGTTGACAGCATTGACGGGCTTTCTCCCGCTATTTCCATTGACCAGAAAACCACCTCTAAAAATCCTCGCTCAACTGTTGGTACTGTAACAGAAATCTATGACTATTTAAGGCTTCTGTATGCGAGAATAGGTATTCCTCATTGTCCTGTTTGCGGTAAGGAAATTGCAAAGCAGTCCATTGACCAGATAGTTGATAAGGTGCTTCTTTTGGAAGAGGGAACAAAGTTCCAGATATTAGCTCCCATAGCCAAAGGCAAAAAGGGTGAATTTCAGAAAGAGCTTGAAGGTGTAAGAAAATCGGGCTATTCAAGAGTAAGAATTGACGGTATTATGTATGACCTTTCGGAAAAGGTTAAGCCGGAAAAGAATATTAAGCATAATATTGAGGTTATTGTTGACCGCCTCATTATGAAAGAGGGTATCACTTCACGACTTACAGACTCTCTCGAATCTGCATTTTCTCTCACAGAGGGAACGGCAATAATTGATGTTATCGGGGGAGAAGAAATTCTCTTTTCACAGAATTTTGCCTGCCCCGAGCACGGTTCTTGTATGGATGAATTAGAGCCGAGAATGTTTTCCTTTAATAATCCCTTCGGAGCTTGTCCCACTTGCTCAGGTCTCAGTGTGTTTATGCGAGTTTCCGAAGACTTAGTTGTTCCCAACAGAAAGCTCTCAATCAATGAGGGGGCAATTAATGCAACCGGTTGGAGCAAAAGTGAAGCAAGTACCATTTCGGGAATGTATTACAATGCTCTTGCAGAGAGGTATAATTTTACTCTTGACACACCTTTTAACAAGATTTCACCTGAGGGTCAGAAAGCAATTTTCTACGGCACAGACGGTGAACGCATAAAAATGATTCGTGAAAACGAATATGGCAGCGGAACATATATGACGGAGTTTGAGGGCATCATCAATAACCTTGAACGCCGTTACAGAGAAACCACAAGCGATTGGTCAAGAAGAGATATTGAACAGTATATGACGGCTTGTCCTTGCCCCGATTGTAAGGGAGCAAGATTGAAGCCTGCACCCTTGGCGGTTACGGTAGGCGGTAAGAATATTAAAGAATTTACCGATATGTCCATCGGTGACGAGCTTGAATTTATCGAAAATATAGAATTAAGTGAAAAAGAACAGATTATCGGTAAGCAGATTGTAAAGGAGATAAAATCAAGACTTCAGTTCCTTTGTAATGTCGGTCTTGATTATCTCACTCTTTCTCGTAATTCGGGTACTCTTTCGGGCGGTGAAAGCCAGCGAATCCGCCTTGCAACTCAAATCGGTTCTTCTCTTATGGGCGTTCTTTATATTCTCGATGAACCAAGTATCGGTCTTCACCAGAGAGATAACGAAAAACTTTTGAATTCACTTAAAAATCTTCGCGATTTAGGAAATACACTTATTGTTGTTGAACACGATGAGGATACAATGAATGAAGCGGATTTCATTGTTGATGTTGGTGTCGGTGCAGGTGTTCACGGCGGTGAAATTGTGTGCGCTGGTACGGTTGAAGATATCAAAAAATGCGAACGCTCTCTTACAGGGCAGTATCTTTCAGGTAAAAAGAAAATCGAAGTGCCCGAAAAACGCCGTAAGGGTAACGGGAAGTTCCTTGAAATTAAAGGTGCAAGGCAGAATAATCTTAAAAATATTGATGTGAAAATCCCCTTGGGCGAAATGGTTGTTGTGACAGGTGTTTCGGGCTCGGGAAAATCTTCATTAATCAATGAAATTCTTTATAAAAAACTTGCAGCTGAGCTTAATAGCGCAAAGAAATTTGCAGGTAAGCACGATGAAATTCTGGGTATGGAAAATCTTGATAAGGTTATTAATATTGACCAGTCACCAATCGGCAGAACACCCCGTTCAAACACAGCCACATATACAGGGGTTTTCAATGATATAAGAGCTCTTTTTGCTTCCACTCAGGATGCTAAAGCAAAGGGTTATGACCAAGGTCGCTTCTCCTTTAATGTTAAAGGGGGACGATGTGAAGCCTGTGAGGGTGACGGTATTATAAAAATCGAAATGAACTTCCTTTCGGATGTTTATGTTCCTTGCGAGGTCTGCAGGGGAGCGAGATATAACCGAGAAACTCTCGATGTTAAATATAAGGGCAAAAGTATCAGCGATGTTCTTAATATGACAGTTGAAGAGGCAATGAATTTCTTTGAGAATATACCGAAAATCCGCAATAAATTACAGACTATTTTTGATGTTGGCTTAGGTTATGTTACTCTCGGTCAGTCTGCAACAACTCTTTCAGGCGGTGAAGCACAGAGAGTGAAGCTGGCAACAGAGCTTTCCAAAAAATCCACGGGTAAAACTATTTATATTCTCGACGAGCCCACAACGGGTCTTCACACCGCAGACGTTAAAAAACTTCTTGAGGTTATTAATAAGCTCGTTGATGCCAATAATTCCGTAATTGTTATTGAGCATAACCTTGATGTTATCAAAACTGCCGACCATATCATTGACCTTGGTCCCGAGGGCGGTAACGGTGGTGGCGAAATTGTTGCCCAGGGTACACCGGAAGAGGTTGCAAAATGCAAAAAATCCTATACGGGAAAATATTTAAAACCCTTGTTAAAAGCATAAATATGATATATAATTATTAAAAGTCGCCGCTTGCCGGTCGCCGGTCGCCAGCTTTGGGACCTGCGGTCGGCATTATAAAGTAAGAAAAGAGGAATAATATGAAAGCAAATGAAAGCATCCCTAATTTTGATATAAAAGTGAGGGAATATACGAACTATGCAATTAAAAGTATAAAAAATGTGTGCAAAAGCTTCGGTCCCCGTGCCGTTGGCAGCGAGGCGGAGAAAAATGCTCAGGAATATATGAAAGCAGACCTTGAAAAGTTCTGCGATGAGGTTAAAAGAGAGGAATATAAATGCAGCGATAAAGCATTTATGGCTTGGGTTCCCCTTGGCGCCGCTCTTCTTATTCTCTCAACAGTATTTTTTACATTGGGTTGGAGCGTAATAGGTCTTGTTCTTTCCGCTCTTACGCTTTTCTTTGTCCTTGCAGAATTCATTTTTTATAAGCCTGTCCTTGACCCTTTCTTCCCCAAGGTAACAAGCGGTAATGTATACGGTGTAAGAAAAGCAAGCGGAGAAACAAAAAAACGTATCATTTTAAGCGGCCATACGGACTCCGCTTTTGAATGGACTTATACATACAAAGGCGGAAGATCGATTGTTGTCACTATTATTGTAACCGCAGTTATTGCTATTCTTATTGGCTTGGGCGGTAATATTTACGGTCTTGTTCACGGCGGTGCATTCGGCGGAATTGTTTGGGGCGAAGAGGGCAATATTGCTCTTCGAATCCTTGCAGTTGCTATGTATATTACAGTTCCCGTTCTCATTATGGCTTTCAGATTCTGCAACTATAAATTACCCGTTATGGGTGCAAATGATGACCTTTCAGGTTGCTTTATTTCCTGTGCTGCTGCAAAATTCCTTTTCGATAACGATATCCGTTTTGAAAATACAGAGGTTGCAGTTCTTTGCGCAGGTGGTGAAGAGGCAGGTCTTCGCGGCTCAAAAGCATTTGCAAAGGCGAATAAAGAAATGCTTAATGACGGCGTTGAAACTGTATTTGTTTCTTTCGATACAATCCGTGAGCTTGAATTTGCAAAGATTTACGAAAAAGATATGACAGGTATGGTTAAAAATGACCGCCGAGTTGCAGAACTTTTGCAGACGGCTGCAAAAAATGTGGGTATTGATGTTCCGATCGGCACAATTGAGCTTGGCTCAACTGATGCGGCGGCAATGTCACAGGCAGGTGTTCCTGCAAGTGCATTCACTGCTATGGACCCTACTCCCGCAAGATATTACCACACTCGTCTTGATACTGCAGATAACCTTTCCGCTCAGGCAATTGACACAGGTGTTAAGGTTGCCCTTGAAACAGTATTCCTCTTTGATGAAAAAGGTATCTGATTATGAATAAAAATCATAAAATAACAGGTAAGGGTCCTCTTCTTGATAAAAACGGTGTTCTTCGTGAACCGGGTTGGGCAAATTCTCTCGTTTTTGATTACTCCCCCGATATGGTAGCAAAGAGTAAGAAGAATCGCCTTAAAGAATGGGACTATTACCTCATTATGAACAGCGAGGGCAAGTATGCCCTCTCTTTCACTTTTGACGATAACAGATATATGGGTCTTGTCTGTTGCTCGGTTTTCGATTTTGAAACAAAGGAAAAGTTTGACTGCACTGAAGCACAGATTATGCCAAACGGTAAATTAAATCTTCCCGTTACAAGCGAAAAAGGTGATATCTCGTTTGAGTCTAAAACCTGCGATTATCATATCGACAGAACGGAAGACGGCAGGCATATTTACTGCAAATATGAAAGATGCTTTAACCACACAGACCTTGAAGCAGATATATATTTAAAGCAACCTCCAATGGATACAATGGTTATTGCAACCCCTTGGAAAGAAGATAAAAAAGCCTTCTACTATAACCAGAAAATCACTTGTATGAATGCAAGCGGTTATGTGAAAGTAAAAGGCAGAACATATACATTTGACTCCTCTAAGGATTTCGGTATTCTTGATTGGGGCAGAGGAGTATGGACATATAGCAACACTTGGTATTGGGGTATCGGTTGCGGACTTGTGGACGGCAAGCCTTTCGGCTATAACATCGGCTATGGCTTCGGTGATACAAGCAACGCCAGTGAAAATATGCTTTTCTACGATGGCAAATGCCATAAGCTCGATTTGGTTGATTTCGGTATGCCAACGGGGAACGTTATGGATGAATGGATTATGACCTCAAACGATAACCGTTTTAATATGAGATTTAAACCATTTTTCAATGACCATACCAACATAAGTGCAGGAGTTATCTGCGAAAAAGCAGAAAAGCTTTTCGGTATGCTCAACGGTACTGCTGTCCTTGATGACGGAACTGTTTTAAATATCGAGAATATACCTGTGTTCCATGAAAAGGTTCACCATAAGTGGTAAAATAAACAAGTCGGTCTTTTGACCGACTTGTTTATTTTACCATCATTTAAGCTTGTGTATAAACAACCCACTCAATAATTTTGGCTCGAACCAGGTGGATTTTGGAGGCATAATCATATTTGCATCTGCAATTGACATCAGGTCATCGAGAGTTGTGGGGTACATTGAGAATGCAACTGTCATATCTTCCCTACAGCGCTTTTCAAGTTCTTTAAGACCTCTTATACCTCCGATAAAGTCAATTCTTTTATCTGTTCTCGGGTCACCGATATTGAGAATGGGTGTGAGAAGATTTTTCTGAAGAATTGAAACATCCAATTGGTCAACGGGATTGCTTTCATCAAATGTTCCGTCCTTGGCGGTGAGCTTATACCATTTTTCTCCCAAATACATACCGAAATTATGTTTCTCTTCAGGGTGATATGCACCGTCGCAGGAAGCAAGCTCAACCTCGAATTTTTCACTGACTTTTTCAATAAATTCTTCCTCTGTGTTGCCGTTTAAGTCCTTAACAACTCTGTTATAGTCCATAATTTCAAGGCTATCTGCAGGGAAGAGGACTGCAAGGAAGAAATTGAATTCTTCTGTTCCGTCAAAATCGGGGTTCTGTTCACGGCGCATTTTTGCAACATTAACAGCACTTGCGCATCTGTGGTGACCGTCGGCAATGTAAAAATCACCAACCTGACCTAAAAGCTCGGAAAGCTCTTTGCAGATATCGGGGGCTTCAATTACCCAGACTGTGTTACCAATTCCGTCATCAGTTACAAAATCATAAACGGGAGCATTCTTTTTCTGTTCATTGATTATTGAATTAACCTTTTCATTATCTCTGTAGCAAAGGAAAATAGGACCTGTGTTTGCATCGCAGGTGTCAACGTGGCGGATGCGGTCAGCTTCCTTATCTGCACGGGTGAGTTCGTGCTTTTTTATTCGGTTTTCAATATAATCATCAACCCATGCACAACCAACAAGACCGGTCTGCTCTCTGCCGTTCATAATCTGGCGGTAGATATAAAAGCAAGGATTTACATCCATAGTGCAGATGCCGTCTTTTTCAAGGTTGTTAAGGTTTTCTTTTGCTTTCCGGTAAACCTCGGGACTGTAAAGGTCTGTGCCCTCGGGTAAATCTATTTCAGCTTTATCAACGTGAAGAAAAGAGTAAGGATTACCGGCTACCATTTCCTTTGCTTCAGCACTGTTCATAACATCATAGGGGAGAGCTGCAACGCGAGAAGCAAATTCGGGAACCGGTCTTAATGCTTTAAAGGGTCTGAAAACTGCCATATATATACCTCCAAAGGCTAAAAGTCTATATCTCATTTTACTTTATTTGATTTATTATTGTCAATAATATTATTGCATTTTAAAAATCAATATGATATTTTATTTTTATAATTTTTGCTTTATGAAAAGGACTTGGAAATGGATTTTAAAAGAGTAATGAACTACTGCGGAAAATTGCAGTTAAATAATAACAGAACCTGGTTTCACGAAAACCACGATGAATATGATGAGGCAAAAAAAGACTTTTTAGGCTTTATTGACAGACTCCGTTTTGTTATAAATGATGAAGCACCCGATATCGGTAAATCAATAATGTATATGGAGCCGAGGGAGTGGATGTATAGAGTAGCTCGTGATATGCGTTTTCATAAAAACGGACCACCCTATAATCCCTCTTTCAGAGCCTATATTTCACCCGACAGAAAGTCTTGGTTACCCATTGGTTATTTTTTGTGCGTTGCTCCCGGTCGTTCTTGCTTCGGTACGGGGCTTTGGTGCGATACTACCGCAAAAATGAATAATATACGCCACTATATTTCAAAGCATTTTGATGAGTTTCAGGCAATACTTAAAGAAACAAATATTTCCGTTAATGGTGATAAATTAAAATCAATGCCACGTGGCTTTTCTGCCGATGACCCTGCGGCAGAATATATAAAAATGAAAAATTGGGAAATGATTTATTTCATACCTGATGAAGATATTGATGACTTTGAAGAGTTTTTGCAGGAATTGACATTTTTTATAAGAAAAATGGAAGCAATGCGACAATTCCTCCTCAAAGCCGCAAAGCACGTGGAAAATCAAAGACCGGAGTTTGAGTGGTGAAAAAACGACTTGCGAGAGCAAGTCGTTTTTAGCTACCGGCTACCAGTCGCCAGATGCCAGTTTCTTATAAAACAAATTTATTGTTCTTAGTGTTTTGAGTTAGAAAATGAAGAAAAATAAAACAAAAGCAAAAATACTACTGTTTCAATACCGGAGGCTGGTGACTGGGGACTGGCGACTTGAAATATGTTAATGATTTATCATGAAATATGTTAATGATTTATCATTCCTTGTTGACAAATTACTTCATTTAATTGTATAATATGAATTGTGTAAATTTGGAAAGATGGGGTGTTTTTTATGTCTAAAAAAACCGTATTCTTAACCGGTTCATCAGGTACAATGGGATGGGCAGGTTTTAAGGAACTCTATGCTAAGAAGAATCAGTATAATATCGTTCTTCTCAACAGAGGGAGCCAGAAAAACAAGGACAAATTCAAGGATTATGAAAACGATCCTTCAGTTAAGCTTGTTTGGGGCGACCTTACAAATTATGAGGATGTTCTCGAATGTGTTACAGGTGCAGACTATGTTCTTCACGTTGGCGGTATGGTTTCTCCCGCAGCAGACTACTATCCCGTTAAAACTCAGAAAACAAATGTAACAGCAGCTCAGAATATCGTTAATGCCGTTAAAGCTCAGCCCGACCCGGATGCAATCAAGGTTGTTTACATAGGTACGGTCGCTGAAACAGGCGACAGAAATGCTCCTATCCACTGGGGTAGAACAGGTGACCCTCTTAAGGTTAGTGTGTATGATCACTATGCTATCAGCAAGATTAAGGCAGAGGCTGTTTTTGCAGAATCAGGTCTTAAACATTGGGTATCTCTCCGTCAGTCAGGTATTCTTTATCCTGCAATTCTCAAAAATCTTGAACCCATTATGTATCACGTTCCAATCAACGGTATGCTTGAATGGGCAACGGTTGAAGATTCAGGTCGTCTTCTTGCAAATGTTTGCGGTGACGATATTCCTGAGGAATTCTGGAGACGCTTCTATAATATCGGTTCCGGTGAACAGTACAGAATCACAAACTTTGAATTTGAAGAGCTCCTTCTCGGTACATTGGGCCTCGGTTCAACAAAGAAGCTCTTTGACCCCCATTGGTTCACAACCCGTAACTTCCACGGTCAGTGGTACTACGATGGTGACGTTCTTGAAAAATATTGCCATTTCCGTGCAAATATTCCCGTTAAGGAATATTTCAAGAGTATGATGACGCAGGTTGAATCCTACTATAAATTAGCTTTTCTTGCAAAGCCCTTTGCACCAATTCTCAAGAAGCTCTGGATGAAGAAGATTGCAGAGACTCCCGAGTACGGTACACTCTGGTGGGCAGAAAATAAAGTTGATGTAAGAATGAAAGCTTACTACGGCAGTATGGAAGAGTATGAGAAGCTCCCCAGAAAATGGGAGGATTTCGATATTGTTATTCCTGCAAAGCAGCCAACTGAAGATGATGTTATCATTCTTGATCACGGTTATGATGAGACAAAGCCCTTCGATTCACTTACTCTTGAAGACCTTCAGAAAGCTGCAGAGTTCAGAGGCGGTAAGTGCCTTGCTACCGAAATCGTTGATATGTACACTCCTGTTAAATGGGTAAGCGCAAGAGGCAATGAATTTGAAATGACTCCAAACCTTGTTCTTCGCGGTGGTCACTGGTGTCCGGCAGAGCTTCCCTGGCCCTGGAACTACGATGAAGAAGCAAGAATCAACCCATTCTTTGCACAGGTTTGGGATCGTGAAGGCGAAAACAATGTTTATGGTCCTGAAATCTTTGATAACTTTAAGGAGAGGGTTACAGAATGAAAATTTTTATGATTGGCGGTACAGGTCTTCTTGGCTGTGAAGCCGCAAGAATATTTATCGAAAGAGGTCACGAGGTAACAAGCGTTGCTCTTCCTCCTCTTCCCGAAGGAGCTCCCATTCCTCAGGAAATGAAGCTGGAATTCTGCAACATTTATGAGAAATCAGATGATGAAATCCGTGAACTTCTCAAAGGTCACGATTGCTTTGTTTTTGCAGCGGGTATTGACGAAAGAGTTGAATTCCCTGCTCCTGTTTACGATGCATATTATAAATATAATATTCAACCTCTTGAAAGAATTCTTCCTCTTTGTAAAGAGGTTGGGGTTAAGAGTGCTGTTATTCTCGGCTCTTACTTTTCATATCTTGCAAAAGAACGCCCTGATATGAAGCTTACAGAAAAGCATCCCTACATCAGAAGCCGTATCGACCAGGAAAATGTTGCATTCTCCTTTGCAGATGAGAATTTTGATGTAGCAGTTCTCGAGCTTCCCTATATCTTCGGTACTCAGCCCGGCAGAAAGCCCGTTTGGGTTATTCTCATTGAGCAGATTAAGAGAATGGATAAGCTCCCCTTCACAATGTACCCCGGTGGCGGTACTGCTATGCTTACCGTTCGTCAGGTTGGTGAGGTTATTGTTGGTGCCGCTGAAAAGTCAAAAGGTGCAAAGGCTTGGCCCATCAGTATGTATAACCTTACCTGGAAGGAATTTCTTAAAATTGTTTATGCCGCAAGAGGTATGGGCGAAAACAGAAAGATTATCAGTGTTGCTCCCTGGATGATGAGAATGGGTCTCGGCGGTGTTAAGAAAGAATACGCCGAAAAGGGTATTGAAAGCGGTATTGATGTTGACGGACTTGCAGATATTATGGACGTTAACCTTTTCATTTCCGAACGTTTCTCAAAAGAGCTCGGTGCAACAGATGACGATATCAAGGCAGCTATTTTTGACTCAATTAAAGTTTCACAGGCATCATATGATGGTAAGGTGAAATTGCTTGAAATGAAGGGTGAATAACCTGAAAAGAGCGATAAAATCAGTCTTGTAACAGGTGCGTTCATATCGGTTAAGCTCTTTTAAAAGAACTCAATTACAGTCCTTCGGGCATTGAACAGTCCGTTACCGATATGCTTCAATGGATTCGTGAAAACGAAAAGTAATAATTTGAAAAATCCCCCCATATATTTTGTATAGAAATATATGGGAGGATTTTTATGTTTAACGATTACGAGGAAAGAGCGATTGAGCTCGGAAGATACATAACCCAGAGCAAGAGCACAGTCAGAGCAGCAGCAAAGAAATTCGGTGTTTCAAAATCTACTGTTCATAGCGATATAACAACAAAATTAAAAAGAATTGACCCTGAATTGTATTCTGAGGTAAGAAAAGTTCTTGATATAAATAAAGAAGAGCGTCATATACGAGGCGGAATTGCCACAAGAGAAAAATATAAGCGTGAAGCAGTTTCTTTGAAGCGGTAGCGGTTGACAAATTGCTTGAGAAAATGTATATTGTTTATATAAATAATTATACATTTTAGGGAGCATAATATATGAAAAAAATAATTGCTGTTCTTTTAATATTAAGTTGCATTTCAGTTTTTGCAGCCTGTGAGAAAAAAACGGTGGATGATGGAAAAGCTCTTGAAACTGCAGAAACTTACGTTGAAATTACGGGTAATTCCGGTTCTCTCTCTTTGGATGAAAATGTTGCAAGAACTCTTTTAGAGGTTTATCAAAAAGAAAGTTTAGGCTTATCAAAAGATATTTATAGCTATGAACTCAAATTGAGTGCAACAAGATTTTTGGATAGCGATGCCTGCCTTGTCGAGGCTTTTCCTGAAGAGGCAGAAGTTCCCGAAGGTACGTTTATTATTTTGGGTCAACAATGCTTTGTTTATGATAATAAAACCCGGGAATATTTACTTCTTACCGCAGAGGGTGCTGTAGAATTCAACTCTTCCGAAATTTCTGCAACTAAAGAACAGGCTTCTGATACCGAATCTGCTTTTGAGTATGATGAAGATAATAATAAAAATTTGCAGGAAAAGTTTTCTTCATACAATAAAAAACAGTTGGGATTAGATAAAGAGCTTACAGAATATGTTATGATTGTTCCCGGAACAACTACCACTGCTGAAAACGGTGAAACTGTTTTTGTTATAAGAATTTACGAAAAGAATGGGCAAGCAACTAACTATACATTGGCTTTCAATGAAAATGGGAATTATATTTTTGATTATGAAAAAAATAAATATATAAAGCTTTGATAAATTTAAAAGGTCAGTTCCTTTCGGGAGCTGACCTTTTAAATTTATATAACTATATTCCCGTTGGTTATTACGGATTTGATGTTAATATTGTCATCAAACAAGACGAAATCGGCATCAAAGCCTTTTTCGATTTTGCCTTTTGTTCCGGAGATGCCGAGAACTTCTGCAGGGGTAAGGCTTGCCATTCTGACTGCGCTGTATAGGGGAATACCGACAGTTTTATACATATTTCTCACACAATCGGAAAGAACACTTGCACTACCTGCTAATGCAGACCTATCTGCCAGCTTCATAACATTATCTTCGTATATAACACTCATACCGTTTTCCTGTGTGTAAACGGTATTTTCTTTTATACCACTTGCGGAAAATTCAAGCCCATCGGTAATAAGATACATCTTCTCATCACCTTTGGTTTTATAAATAAGTTTGAGAACACCTTTTGGGAGATGTCTTAAATCGGCGATAGTCTGGGTTGTAAGCTCATCAAGAACCAGTCCCGCTTCCACAACCCCTGCGGTTCTGAATACACCCGTTTTAAAGCAAGAGGTACAAGCGTTATAAATGTGTGTAACATCGCTGTAGCCGTGCTTTACCGCTTCTTCAACCTGTTCAAAGCTTGCTGCGGAATGGGCAACAGAAGCAATTATACCGCGTTTTTTTAGCTTGTCGCCCAATTCAAGACAACCGTCCTCTTCGGGTGCGGCACCCATTATAAGAATTTTGTCCCATAAATCGAGAAGCTCTTCAGGGGGATTTTCTTTCGGATTGAGAATGTTCTCAGGGCTTTGAGCACCCTTGTATTTTAAATTAAGATAAGGTCCTTCGAGATGCACACCCAGTATATTAGCGTTTTTGCTTTCCTTACTTGCCTTTTTAATTGAAAGAACAACCTTTTTCAGCTGTTCAATGGGTGCGGCAAGGGTGGTGGGTACAATTGATGTGGTTCCGTATTTTAAATGCGCTTCTGCCATTTTAACAATGTCCTGAGGATTTTCACTCATAGCGCTTTTATTTCCGCCACCGTGAACATGGGCATCAATAAAACCGGGGGAAAGATAAAGTCCGCCACAGTCTGTAACTATGTCAGTTTCTTTTTCATCGTATCTGTCAACAATATCAACTATATTTACGCCATCTGTTAACACAATACAGTCGCGGATTTTTTGGGGAAAAATAACCTTGCAATTCTTATATATTTTCAATTTGCTCACCTCTGACATTTTATATAATAATTTTAAGGTTATTCTATCTTGTTGTCAATGAAAAGTTTTTTTACCGACCCATACCGACAAAAGTTTTGATTTTTAAAGGGTATAATTAAAGCAGTTCGGGGGTGAAGTGTTGACTGTATACGCAGATGTCTTAGTGGCATTGAATATTTTGATTACATATATTTTGCTTGTTGCTGTCAGAGTTATGTGTAAATGCCCCACAAATAAATGGGCGGTTATGTGTGCTTCTCTTATAGGTGGCTTTAGTTCGTTGATAATTTTTTGGGAAAATATGAATAACGCTCTGTCGTTAGTCTACAAGCTTCTTTCGGGAGCGATAATTGTAGGCGTTGCCTTCCTACCCAAAAAAGCTAAAGTCTTTTTTAAAACCTATCTCGGTTTCTTCTTGATGAGCTTTCTTTTCGGCGGAGCCATATATGCCGTTCAATTAACACTCAATCCCGAAAACATACTATATTTAAACGGTACAGTTTATTTTGATATGAGCATTTCTTATCTTGTTGGGTGCGTGCTTGTTGTTTACGGGATTTTTTTGATTTCAGATTATTTACTGACAAAAAGAACACTTAAATGCAGTAAATGCCTTTTGGAAATTGGTTTCAATAATATAAGCGTTACAATACCTGCCATTGTTGATACGGGAAACAGTCTTGTTGACGGAATAAACGGAAGACCTGTTGTTGTGGCAGAGCTTTCGGCTATTGCTCCGCTTTTTGAACGAGAGGAAATATTATTTTTTAAGAATCAAAGCTTTGATAATATTCCCAAAAGTCTTATGAAAATATTCCGTCTTGTTCCTTGCAGTGCTGTAACAGGAGAGAGTATTTTGCCATCCTTTTTACCGTCATATATAAAAATTATCACAGATAAAAATACGTATAAAACAGATTTCTGCACAATTGGTGTGGTAAACAAAGAGCTTTCACAGGGGGAATATAAAGCTCTTATGAATAATAATATTTTTGAAAATGTGAAAGAGGAGAGTGCTAATGAAAAAATTCATCTGTAAATTGAAGCTTTTAAAGGCGAAGTTATTTCAAAAAATGGGTTGCAACACCGTTTATTACATAAACAGTCCTCAAACTCTTCCTCCGCCGTTATCTAAGGAAGAGGAGGAGAAGCTTACCGAAGACAACGCCAACGGGGACAGAAGGGCAAGAGATAAGCTTGTTGAACACAATTTGCGCCTTGTGGTATATATAGCAAAAAAATTTGAAAATTCGGGAGTAAATATAGAGGATTTGATTTCTATCGGCACAATAGGTCTTATAAAGGCGGTCAACACATTTAAGCCCGATAAAAATATCAAACTTGCTACCTATGCCTCCCGATGTATTGAAAATGAAATTCTGATGCATTTAAGAAAGGTTAATCAGCAGAGGCTCGATATATCTTTGGATGAACCGCTGAATGTGGATTGGGACGGAAATGAGCTTTTGCTTTCCGATGTTTTAGGTAGTGATGGTTTGGAAATTAACGATAATATTGAACAGGAGGATGAAAGGAGAGTGCTCAATTATTGTATGCAAGGTCTTTCGGGAAGAGAGAGGCTTATTATGAATATGCGTTTCGGTATGGATGGTAAAAAAGAACATACTCAAAAAGAGGTAGCTGATATTTTAGGTATTTCTCAAAGCTACATATCACGCCTTGAAAAGAGAATAATTCTGAAGTTAAAAAGAGATATTGAAAAAATGACAATGTAGGGGATGGTCTTGACCGTCCCACTTTTTATTTCCCTCTTGTGTTTTCCAAAATATTGTATTAGAATAAAATTATGGTAAAAATGGTAAAAAATTACAAGGGGCGTTATTATGAATAAAGCACAATTTGTTTTCAAGGCTGTTGATATTATATGCAATCCGTCGCAGAACAACATAAGCTATGAAAATGTTGTTTGTATTAAAGATGTTGCTTATGGCGGTGAAAAACTAAATACAGGAGATTTATATTGCACACCCGAAATTCTTAATGATGGCAAAAAGCATCCGATTATTGTGTATTATCACGGCGGTGCATTTTTAGCAGGAGATAAGAAATACAGAGTTACTATTTGCGAATACTATGCAAAAGAAGGGTATTTTGTTTTCTGTCCCAACTACCGAATGCCCACCGAGGTTGATTACAAAGGTCTTATAGTAGACTGCGTAGATTCACTCAACTTTGTTGATAAGCTCGCAGAAAAATATAATATTGATTTAGATAATATTGTCGTAACAGGCGATTCTGCAGGTGGTTATATTGCTTCATATCTTGGCGCAATAAAATATAATGAAATGCTTTGCGATGTAATCGGTTGCAATAAAATTTCAGTTGACCTTAAAGGTCTTATGCTTATGTGCGGTATTTATGATTTAGAGGTGCTTATGAAGGGTACATCTCTTTTTGGTGTTATTCCCACAACCGCCAGAACTCTTTTAAACTTCGATTTTAAAAATGATTTTTCAAATATCAGGGATTTCCCCGGCTACGAATATATTTCACCTGCTTCATTTGTAAATGAAAAATGGTGTGCAAGCTTCATTTGTTGGGCAGATGACGATTTGGTCTGTCAGGGTCAGGGTGAACCAATGGCGGAAAAGCTTAAAGCAGTAGTTCCCCTTTATGACCAATACCACGTAGCAGGGTTTACAAACAATCATTGCTTCCATTTGACTCCCAAGAGTAATAAATATGCAAGAGAATGCTTGCAGAAATCTCTCAACTTTCTTGTAGAGCTTTTTGCAGAAGAAACAGTTACCATATAAAGAAATCACCTCATACGATTTTCAAAAAAATCGTATGAGGTGATTAGTTTATTTTTATCTGATATTTCCTGTATTAGTCTTGAGTGTAACGTCGTGAGCGCCACCCTCTACAATACTTGTTGCAGAAACGAGAGTAAGTTTTGCATCTCTTTGTAAATCGGGGATGGTAACAACACCGCAGTTGCACATTGTGGACTTAACTTTGTAGAGGCTCTTTGTAACGTTATCGTGGAGAGAACCTGCATAGGTTACGTATGAGTCAACGCCTTCTTCGAAGGAGAGCTTTGAAGAACCGCCAAGGTCATATCTCTGCCAGTTACGAGCTCTGTTTGAGCCTTCACCCCAATATTCTTTAACGTATGTGCCGTTGATGTTGAGCTTGGGTGTGGGGCTTTCGTCAAATCTTGCGAAATATCTGCCGAGCATCATAAAGTCTGCACCCATTGCAAGAGCAAGAGTCATATGATAGTCGTGAACGATACCGCCGTCGGAGCAAATCGGAACATATACGCCTGTTTCTTCAAAATATTCATCACGGGCAGCGGCAACCTCTATAAGAGCAGTAGCCTGTCCGCGACCGATACCCTTTGTTTCACGGGTGATACAGATTGAACCGCCACCGATACCGACTTTAATAAAGTCTGCACCTGCATCTGCAAGGAAACGGAAACCGTCACGGTCAACAACATTACCTGCGCCGACTTTAACTGTGTCACCGTATTTTTCACGAATGAAAGCGATTGTTCTCTTCTGCCATTCTGTGTAACCTTCGGAAGAGTCAATACAAAGAACATCTGCTCCTGCTTCAACGAGTGCGGGAACGCGTTCTGCGAAGTCTCTTGTGTTGATACCTGCACCGACCATATATCTCTTCTGGCTGTCAAGAATTTCCTGGGGATTTTCTTTGTGCTGAGAATAGTCCTTACGGAAAACGAAGTACATAAGGTTTCCGTTGTCGTCAATAATGGGGAGAGAGTTGAGCTTGTGTTCCCAGATAATATCGTTTGCTTCTTTAAGACTTGTAGAAGCAGGAGCGGTAACGAGCTTTTCAAGGGGAGTCATAAACTCTGTAACTTTCAAATCAAGGGGCATACGGCTGATTCTGTAATCACGGGATGTAACAACGCCGAGAAGCTTGCCTGTGGGAGTACCGTCGTCGGTAACTGCCATTGTAGAATGACCTAAAGTGTCATAAAGGGTAATAACATCTGCCAAAGTGTTTTCAGGGCAAAGGTTGGAATCGCTGACAACAAAACCTGCCTTATAGCTTTTTACTCTTGCAACCATTGCTGCTTCATCCTCAATGGACTGAGAGCCGTAGATGAAAGACATACCGCCCTCTTTTGCCAAAGCGATAGCAAGTGTATCGTTGGAAACAGACTGCATAATAGCAGAAACCATAGGAATATTGAGAGTGATGGGGGATTCTTCACCTTTTTTGAATTTGCAAAGGGGAGTTTTAAGGCTTACATTTGCAGGAATACAGTCGGGACCGGTGTAACCGGGGATAAGTAAGTATTCACTGAAAGTTCTTGAGGGTTCGGTACAGTAATGTGCCATTCTTAATCGCTCCTTGTGTCAATATATTTAACTTACATTTTAACGCTAAATTTATGTTATGTCAACTATGAATTATTACCATTTTCGACCGCTTTTTTCACTTTAAATTATTGTAAAAGTACATATTCTGTGCTATCATTGTTGTGCTTTGTTTTAGTATATGCAATTAGAGAGGTTTTTTCTATGGCACATTTTGAAATTGATTTTCACGACAAAAACAGTGAAAGATATATGATCAGCGGTCGTATCAATCAAATTCTTCGGGATATGTATAATAAATTTATTATCATCGACAGTGTTGGTACGGGCGATTTTTTCTATCGTGACGGGCAATATACGTTTGCTGACAGGGACAAAGGCGAATGGGTTCCCTTTAAAGCTAATAAGGATTATTGGGGTTACCGCGAATGCTACTGCTGGTTTAAGCAGACTGTTAAAATACCCGAAAACTTTAAAGGTCGGCACGTTATTTATAACATTACCCCCTATGCAAGAGCTTGGGAAAACGAGGTTAATCCTCAGTTTATTATTTACATAAACGGTAAGGTCGTTCAGGGGGGCGACAGTAATCACCGTTATGTTACGGTTACTCCCTGTGCACAGGGTGGAGAAGAGCTTGAAATTTATATTAATGCCTATTCTGACGATTGGGAATGGAGAGGCGAAATTCAGCTTGGAGCACAGCTTCAGGCATTTGACGATATTGCTTATTGCACATATTTTGATATTCTGACTCCCTTAAAGGTTGCGAAATATAAGGACGAGGACAGCGATGCGAGAATTAACATTCTCAAAGCACTTAACCAGGCTTGTAATATTCTGAATATTGATACAAATGACCGTGAGATTTTTCACGAGTCCTGCATTGCAGCTTCAAAATATCTTGATGAAAATCTTTACGGCAAATTTGAAGAGGCAACCTGTTGGGCAGTAGGGCACACCCATATTGATGTTGCTTGGCTCTGGAGACTTCGTCAATCAAGAGAAAAGGCTTGCCGTTCATTCTCAACAGTTCTTAAATTAATGGAAGAATATCCCGAATATAAATTTATGTCCTCTCAGGCTCAGCTTTATGAATATGTTAAAGAGGATTATCCCGAGGTTTTCGAGGAAATCAAAAAGAGAGTCAAAGAGGGCAGATGGGAAGCCGAAGGCTCTATGTGGGTTGAAGCTGATACAAATGTTGCCTCGGGTGAAGCTCTCGTAAGGCAGTTTATGATTGGTAAACGCTTCTTCCGTGACGAGTTCGGTGTTGATAATAAGATTATGTGGCTTCCCGATGTTTTCGGCTATTCTGCCGCAATTCCTCAGCTTATTAAAAAAAGCGGAATGGATTACTTTATGACAACTAAAATCAGTTGGAATGAGTATAATAAATTCCCTTATGATACGTTCAAATGGCGCGGTATTGACGGAACAGAGGTCCTTTCTCATTTTCCTCCAAGCTGTCACGTAACCGCAAACGAACGCTCAAATTGGCAGACAACCTACAACAGTAAATTAAGACCTCTATATGTTCTTGGCGGTTATAAAAGATATTCTCAGAAAGACCTTTCCAAAGACTTTTTAATGTCCTACGGCTTCGGAGACGGTGGTGGCGGACCCACTGTTGAAATGCTTGAATACGGCAGAAGAATGGGAAAGGGTATTCAGGGCTGTCCCGTTGTTAAGCAGTCAACCTCTCTCGATTTCTTTAAAGAACTTGATAAAAAGGTTTCGGGTAACAAGCGTCTTCCCGTATGGTGCGGTGAATTGTATCTCGAATTCCACAGAGGCACACTCACAAGTCAGGCAAGAAACAAGAAGTATAATCGAAAAAGCGAATGCCTTTATCACGATGTTGAAACTCTTTCTGCAATTGCAAATAAAGAAACAGGACTTGCATACCCAAGAGAAGAGCTTCTTAAAAACTGGAAAACAATTCTTCTTAACCAGTTCCACGATATTCTTCCCGGTTCATCTATTGATGTTGTTTATGAAGACAGCAAGGAGGATTATGAAAGAGTTCTCAAAGCAGGCTGCGAAATGGCAGGTGAAGCACAAAGCGCACTCCTTTCAAAAATTGACCTTAAAGAAGACAGCATTGTTGTTTTCAACACAACGGGCTTTAACCGTCACGATGCAGTAATTTCTGAAATTCCTTGCGAAGAAGAGTTTGCAATTTTTGATAAAAACGGTAACGAAGTGCCATATCAGAAAACCTTTGACGGCAAAATCGTATTTGTTGCAGATGTTGTTTCTAAAGGCTATTCAACATATACAGTTAAGAAAACTGTACCTTCAAAATTCGAGCACATTTGTGCAACAGACAAAAAAGCGGAAACACCTTTCTTCGCTGTTGAGTTTAACGAGGAATATAATATTTCAAAACTCATTCATAAGCAAACAGGAAGATCCGTTGCTCCTGAGGAAGAAATTGTCGGTAAGGTTATCGCATATCAGGACAGACCCCATAATCACGAGGCTTGGGACATAAAATGCTATTTTGACGAAAAGAGCTGGAATCTTGATTTTAAGAATGCAGAGCTTATTGAGCTTGGTGCAGTAAGAGCGGTTTATAAGGTTGACAGAACATTCCGTAACTCAACCTTTACAGAGTATTATTGCATTTATAATGATTTGCAGAGAATTGATGTGGATTACGAAGCTGATTGGCACGAAGACCACGTTGTTCTTAAAGCGGATTACCCCGTGGATGTTAACTCAACAAGAGCAACCTTTGATATTCAGTTCGGTAATATTGAGCGCTCCACCACAACTAATACCACTTGGGAATTTGCTCAGTTTGAAGAGTCAATGCATAAATGGGCAGACCTTTCCGATAACGGCTTCGGTCTTTCTGTTATCAATGACTGTAAATACGGTTGCGATATTAAGAACGGTCATATTCGTCCCACTCTTTTCCGTTGTGCTACCCGTCCCAACAAAATTCAGGACAGAGAGCACCATTCCTTCTCATTCTCGATTTACCCCCACTCAAAGCGTGCTAACGACTCCGATGTTGTTAAAGAGGGTTATAATGTAAACTTCCCCCTTTATGCAATACCTGCAAAAGCACAGAAAGGCACACTCGCTCCTGAATATTCTCTCGTTTCCTGCGATAAAGAAAATGTTGTTATTGAAACAGTTAAGGTAGCAGAGGATAGCGATAATATTATCGTTCGTGCTTACGAAACCTGGAACAGTAAAACGCCCGTGTCTCTTACATTCTGCGATGAAATCGAAAGTGCAACAGAATGTAATCTTATGGAAGAAGAGGATGAAGCAGTTGCATTTAACGGAAATACTCTTACCGCAACATTTAAGCCCTTTGAAATAAAAACATTTAAGGTGAAATTAAAATGAATTACAGCTTTTTTGCGATGATTTCGCGAATGAAATACATCGACCGTTGGGCATTGATGCGCAATACCGACAGAGAAAGCCTTGACAGTCACTCTAAAGAGGTGGCTGTTATAGCCCACGCTCTTGCAATAATCGGCAATAAACGTTTCGGGAAAAACTATAATCCCGACAGAGCAGCAGTTTTAGGTCTTTACCACGATGCCCACGAAATTATAACCGGAGATATGCCCACCCCCGTGAAATATCAGAATGAAGATATTTTAGTGGCATTCAAAGCCGTTGAGGACTCTGCAAACGAAAAGCTTCTGGGTAAGCTTCCTGATGATTTAAGAGAAGAATTCTCAAGCCTTTTAACAGGTGAAAACGAGGATGAGGAGCTTCTTGTTCTCATTAAAGCTGCCGACAGATTAAGCGCTCTCATTAAATGCATTGATGAGCGCAAGGCAGGTAATACCGAGTTTAAAGAGGCGGAAAAATCCACCTTGAAGCGCATAAAGAAAATGAATGTACCCGAAGCAGATGTGTTTTTAAAGGAATTTATTCCTGCTTATGAACAAACTCTTGATACCCTCTAAAACAAGGAGCTGTAAAAAACTTTCGTTTTTTACAGCTCCTTCATACATCCTTATAATCTACTTCGATATACCCATCTCCGTCAACATCATCGGTTGAATGGGGTTTGTTTTTATTGAAAATAATCTCGCCGACAATTTTAATAATTCCGAAAGCAAGAAGACCAAAGCCAACCATTGAAGTGATTGTTGTTGCCCCTTTGAAAGGGTTAAAAACAAGAGAAATACCATATATTGCAATAATTACAGAAAAGATTTTTGAGAAAAGACTGCCTTTTCCCGAAAAGAAAGCGGAAACACCATAAACAACAACGGAAATTCCGATAATAAAGGGGAGAACGGACATTAAGAATTTCGGATGTAAAAGGAGCATAAATGCAACAGCCAAAAGGACGATTCCCGATATTATATCAATAATATCGGGAATGCTCCCTTTTTTATCTTTAATATATCTGACAATTCTGATTATACCACCTATAAGGCAGGCTGTTCCTAAAATGTAACAAACAGTCATTAAAGATGTGTCGGGGAAAAGCAGAACAAAAAGCCCTACTATTGCAAAAATTCCGCCGATAATTACATTCACAATATTATCCGGCAATTTCTTTTTTAACTTCTTCATTTTATATTCACCTTGTATTTATTTTTTCTTTTATTATTAAATATATTGTACCACAAAAAACTACCAAATATTTACAAGTTTATTAATAATGATTTAAATTTTGAGGAGCTAAAAAAATCAAGAAATGATATTTTTCAAAAAATGTAAAATCAGTAGCAAAAAATTGTTGTTTGTCGAACCTGCCTTCGAAGGAAGGCTCAGAAGAATTACAACTTTATTTTTCTGAATGTATAGTTGCTAATTGCTGGCGACTGGTGACTGGTAACTTAAATAAATGTTTGGAAGCGGAGCTTACCCGAAACTTGCCACTTTAATTCCGCACTCCGCATTCCTCATTCTGCATTCATTTCAGTGTGTTTCTCATTAATCTTCTCTGTAATCTCTTCCATATATTTTCCGTGGAGCTTGAATTTGAATGTGAAAACAAGGAATGAAAGAATAAGCAGAATAATCGGTGCAATAAGCATCATAAAGCTGATGGCGGATTTAACCTCTTCGCTGTTCTGTGCGTGGAGATTTTCATTATATTTTGAAATCTCAAGTCCCGAGAAAAGAATAATAGTCTGAATGGTGTAAGCCATTTTCTGCAAAAAGCCTTTCATAGAGAAGGTAATAGATTCAGAACGGAAGCCCATTTTGATTTCACCGTAGTCAACAATATCTGCAAGGAAAACTGTCTGAGACACGAACATTGATGCAATACCGATGGAAGCTATAAGATAGCAGAAATTCATTGCCATATATGAGCCGAAAGTCTTAACGCAAATTGTCATAGCACTAAAGCCGAAAATAGCAAGACCGAGAGAAACCTGATAGCATCTTCTTCGGGACATAAACTTTGTGAGCACAGGTACAACACCAAGACCCAAAACAGAACCAACAGCACCGATAATATTAAAGGTGGATTGCTTAGCGGGGTCACCTGCAACGACATCGAAGAAATAAACACCAACACCCGAAATCATATACCAACCGGCGTTTGAAAGCATAGCAAAAAGCATAAAAATAAGAAGCTGGTCATTGTTCTTTGCAATTTGGAACATCTTTTTAAATGTGAATTTTTCTTTTGGTGAAACAATATGCTTCTCCTTTGTATTTAAAACAGAAAGGGAGGAGAAACCTACAAGAGCACAAGCGCAGATAATTGCCCAGAGTGAATAACCTCTCGCATCTGCAATTTTCTCGCCATTATATGTGGCCTCACTTAACAAAGGGAGCATAACGGGGGTAAGAATTGAAATAATACCCTGACCAAGACCAGAAAAGGTTCTTGCAACCGTTGCAATAAGGCTTCTTTCTTTGGGGTCACTTGTAAATGAGGGGACCATTGACCAATAAGGAATATCAGCCATTGTGTTAGTCATACCCCATGCAACATAAGCAATTGCAACATAGGCGCAAAGTGCAACGCCCGTAAGCTTAAAGGGGTTGCTGAAGAGGAAAATAAGAACAATAGCGTTAAGGAATGAGCCTCTTAAAATCCAGGGTCTGTACTTACCCATTTTTGAACGGCTGTTGTCAACAATTGTACCCATCATCGGGTCATTGATACCGTCCCATATTCTTGCAACAGGTGTAAGAATAAGCAGGAAGGATGCGCTGAGGCCTAATACGTCCGTAAGGTACTTTGCAAGGAATGAATAAAACATACCGTAGCT
>JAZOAO010000027.1:0-195293 GCA_045595505.1 Acutalibacteraceae bacterium | reverse complement strand
TCGACGTACCTTTGTACGCCTTCGGGCAAGGCAAAACAAGTCTGAAGCCTTATTTTGCCTCAGTTTGTTCGTTCTGCATCTTTTTTTCCTATCCCCAACAAGGGGCTGTAAAAAAACGTATCGTTTTTTTACAGCCCCTTTCTTATTTTTCTATTAATTCGTTTATCTGCTTTTCTGTTTTCTTTGCCCATTCATACTGCTCCATATATTTTCCGAAATACTTGGTGTTTTCATTTTTACCGTTTTCGAGAAAGTCATAGTAATCACAAGCAAATTTACTTTTATCTACACTTCTTTGATTTCTGTTATCAACAAGAATATCAATTATTCCTGCCTCTTCAAGTGATGTTCTCAGGGATTTGAGAACCTTTCTGAAAAGGGACTGTACGGTTTCATCATATTTTCTGCCTTCCCAAAGGACAGAAATAGCTTGTTCTGTATTAACTACACCGCCGTTTCTGTCAACAAGGAGAGCTAAAAGCTCTTTACTTTTTGCACTGGGGAATGAAACGGATTTACCGTCAACAAAAACATCGAAAAAGCCAAAGGTTTTTATAAAAACTCTGTTTTCTGTTACAACATCCTTAACAAGAAGCGCTTTTTCGTATGCCTTTTTTATAGCTTCAGGTTCATAGGGCTTCATAATATAATCAACCGCATCAACACCGAATGCCTCCAGAGCATAATTACCATAGCCCGTAGCAAAAATTATTCGGACATTTCGGTTTATTGCCTTAATTCTCTTTGCAAGCTCAATACCCTTAATTACAGGCATTTCTATATCAAGAAACGCTATATCAACCTTGTTTGTTGCAACAAATCCTAAGGCATCAAGAGGATTGTTGAACTTTATGATTTCATCCGTTATTCCCAATTCTCTGCAAGTATCTTCAAAATCTTCAAGTGCGAGAACCTCATCATCTACTGCCATTATTCTCATTCTGATTTTTCCTCCTTGGGAAGTATTATTGTAACCTTCGTTCCGACACCGCGGGCGCTTTCAATTTCAACCCGGGCACCAAGCATTTCTTTAAGTCGGGTTTTTATATTGCTTATACCGATATGTGAACGACCGTCATTTTTCTTCTCGTTCACATCAAAGCCTACTCCGTCATCCTCAATTATAATGAAAATTTCCGTTTCCTTATCAACCGTTGAAATTTTAAGAGTTCCGCCGTTGACACGTTGATTTATTCCGTGCTTTATGGCATTCTCTGCAATAGGCTGAATTGTCAGCGCGGGTATAAGAAAATCGTCATATTCTATATCGTACTCTACATTCAATCTGTCACCAAAGCGCAAGCATTCAATATAAATATAGTTCTGAACGTGCTCCATTTCTTTTTTAAAAGGAATGGGTTCTTTTTGTGTAAGAGAGTCCATATTTGCCCTTAAATAGTTAGAAAATCTTACTATCGCAGCTTCTGCGGCTTTAGGGTCTTTTTTTGTAAGGTATTTTATTGTGTTAAGAGCGTTATAAAGGAAATGGGGCTGAATCTGACTAATCATCAAAGTCATATTCATATCTCCCAATTCTTTTTGCAGTTCTGCCGTTTTTCGCGCCTGCTTGAAGGCATCAACAGTATCTACGAAATGCACAAGAACAACGCTTGATATAAATACCATACACGCCATCGGCATAATATAGGTAACGTTCTGGGAAATATAGCCGTTTATATAGAAGTTGTCAATTACAATACCTGCCGAGGTTGCACAGTAAACCAAAAGATACAATACTGCAAATTTTTTATGTTCAATTATTTTTTCGGAAATTTTATATATAAGAATAATATCAAGTATATATGTAACTGACTGAAGCCACATATATGAGGTTGCCATATAAATATAATCATACAAAACATAGGGCACAAACGCGCAAACAAGGAATAACGCAGACAAAAGCACAAGACTGCTTTGTTTCATTTTAATTCCGAGAACATTTATCAGATGCATAAGCATTGACAGCTTGATTATATATGTTGATACATATATTAGCGATGTCATTATTTCATAATTCAAATCACCAAAAAGCCCGTGAGAAACCATATACCCTTCGTTTGTTATGAGCATTCTGAAAGCAAAGGCAAAGCAAAGGACAAACAACCAGAACTGACCGCCTATGTCTTTATTGAGTATTCCCAAAAGCAATACCGCTATGGCTATAAAGATTACAATACCTATATAAAAATAGCGCTGAGCCAATGTTCCCATTTCTCTTGAACGGAAATGCTCATAGGTTGAAAGGATCGGCACCGCCGTCAGACCGCTTGAAAAATTGCAGGTCATTTCTATTACTATTTCACAATCTTTTTCTGCACCCTGTTTAAAACTGTAAGGCACCGCATAGGATTCAACAACCGTAGAATATTCCGTACCCGGTATATTTCGGTTTGAAAACACACATTCGCCGTTAACAAAAACCTTGCATTCACCCGAAAGATTAGGCACACTTACCACAAAGGGTTTATTTGTATTTACATTCTCCAATTTTATTCGATAGCTTGCATTTCCGCCGTTTGACAGCTTCCCTCCGTTAAGCTCGTAGGTTGTCCAGGAAGCAGGAACCGCAACAAAAGCATCCGGCTGAGGATTTTTACAAGAATCGGAAATAATATGCTTCCCCCAGAAAAATTCCCATTCACCTGACAAATATACAAATTCTTCGTTGTCTAAATCATATTTATCTACATTTGCTATGGCAGAATTTATATTGACTTTGTTAATTAAATCGGGCAAAAGAGAAGAAAAAAAGGGCAGAGAAATACCCGAAACCACCGTAAGAAGTACGGCAACAAAGGTTATAAGATTTTTTTTGAATTTATCTGTCAAGTATCTCACCCCTTGCACTCTACGGAATAATTATACATTACAAATGTGAATAAATCAAGGTAATACTCTTTTATAAATTCTTGAAAACAAACATAATATATGTTAGAATATAAAATTAGATAAATATGTTCATTAAGGAGAACGGTTTATGCTTAACAATACTCAACGAACAAATATTATAAATGAACTTATTTCCAAAGGTGTGGAAATTCCCTGCCCCGACGGAGTTATAATTGAAGAAAGCGTAAAAATCGCTAAAGGTACGGTTATTTTGCCTAACACAATTATTATGGGAGAAACCGAAATCGGTGCGAACTGCGTTATCGGCCCCAACTCATATATTTCCGACACAAGCGTAGGAGACAACACCAAGCTCAACAACACCCAGAGCTTTAATTCTGAAATTGGTTCGGGTGTTACCGCAGGACCCTTTGTTCACATAAGACCGAACTGTAAAATTTCAGACAATGTTCATATCGGAAACTTTGTTGAGGTTAAAAATTCAACAGTTGATGAGGGCAGTAAGCTCCCACACCTTCTTTATGTGGGAGATTCTGACGTGGGTAAGGATGTTAACTTTGGTTGCGGTTGCGTAACAGTAAACTACGACGGTAGAAATAAATCCCGAACAACAGTAAAAGACGGTGCCTTCATCGGTTGCAACACAAACCTTGTTGCCCCTGTAACAGTTGGCGAAAATGCTTTCACTGCAGCAGGTTCAACTATAACAGAAGATGTTCCCGACAATGCTCTCGCAGTTGCAAGAAACAGACAGACGGTGAAAAAAGACTGGGTTAATATTAAAAAGCCCTATAAAAGACAACATCAAAAATAAATGGAGACTTTAAAACATAATGTTGAGCAAATTTAAAAAAGACGGTGGCAATTCCACCTACGATTTTTTGGTTGTAGGCTTAGGAAACCCCGGCACAAAATATGAAACCACAAGGCATAATGCAGGCTTTTTGTTTATAACATACCTTGAAGATAAATTAGCCTTCAAGGCAAAGAAGCTGAAATTTCACGCTCTTATAGGTGAAGCCAAAATAGGCAGTCACAAGGTTCTTTTTATGAAGCCTCAAACAATGATGAATAACAGCGGTACTGCAGTTTCCGAATGTGCAAAATTCTATAAAATACCCACAGAACATATTATCGTTGTTTTTGATGATATTTCATTAGAGCCCGGTAAACTTCGTATAAAAAGAAAAGGTTCCGCCGGCGGTCACAACGGAATAAAAAGCATTATTGCCCACTTAGGCTCGGAAAATTTTCCGAGAATTAAAATCGGTGTCGGTGCAAAGCCCCACCCCGATTATGATTTGGCTGACTGGGTACTTGCAAATTTCCCAAAGAAAGATATTCCTGCTGTAAGAAGCGCCATTGAAAACGGTGCAGATGCACTTGAAATGCTTGTAAAAGGCGATTTCGAAGGTGCTATGTCAAAATATAACTGAGGTTTTTATGTCGGGCTACAAAAAACTAATTGAAAACTCAACTCAATACAGGGATGTTGTAAGGTATATCGATGCAGATATGTGTCCTTCGGGAATCGTCGGACTCCCCCCTACACCGAAAGCACATCTTGTTTTTTCGCTTTGCGAGGAATTTTCTCGCAGAGCTATTGTTGTTTTGCCGGATGAAAGCAGCGCCAGAAAATTCACCGCAGATATAAATGAATTAAACGCAAACAAAGAAATTTCATTTTTCTACCCTGCAAGAGATTTTTCCTTTAATTCCTCGCAAGGTCAGTCAAGAGAATACGAGCAATTAAGAATTAAAACCCTTTGTTCTGTTTTAAAAGGTGAATGTAAAATTGTTGTTTGCTCCGCAGAAGCGGCACTTCAACTTACAATCCCTCCCGAGGAACTTAAAAAACGTACCTTTAAAATTGATTTTAATACAGTAGTTTCTACCGAAAAAATTACTCAAATTCTTATTTCCGCCGGCTTCAAGCGTGCTGAAAGCGTAGAGGGTGCAGGTCAATTTGCCGTAAGAGGCGGTATTATTGACTTTTTTCCGCCCGACTCTCCTCAACCTGTCCGAGTTGAGCTTTGGGGTGACGAGGTTGACACAATTTCTCTTTTTGATGTTTCTACCCAAAGAAGAACAGAAAGCCTTGATTTTTGTGAAATAACTCCATCAACAGAAATAATTTTTGACAATGAGGACAGCTTAAAAAACAAAATCGAAGAATTTGTTTCAACTGTTTCCGGCAAAGGCTCAAAAAAGGCAAAAGAGCAATTAAATAAAGATATTGAAATGTTAAATTCGGGTGTTAAGTTGCAATCTGTTGATAAATATCTTTCACTTGCCTATGAAAACCCTGCTTCAATTTTCGATTTCTGCCAAGAAGGCTTCCTTTTCGTTTGCGAAAGCGCATCGGTTAAAGACAAGGCTCAAAACTCCTCAAAACTTCTTATGCAGGAAATCAAAGCACAATTTGAAAACGGAGTTTTAACAAAAGGTCTTGACCGTTTTTCTTTAACCTTTTCCGAATTACTTTTAATCTACGAAAAAAAGAAAGCAATTTATATAGATAATTTTACCCGTGGCAGCTTTGATACTCCCGTTAAAAGCCTTACAACCTTTAACGTTCAGCAAAACCCTCTTTGGAACGGCTCATTAGAGGTCCTGCTTGATGACTTAAAGCCATCACTTTCAAAAAAGGAAACCTGCATCATTCTTGCGGGTACGGAGAAAAGTGCAGGCTCTCTTGTGGAAGCTTTGGAAACGGAAAATATTAAAGCAATGTTCTTCCCTGTTCCGCCTGCTCAATTCCCTAAAAATACTGTAAGCGTTTTATCAGGTAGTTTATCAGGTGGTTTCCGTTACCCGAATGAAAAATTCAACATTATTTCTTACGGCAAAGGTGTTCACAAATCCACCCAAAAGCGTAAAAAGAACTACAAAGCCGCCGATGCCATACAAAGCCTCGAGGAGCTTTCCAAAGGCGACTATGTTGTTCACTCCGTTCACGGTATCGGTATTTTTGACGGTATTCAGAAATTAGAGGTGTCGGGACTTATAAAGGATTTTATAAAAATTACTTATGCCAAAGGTGATGCTTTATACGTTCCTGTTACTCAGCTTGACCTTGTTTCAAAATATATAGGTCCTAAGGATGATACAAAAGCTCTCAAGCTATCCCGTTTAGGCGGTAATGATTGGGAGAAAATGAAAGCCCGTGTTAAAGCCTCTGTCAAAAATATGGCAAAAGAGCTTATAGAGCTTTATTCCAAGCGAATGAAAACCGCAGGCTATGCCTTTTCTCCCGATATTGATATGCAAAATGACTTTGAGAGACGTTTTGAATATGAAGAAACAGACGACCAGCTTCGCAGTATCAATGAAATAAAAAAAGATATGGAAAAGCCTCACCCTATGGACAGACTTCTTTGCGGTGATGTTGGCTTCGGCAAAACCGAGGTTGCTTTAAGAGCGGCATTCAAATGTATAGCAGACGGTAAGCAATGTGCAATCCTTGTTCCCACTACAATTCTTGCTTTACAGCATTACAACACAATTCTCCGCCGTTTTGAAGGCTTCCCCATTGAAGCGGAAATGCTTTCACGTTTCAGAACTCCTAAAGAGCAAACACGAATTATAAAAGCACTCAAACGCGGTTCTATTGATATAATAGTAGGAACTCACCGCCTTATTTCAAAAGATATTGTCTTTAAGGATTTAGGGCTTATCATCGTTGACGAAGAGCAGAGATTCGGTGTAGGTCAAAAGGAAAAGCTCAAAGAAATGTATCCCGATGTTGACTGCCTCACTCTTTCCGCAACACCCATTCCCCGAACAATGAATATGGCAATGTCGGGAATTCGCGATATGTCAGTTATTGAAGAAGCTCCTCAAGACAGATTTCCTGTTCAGACCTATGTTCTTGAGCACGACTGGGAAGTTCTTGCGGAGGCTATGGCAAAGGAAATCCGACGAGGCGGTCAGGTTTATTATCTTCATAATAAGGTTAATACTATTGATAAAACTGCCGCAACAATTCACGAATTTTTACCCGATGCCAATATCGGAATTGCTCACGGAAAAATGAGCGAGGATGAGCTTTCGGAAGTATGGCGTCAGCTTTTAGAGGGAGAAATTGATATTCTTGTTTGCACCACCATTATTGAAACAGGTGTTGACGTACCTAATGCAAATACCCTCATAATAGAAAACGCAGACCATCTCGGACTTGCTCAGCTTCATCAGATAAGAGGTCGAGTCGGCCGTTCTGCAAGGCGTGGCTTTGCTTACCTTACCTTTAACCGAAACAGAGAACTGACTGAAATAGCCCAAAAGCGACTTACTGCAATACGTGAATACACCGAATTCGGTTCAGGCTTTAAAATCGCTATGCGTGACCTTGAAATACGCGGTGCAGGTAATCTTTTAGGCTCGGAACAGCACGGACATATGGAAGCGGTTGGTTACGATATGTATATGAAGCTCCTTTCCGAAGCAGTTATTGAGGAAAAGGGCGAAGAGGTTAAAACAAACTCAAAAGAATGTCTTATTGATATTCGCATTGATGCTCATATTCCCGAAACCTATATTGAAAGCCTTCCTCAAAGACTTTCAATTTATAAACGAATTGCAGATATTAAAACTGCGGAAGATGCTTCCGATGTTCTTGACGAGCTTATTGACCGCTTTGGTGAACCCCCTGCAGGTGTTGAGGGGCTTGTTAAGGTTGCTCTTTTGAGAAACACCGCCGCATCAATGGGCATTTATGAAATCGGGCAAAATAACAACAGTCTCCTTTTGTATGTGGAAGAAATTGATATGCAAAAGGTAGCTCTGCTTGTTAAAGGAATGCGGGGCAGAATTCTTGTTTCAAAGGGCCCTAAGCCATATATAACAGTAAAAAAATCAAGCGGTCAATCTCCGCTTGATACATTAGAGGAAGCATTCAATATATTAAGAAACGAGGAAGTTAAAAATGAAGTTTGAATATAAACCTCAAGGCGTTTGCTCAAGAAATCTTACTTTTGATATTGAAGATGGCATCGTTAAAAACGTTAAATTCCAAGGTGGATGTCACGGAAATCTTCAAGGAATTGCCGCGCTCTGCGAGGGAAAGCCGGTTGAAGAAATTATAAATGCGGTTTCGGGAATCCGTTGCGGTTTCAAATCCACATCCTGCCCCGACCAGCTTGCAAAGGCTCTTAAAAACGCACTTGAAAGTGAGGAAAAATAAAATGAAATATCTTATTTTAATTGCCGATATTGATGAATTTAACCCCTGTAAAAACAGTTTAGGTGAGCTTGTAAAAAAGGAATACAAAATCAAGCATATGCCCGCTTTTGATTTTTCCTATAACAACCACGATTGCACTGCCGTTTGCTTCGGTATAGGCAAGGTTAATGCAGCTATGGGTGCGACTCTTGCTCTTAATTACGATAATTTTGACGGAGTCATCAACACCGGCTGGAGCGGTGCTGTTTCAGGGGTTTTCAAAGGCGATATTATCGTTTCTGATTCCTGCGTAGAATGTGATTTCGATTTAACCCCCATCGGCAGACTTCCCGGTCAGAAGCCGGGTCAGGCGGATTACATATATAAATGTGATAACGACCTTTACAAAGCCGCTTGTTCAGTTGAAGGCTTCAAGCACGGCAATTTAGGTACCGGCGATTTCTTCCTCACCAATAAAGAATTAGGACAGAAATATAAAGAAATTTTCAACATAAATGCTTTTGATATGGAAAGCGGTGCTTTAGGTGCAGTCTGCTACCTTTTGAACGTTCCCTTTGTCAGCATCAGAAAAATTTCCGATAATGCAGATGATGTTTCCGTTGGAGAATACACAAATTCTGTTGTTTCCGATGTTACTGCATTTTCTGACATCGTTTTAAAAATTCTTAAAAATCTGAATTAATGTAATTACATTGTATTGACAACACGTCAAATTTTCGGTTATAATATTACAGAAGGAGTTGATATTATGTCCGATTATTTATCTGTTGCCAATTCTCCAAAAACTGCAACATTCCAAATGCGTATAAATCCTGAAATAAAAAATTGTGTTGAAGATATTTATGCCCGATGCGGAATGACACTTACAGATGCAATAAACGTTTTTATTCAGCAAACAATAAATACAGAAGGTCTCCCTCTTATTGTTACCCAAAACAGTAAAGACGCTTTGAAAGAACAAGCAATCTCAATTCTTATGAGCGAACTGAAGAAAGGCGAGATTTCTGCAAAATCCGATAAAGACTTAATTTCAGAAGAAGAAATCTTAGCAGAATTTGGTGTAGAGCTATGAAAATTGTTTACACCCCTTCTGCACGCGAAGATTTGAACGAAATAAAGACTTACATCAGAGATATTTTAAAAAATCCATCTGCTGCAAACAATGTAACTTCCAAAATAGTAAAATCCGCGCACCTTCTTGCAGACGAAGCTCATCTCGGTATCAGTCTACAAGAAAAAATCGGAAGAGAAACTACATATCGTTGTATGTTCTGTGGTAATTACGGAATTTTTTATGATATTAAACAAAATACTATAAAAATAATTCGTATTCTTGATTTAAGAACGGATTATATGCGTATAATTTTTTCTGAACAATAAAACAATTCCCTCGCACTCCAACTTTGGTGTACGAGGGTTATTTTCTGCACAGATTTTTCAGGCAATTCACGGACGACAAAAGCATTTCCCGTCGCCACCTGAAAAAACACCGCTGACGGCATAGTGCTTGTTTACCACATACTATGCTCACAGGCGGTGTTATGTTAATAATTTTTAATCGTCAAATTTACTTATAAACGCTCTTGTCCTTTCTGATTTCGGATTATCAAAAACCTCTTCGGGTGTACCCTCTTCAGCAATAACACCGTCATCCATAAAAATAACCTTTGTGGAAACGGCTTTTGCAAAGGACATTTCGTGGGTAACAATTACCATTGTAGTTTTCTCTTCTGCCAGGTCTTTAATAACCTTGAGAATTTCTCCCGTAAGCTCAGGGTCAAGAGCAGAGGTTGGTTCATCGAAAAACAAAACTTTTGGTTCAAGCATCAATGCTCTTGCGATTGAAACTCGTTGCTTCTGTCCGCCCGAAAGCTCGCAAGGGTAATTCTCTAATTTATCAGAAAGCCCTACTTTATTGAGAATTTCCTTTGCTTTTTCAATAATTTCATCGTGAATTTGTTTCTTATTGTGTTTGTAATCCTCACGTTCTTTTGCAAGAAGCTCTGCCGCAAGGGTTACATTTTTAAGAACATTGTATTGGGGGAAAAGGTGAAAATCCTGAAAAACAAGACCAATAAGAAGCTGACGTTTTCTTTTTTCTGCGGCATTTTCTTTTTTCTGTGTGCCGTCAAAGAAAATCTCTCCATCGACTGCTATATAACCGCTGTCGGCAGTTTCAAGCTGATTTATACAACGGAGAATTGTGGTTTTACCGCTACCGGAAGAACCGATAATACTTAAAACCTCTCCCTCTTCAAGATTGAAGCTGACACCCTTTAAAACTCTGGTCTTTCCAAAGCTTTTCTTTAAATCTTTAACTTCAAGTATAGACATCGTAAAAGCTCCCTTCGACCTTAAACTTTATAATAATCAAGCTTCTTTTCGATTTTTCCGAAAAGAACCGTAAGAAGTCCGCTGAACAGAAGATAGAAAATTGCAGTTGCCATAAGGGGCCACAATGTACCTCTTAACTTAATGAACACTTCGCCTGCCCAGATAAGCTCGTAAACTGCTATAACTCTTGCAAGGGAAGTATCTTTAACAAGAGTGATAATTTCGTTGCTCATAGGAGGAATAATTCTCTTTATAACCTGCATAAGTACAATTTTAAAGAAAATCTGCGACTTTGTCATACCCAGAACCTGTCCCGCTTCATATTGACCTCGGGGAATACTTTCAATTCCGCCACGATATATTTCTGAAAAATAGCAGGCATAGTTAATTGAGAAAGCTATAATAACCGCGACAAATCTATCCATAACCGCCCAGGTTGAAAGCCACTCAATAAAACCATTGGTTGTTCCCGAGGCTATCATATCATTTGCCCAAGAGCCGAGAAGACCCGGACCATAGAAAACAATAATAAGCTGGAGCATAAGAGGTGTTCCTCTTACAACCCAGACGATAAATTTGATTATATATTTTATCGGCTTAACTTTACTCATTGAGCCAAAGCTTATAACAAGCCCTAAAGGAAGTGAAAAAAGAAGCGTTAAAAGGAAAATTTCAATTGTAGTAACAAAACCCTCTGAAAGCCTTGTAACAACTTCCGCAAAAATACCGTTGTCCATCAATCTTTCTCCAAATGTATTTTTTACAGTATTCAACGGCAGAGCGCCTTTCGGTACTCTGCCGTAAATATATTTTTAAAAATTACTCAGCAAGGTTTACACCGTATTTGTCAGCAAGCTTCTGAAGAGAACCATCTGCTTTAAGCTCTGCGATGATCTTGTTAACCTCTGTGCAAGTATCTGCACCTTTACGGAAACCGATGCCATAGTATTCTTCCGAAAGAGAGCCTGTGTAGGTAAGACCTTCATAGTCAGTGCCTTCGCCTGTCATAGCTTTAGCCATTGTGATGTCGATAACTGCGCAATCAGCACTACCGGATTTAACCTCAACAAGTGTATCTGCTTGTGTTTTAACAGGAATAACATTTGTTGCAACGGCGCTTGCTTCGCTTTCACCTGCTGAACCGCTTTCAACTGCAATTGCAGCTTCTTTGATGCCTTCGGCATCAGCATATTTCTCTGCATTTTCTTCTTTTGTAACGATAACCTGTGCATTAAGAACATAAGCATCGCTGATATCCATTGAATCTTTGAGTTCTTCTTTAATTGTCATACCGTTCCAAACAGCGTCAATTGTTTTTGTTTTAAGCTCTGTTGTTTTTGTGTCCCAGTTGATTTCAACAAATTCTGCTTTTACACCGAGTTTTTCGCAAACGAGCTCAGCAAATTCAGTATCAAAACCTGTCCAGTTGCCGTCTTCGTCTTTGTAGTTCATAGGCTCATATTCTGTAACACCGATAATCATTGTGCCCTTTTCCTTGATATAAGCAAGGTCAGATGTTACTGCTGCATTTGTTGTACCGTCAGTGGTTGTATCATTGTCACCGTTACCGCCGCAAGCAGCGAATGCACAAACGATACCGAGAACGAGAACTACGCTCATTACGATAGCTAATACTTTTTTCATAATAATTTCCTCCATTGGCATTACTGCCTTTTTGATTGTGTCAGCATTTTACCACTTTAGCGTGATAAAGTAAAGGGTTTTTTATCATTTATTTTTATTTTGTAGGTTTTGCTATAGACACACGCACAATATCACATTCTTTTATGCAACTTCACCACTTTAACGCACTAAAGCGAGCTTTAAACATAAAGCGGTATATATTTTCATTGTAAAAAAACTTGTTTTATGCTAAAATATTCACATAAATCTGACGAGGTTTTTATATGAGTAATTTTAAAAATCCAATTAATATTAACAGTCTTATTACTGAGCTTGATAACATTTTAAGCAGGAATGATTATAATTCTGCCCGTGCTTTTCTTGAAAATTGGGTGGATATTGCCCAAAAACAGAACGATAACAAAGCTTTATTTTCTTTGTGTAACGAATGTATCGGTCTTTACCGAAAAATCGGAGATAAAGAAAACTGCTACAAACACTGTAAAAAAGTTTTAGATTTTCTGAAAGCTTTAAATCTTGAAAATACTGTTTCAGGTGCAACTGCATTTATAAACTGCGGTACGGCTTTCAAGGCTTTCGGAGAAGCAGAAAAAAGTATATCTTACTTTAAAAAAGCAATTAATTTATATGAAACTCTTTTACCCGAAAACGACCGCAGACTTGCAGGTTTATATAACAATTTTGCACTTTCGCTTGTTGATTTAAAAGAATATGAACAAGCCTTAAACCTTTACAAAAAAGCAATTGCCGTTTTAGATAAAAATGCGAAATTTAATTTAGAGCAAGCGGTAAGCTATCTGAATATGGCAAATGCTGTTGAAGCCCAAAAAGGTCTTGAAAATGCCTGCGAAGAAATTGACGTTTTATTAGATAAGGCAGAAAAAGTGCTTGATGAAAACTATTCCGAAACTGACGGGAACTATGCTTTCGTTTGCGAAAAATGCGCCTCCACATTTGGTTACTACGGCAGATTTTTATATGAAAATGAATTAAAAGAAAGAGCGAGGGTTATTTATGAAAGGACTTGAGCTTTCAAGAAAATATTATGAGAAATACGGCAAGCCTATGCTTAAAGAACAATTTCCCGAAATTGAGAATTTAATTGCCGTCGGTCTTGTGGGCAGCGGTTCTGATTGCTATGGTTACGATGATGATATTTCTCACGACCACGATTTTGAACCGGGCTTTTGTCTGTTTGTTCCCGATGAAAATATTATTGATGAAAAAACATTTTTTAATTTAGAAAGAGCCTACAGCAAACTCCCCAAAGAATTTTGCAGTTACAAAAGAAGCCTTGTAAAGCCTGTTGGCGGAAGCAGAAACGGTGTTTTCAGAACAACAGATTTTTACAACAAAAAAGTCGGTTCGCCAAACGGTGAACTGACACTTGAACAATGGTTTTCTCTTCCCGATTATGCTTTAGCAGAAGCTACCAACGGTGAAATTTTTAAGGATGATTTTGGTGAATTCACAGAAATTCGTAATAAGCTCCTGAATATGCCCAAAGATATTATGCTAAAAAAACTTGCAGGAAATCTTCTTATAATGGCGCAAAGCGGTCAATATAATTACCCAAGAATTTTAAGTCGTGGGGAAACCGCTTCGGCACAGCTTGCGCTTTTTGATTTTTCAAATGCGACTATGAAATGCTGTTTTCTCTTAAACGGAAAATATATGCCCTATTACAAATGGCAGTTCAGAGCATTAAAGGATTTACCTAATGGTGAATTTATTGCAGATTCTCTCGAATTTCTCATTTCAACAGATAACGGGGCAGAAAATGCAAGCATAAAAAATGAAATAATAAACAGCATTGCAGAAGAGATAATTAATCTACTCAAAGAAAGAGAAATAACTAAAGCCACCTGCAACGATTTGGAAAAGCACGCCTATTCTGTTAATGATTTTATAAAAGACGGCGATTTAAGAAACTCTCATATACTCGCAGGCATATAAAAATATAAAAAGCTTCGGAATTCAAAGCAATTCCGAAGCTTTTCATTATTTTAACTGATTATAAACCTTTAAAGAAATCAACTATGAAATTATAAATTGCAGAGAAGATTTTTTCAAATACATAGAAGAAATCGTAGTTATTTCTTCCGTCCATATCATCCAACTGAGAATCATCTCTCTGAGCAAGTGCATTTGATGTAAGGTTATAGGTTTCGTAGGTGGTAAGGTCATCCTCGTTAAGCTCAATAACTCTTGCGCCCTGATACATATTGTTGTAATAAGAGTTGTATGTACAACCGGGTGTTTGAATAAGATCAACACCGTCTATATGAGCAACAAAGTTGTTAACGTGGTCATGACCAACAACAAGACCGAGAACATCTCCGCCCGCTACCATTGCATCCCACTGACCGTCATTACCGTAGCTGGGACAGCTTTTCTCAAAAATGTAGCCTTCATACTTTGTAATATCGGGAATAGGTGTATAAACAGTACCATCGGAGAAATTGATAGTAGCTTCACCGAGAGCAATAGCACCCTCATAGAAAATCATTGAAACGGGTTCCTGAGGAATAATGTGCTGAAATGCCATAGCGGGAACAACCTCACCGCCGTTTTCTGCAGTTAAAGCATCACGGGTTGTGTTGTACCATTCAATCTGGTCAGCGTGAACGTGGTCATAACCAAGCCATTTGCCGTTTTCATCGTGAATGCTTCCGCCACTGTCAAAGCACCAGATATTAAATGCAACCTTACTTCCGTCGCTTGAAAGGATTGGAAGATTATGTGTTGCGCAACCGTGAAGCTCAGGGTCTGCATCATAAGCCAGACATTCGGAGTATTTCTGATATGCTGCAAGCTGATCTTCCTTAACCATACCGCCTTCATCATCGTGGTTACCGAAAACAAAGGTGAAAGGAATATCTCTCTCGTCGAGTGGCGCAATCATTTCATCAATTGCTCTGATATCCTCACCAACAACATTGTCGCCAACGAAAACAACAAGGTCGGGAGCACAGAAATCGAGAGCTTCTGCAATAAACTGAAGCACATCGGGTTCCATAGGATAATCATCCTGAACATCAGCAAGGCAAAGGATTTTAAACTTGCCGTTTGCTCTGAACTGAAGCTGAGCATCATCCTTGTAGCCTGCAAAGCTCATTGTTACAAGTGAGAAAAGCATTGTTATCGCAAGAACAACAGAAATTACTTTTTTCATTTTCATATCTCCTTTTTAGTTTTTCTAAACATATATTATATTCCTAAAACATCACTTTGTCAAATTATGGATTTCGGATTTATAATGCTTACCCTTTTCCTCAAAGTTTTTATAGTAGTTGTAGCTTGCCGCTGCAGGTGAAAAAAGACAGCTTTTACCTTTTGCCGTTATGCTGTTGCATATTTTAACAGCCTCTTCCATATTTTCGGCACAGACCAAATTTTTGTTTATGCCTTTTTCTTTGAGTGAATTTATTATGTTATGACCTGTTTCGGGAAGACCTACAAGGTTTGTGATATTGCAATCAGACAAAAATTTTATAAAGTCAGCATAATCAATTCCTCTGTCAAGACCGCCGAAAAGAAGAGTATCAACATTGCCGAGAGCCTTAACAGCACCCATTACCGCAGTTGGAATTGTTGCAATACTGTCATTATACCAATTGATGCCGTTTATAACACCAACAAACTCCATTCTGTGCTCAATTCCGCCGAAAGACTTTATCGCGTTTCTCACCGCATCATCGCTTACACCGAAAATCCTTGCAACCGCCAATGCATATGCAATATCCTGACGATTATGTTCGCCTTTAAGGTGCTCCGTAGATTGCCAGAGCTCATTAACAAATGCATCGTTTTTAGCATCTGTAAAGGTTACGGGTCTGCCGTTGCCTTTAAGAACTTTTTTCCAATTAACAATACCCTCAAGGTCTTGCTCGGGATTGTAAATCAAATAATCTGTTTCTTTTTGGTGAACGGCAATATTAAGTTTTGCTTCGACATAGCCTTTGAAACCCGTTTTATAGTGGTCAAGGTGCTCTTCATAAATATTAACAAGAACTGCCACATGGGGTGATGCTTTTGTAAACTCAAGCTGGTGAGAGGACATTTCAATTACTGCCACAAGGCTCTCATCCTCATCCGCCTTTTCAAAAACAGGAACCCCGATATTGCCTATAAGGCAGGTATTAAGCCCACCTGCTTTAAGCATTTCATAAATAAGTGTTGACGTTGTAGTTTTTCCCTTTGAGCCCGTGATGCCTACAACAGTAGGTTTGCAAAACCGCAAAAACATATCTGTCTGACAGGTTATTTCAGTAGTTTCAGGGTAAACAACATCGTCTAAAAATGCAATTCCCGGACTTTTGAAAACAATATCAAAATCACCGAGGGATTTTAAATAATTCTCACCCGAAATAACCTCTATATTTTCATCATCGCTCAGAAAACCGTTTTTATCTGCAATTGTCAAATGCTTGTGGGGCAAATGCTTTCTTATATACGAAAAGGTGGCTTTACCTTCTCTTCCCATACCGAGAATAAGAATCTTTTTGTTTTTTATATATTCAATTATTTGTGACATGGATAAATATCTCCGTTATTATGTTACTCTACGAATGCATAGTTGTTCTTTCCGTTTTTCTTTACGTAATACATTGCTTCGTCTGCTTTTTCATAAAGGTCGGTATAGGTTTTACCGTCATTGGGGAATCTTGCTATACCTATACTGCAGGAAAAGCTTCTATCCGGAGCCGCATCAATATGAATACTGCTGCAAATATTCAATATCTGCTGTGCTTTTTCTTCAATATAGTGGAAATTATCGCCCACACCGCTCAGATACAACACGAATTCTTCTCCACCTACTCTTCCCAGAATATCAGAAGTACGGAACGAAAGGGAAAGCTTGCTTGTGAATTCCTTAAGGAACATATCACCAACGTGATGTCCGTATGTATCGTTAAGCTTTTTAAAATCATCAATATCAAAAAGGAATAAGGCGCCTTCCTTTTCTTCGTCTCTCATAATTTCATTTATTTTGAGTGCTGTGGAAATTTTATTAAGGAAACCTGTCAATTGGTCTGTTTCAGCTTGGAATATAAGACGTGATTTTTCTTTCTTTTCTTTATCTATGTCTGTTAGCGTTCCTATAAATTGTGTTGCATTGCCGGCTTCGTCGTAAATAACAGTAAAGTTAATTCTGTGCCAAACCCCATCTCCGCGATTATTGATTATTCTGGCATCAAAGCTGTTACGTCTTTGTCCTGAAAGAGCATTGCTTAAAGCCCCTATAAAAGTAGGAACATCCCTGTGGTCAATCATATCACCATAGGTTATATTTTCTATGGCATTATCAAAGCGCGTTCTGGTGCCTAAAGAACGAAGAATCTTGGCAGAAGCTTCAAAAACATCGCCTGCAACATCATAATTGAACAAAATATTATCAGAAAGCTCTTCCACAATTTCATAACGCACCTTTTCTTTTTGAAGCTGCATTTGCAGGTTTTTAAGGTCATTGATATCCACTATACTGCAGACTAAACGCTGATCGTCTTTTTGAGCATTATGAGGCTTACGGGCAGTAATCAGCACCCAAGGCTGTGTTCCATCCTTTTTGTTTATTCTGCATTCAAACTTCATAATCTCGCCGGGAGCAATATCACTGTTGATTTTGGTTATGATATTCATAAAATCGTCGCTGTTAAAGAGATTTAGACGGGCTTTCTCGCCTATTTCCTCATACTCTTCTCTTGTATAACCAAAGAGCTGGAAAAAACCATTATTGGTATAGATGAGCTTCACACCCGCTGAATGAGGTGACACTATTGCAATGCCTGAAACTGTTTCTCTAAGAACTGTTTCAAGTTCTTCTCTTGTTAATATTTCTTCGTAATCTCCGCCGAATCTCATCACATTTGCCCTCTTTCATAAAAAACTACAGGAATCTAACTATCAATATAACATAACGCCCTTTAATTGACAAGGATTTTTCAAAAACACTTGAATAAACATATAAAATTGTATATAATTCATAATTGAAATAATATGCTATTAAAATATTACATTTTTACGGAGAAAATTATGCTCGAGTTAAAAAACATTTCATTCAACGTGTCCGATGATATGGGAGAGAAAGAAATACTGACTGATGTTTCTTTAACCCTTGAGGACGGTAAATTTCTTGTAATAACAGGACCTAACGGTGGCGGTAAATCCACTTTGGCTAAGGTTATTATGGGCATTCAGAAGCCAACAGGCGGTCAGATTATCTGGAACGGCACTGATATTACCAATATGTCCATAACGGAGCGTGCAAAGCTTGGTATCGGCTATGCTTTTCAGCAACCCCCTCGCTTCAAAGGGCTTTCTGTTCGTGACCTTTTGAGCCTTGCTCACGGAGAAGATTTGCCCGAAGACCAATGCTGTGCATACCTGACTAATGTAGGTCTTTGCTCAAAGGATTATCTTAACCGGGAGGTAGACTCTTCCCTTTCCGGCGGTGAAATCAAAAGAATAGAAATTGCAACTCTTATGGCAAGAGATTTGCAACTTGCAATTTATGATGAACCCGAGGCAGGAATTGATCTCTGGAGCTTTAATATGCTTGTTGAAAGCTTCAAAGGAATTTCTAAAAAGCGTAAGGAAAGTATGATAATAATTTCCCATCAGGAAAGAATTATGAAAATAGCCGATGAAATTGCAGTTATTGCAAACGGAGTTGTATCTAAAAAAGGCCCTGCTGACGAAATCTTTCCTCAGCTTATGTCCCAATTTGACAACATTTGCACATTCAGATAAAAGGAATATTAAAAGATATGAATAATACAGACAAACATATGCTTGAAGCAATTGCTGACTTGCACGAAATTCCTCAAGGTGCCTTCAGCTTAAGGAAAAACGGTGAAAGTGCCGAAAGACGTTCCAGCGCAAATATTATAATTGAACCAAAAAAAGACAAACCCGGCATAGATATAACAGTAAAAGCGGGAACTAAAAACGAAAGTGTCCATATCCCTGTTATCATCACCGAAGCCGGCGTAAACGACCTGGTTTACAATGATTTTTATATTGAAGATGATGCCGATGTATTGATTGTTGCAGGCTGCGGTATTCATAATTCCGGTGACAAAAACAGCGAACACGATGGTATTCACCGGTTCCATATCGGTAAAAATGCCCGTATCAAATATGTTGAAAAGCACTATGGCGAGGGTGACGGTAAAGGTGAGAGAATTCTTAACCCCACTACAGAGGTTTTTATGGATGAAAACTCCTTTTGCGAAATGGAAACAGTACAGATAAAAGGTGTTGATTCCACAAAACGCGATACAGTAGCCAAACTCCAAGCAGGTGCCCGCCTCGTTATACTTGAAAAGCTTATGACCCACGGTGACCAGATTGCACATTCCAATATGGTTATTGAGCTTAACGGCGAAGGCGCTTCTTCACAGATTATTTCCCGTTCTGTTGCAAAGGACAATTCCGAACAGGTTTTCTACCCTCGCGCAGTAGGTAATGCAGAATGTAAAGCCCATGTTCAATGCGATTCCATAATTATGGGAAATGCTCATATTCGTTCCATACCCGAAATTGCGGCAAACCATTGTGAAGCAAACATTGTTCACGAAGCCGCTATCGGCAGAATAAATAATGACCAGCTTTTAAAGCTTCAGACCCTCGGTAAAACCGAAGAGGAAGCAGAAGAAATTATTATAAATTGTTTCTTAAGGTGATAAATATGAAAAGAGTTCTCGCATTTGACTTTGGCGCATCAAGCGGAAGAGCAATTCTCGGTATTTTTGACGGGGAAAAAATAGAGCTTAAAGAGGTTCATCGCTTTTCAAATGACCCCGTAAAAATCAACGGCACGGTTTATTGGGACGTTCAAAGACTTTTCTTTGAAATCAAACAGGGTATTCTTAAAGCAAAAGAAGCGGGTGGTTTCGACTCCATCGGCATTGATACCTGGGGTGTTGACTTCGGTCTTCTTCGTAAAGACGGTACTTTAGTAGAAAACCCCGTTCACTATCGCGATGCCCGTAACGACGGTATGGTTGAAAAAGCAACCGAATATATGTCGAAGGAAAGAATGTACGATATTACGGGAATTCAGTTTATGGATTTCAATACAATTTTCCAGCTTCTTTCTCTTAAAGAAAACCGTCCTTACATATTGGAAGAGGCGGACACTCTCCTTTTTATGCCCGACCTTCTTAACTATATGCTTTCAGGTGTTAAGTCCACCGAATATTCAATTGCCACCACATCGCAAATGGTAGATTTGCAAACAAAGGATTGGTCGGATGAAATTCTTGAAAATTTCGGTATAAAAAAATCCCTCTTAACCCCTATTGCACCTACCGGTGCAGTTATCGGTCAGCTTTCCGACGAAATCTGCGAGGAGTTAGGTGTTCCGAAAGCCGATATTGTCAGCGTTGCGGCTCACGATACTCAAAGTGCAATTACCGCAGCACCCTGCGAATATGATGACTTTGCATTTATAAGCTGCGGAACCTGGTCTTTGTTCGGAACAGAGGTTAAGGAGCCCATTATAAACGAAGCATCCAAGAAGCTTAATGTTACAAATGAAGGTGGCTATGATTATACAACTGCTTTCCTCAAAAATATCTGCGGACTCTGGCTTATCCAGGAAAGTCGCCGTCAATGGATCAGAGAAGGCACAGAATATTCTTATGCAGAGCTTGAAAAGCTTGCATTGGAATGTGAACCCTTTAAATGCTTTATTGACCCCGATGCCCCTGAATTTGCACCTATGGGAAATCTTCCGAAACGTGTTAAAGAATACTGCGAAAAAACAGGGCAGTATGTTCCGCAAACCGTTGGGGAAATAATGCGGTGCATATACGAGAGCCTTGCTCTCAAATACCGCTACACCTTTGACGGAATCAAGGAATGTACCGGTAAAGATTATGACAGAATTCACGTTATGGGTGGCGGAACGAAGGACAAATTACTTCTTCAGATGACTGCTCAAAGCTGTAATGTAAATGTTTACGGTGGTCCTATTGAAGCAACCGCTTTAGGTAATGTTGCTGTTCAGCTTATGTCAACAGGCGCAATTAAAGATATCAAAGAGGCAAGAAAAATTATTGCAAATGGCGAGAACCTCAAGCTTTATAAGCCTCAAAACAATAATGAGTGGAAAAAAGCTTACAAAATATTTAAAACAATCATAAATAAATAATTTGGGAGTCTTAGTTATGACTGCTTCACCAAATTTAGAATCCAAAAATATTGAATATGTTCTTGATACCGCTGAATATGTTCTGGACTCCTCAAGGGAGCGCAGGGCAGGCTCTTCCGGTGAGGAACAGGCACAGCACATTTTTATGAATGAGCTCAAAAAATATTGTGACGAAACCCACGAAGAACAATTCAAAACGCATCCCGGGGCGGGTACGTTAGCCGAAAAGCTACTGTGTATGCTTTTGGTTATTTGTGTTATTCTTTTCTCTGATGCGGTAAAAACCGGTTCTGTTGCAGAAGCCTCTGTTTCTCTTTTAATGAGCCTTGTAATATTCTGTATTTTTTCATATAAGTTTATATTTGACGGTAAAAAGCTTGATTTTATTACCCCTGCAAAAATAAGCAAAAATCTTTTGGGGGTCAGATACAGTCGGGGGGAAACTCTCGGAAGAGTTGTGCTTGTAGCCCGCTCGGATGCTCCTCAAAGTATGCGTGCTCACCTTTTCGGTAGTCGCTCACCCTTTATTCTGAGTATGTGTGCAATAATAGGTAACACTGTTCTTTTTTGCAGTGGACTTTTATTTCTTTTTTCAGGTGCACCTGAAAAATCACCTTTATTTTATTTTTTAACAATTATATGTATCGGTTTTATTCCTTTTTACATAATGTCCGCGTTCCTTATTAACAACCTCAAGGTTGCTTCGGGTATCAGCTCCAGCATAGTCCCCTCTTCAATACTTTTAAGTATTATGAAACAATTGCACGACAATAGTTTCCGCTATGAAAAAACTGAAATTTGTTGTTTAATTGTGGGAAGCGACTACTCCTCCCGTGCAGGAGCGTACCATTTCGCAAAAAAACACAAGCGTCTTTATACTGACGTTCCCACTGTATTTATTCCCATTGAAGAAATAACCACTTCAAGAAAGCTTTCGGTATTTTTTAAAGACGGAAGCGGTACAAAGGGCAGTGCAGAAATAGCCTCTGTAATAGGAGAAGCAGCAGAAAATTTAAACATAAGCCTACAAAAAGAAACATCTCTTTTAGGCTCAAGCTCTTATACCCCTTTCTCAAAAAATGATTTCCCTGCTTGTTCCTTAGGCACTTCTAAAAAGCATATATCTAAAACAATTTCCGCTAATTCAGATAAATTACACACAGTCAGCAAAAAAGCAATTTCAGATGTTGGCTCTCTTATTATAGAAACATTGAACTACTACGATGGATGAGGTAATACTATGGCTAAAATTTTGAATTCAACAGTAAAAAACATCCCTTGGCAGGACAAACCCGCAAACTGCACAGACCCTGTCTGGAGATACACAGAAAACCCAATTATTGACCGTACCTTTGTTAAAGAGGCTAACAGCATTTTTAACTCTGCAGTTGTCCCTTACGGCAACGGCTTTGCAGGTGTTTTCAGAATGGATGACATCACCCGTGAGCAGTATCTTGTAACAGGCTTCAGTGATGATGGTATTCATTGGAATTTAAACGATGAAAAAATCTTCCGCGGTTATGACCCCAGACTTTGCGAAATTGAAGGTAAATATTATCTCTCCTGGGTTTGCTATACCGACAGAGGTACTTCAATCGGTATTGCTACAACAACCGATTTTGAAAGCTGGGAAAGATACGAAAATGCCGTTCTTCCCGTTTCAAGAAACGGTGTGCTTTTCCCCAGAAAAGTTAACGGAGAATATATGATTTTCACTCGTCCTTGCGATAAAGGCCACACACCCTATGGTGATATTTTTTTAAGCCATAGCCCCGACCTTACATATTGGGGTAAACATCGCTTTGTCATTAAACCTGAAATGAACTGGGAGATGACAAAAGTCGGTGCAGGTCCTACTCCCATTGAAACAGATGAGGGCTGGCTCTGCTTCTACCACGGTGTTATCACAAGCTGTAATGGTTTTTCTTACAGTATGGGCGCTATGATTACAGATATTAACGAGCCCTGGAAGGTGCTTCACAGAGCAGACTGTTATTTGCTTTCGCCACGTGAAACCTATGAATTTGTTGGAGACGTGCCAAATGTTGTATTCCCCTGTGCAGCTCTTGCAGACAGTGAAACAGGTAAAATTGCCATTTATTACGGCGGTGCAGACACAGTTGTTGGCCTTGCATTCACAACAGTTGACGAAACAATTAATTTCATTAAGGAACACGATTTAATAAAGTAAAACAAAAGCCCCCGAAGCTGTATTAAAATACTGCGAGTGGGCAAAAAAATGACTAACCCCCGACTTGAAAAGTCGGGGGTGTTTTGCACAAAATTGATTATTTTACTGCGTCTTTGAGAGCTGCGCCTGCTTTGAAAGCGGGAACTTTAGAAGCAGCGATTGTGATCTTTTCGCCTGTTTTGGGGTTACGGCCTTCCTTAGCTGCTCTTTCGCGAACTTCGAATGTACCGAAGCCTATAAGCTGAACCTTTTCACCTTTTGCAAGTGCTTCTGCAACTGAATCAATAACTGCTGCTACTGCTGCATCTGCTGCTTTCTTTGAAATGTCCGCTTTTGCAGCTACTGCTGCTACGAGTTCTGTCTTATTCATTTTAAAATCCTCCAAAAAATAATTTTTGTATTTTCCAAACCGTTTTATCGGTTTAATTTGGACTAATTAGTTTTCTTGGCCTCATCCCAAAGCTCATCAAGAACTTCAATTGAAGCAGTTTTCATATCAATTCCTTTACTGCTTGCAAGCTTTTCGGTAACAGTAAAGCGTTTCATAAACTTCTGCGTTGCTTTTTCCAAGGCAGTTTCTGCATCGCATCCGCAGAAACGGGCGGTATTCACTACCGAGAAGAAAAGGTCGCCCAATTCATCTTCAATTTTTGCTTTATCACCAAGAGCAAGTGCTTCTTTAAGCTCCGCGCTTTCTTCTGCTATTTTATCAAAAGCACCTTGGGAATCCCGCCAATCAAAGCCTGCCTTTTTCGCCTTTTCCTGAACCTTTTGTGCTTTCATAAGCGCAGGGTATGTTGCAGGAATTGCCGCCATAGCTTCACTCTGGGTTCTTTGCTTCTTCGTTTGGCGCTTTATGTCATCCCAGTTTTTGAGAACCTCACCTGTTGAGCTTACGCTGATATCTCCGAAAACATGGGGATGTCTTATAATAAGCTTCCTGCAGATATCGTTAGCAACATCGTCGATAGTAAACCAACCATCCGTACGAGCCATATCGGAATGCATCAGCACCTGTAAAAGCACATCGCCTAACTCTTCCTGCATAAGCTCTTTGTTATTCGTATCTATTGCTTCAATAACCTCATAGGTTTCTTCGAGGAAATTTTCTCTGATAGACTTATGAGTCTGCTCCATATCCCAGGGACAACCGCCGGGTTCACGAAGAATCCTCACTATATCAACCAGGTCATCAAACTGATACTTTTCTTTAAACGTAAAATCCACTGCCATAATTTACAACCTCTATTTTAACCTATAAGCTTATATTTTTCAAGTATTTTTGCTATTTTTTCTCCTTTTGGGAGCATTAAAATGTCATCTTTTACCAAAGTTTTAGTTAAAAGAATGCAAACCGCATACACAATTACCGCAACAACGATAGAAATTATGCAAGAAAGCGATTGACCGTTAAGTCTGCTGTTCATATCGCCGAATGTCAAAACATTGCACAAACCTGTGTATGAACCATAAGCCGCGCCACCGCAAAGTGCCGCCGCAATAAGCGGTTTTACTATAACTGTTTTGATATCAATTCTCACACCCGTCTCTTTTCTCAACACGGCATAGTTATAGAAAATGCAGAGGAGATAGAAGAAAGCTGTTCCGAAAACCGCGCCTTTAACATTGATTTCGGGTATGCCTATAAGAAGATAGTTAAGACCGATTTTGAATACACAGCCCAACGCAAGAGCTTTTGCAGGAACATCCGCCCTGCCGATTGCCTGAAGAATGTTTGTCAAAGGTGAAGAAAGAGTCAGAATCGGCATCATAAGCCCGTAAAGCGCCAAAACAGGTGCAGCAATAGCAATACCCGATTCATTCTCCGTGCCCTTATAGAGCAAATTCATAATAGGCTCGGAAAGGGCAAAGAAGCCTGCACCTGCAGGAAGAGCAATAAGCATTGTAATTCTGAACACTGTATTAACGGTTCCGTTAACTGTTTTAAAATCCTTCTTTGCAACTGCCGCAGAAATGACAGGAATTGCACTTACACCCAAGGTCATCATAATCGTAGGAACAAGATTTCTGAAATCCAGAGTTGTGTCATAGGCACCGTAAAGGAATGTATGAATATTTTCCTTTGCAATGTTTGCAGAATTTATTGACTCGCCGTAAATACCCATCATTGTATCATAATTTCCTGCAACGACACTCTCAAGACGGCTTTGGATCATAAATGTATCAATAAAGTTTGTAATATTGAGCACAAGAGAGCTTGCTGCAGTAGGAACTGCAATAGCAACAAGTTCTTTTAATGTTGTTTTCCTGGGAGAAGCAAGAGGTGAATTTACAAGCATTTCCTTGCTTATTCCGTCTTTTTTTATTTTATGGCGCAAAATTGTGTAAATAGCACCAAAAACAGTTCCGAGAGTAACGCCTAAAATCGCACCTGCCGCTGCAAGAGCATAGGCAATAGCACCATCCGCCTCTGTTTCCACTTTATAGCCAAAAACAGAACCTGTAAGGGCAATTTGCTGATTAGCGTAATCAAGCATTGCATAGGAGAAAACAAGGCCAAAAACGAGTTTACCTAAAGACTCAATGACCTGAGAAATTGCTGTTGGGTACATATTGCTGAGACCCTCATAGTAGCCTCTGTATGTACTCATAATGCAACAGAAAAGGATTGAGGGAGCAATTGCAAAAACGCTGAAAATAGCAAGAGGTGAACCAACAGATTCAACATAGGGCTTTGCTGCAAGCAAAAGTACACCTGTACCCACAATACCTAAAGCAAGGAAAAGAGGAAAGGTTATCTTCAAAACCTGTTTTACATCGCGATATTTTCCCAAAGCGGCATTCCTTGAAACAATAGTTGAAACTGCAACAGGAAGACCCGCCATTGAAATGGCATAAATAGGAGTATAGATATTATATGCAGAAGCAAAATAGCCCCTACCCAAAGAGCCTATAATACTTGTAAGGGGAATTTTATAAACCGCGCCTATAACCTTTACAAGAGCAGTTGCAATAACAAGCACCATTGCTCCGTTTAAGACGTTTTGTTTTTTAACTGATTTATCGGACATTTTTTACTCCTTTCCAATAAATTCTCTTATAAGAGAATCTTCAGGCACAAATGACGATTCAATTTTTGGAAATTTGTATAAGGAACGTATAAGCCTTTGAGATTCCTTATAAAATTCAGACTCTTTATTAACCTGCATCAGCAAATCTATGGCTAACTCCTTTAAAACGCAAGTCTCATAAAGATGGATTGTGTTTATTCTTACATCTGCATTATCTTTAAAGGGAAAAAGATATGCATCTTCACCGTAACGAACGGTGATCCACATTCTAAAGGTATCTTCAACAGAATTTCCTCGGAACTTATAATCTCTTACAAGTCTGCGAATAAATCTTATATTACGCTTATTAAGAATTATATTTTTCTCATCATCATAAATTCTTGAAGAAACACTGATATATATTTTTAAAAGTCGCTCTTTAGGAAGATGCTCCGTTATTATGGGATTGAGAGCGTGAAGGCCCTCAACAATAATGACATCATTTTCCCCCAACTCAAGCTTATTATATTTTTCTTTACGTTTGCCGGTCAAAAAATCAAATTCCGGAATCAGTGCACAACCTGTTTCAATAAGAGTTGCCATTGTTTTTTCAAAACAAGGTATATCTAATGCTTCAACAGTTTCATAGTCGGGTGTTCCGTCGGGAAAACGCGGCGAATCCTCGTTGTTCAGATAAAAATCATCAAGTGAAACCGTATAGCTTTTTACTCCCAAAGTCTCGAGTGCCCGACAAAGCTTTTTTGCAGTTGTGGTTTTACCTGAAGAGCTTGGTCCTGCAAGCATAACTATTTCTGTCTTTTCGCTTTTTGCAATATCTTTTGCTATTTTTGTTATTTTATTGTTATATTTCCTTTCACATTCACAAACAAATCCTTTCGGATTTAAAGAACTATCAACAATATAATCTAAGGTATTATTCACATTAGCCATTATTTCACCACCTAATAATATATTATTTTCCAACATTTTAGTTATTCGTTAAAAAGTTAGAAGTGAGGAATGAGGAATGAGGAGTGTTGGGGAAGCGTTGCTTCCAATCATTATAAAAGCTTCGATAACTAATACTTTTTTCAGCACAATTTACTTTTTCTTAAAGTGAAAAATTCAGAAAGATAGAACCGCAGTTAGAGTTTTATTATTGCCGACCACAGGTCCCGACATTCCTAACTTCTCACTCCTAACTCCTTACTATAAAAAGAACTCATTCGTTCTTTTTTATCTATTATTTCATCAAACCTCGATATGTACTCAAATGGGTATTTAAAGTTGAAAATTCTTTCAATAACGCTTCCGTCCTCGGTGCGTAGCTTTGTTACCGCCCCTGCACCAACGGAAAAAATGCTCTGATATTCCTCCATCATAAGAACATTATAAAAGCATTCTTTATCTTTTTTGCACCAACCAACGTTTTCAAGATTGCCTAAAGATTTACTTTGACGGTACATATAGTATGGGTAGTAGCCGTTTTCCGTAAGCGTTTTTCCTGCATAGTCAAGCATTCCCCATATATCTCTGTCGGTAACGGAATCGCTTTCATTTTCTGTAACAATTGCAGATGAACGTTTAAGAGCGAGAGTATGAACGGTTACGTTATCTGCACCTAATTCTATTGCTCTGTCAACACTTTTTTTGAAGCCCTCAACCGTATCCGTAGGAAGCCCTGCGATTAAATCCATATTTATAGTATCAAATCCCACTTCACGAGCAAGCAGATATTTTTCTTCCGTCTGTGTCGTTGTATGCTTCCTTCCGATTGCATTTAAAACGCTGTCAGAAAATGTTTGAGGATTTATACTTATTCTTCCCACGTTATGCTTTTTAAGGATTTCCAGCTTTTCTTTTGTAATTGTATCGGGGCGACCTGCTTCAACTGTGTATTCAAGGCAGTTTGTTAAATCAAATTCATTTTCTATATGAGAAAGTATTTTATCTAAATCTTCTTTTTCGAGAGTTGTGGGCGTACCACCACCCCAATAAACACTTGTAAGGCGCAAGCTGTTTTCCTTTGCCATTTGAGCAGTGAATGTCAACTCTTCTAAAAGCTTTTCAACATAATCCGGTATAAGATTTTTCGCTTTTTCCGAATTTATTGAATGGGAAACAAAAGAACAATAACTGCATCTTGTGGGACAAAAAGGGATACTGATATATAAACTAAAGGACTTCTCCCCTGCTTTTTCAATAACCTTAAGCTCGGTTTTTGCAACATTGATTGCAAGCTCTGTTTTCTCGGGAGAAACTTTATAGGTGTTCAAAAACCAATCCCTTGCATTTTCTTCTCCGTAAAGAGAAAGCCTTTTCACAATGAGTTTTGACGGTCTTACACCTGTAAGTATACCCCATTTGGGTGTAAACCCACACATTTTACAGAGTAAATCAAAGGCTAAAAGCAAAAGTTCAAGCTCCAAATCATCACATTCTGATTTTTTTACAGTTTTAACCTTGCTTTTAATTTCACCGTTAAGCGAAAGTTCGGCAGTAAGAGTAAGGATTTCTTCACCGTCAATACGAGTGAGAAGATAATCTTGTGCAATTTCGATAAACTCTGTATATTCGATTATTTTTTCAAGTGGAAAAAACAATCTTAAAAGCTTTTCCGACTCGTATCTGAAATTATGGTTAATATAATATAAATTCATTTTAAAAACATATTGGTTCTTTTTTCGTAGCCTATCGTTGAACTTGGACCGTGACCCGTATGAATAACATAATCATCAGGGAACTCTTTTATATTTCTTAGCGAAGCTAAAAGCTCCATAGTATTTCCGCCTTTAAACCTCGTAGTTCCTACACTACCGCAAAAAAGGGTATCTCCTGTAAATATGCATCTCTCATCATTAAGAACATACAAAACGCCACCGGGAGTGTGGCCGGGAGCAGAATGGATTTCTACACTAATATTTCCGATTGAAAACACGTCTCCTTGAGAAAATTCCACATCAGACTTACATGGCTCAAAATCTGTTTTAAAGAAATTTGCCATAGCAAGTCTTCCGCTTTCAAGATAAGAGGAATCTTCCTTACCAATACAAACTTTTGCATCAGGGTACTCTTTTTTTATTTTCGAGACGCCACAGATATGGTCGAAATGACCATGAGTGCAAAGAATGAACTCAAGTTTTTTCATCCCCGAATTTCTTATCGCATTTTTCACTTCGTCAGTATATTCACCCGGGTCGACAACTGCACCAATTTTTGTTTGCTCGTCACAAATCACAAAGCAATTAGCCTCAAGCTCACCCACAGGCACACATTCAAGAAACATTATTTTCCACTCCAAATATCTGTGTCGAAGCAAATTGTCACAGGTCCGTCGTTTATGAGAGAAACCTTCATATCTGCTCCGAAAACACCTTTTTCAACTTTTCTGACGCCATTCTTTTTAAGTTCTTCGCAATAAAGCTCATAAAGGCGATTGGCATTTTGAGGTTCTTCACTGTCAGAAAAAGAAGGTCTGTTTCCTTTTTTACAATCCGCACAAAGTGTAAATTGAGAAATAGCAAGTATTTCGCCGTCAACATCGAGTACAGATTTATTCATTTTTCCGTTTTCATCTTCAAAAACTCGTAATGCTGCGGTTTTTCTTGCAAGAAGCTCCGCCTCTTTTTCTGTATCACCTTTTGCAACGCCCACTAAAATCATATAACCTTTTTGGGATTGCCCAACAATTTTTCCGTCAACCAAAACCGAGCTTTCAATAACCCTTTGAATTATTGCTTTCATCAGTTTTTGCTCCTTGTAACATTTTCAACCCCGCTTATTCCCTTTAATTTTGAAATAACAACATTAAGGAAATCTGTGCTTTTTACTGTAATTGTAAGGTAGATAATAGTATTACCATTCTTAATATCTCTTGTGTTTATAGCATTTATCATAACACGCATATCCGCAAGAACATTTGCAACATCTGCCATCATAGCAACACGGGATTCACACTCGAGAGCAAGACTCGCTTTAAACTCCTTAGCCTCTGTTCCGTTTTGCCAACGGGCGCTTAACCATCTGTTTGGTTCCTCACAATTAACAATATCTTCGGGAACATTAGTACAATCTCTCTTATGAATAGAAACCCCGTGACCGCGAGTGATAAATCCGATAATTTCATCACCCGGTATGGGCGCACAACAACGGGAAAGCTTGATAAGGCAATTATCTATACCATCTACAATAACGCCCTCACCTGAAGAATGCTTTGTGTTTTTATTTTCCTCTGTAATTTTTATTTTTTCGGGCTGACGGGATGTAACTATGCGATGATATTCGTCCCTTATGAACGGAATAACTCTGCTCATAGGAATTCCGCCGTAACCGAGAGCCGCATAAAAATCCTCAACTGTTGCACAATGCTGACGTTCAGAAAGATTTTTTACAAGATTTTCAAACTCTTCATCTGTAAAACGAATTTTATTCCTACGAATTTCTCTTTCAAGCTCCGCTTTACCTTCAACAATATTTTCTTCTCTGCGTTCTTTTTTGAACCAAGCGCGGATTTTTGTTTTTGCAGAGCTTGTTTTTACTATATTAAGCCAATCTCGTGAGGGACCTTTTCCTTGTTGAGAAGAAGTCAGGACTTCAACGATTTCGCCCGTTTGCACTTTATAGTCAAGGGGCACAATTCTGCCACCCACCTTTGCTCCCACCATTTTCGTACCAACAGCGGAGTGAATCGCATAGGCAAAGTCAATAACGGTTGCACCCATAGGAAGGTTTATAACATCCCCCTTAGGAGTAAACACGAAAACCTCTTCGGGAACAAGGTCGCTTTTGATTGTTGTAACAATGTCTTTAACGTCATCTGCTTCCTGTTGAGCTTCAAGAAGCTGTCTAATCCAAGTAAGTCGCTCTTCGAATTTTTGAGTACCGTTAAGACCTAATTTATATTTCCAGTGAGCAGCAATACCATATTCAGCAGTATGATGCATATCCCACGTTCTGATTTGTACCTCAAAGGGAATTCCCGCCTTGCCTAAAACAGTAGTATGCAAGGACTGATACATATTGGGCTTCGGTGTAGAAATATAATCCTTGAATCTTCCGGGAATAGGAGTAAACATATCGTGGATTATACCTAAACAGTCGTAGCACTGAATAGTATTATCAACAATAATTCTTACAGCATATATATCATAAATCTCGTCAAAATTTCTGTTCTGCATATACATTTTTCTGTATATGCCGTGAACACTTTTGATTCTGCCATCAAGTCTTGCATCAGGCACAACCTCGTGAACTCTGGCAGAAATTTGTTTCTTGATTGATTCAAGAAATTCTTTATGAGATTTTCCTTGACTCGCAAGAGCATCCTCAATTTCTTTGTATGCAATGGGGTCAAGGTAGCTTATAGCCTTATCCTCAAGCTCCTCCTTAATTGCTCTGATACCTAAACGGTGGGCAATGGGCGCATAAATCTCCAGAGTTTCCAACGCTTTATCTCTGCGTTTTTGAGGGGGCATAAAATTGAGAGTTCTGATATTATGAAGCCTGTCGGCAAGCTTAATGATAATAACTCGTATATCTTCCGACATAGCGAGAAGCATTTTTCTTACATTTTCTGCCTGTTGCTCCTCTTTATCTTTAATATCAAGAGGAACCTTACCTAATTTTGTAAGTCCGTCAACAAGAGCGCAGATTTCTGCACCGAACTCTTTCTTTACATCCTCAAGAGTCATATCGGTATCTTCAACGGTATCGTGAAGCATAGCCGCCGCAACAGACTGACAGTCCATTCCGTATTCTAAAACAATTTTAGCAACGGCGACAGGATGGATGATATATGGTTCACCCGATGACCGCTTTTGCCCTTTGTGATAAGAATTTGCAATTTCAAAGGCTTTGTCGATAATCTTGGCTTCTTCTGCCCCGAATATTGCTATGGCTTGTTCTTTGAGCTCATCATACATAAGCTCCACTGACATATTTTCATCCATTCAAGTCACCTCCTTCGTTTTCTGTTATAAGTTATATGTTTGCTTTTCTGAAAATCTCACTGTTTTCAAGAGGATTTTTTACTGTTTGGTCAGGTAATATATATTTACCGTCCTTTAATATTAAAACACCCAGCTCGGTTAATGCATCCAACGATATCCGGCAGGCGGCAAGCCTTTTCGGCGAAAGTCCCAATCTATAACAAAGAACCTCCTCTGAAAAATTCCAGCCGTTATTGGATTTCACATATTTATAAATATTTCCGCAGAAATCTCTGTTTATAGAAAGTGTTTCCTTTTTTTCTTGGGGTATTTTTCCTGTGGCTGAAAAATCCTCGTAATCGTGAAGAGAATTTATTACCGCATCATCGCTGACATCACTGAATTTAATTGCTTTTGCTTGAATACTGACTTGTGTTTTGCCCTGAAACTCATTTTCGCTGAGCTTTACTGCCATATCCACAGTATCCCCCACTTTATATGGGAATTCTTCAAGAGTTACAGAGAACATAATCACCGTAACCGAACTGCCTTTTCTTCTTGCAGTTATTCTCAAATGCTTTCCTGCACCAACGGGCTGAATTGCGGTTATTTCCATATTATAAAGCCCGAAAATAGGTTGAGGATTTTCCGCACCAAAAGGCTCAAGAACCTGCAGGGAAGAAAGCATTTCAACATTTATTGATGATGGGTTCAGCTTACAGTCAATTTTTAATGTGGGCACTGCCGTATCTATTGAAAGAGCATATTCATTGATTTTCTCTATGAATTCGCCTATTCTTCCGGTATCAACAGTTAATCCTGCGGCAAGAACGTGACCGCCGTACTGAACAAGAGTTTCTCCGCAATAAGAAAGAGCATCATAAAGACTGAAGCCGTCAATACTTCTTCCGCTACCCTTTGCAGTATCTCCGTTTTTGGAAATAACTATGCAAGGCTTTCCGTATTTTTCTGCAAGGCGGGATGCAACAATTCCTATAACGCCCTGATGCCAACCATCGCCGGCAACCACAATTACTCTTCTGTGCTTGATTTGCGGATTACTTTCTATATATTCCACCGCCGAGGCTGTTATTTGAGTTTCGATTGCCTGACGTTCGGCATTAGCATTTGAAATATCTTCCGCAATTTCCTGCGCCTCGTTTTTATCGGTAGTCAAAAGGAGCTTCAAGGCTCTTTCTGCAGATCCCATTCGCCCTGCCGCATTAACGCGAGGAGCAATTCTGTAAGCAACAGAAGAGGAATCCAAATTTCCTGTTGAACCGCTTACATCAAGAAGCGCCTTCAAGCCTGCTCTTAATGTCCCATCCTCCAGAGCCGCATTCATATAAGCAATACCGCTTCTGACAATTATTCTGTTTTCACCTTTAAGAGAAACAATATCTGCAACCGTACCCAAAGCAATAATATCACCATATTGCTCCAAAAGCTCATAGCCCTCGCTATCATCAAGAGCGCTGATAAACTTAAAGGCAACGCCAACGCCTGCCCAATCAGAAAACTCGCAAATAGAGTCTTCTCTGTGGGGGTCGACCACCGCAACCGCATCGGGCAGAACATCTCCCACGCGATGATGGTCCGTAACAACAACATCAATACCGAGAGCTTTTGCATACGCAATTTCCTCAATGGCGCTGATACCATTATCAACAGTTATAATTACATTTGTCCCTCTGCTTTTTAAAAGGTCAATTGCGCCCAAATTCATTCCGTAACCCTCTGCGGAGCGGTCAGGAATATAATAATCCACATTTGCACCACGGAAAGAAAGGTAGGAATACAAAAGAGCCGTCGATGTAACACCGTCGCAATCATAGTCACCGAAAACAGTAATTCTTTCTCCGTTTTCGAGAGCCTCATTCACTCTTTCAACTGCCTTTTCCATATCGGGCAAGGTGTATGGGTCAATTAAATCCGTATCATATAAAAAGCTTTCAATTTCAAATTCGTCCGTCATTCCCCGAGAGCACAGAAGAAACGCTGCAAAAGGCTCAACACCGCAGTTTTCTGCAATGGTTGCTGCCGCATCTCTGTCACAAGAGGAAACGACCCATTTCTTTCGATTCAAAAAATCACCCTATTTTATTTTTACAGTTCATTGTAACATAAAAGGCGTTGTATTGCAACGGAAAAGTTGCAAGTTGGTGAAGTTAGAAAAATTGCAAGTGGCAAATGGCAAGTGGCAAGTTTCGGGGCGCGAAAATGCGCCATAAAAGAGAATATAAAGTTTTGCGAAGCCCTATCCCTCTTTTTTCGTTTTACGAAAAAGGAGGGGGGACCGCGTTAGCGGTGGGTGGTACACAGTTACAGAAGTAGTAAAAGTATTATAACCAATGGACCACATTAGCGGTGGTGGGTAGGAACTTCACTCCTTCCCTTTATAAAGATAAAGCGACAAAGCTGATACTCCTTGTGCCTTCCTTCAAAGGCAGGCTCAGAGTTGCCACAACTGCTATTTGCTAATTGCTAATCGCTTAACCGGCATCTGGCATCTGGTGACTTTGCACTCTGCGTTTTGCACTTTGCATTAAAAAAACGGCCTGCGACTCATAGTGAATCGCAGACCGTTTTTTTAATTAATCATGAAGTCAACACTGTTCCCGCTGCTTCCGCACCGGTTGAAGTAAATTTACAATACTGTGTAATTCCATCAGGAATAGCCTGTTCGCAACCTTCTGATTCAGCAAATGCTTTTGAAGCATCCGTAACACCGAATGTCTCAAGGATTTGGGTGAGGTCATCACCCGTTACTTTAACAGGACAGCTTGCAGCAAAAGCAACAGGGAACAAGCCCGCAAGAGTGAATGTAGGTTTAATATAGTTTTTCATTGCTTTAGTCCCCCTTAAAATAATTTTCCGCTCCCAACAGTGTTGAAGAGAATTTCTCTGATGAAAGCAATCAATGCTTCAATCAAAGAGAAGATGCTGAAGCTTTCTTCAGTTTCACCACTGTCGGTTGTTGTGTCGTTGTTATCTGTGCTTGTATCTTGTTCGGGAGCTTCTTCCTCAACAACAGGAGTTACAACACCGTTTTCAACAGTTGCCTGAACGGGCTCTGCAGAAGCATAGTATTGAACTGTTTCCAAATCGTCCATACTGAGAAGCATCAAGCCGGATGTTGCCACGGTATTTGTCAATTTAATGTTGTTTACTGCAAGAATTCCGCTACCTGTGTTAATAATCGATACATTGGCCTTACCGTCTGTAACTGTGAGAAGATCGGTAATATCATAGTACATTTCTGTTGCACTGTTAATTGTGAACGACTGACCATTAATGGTAGCAGTTGCAGTACCGTTAACTGCACGAAGGCTTACCATAACTCTTCCGCCGTCAGCAACGGGGGTGTTAAAGGCAACACCTGTTGAAGCACCGCCCCGGAGATAAAGCTCATTCTTAGGACCGATGGACTCGTAGTTTGAGAAGCTGAGAGTTTCACCGTCTGCAAGACTGCCTGTTACAAAAGCAACAGTACCGCTTGTGAAGTCCAAATCACCGTTTGAAAGTGTTCCGTCAACAAGGCTGTCAATAACATTATAGTAAACTGCGCTCTGTTCGCTTTCAGCATAGTCACTGGAATCCGAACCGAGAGGATTGTAAATACGGAAACCGTCAAGGTAGTTGTTAAGAGATACAGTTCCTGTTGAATCTGCTCTTGCACCCTTCTTTGTGGGAGCAACACCTGAACCGCCGTTAAGAACGGAGTTATCATCGAACCAAACGAGTTCAAGATTTTCTGCATCGATATCTTCAACGCCTGCAGCATCAAGCATAGCTTCAATATTAGCAGTGTTAAGATCATCTGAAGAATTCATTACAAGACCTGTGTCAACAAGGCTGTTTTTGATGCTTGACTTCTTTAAAGCACCTGCTGTTGAAAGGTAAACTGCAGTTGTTTCAACAGTATACTCACCGTAGCTGCCTCTCCAGCTAAATACGGGAACCTGAGAGAAGGTTGCATCTGCATAGTAAGTATCAACAATGCTTGCCGCAACAGATTTACCTGTTTCAGCATTTTTGATATTGATAATCTGCATACCTGTTGTGGGACCACATGCGGAAATTATATCAATTCCGTCACCTGCAAAGGAAACTGTTGCAGTTTTACTTCTCTTGTTGGTTGAATCAACAGTTGCTGAAAGAGTTGTTCCGTTTGAATATGTGTTTGTGTTATCATAAGCATTATCAAAGCCGTAAACATCATTTTCACCGGGAAGATTGCGCTCTGTTACAGATGTTCCGCCTGTGGCTGTTGACCAAGCTACTGTACCTGTACCTGCAGTTGTTGCAAACTCCGTTTCCTCAAAGTAAACGTTGGAAGCGGGAACAACTTCGATTTCAAACCAGTCGTATTCACCGCTGTCACGCTGAATGAGAACGTAGCCTGAGTCAGTTGTGTTTGTGGGAGTTGTGTGGTAAAGAAGATTCTGGTCACCAGCCTGAATTGCAACCAATCCATTTTCTGATTTTCTGATGTAGTTATCAACATCCTGCTTTGTGAGACCTGCACTAACGGCTTTAAGTGTACCGTTAACGTCAGTATCAAGAAGCTGAAGACCGTAGTCAAGAACGTAGGTGTACTTGGGGATGTTGAAGTAAACAGTTGGAAGCTTTTTGAAAGCGTTACCGCCTGTGGCAGTCATATCACTGCTTGTTTTGTAAATAGCGGTTGTGGCAGTGTTATTAATGGATGTGTTTGTAAGGTCGGCATCAGGGTTTGCGAGCACACCTGTGATTCTTATCTGAAGCTTTCTGCCCTCTTTACCCTGAGCAATATATTCTGAAGAATAATCATAGCCCGAAACTGTAAGAAGACCGGGATCGGAAGGATCCCAACCGATTGTAAGCTCGGAGGAAGCATCTGTTTTGCCCTCTTCATCGAAAGCGAATCGACCGATAGCATCAAAGGTTCCTTTTACAAAATATGTTTCAAAGCCTATTTCATCTGTAGGAACAATAAATGCATCGCTTAATTCCTCACGAAGAATTGAGCTTGCATTAAGGTTATCAAGTCCTACGGCATTGTTAACCGATACTTCTTCAAGTGCTACTTCACCGAAGTTAACAAAGTTGTTAATAGTTGTTGTTGCAAGATTGATTGTATAGTTAACACCATCAACATTTTGACCGCCGAGATCCGTCATACTCGTTGCTTCGGCATATTTTGATGAAACAGCATCCATATAAAGCTTTTTATCAAAGGTAGTACCGTCGGCACCTATTATTACGGTATAAACGAATGCACCTGCCTTTTTTGCTTCTAATGCTTTTGAAATAACCGCATTTGCAGCAGTTGTTGTGTCACTCTGGTCATCTGCACCGGCAACACCATCCGAGAAGAATATAACCGCAACATTTCGTTCTTTATCTTTACCTACATAATTTTTGCCACTGTTCGACATAAGGTTATTAACATAAGTAAACTCAATACCGTCGTTAGATGTCAAATCGGAAGTTGTGAGATTATTGATAATGCTCTGTAGTTCCGAAGCATTTGCTGTACTCCAGAAAGCATTTGCATAGTCGCTTGTGGAAAGGGTTCCGCTTGTGTTATAAAAGCCTGTTGAACCACCGAACCGAACAAGAGCAATTCTGTTTTCTGAATTTTCCGAGGCAATCTGACCAACAAGATTGCTTGCAGCATTTTTAAGTGTATCGATACGGAGATGCTCTTCTGTAAAAGAGGAAGAGGTGTCATCAAAACGGTAGTGAGGACCGTTGTAAACAGCTGCATCTCGTCTATTTCCGTTAGACGTTTTTGTGGAAGAACCGGAATACTGGCTGTCATTTCCTAAGGAATTACTGTTATCTACGTGGTTAATAAATTCTGCCTGTGTAATTCCGGGGAACACCCCACCGCTACCGCTAACGCCTGAAGTACCATCTGTCTGCAATACATAATAGAGACCGTCGTCGGCAACGTAATATGCCCAATATCTCTGAGTTATAGACCCATCCCAGTCAGTAATAGAAGCACTTTTATATTCTACAGTATTAACAGCCATTTTAACCTGATAGTATTTACCGTCGGTATGAAGGTAATAAATATCCTCGCCGGGATTAGTAAAGCCGTATCCTTTAACTCCTACACCACCATCATTATTTGTATCGTCCTCCTGACTTAATGATGAAACTGCAAGTTCTCCGTTAAACGATGCAATACCCGTACTACCCGTATTTGACATTGAAGATGATGTGTCAGCAACAATGATATAGTCTGTGGGCTTTTCACCAATATATTGGTAGTGATTGGGAGAAATAGCATAGGTTTCAAGATCGATGGTATATGTACCGTCTGCCTGAAGCTCTGCATTAAGGTCTGTGTAAACACGGCTTTCGTAGGTGGAGGCTGCATCATCCTTTACGCGCTTATAAAGGTAGAAAACGCCGTCCGCATAGAAAGTATCCGCGCCCGTTTCAACAGCGCCACCGATAATATTACTGCCGGAACTGTTCAATGCATCTGTATGGAATGTACCGTCTGTTTCCTCAAGTCCACTGTAAACAGCTGTATTTTTACCATTCTTAATATAGTAGGAAGTAATTTCTTTATAGTAATTTTCAGAAAGACCGTCATTGCTCCAAAGGAAATATGTATCTGAATTGGAAAGCCATAAGCCACCGTTTCCGTTGCCGGATTCCATAAATTTAATATTATTGAGATAAGAAGCATTTGAGGGTGACATTGTAATCTGGTCTTCATCAAAATAAAGGCAGTTGCAGTTTGCATAATAGCTATCCGTTGTCTTTATTTTATATGCACGGTCGTTATCTATACTTTCCAATGTCCAGCGGACATCATCAATATCATCCTTTTCTGCATTATCAAGGTAAATTCTGTCCTTATCAACCACGTCACCTAAGGAATCTGTTTCGCCTGCTCTGACGATAGAATATTCGGTAATTTCGTGACCAATCATACCGTTGTAGCCGTAAATAACGGATGCATCGCTCTTGGAAAGTCTGTGTTCCTTAAGACCGCCGTCTGCATCAAGGGCATAAAGCACATTTCTCTGAGTAACAGGGTCAATCTCTTCGGATTTATGAACAATAAGGTATTCGGCACCATCCTCAATTTCTGAAATGCTGTTTACCTTTTCGTAGTAAATACTGTTTTCAGGCTCGGGAACTTCCATTTCCATCAACGCATAAGGGTCAAGCTGCCAAACAACGTCAACAGGCATTTCACAGTTACCAATGCTTGTAGCGCCTGAGCTTTCGTTCAAATATTTATTAGAAGCACTTTCAAATGTGATAAAAATATTATCGTTAACAACGCAAAGACCCTCGGACATAGGCATCATAGGATAGTTGCTGAAATTATTGATTTCGTAAACATTGATGGTTTTTGTTCCACCATCAGAGGTGCTTACAGAGGTTGTCTTGGAACCGGGAATTGAAAGGTCAATATCGGCAATAGTAAGAGTACTTGTTTCACCAAAACCGAATGTAACAGAGTTACCTGCACCCGAACCGTAGGAACGGCTAAGATAAAGCTTACCGTTATCAACAACCGCATACTGAACATCCTTAATGGAGTTATTAAGACCGATAGCATAGGTGGGTGAGCCTGCTGAACCCTCATCATAAACCTTTTCCTGAGCATTTTCATAAGTGTTTGTCTGAGAAATTTTGATATTTGTAATTTCAAATTCTCTTGATTCGCCGGCTGCAATAGCATCCTGGTCAAAACGGAGAGTATAGGTACCTGTATATGTACCATCAGTGCTCTGAGTTGTGGGCCAACTTGAATCCGCATTGGTAGGCTTGAGACCTGCGGTGAAGTTCATTTCAAAATGATATCTGCCGTGCTCATCCTCAGTAATTGTAGTCTGGCTTGACTGCTTAACATTACAGTGAGTTCCTGCAGGAGAGAACATATAAAGGTCTGTATTACGGTAGTTGGAGGTGAATTCAATTGTGTAACTAACGCCCTCAGTAAGAGTGAAGCTACCGAAGTTACCTGTAAATTCGCCAACATAAGCCGAAGGTGCAGTGATAGTACCCGCAATATTAACGGTACCTGAATTCTTATATGCAGTCCAACTGAATGTGGAATCACTTGCGCCGGAAGATCCTGAAGCTGTTGCAACTTCAAGAAGGTTCCGGAACTTACCTTTAAGATAGTCCCACTCTTCTTCGGAAGAGTTACCTGCCAGCTTATAACCGAAAACCATTGAGTTGTAAGTACCATTTACTTTTGCATTATAGTCAGCTGCAACATTAATCGCACCGAGAATAGATGCACCCGCATCATAGAAGTTACCTGCCCAGAGAACACCCTCATCATAGCAAACATAAGCTGTGTATGACTCGCCGAGCTCATAAAGGTTGATTGAGTCCAAAAGTGTAACTGTTTTATATGTACCTACTTCAACATCAAATTCCGAAAGAGGCGCATAAGCAATCTTCTGGTCCTTATCACCGCAGGCATAGTAAAGGTTATGCTCGGAAACAGCAATACCACCGCCGTGGTCGTAGTTAACAGAACCGTCGGCGTTCTCAAAATCAAACATAGCAACAAAGTCACCTGTTGCAGCATCAAGAGCAAAAATCTTACTTGATGCATTTCCATCACTATGATATGCGGTAACAAGCATCCAGTCCTTTTCGGGATAATAGCTCATACCCTGAATAACATAGTCACCGGGGTCATCCTGATCTGTTGTTTTATCAGTATATAATGCATTAAGTCCGGGAACAACGATATCGGTTGCACGGCTTGCACCGTTAAGGTAGGCTGCCGCATAGTCACCGTATACAGATGTGTCTGTAACAATCTGGGTCTGCGACACACCGCCAATAGTAATGTCAGCTGCCTCGGCACCTAACTTCAGCATAGGAACAGCTACGCTAAAGGTGGTCACAAGCAAAATAACCGCAAGGACTATTGACAGTACCTTTTTACCTTTCATTTTTTTTATGAATTTTTTCATTAACATTACCTCCATTGATAAATTCGAAATTCGAAATTCGAAATTCGGAATGAATGATTATGTATTTATATAAAAAAGCTTTCGCTTTTAATTTTTGAAAGTTTTGCGAAGCCTATCATCCCTGTTTCATCTTTGATGAAATAGGGAGGGGGACCGCGTCAGCGGTGGTGGGTAGTTCTCTCACGGTAGTTATCTGTAAAAGCAATCCAACTGACCGCGTCAGCGGTGGTGGGTAGGAACGCTACCTCTTCCCTTCGTAAAGAGAAAGCAAAGTTATTTAAATTTAACCTCCACATCAATCCCCAGCTCTTCCGCTCTTTCTCTGCAAGCATTGATAATTGTGTGTTCTGCTTCTCGTATGTGTTTATTTATATCACTGTTATAAAAATGTAACAGTTCATAACCCGAATTTTGAAGAAATTGCTCTCGCCTTTTTTCGTATTCGGCATTTTCTTCCCAAAAATGCTGTTCGCCATCAATCTCTATTATCAATTTCAATTTAGGACAATAGAAATCAACTATATAAAAGCCGATAATTTTTTGTCTTACAAATCTCGGTGTTAAATAAAATGTGCCACAGCTTGTTTTCTTCTTCTGTGGGTTCTTTTCGCATTTCACGGGCACGGTCTACTAATTCGTGGGTTAGGTTGGTGTGTTTCATAATTGTTCTTTCTTTATGATATTGTAGTGGCAAGGTTCCTACCCACCACCGCTATCGCGGTCCCCCTCCCTATTTCATCAAAGATGAAACAGGGATGATAAGAATTGCTCTTTCTTTACTTTTGAGATTGGATAAGTTTTGCATAAGCCTTTGCTTTTTCGCAAGCATAGGTTGGTAAACCATCAAACCTGCCTGTTTCCGCATAGGAAACCGCAGCGCAGATATCGCAATTAGCTTTATACTCACAATTGGTACATTCAGGTGGGAGAATAATTTCTTCGCGCTCCTTGCGGATTTTGTCCCAAGCCTTTTTGAAATCGTCGCCGATTTCCGCAACGGGTTCAACCATCATTCCGCAGGGTGTCATTTTGCCGTCCCAGGTAGCCCAGAAGGTTGTTGACCCGGCTCTGCACTTGATTCTTTCGCCTTCCATTTTACAGTCGTCGAAATAGTCGGTTTTTATTTTGTTTTTTTCCTTTTGTTTAAGGAATTTATTAAAATCATCGCCTAAACGATGCTTCTGGAGATTAAACATTACCTTTGCCGCTTCTTCCGGGGCGAGCCTGACGGCTTCACTATTCGCCGGTCGCCAGTCGCCAGTCGCCAGTGTTGGGCGCTGCGCACAGCAATCATAAGATGTTGTCTGTTGTGGCTTTTTATTTTCACCGCAACCCTCGCAAGCACGCAAGGGCGGGAACATATAAGTAACAGTCTGAATCGGTATTTCCAATTCTTTTGCCAAATCCGATGCTTCAATCACATCGTCCTTATTATAAGGAGTTACGGTATAATTGAGTTTTACATTTATTCCCGCTTCCTTAAGAGCTTTGATTGCCCAAACCACTCTATCAAAAGCTTCGGGAACTCCGCAAAGGCTACCATAGGTTTCTCTTGAAGTTCCGTAGAGAGTTATATTAATTCTGTGAGGGGGATTTTCTTTGAAAAACTCTATTTTCTTTTCATCAATGAGCGTTGCATTGGTATTAACCGTAACAAGAAAGCCCATTTTTTTGCAAGCAAGATAGATTTCTTCAAAATCCTCACGGAGCATACATTCGCCACCGGTCAGAAGTAAAAGTAATGTTCCTGCTTCCTGAGCTTTTTTTGCCAGGTCAAGCCACCATTCGGTTGGCTTTTCTTTTTTTATAACCTCTTTATCTCTTGCTTTAGAATGTATATAACACATTTTGCAATCCAAAGTGCAACGGGGTGTTAGTTCAAAAGTACCCGAAAGAGGTGTTCCTGTTTGAGTAGCTTTATCAAAAAGTCGGGAAATGAATGATTCGTATGCAAGTTCCATTTTCATTTCCTTTCTTTGTTATAAAACTTCCTCTAACGCTTCTACTGCTCTTTCATCGGGTGTGCATTGAAGAGAAAACACATTAACTTTTTCCAACAGCTCAATAACAAAATCTATACACATCTGATTTTCACAAGGTGCCAACAAATCAAGATATATATTGTTTATAACTCCTTGCAGGGCTTCAAAGCCTTTAAGGTGTTTTGCAACATTTTCTTTACCCTGACTTAAAAGCACAATTGCCTTTAGGGGTAAATTTTTGTTATGACAAATTCCGCTTGTTCCGCAGAAGGGTAAACCACCTGCAAAAACTTTGCTGTCTTTCAGGTAAACCCCTGCTTTATCGCCGTTTATGACTTCGGCTTTTCTATGTACTCTCCAAAGCTCAGCCTGAGTGCTTTTCCCTGTTCCGCAAGGGGCTGTAAAAAGCACTGCAGAACCACCGATATCGATGAATGAAGCGTGCATAAGAACTGCCTTTTTAGGTAACAGAAGCTGTGCCAAAGGAACAGAGCTCCAAAAATAACGTTCATCTGTCAAGACCGAAAAGCTTTTTCTGGTAAAATGCAATCGGCAATCAGAACCAACTTTACAGTCATACTCTGCAAGAGCACCTTCCCTTTTACCCATATCCCGTTTTCGAAAAATTCTTTCACCATCAGAAAAAACCGAAAACTCGCCTTGCTCGCCGCAAAACTTACCGGAAATTTCAGGAAGCCGTTCCCCTACTTGACAAGCAACTGAAATATCTGCAACGGCTCCATTGGTCTCAAACAACCGCCAATCCGCGCTGTCATTAGGAAAATAGGGCATTTCTATATGTATTTTTTGTTCACAGATTGTGTAATTTTTAAACATAATGAGACACTCTACCACTTTAAAGATACACACTATAAATAATACCCCTAAAAAATTTGTTTGTCAAGAAAAAAAAGAGAAAAAGCAGAGAAATTCCCACTATTTTTTTCTTTGATTTTTATGGAAAATACATAAAAAAAAATACATTCTCATTATTGAATTTTACTTGCACTCGAAAGCGTATTGTGGTATTATAAGATATATTATTGTATAAAAATGTCGTATTATGCCATTAGGAGAGATTTTATGCGAATAATGAGAATTTCCGTAACAGTTCTTTTTATTCTTACTTCAATAGCTTTTTCCGTTGTCTTCATTCTTCAAAAGAAAAATGAGGATAACACCATACCTGTAATCACTATAGAAAACGACTTCGTTGAAGTGAATTGTGACGCCACAAACGAAGATTTTCTTAAAGGTATCAGTGCTACTGATGAAAAGGATGGAGATTTAACAGATGAAGTTATTGTTGAATCTGTTTCAAGATTTATTGAGCCCGGTGTTTGTGAAGTTAAATATGCGGTTTGCGATAGCAACAACCACGTTGCTCACGCTACGAGAAAGGTTCGCTATTTGGATTATGAAGCACCGAAATTCAAGCTGAAGAACAGTCTGTGCTTTTCCCTTTATGAAAATATAAATGTTGCCTCATATATCGGTGCTGTTGACAGTATTGAGGGCGATATTTCCGGAAATATTGTTATAACGAGCCCTGATTATACTTCGGCTGTAGCAGGCATTTTTACCTTGGAGCTTTCTGTTTCTAACAAAAAGGGTGATACATCAACTCTTTCTCTTCCTTTAATTATGGAGGAAAGGAATCTTTCTGCTCCGGTAATCAAGCTTAAAGACTATTTGATATATATTGATAAAAATCAAGAAGTTGATTTTGAAGATTTTATCGTTGAAGCAACCGATAAAAATGACAGAGATTTAACCGACAAAATTGAGATAGATGATAATGTAAACTTTGAAAAAAGCGGTACTTATACTGTTCATTATTTCGTTACTGACAGTAACGGAGCGAAGGGTCACTCTGTTCTCAATGTCGTGGTAGAGTGAGTAATTAAACTAATCTCGGGAGAATAAGTTTTTATGAACAGAGGCAAAATTTCAATTGATTATTACAGCATCCTGAAAGATTTATTAAGAAATTTTTGGGTGGTTTTATTGAGCCTTCTCATAGGCGCTATGGGTATATATATTGCAGAGTGTAGCGTTTACAAGCCGGAATATACCGCCACCGCAACCGTTGTTGTTAATGCAAAGGGCTCTTCGGCAAACACTTCGTCTATGTATACTGTTTCTGCTGAAATGGCGGAGGTTTTCTCAAAGGTCTTTTCCGAGCCTGCTATGAAAAAGGCTGCTGCTGAACATCTTGACCTTGAAAAATTTGACGGTCGTGTCGAAGCATCTGTTTTAACAGATACAAATTTTATAAATATAAGCGTTATTTCCGATAGCCCACGAAAATCATATGAGCTTCTTAATGCAATTTTACAGGTTTACCCCACTATCTCCGAAGAGGTTTTCAAAAATTCGGTGATCACCATTTTAAAGCATCCTTCAATGCCCTCTTCACCATCAAGTGTTGGGTTGCAACACAGTAAAGTAGAAATATTATTGATACTTGCTTTTATAAGCATTGGTGCAATTGTAGCTTTTTCAGTTTTCAGAAACACCGTGAAAAACGAAAGAGAATTTAATAACAAGATTAACGGAAAGCTTTTAGGCTGTATCCCTCACGAAATGAAAGCTAACTCAATAGAAGATCTGTTCTCAAAGAAGAAAAAGGGTCTGCTTATTGATGGTAATGCATTTATAAGTACAAGATTTTTTGAGTCGTTTAACAGAATCGTGGCAAAAATTGAACATCACAATTCGAGAGATGGTTCAAAGGTCTTTGCTGTTACAAGCTTTGCCGAAAACGAAGGCAAATCAACCATTTCTTCTAATCTGGCGCTTTCTCTTGCTCGCAAGGGCAACAGAGTTCTCTTAATGGATATGGATGGGAAAAAACCTGCTATCTATAAACTTTTTGGCTTATCATATATAGAAAATGCCGAATTGGGCTTGCTTTTAAACGGTGAAATTTCAAGCAACAATTATAAAATAAGACGATATAAAAAAACCAACCTGTTTCTGGCTCTTAATACCCGTGCTTATGCTAACAGCTACAAATGGATTGAAAATGGTATGGCTAAAAAAACTATCAAGGCTCTGAAAGGTATGGTGGATTATATCATAATCGACACTGCACCCATATCCGTTGACTCCTCTGTAGGTGAAATTATTAAGTTAGCAGATAAGACCATCCTTGTGGTTAAAACAGATACCATTGAAACCGGTACAATAAACGATGCTATTTCAACTGTTACAGATGTTAGCGATAATTTAGCGGGCTGTATTTTGAATCAGACTCCCCCCGATATACCTATAGCATCATTTACAGGTGCCGGTGATGATGCTAATCATTTTCGCAGATTTAAGTATTACTAAAAAGGTCAATCGAATAAAGGAAGATTTCAAGAATGAGTATGAACAATAAGGGATTACAATTTAGCAAGGAAGATAACGTCTCCTTTTACTTCAGTGACTTTTGTCGCGGTTTTAAAAAGTTCTGGTGGGTTATTGCAATTGTATGCGTGTTATGCTGTGCTTTTAGTGTATTCAGGTGCCACAGAAGCTATACACCAATGTATAAGGCTGAGGTTACTTTTACAGTAAGCACGCAGGACAAGGTTTCCTCCATAAACGGAATTTCCGCATATAATTTCTATTATGACGCTTCAACAGCCTCCCATCTTTCTTCAACATTTCCGTACATTTTAAGCAGTAACTTGTTACAAGAGGCTGTAGCAAATGATTTGAATTTGTCTTATCTCCCCGTCAGCCTGACGGCATCATCCGTTCCGGGTTCAACTATGTTTACTTTAGGTTCTGCAGGCTATGATCCACAGTTAACTTATGATGCGCTTATAAGCACAATGGAGAATTATCCCGATATTGCAAAATATGTTGTTGGTAATATTAAATTTAATATTATCACAAGTCCCGTTTTGCCCACAGAACCGTATAATAAGCCTACCTATTTTAACGAAGTGTTTAAAGGCGTTACCTACGGCTTGCTCATAGGTCTTATCTTTTTGCTCTGCTATGCTGCTTTAAGAACTACAATTCGCACCAAAAAGGATATCAGAGCCAATCTTAATATTAAATGCTTAGGCGTTATCCCATACGTTATTCTTAAGAAAAACTCAATAAAAGAAAAGGAACCACTGCTCATAAACAGTAAACTAACCGACTGCAGATTTCCTGACAGTATAAGGTCAATCAGAAGTGTTGTTAAAAATACCCTGAAGGAAGATAAAAAAATTATTGCGGTTACAAGCACCGTTGCAAAGGAAGGCAAAACCACTGTTTGTGCAAACTTAGCAATATCATTTGCAGCAATCGGCAAAAAGGTTCTTCTTGTTGACTGTGATCTAAAAAACCCAAGTGTGTTGAAAACACTCGGTGTTAATGAAGATGAGCTACAGTATTCAACTGTTACAGATAAATACAAAATCGCCTATTTGGAGGAACATAATGTTTATGTTATGACACTTGTTGCCACTGACAATACAAATGAAATTGTTAACAGCGGTAATTTGACTGATATTTTCTCATTAGTTAAGGCGGATTATGACTTGGTTTTAGTTGATACCCCTCCTTGTAGCGTCGTTTCAGATGCCATGTTTGTAGCCCAGGCTTCAGATGGCGTTTTGTATGTGATTTTACAGGACACTGCAAGAATTTCTAAAATCAAGGGCGGCTTGGACTCGTTAATGTCAACCGATTCCGAAATTTTAGGTTGCATTTTAAACGGTGCTCAAACAAGTGTTACGGGCTACGGCTATTACAAGGCTTACAATAAATACGGCTATTATAAGGGCTATGGCAAGTACGGTAAATACGGTAAGTACGCAAAATACAGTAAATATGGTTATTCCGATGGAGACGGAGATGGTTATGGTTTCCGTTTTGATGATGAATATGACGATTCAGTGAATTGAGCGACAGAAAACACTGCATTAAAAACAACGGAATTATTGGGGTACGTTATGGAAACAAAAGTAAAAAATAATTCTAAACTCGGCTACGAAGGTGTTTATAACAAAATATTTAAAAGGTGCCTGGATTTCACAATTGCCCTCGTTGCAATTATTGTGTTATTACCTATAATTTTGCTTTTTTCTTTGGCGGTTCTTATTGATAGTGGCTTCCCGATTTTCTACACCCCTTTAAGATGCGGGTATAAAGGCAAACCATTTAAAATTATAAAATATCGCACTATGGTTAAGGGTGCTGATAAAATCGGTGGAGGCACAACAGCTCTTAACGACCCTCGTATTACAAGGGTTGGTTCAATTTTACGCAAGGTTAAAGCAGATGAAATCGTTCAAATATTTAACGTGTTAACCGGAACAATGAGTTTCGTTGGTCCTCGACCTGAATTGCTTCAATATACCGAGCAATATACAGAAGAGGAGAGTGTAATTCTTAATGTGCGACCCGGAATTACCGATTATAGCTCCTTAGAATTTATAAACCTTGATGAAATAGTTGGTGGCGAGAATGCCGATGAAATGTATGAAAGATATGTTTTAAAAAGAAAAAATCAGCTCAGGATTAAATATGCAGAGGAAGTTTCACTAAAAACAGATTTTATTATTTTATTTAAAACTGTTTGGTGTGTGTTAGAAAAATTTATAAGATTTTTTAAAAGCAAAAGGAATTCTTAAATGGAATACATAAAGCTTAAAAATACCGATATTTCTGTTTCGAGGCTATGTATGGGCGGGTGTCCCATGGGTGGCTATGGTTGGGGTTACGTCAGTGAAAATGCGGTTATTGCAACCGTTCATCGTGCTATTGATGGTGGCATTAACTTCTTCGACACTGCTGATACCTATGGTTTAGGGCAATCTGAAAGGACTCTTGCGAAGGCTCTTGAGGGAAGAAGAGAAAAGGTAGTTATCGCAACGAAATTCGGTGTACGTACCGAAAGGGGTAAAACCATCTATGACAACTCTCCGGAATATATTGAAAAAGCTTTAAACGACAGTCTGAAAAGATTATCCACAGATTACATAGATTTATATCAAATTCATTACCGAGATAAAAAAACACCTTTGGATGCAATTATGGAGGTGTTGGAGCGATTCAAGGAGCAAGGGAAAATCCGTTGTTACGGTTTGTCCAATATCCATGGTGATGAGTTTAAGGAAGTAGAGCCGTTTTCAGGTAAATTTGCTTCTTGTCAAAACGAATATTCTCTTGTTACTCGTGATAACGAGAATGACCTGTTGGTTAATTGCAACGACCTTCAGCTTACACCTATGACATGGGGAAGCTTAGGACAAGGTGTTTTAACAGGTAAATATAACATCAACTCCGGGTTCGGTGTCAATGACAGGCGCAGCAGAGATGTTTACACGAACTTTCATGGAGAAAAATTGAAAAAAAATATAGAAATTGTTGAAAATATGAAACCCTTGGCTGAAAAATTCGGGGTTCCGTTACCAGCTTTAGCGGTAAGATTTATTCTTGATCACATACCCGATTCCATTGCGTTGGCAGGTGCTAAAAACCCAAGCCAAATTGAGGGAACTATGGCCGCTATGGATTTAAGACTTTCAAAGGACGAATTGGAGTTCTTGGAGAGAATATAGTATAACACACGAGAATATTTGGGGTTTAGAGTGGTGAAATGATGTGAAGTATAACAGTGAACAATTAGCCTGGCTAATTCGCAGACACGCGGTGGAGCTTACTCACTTATCCGGTGGCTCTCATATTGGGTCTGTTTTATCTGTTGCAGATATTATAGCTGTATTGTACACGAATGTATTGAATTATGACGTAAATAACACTAAGTGGGATGGTCGTGATCGCTTTATATTAAGCAAAGGTCATGCGGGGTTATCTATATATGCCGCATTGGCTGAAACAGGCTTTTTTGATAAGAGTGAGCTTGATACTTACTATCAAAACAGAAGCAGACTCTCCGGACATGTTTCCCATTATGTTCCTGGAATTGATTTTTCCACCGGTTCACTGGGTCATGGCTTATCAGCCGGTGTTGGTATGGCTTACGCTTTAAAAAAGAAGAATAATAATACCTCAAAGGTATATGTTGTTCTCGGTGATGGGGAATGTGACGAAGGCTCTGTTTGGGAAGCAATGCTTTTTGCTAACCACTATAATTTAGATAATATTGTAGCAATCGTTGACCACAACAAAATGCAAAGTATGGATTTTTGCGAAAAAACAATTTCAATAGAATCTTTAACAGATAAATGGAAGGCATTCGGTTGGAATGTTGTTGAAATTAACGGTAATGACCATCAACAGTTGAAAAATGCTTTTTCAAATTCATTCCAAAACAAAAAACCAACTGTAATTATCGCAAACACAGTCAAGGGATACGGAATCTCTTTTATGGAGAACGATATTTTATGGCATTACAGATTCCCTCACGATGGTTGGGAATATGATACCGCTGTGACAGAGCTTCATAAAAACAAACCTGATGGTGTTGAGGATATATATACTCCTGATGGTATAGAAAATCCTGCTATAGCAACAGAGAATGATGATATTTATAACGACCATACAACCTCGGCTACCTGGAAGCCAACATGGATGAACGAAAGGGAGGAAAACTAAATGCGCGATACATTTGTTAAAACCCTTTGTTCTATATGCGAAACTAATAAGGATATTGAGCTTATTACAGGTGATTTGGGCTTCGGTGTATTAAAGCCATTTTTTGAGCAGTTCCCCGACCAATTTACAAATGCAGGTATAGCGGAGCAAAATATGACATCCGTTGCTGCGGGAATGGCTCTGGAAGGTAAAACAGTTTTCATATATTCAATAGGTAATTTCCCCACCTTGCGCTGTCTTGAGCAAATCCGAAATGACTGCGCATACCACAACGCTGATGTTAAAATTGTGTGCGTTGGCGGTGGTTTTGTTTATGGTCCTCTCGGTATGAGCCACCATGCAACAGAAGATATTTCTGTAATGCGTTCAATTCCCAATGTTGCGGTTTTTTGCCCCGGTGATGCTATGGAAGCGGCAGCAGTTACGAAAGCTATTGCTAAATACCCGGGAACCTGTTATTTAAGACTGGGCAGGGGCGGAGAGAAGCCTATTCACAAAACCCTTGAAAACTACGAAATAGGCAAGGCTATACCTGTTAAGGAAGGTAAATATGTTGCCATATTAACTACCGGCGCAATATATGAAGAAATTGATAAGGCATTGGATATTTTAGCAGAAAACGGTATAACACCATCGGTTTATTCTTTCCCGACAGTTAAACCTATAGATAAAGAAACAATAAAAAAATGTGCAGAGTCACACACAATAATTGTAACCTGTGAAGAAAACAATATTATGGGTGGCTTTGGTAGTGCTGTCAGTGAGGTTATGGCTGATAACGGACTGAACAGCAGACTAATAAGAATTGGTATAGATGATACTTTTTGTGATGTAGTAGGCGATCAGGCATATCTTCGTGATATTTATGGAATGAGTGGTAAGAAAATTGCTGAAAAAATAATTGAGGCGATGAAATAAATGAAGAAGATATTGTTGACCTGCACAGATTTAATGGCGATTCAGTTTTTTACAGAACACATTAAGTTTTGGCACGAAAAGGGTTATTATGTTGATTTGGTTTGCTCACCGGTTGGCGGAAGAGTTAATGAATTGGTTGAATTCTTCGGTGGCATCGAAAACAGCTCAATCGGAACGGTAGCTTTAAACAGAAGCCCGTTTAAAATATCGAATCTAAAGGGCTACCTTCAGTTAATAAAAATTGCAAAAAAAGAACATTATGATATCGTTTTAACCAATGAGCCTGTGATGGGACTTTTAACACGATTAGCGTTTGCAAATAAAAAAGGAACAACAGTTACCTATATTGCCCATGGCTTTCATTTTTATAAAGGTGGCTCAAAGCTAAATAATTTAATATATAAAGCCATTGAAAGTGTTGCTTCACATTTTACAGATACACTTGTAACAATTAATAAAGAAGATTTTGAAGCTGCAAAAGAGTTCAAATTAAAGAAAAACGGAACGATTCAATATATACCCGGTATAGGAGTAAACACCTCAAAATTTTATAAATCATCAAAAGAGGATTGCATAGAAATCCGTAAAGAGCTTGGGTTGTCTGATGATGATTTTGTGATTGCAGTTATCGGTGAATTGAACGATAACAAAAACCAAGAGACTATTATCAAAGCTCTTGCCTTGCTTAAGAATGAATGCCCGAATTTAAAGGCCTTATTTATGGGCAAAGGTGAAAAAGCAGAATATCTTAAAAACTTGTGTAATGAATTGAATATTGATGACAGAACTCATTTCTTGGGATATAGACACGATGTAAATAGAATTTTATCTGTTTGCAATTTAGGCGCTTCTGCTAGCCTCAGAGAAGGTCTGGGGTTAAATATAATAGAAGAATTGGCGTCGGGATTACCAGTTGTTGCTTCTGAAAACAGAGGTCATAGGGATATTGTAACCAAAGATAGCGGTGTTTTGCTGCAAGAAAATACTGCAGATGAATTTGCGAAAGCATTTTTAGATTTGTATAAATCACCTGAGAAATGTGAAGCATTTTCAAAAAACAACCTTGAGCTTTGTAAGAGGTTTGATATAGATACAGTAAAAACTTTATTATTAAGTATCATTGAAGGTTAAGAATAAAATGAAATATTCAGTAGTTATTCCTGTCTATAATTCAGAAAAAACAATAAAAAGGTGTATAGAATCAATCACATTACAAAATAGACCCGATGTGGAGATTATTATTATCAACGATGGCTCAACGGACGAAACCGAGAGCATTTGCAAGGCTTTGCAGACGAAGTACAATAACCTTATATACATATGTAAGAAAAATGGTGGTGTTTCATCTGCAAGGAATTTAGGGCTTTCTGTGGCAAACGGTGAATTTGTTATGTTTGTTGACAGTGATGACTACGTTGATAATAAATGCTTTGATACTATTGATAGATATATACAAAGTAATGCAGATTTCTATCAGTTTGGTTTTACAATTGTAGAAAATGGTCTTGTTAAAGAAACGCGAACATTCCCTGAATGTTATGTGAATACTTCAAGTGAGAAAGAAGACTTTATCAGCGAGGGCATAGTTACACGGTCAATTAATTCGCCATGTGCCAAGATTTTCAAACGAAAAATCATAGATGAAAAAAATTTAAGTTTTTGCGAGGAACTAAGCACAGGTGAGGATTTAACCTTTGTTTTTTCTTTCTTGCTTTCCGCCGATAAATTTGAAAGATTTCCTGATAAAATATATTTTTCAGATATAGGCAACGGAGAATCACTTTCCAGAAAATACAGAGAAAATCTTTCAGAGCAATTAATTGGGGTTTACGATAATATGGTTAATGCTTTGGAGAAAAGCAAGATAGAAAGCAGGCTTATAAATCAGTCTTTGACATGGCTTTTTTACAGGAATGCTTATTCTGTAGCAAAAGATCTTTCAAAAAGCAATTTAGGTTTTCGGGAACGAAGAAAAAAATTGAAAGCTATGTGCAGCTTATTTAATAGCAAAAAAGTTACTCCTATAGGCTTTAAATGTAAAATAATAGCAATTCCTATAGAATTAAAGCTTATTGGATTAATAGACATAGCTTTTGAAATAATTAATAAATTGAAATAATTAGGAATTATTATGAGAATTTTGGAAATTGCAGCTTCTTTAAAAATAGGAGGAGCTGAAAAAATAGCACGTGATATAGGCTATTACAGTAATTCTGATTTTTATAAAATAGACTATGTCGTTTTTGGTGATGAAATAGGCGAATATGAAAAAGAGTTGCAGGAAAAAGGCTGTAATATTTATCATCTACCCCTACCCTCATCAAGCTACATAAATTATTTAAAAGAACTTTATATCTTGATTAAGAGCAATGGATATCAAGTTGTTCACGCTCATACAATGTTTAATTCAGGTTGGGCGATGCTTATATCAAAAATATGCGGAGTTCCCATAAGAATTTCGCATTCTCATAGTGTAGATGATCGACTTGATAAAAATCAAGTTCAAAAATTGTATGAAAAAGTTATGCAACTGATAATTGTAAGCTTTTCAACACATTATATCGGTTGCGGTGTTAAAGCAGGTGAAATTCTTTTCGGTAAAAATCGATACCATAAAAAAGGTGTCACTGTTCTTAATGGTATAGATACAAAAAAATTTGCTTACAGTGAAACAAGCCGTGAAGAAATAAGAAGGATGCTTGACGTCACAAATAACTTTGTTATAGGTCATGTTGGACATTTGGCAAATGTGAAAAACCAAAGTTTTTTAATAAGCCTGATGCCTGAAATTCTAAAAAAAAACAAAAACACTAAGCTTCTCCTTTTAGGTGAAGGTGAAGACAGGCAAAAACTTGAAAAACAGATAACTGACCTCGATTTATCTCAAAATATTATAATGACCGGCAATGTTAAGGATGTGCATAAATATTTAAGTGCAATGGATGCTTTTGTGTTCCCCTCGTTGTACGAAGGTATGCCTCTTTCGGTTATTGAAGTGCAAACTAACGGATTGCCATGCGTGATGAGTGACGGTGTTCCTCAAGATGTAGTATTAACTGATTTGATAAGAAGATTATCATTAAAAGAATCAAAGAATGTATGGGTTGAAGCTATCTGTAATTCTAAAAGATGTTCTCCACATATATATGAAGAAAAAATCAGAAATTTAGGATTAGACACTGAAGAAATGGTAAATAAGATTTCTAACCTTTATTGTGAGAATTTGGTATGATTAAAATTTTGTTTTTTGTAGAAACCTTATCCGGTGGCGGAGCAGAAAAGGTGCTTCAAAACCTTGTTAATAATATGGATCGTGAAAAATTTGATATTACAGTTCAAACTGTTTGGAAGGAAAATCCTGAAAAATATTTAAACAATAATATCAAATATAAATACATATATCCTTGTTATTCAAAACTAAATAATTATAAATACAGGCTTAGTGCTTTGTTGAAAACAATTTACCCTCTGCATATTAAGGACAATTATGATATAGAGGTTGCTTATCTTGAATGCGGTGCTACAAAGGTTCTTTCAACCTCAACAAATAAAAAAGCAAAAAAATTCGCTTGGGTTCATTGCGATTTATCTAAAAAAATCACCAATATAAACGAATTCAAGAAAAAAAGCGTGAATTGGTATAAAAAGTATGACAAAGTTGTATGTGTTTCCCGTGATGTAGAAAAAAGCTTCAAAAGTATATACGGAAACGAGTTCGATACTGAAGTTATCTACAATGTTATAGATGATTACAGCATTAAGGAAAAGGCTAATGAAAATATTGAGGATTTTTCTTTTGATGGAAAAATTCCCACAATTGTTTCTGTAGGCAGACTTTCTAAACAAAAAAGATTTGACCGATTGATTGAAGCTCACAAAGCCCTTTTAGACGAAGGCTTTTTTAATAAGCTTTTAATAATCGGCGAGGGCAACGAAAGAGAAGCTTTGGAGCAAATTATTAAAGCCTCCGGTGTTCAAAAAACAGTTACACTTTCAGGATTTAAAAGTAATCCCTACCCCTATATTAAAAACGCAGATGTATTAGCTTGCTCATCAGATTACGAAGGTTTTTCTTCTTTTGTTGCCGAAGGGCTCATATTAGGAAAAGCTATTGCTACAACTAACTGTACCGGAATGGAGGAGCTTTTAGGAAACTCTCAATACGGAATACTAACAGAATGTGATGCAAATGGGTTAACAGAAGGAATTAAAAAGCTTTTATCTGATAACAGTTTGAAAGAAAAATATGAAAGGAAAGCTATAGAAAGAGGTAGAAGCTTTTCGATTGAAGCTTCAGTTAAGAAAGCAGAAGAATTGTTTGCATTTATAAAATAAAACCTGAAAGGAGACAGCATGGAAAGCTTAGAATACTATTTACTTTTAGTTGCAATTATGGCTTTTGGTGTTTTAATGCCCCAAGGCGCAAAAGATAGAAAGCAATATATTGTAATAATGGCTGTTCTCCATTCGCTTTTATCAGGCTTAAGGCACCCGTATCTTACGGGTGATATGCAAACCTACTGCTACAAATATTGGCGAACATTAAACGAAGGTTGGTTTAGCGAAGAGATTTTTCAAGAGGGCAGAAACTTCGGCTTTAATTGGCTATTGAAATTTTTTTCAATCCTGTCCGATGGGGAATTTCAAGTGTTTCTTGTTGTAGTTGCCATATTTATTGAGGCTGCGGTAGCTTATTTAATTTATAAATACTCCCCGCTTCCTTGGCTCAGCTTTTTAGTATGGAACTGTATGGGCTTTTATACATTTGGCTTTAGTGCTATCAAGCAATCAATAGCAATGGGGCTTATAATGGTAGCCTTTGTTGGTATTATGGAGGAAAAACCAAAGCAATTTACATTGTTTACAATATTAGCCGGCTTTGTTCATGCTCCTGCCTTGATATTTCTTCCTTCATATTTTTTATCTAAGCAAAAATTTACTTTGCGAACTCTAATTATATATATTTGCAGTGCAGCAGTTATTTTTATTAATAAAAACCAAATAGTAAAACTGATGCAGGATTTTTATTATGAAGAGAGTATTATCGGCGATAGTGCTGATTTAGGCGGACGATTCTTTTTAATAGTTCTGTTTATAATAGCAGGATTTGCTTTAAAAGGCTTTAACGGTAAATATTTTTCAAAGGTTGCCAATTTAATTGTTGTAGCAGCAATTTTACAAATGTTTTCAGGTTTTGATAATGTTTTCACAAGGCTTACAGACTACTATTTACAGTTTCTTATTATTTTCATCCCCCTTTCCTTCGCAGACTATAAGGACGAAAGGCTCGTGGGGGTTAGTGAAGGTATCAGTTTAGATATTCCACCAAAGCTAAAGCTTATAATTATTATTCTTCTGGTTGTGTTCCTTATCTGGTTTTATAATAGATGTTATATTGATATAGATATTATTCCGGTTGATGATTACACAAACTATAGATTCTTCTGGGAGGAGTGGGGAGTTAAATAATGTTGCTTAGCGTAATAATTCCCGGGTTTAATTGTGGGAAAAGTATAAAGAGCACTGTTGACAGTATAATTTCTTCCGGTTTAACAGATTATGAAATAGTCATAGTTAACGACGGCTCAACAGATAATACAGCATCTGTTTGCAATAGCCTTTGCTCAAAATATAGCTTTATTAAATATTCTGAGCAAGAAAACAGCGGTGTTTCAGCAGCAAGAAACAGAGGTATAAATATTGCAACAGGCGAATATATTGTGTTTTTTGATGCAGATGACACTGCTGAAGAAAACGGTTTTTCGGAATGTGTTGATATACTCAAAAGCAAAAAACCGGATATTCTTGTTTTCGGTATGAGCTTTGATTATTATAAAAAAGGCAAGCTTTACAGAAGCGATAAATTAGTTCCCGAGCAGACAGGAATTCTTAATAAAATCCAAATCAAAGCAGAGCTTGAAAGCTTATATAATACAAACTCCCTTACATCAGCCTGTAACAAGATTTACAAAAAAGCTTTGATTAGTGATAATAACATCTTATTTAATACCCATTACTTTTTAATGGAGGATTTTCTGTTTTCCTTAGAATGCTTAAAGGTGTGTGAAAATATATATTGCTTGCCGAAGGACTTATATCATTACAAACAGTCTGAAAACGAGAAAAATGCCTTTAACAGATTAAAAAGAATAGATGATTTATGTGAATATGTTTTACCCTTTAAAACAGCTATTAAGGAAATAGTTGTTGATGAAAAAGGAGATAGTGTATTTAATAATTTCTTTTTTATGCTCCTTTCACAAAAGATGTATTATGAAAATGTAAAGGAAATTAAAAAGTTCGCGGAAGGTTTAAAGAGCAACACACTTTTTAATGAAATAAAAAAAGATGAAATTCCTTCAAGGTATATAAGCTTTTTAAATGATATTGAAGAATCCCGATATTTAAAAATCCGGTTATTGAACTTAAAAACTCAAGCAAGGCATAAAATTGCAATTTTCGTAAAAAGCATATTAAAAAGTATAAGCAAATAAGAGGTTTGTTATGGGAATAGATTTCGTTATTCTTTGGGTTGACGGTAACGACCCCAAATGGCAAAGTGAAAAATCCAAATACGATCCCAAGATTATTGATGACAGTAACTCTGTTAGTCGTTATCGCGATTGGGATCTCCTTCCTTATTGGTTTCGCGGTGTTGAAAAATTCACTCCCTGGGTTAATAAAATCCATTTTGTTACCTGGGGGCACATTCCTGAATTTTTAAATTTAAACAATCCCAAGCTTAATATTGTAAAGCACACAGATTTTATTCCGGCAGAATATCTCCCTACCTTCAGCTCTCACGCCATTGAATTGAATATTCATCGCATACCCGGACTTTCAGAGAAATTTGTTTATTTTAATGACGATATGTTTATTATTCGTAATATGACCGAACAAGCTTTTTTTAACGAAGGTCTCCCCTGCACCTATGGTGGTGAAGTACCCATGGCATTTCAGGGAGATACAGATATCTGGTTGCATGCGGCAGTTAATAATATGGGAGTTATAAATAACCATTTTAATAAAAAAGAACAAGTGAAAAGCTTTAACAAAAAGTATATAAGCAAAAGCTACAGATGGCAGGATAATGTAAGAACCTTTGCTCTTGAAAAACTTTTTCCCGATAATTTTTTAGGCTTTAAAAATCTCCACGCTCCCGGCGCATATTTAAAAAAGACCTTCGAAGAGGTATGGGAAGCAGAAAAAGACTTACTCAATAAAACAAGCTCCCACAAGTTTCGCTCTGCAGATGATGTTAACCAATGGGTTATGCTCTGGTGGCAAATAGCAAGCGGAAGCTTCATCCCATATAATACGGATAACCTTGTTTGCTCTGTCAATGAAAATACCACTGATTTTGTGTGCAGTGCTATTAAAAACCAAAATAATGATATGATATGCGTAAATGATGATGCAGATGAGAGTAATTTCCAATACCTTTCAGAAGAATTAAAATCTGCATTCGAAACTATTTTACCGGAGAAGAGTAGCTTTGAAAAATAAGAAGAAAAAAATTATTTTTGTAAGTCAGGCATTGTGGATTGGCGGAATAGAAACAGCCCTTGTGAACCTTATTAACAAGCTTGACTACGGTAAATATGATGTAACCTGCCTTATTACGAAAAACTATCTTGATATGGCGGAACGGTTAACAAAAAACTGCAGGCTTATCGTAGCGGACAGACATAGCCTTGTTACATTTACAAAACCCTATAAATTTAAAAAACTATATGATATATTAGAAGAACCACAAGGAACTACTCGCTTTCGCCGATTGATATGGCATATATTAAACTTTTTATTTAAAGCCTTGGAAAATCACCTTTATTCAAATTACATAAAGGAACACTTGAAGGATGAAAGCTTTGACACTGCTGTTATTTATAGTGACAGAACTGCAGAAATAGCAGTAAAGGCTATAAAAGCAAAAAAGTTTTTAATGTTTTACCACCACGGTGCAATGCGAAAGGAATATCACGACCGCTATGGTTATGAAAAAAGTGAAAAGATAATTGCGGTATCAGATAATATTACCAAAAAGCTGAAAGCATACAGAAAAAAATATGCTAACAAAATTGTTACCATTAATAACATTATAGATATAGATGCGATTATAGAAAAAAGCAAAGCACCTATTGAAGTAGGTCTTTTCCCCAAAAACAAATTCAATATAGTTTCTTGCGGAAGGTTATCGCCGGTCAAAGGCTTGAATTTTGCTGTAGAAGCTATTTCACAGCTTGTTGAAGAAGGCTATGAAGATATTAATTGGTATATAGTTGGCGGAGGACCTATTGAAAAGGATATAAGAAAACAAATAGCGGCACATAAAATGGAAAAGCATATTTTTATGTTGGGAATGAAAAGCAACCCCTATCCATACATAAAAAAATGCGATTTGTTTATTCAGCCAAGTTTATTTGAAGGATATAGCCTTTCAATTATGGAAGCAAAAATTCTCGGAACACCGATTCTTGCAACCTACGCAGCTGCAGGCAGTCAGATTCAAAACGATGTTGACGGCTTTTTGTGTGATACGAATACAGAAGCTATTTATAAAAACATTTTAAGATTATATAAAAGCAGAGAAGAACTTGAGATTTGTAAAAAGTCTTTGATGAATTGTGATTTTAATAATATCAATCAAAGAATTATTTTAAAACTTGAAGAATTATTTTAAAATGAGAGGATTAAAATGAACGAAAAATTTCAAACAGTAATTGAACCCAAAAACGGTTGGTTTGATTTGCACTTAAAAGAATTATTGCAATATCGCGATCTTGTGTTTTTATTTGTAAAAAGAAATTTTGTTTCACAGTACAAGCAAACAATATTAGGACCACTTTGGGCAATCGTGCAACCACTTTTAACAACGGTTGTATTCACCCTGGTTTTTGGTAATATTGCAGGTCTTTCGGCAAACGGTGTGCCTTCATTTATATTCTACCTTTCGGGCACAATACTTTGGACATACTTTAACCAATGCCTTACGCAAACTGCAAACACCTTTGTTGCTAATAGTGGCACAATGGGCAAGGTTTATTTTCCCCGCCTTGTTATGCCCGTCTCAACTGTTATGTCAAACCTGATATCCTTGGCAATACAGTTTATGTTTATGGTTATCTTCCTTATCTACTATACTGTAACAAACCAGGGTTGTCATCCAAATTTATATATTTTAATGACCCCCCTAATCATTTTACAACTAGCACTTCTCAGCCTTGGTTGCGGTATTATTATTTCAGCTCTTACAACCAAATACCGTGACCTTGCAATGCTTGTGAGTTTTGGTACACAGCTCTGGATGTACGCATCCCCCATAGCTTATGATATGAATAGTATGGCGGTGTTCGCCCCGGGCGGTAAATACCACGCATTATATATGCTCAATCCCGTAACACCCATAGTAAACCTGTTCCGTTATGCATATCTGGGACTGGGTGAAATCGAGTGGATTTTCTACGGCATAAGCTGGGTATTTACCCTTGTCGTATTATTTATAGGTATTTTGCTTTTCAGCAAGGTTGAAAAAACATTTATGGATACTGTCTGATACAGGTGGAGAAAACTAATGGAAAACATAGCAATTAAAATAGAAAACGTTTCAAAAGAATACCGCCTTGGTGCTATAGGTGGCGGTACACTCCGAGGAGACCTACAGACCTTTTGGGCTAAAATCCGCCATAAGGAAGACCCTAACACCAAAATCGGTGAAGCCGAAAAAGGGAAAAAGGGCGACAGATTTATGGCTCTCGACGGAGTTTCCTTTGAGGTTAAAAAGGGCGAAGCTGTTGGTATAATCGGTCACAACGGCGCAGGTAAATCCACACTTTTAAAGCTCCTTTGCCGTGTTACGGCACCCTCGGGCGGGAAAATATCCTACAACGGCAGAATCGCATCAATGCTTGAGGTAGGCACAGGCTTCCACCCCGAGCTTACAGGTCGTGAAAACGTTTATATGAATGGCACAATCCTGGGCATGACAAAGTCTGAAATCGACAAGAAATTCGATGAAATTGTTAAATTCGCCGAAATGGAAAAATTTATAGACACCCCTGTTAAGCGTTACTCAAGCGGTATGTATGTTAAGCTTGCCTTCTCCGTTGCAGCCCACCTTGATTCAGAAATTATGATTATGGACGAGGTTTTGGCTGTTGGTGATATGGCTTTCCAGAAAAAGTGTCTTAACAAAATGAACGAGGCTGCTAACCAAGAAGGCCGAACCGTCCTTTATGTCAGCCACAATATGAATACTATACGTCAGCTCTGCGATAGGTGTATCGTACTTGATAAAGGCAAGGTAGTCTTCGATGGTGACACAGAAGCAGCGATAGAAGTGTATATGAATAAAAATTATGATACAGGTGTAATTTTTAATTATTCACAAACTAATCATTCTTCTTATGGAAATAGAAAGATGGAAATGTTGGGTATTGAAATAAGGAATAAAGAAAAAAATGCTTTTTATCAAGGTGAAAAATGTTATTTAACATTACACTGTGCATGTAATTCATCTGTTAGTGACATTGGTTTCAGGTTTGAAATTTTTTATTCTGACGGAAGTATAGTCGGTACAGTGTTCACTGATAAAGAAGTTTCAGCAAAAGCTGGACAGAGAATTGATTTACAATTAGCTTTAGAACTAAACAATCTTGCACCAGGAAGCTATAAAGCGGCGGCTTTAGCTTATGAACGCGATTGCTTCGGTAATCAAAGTTTTGTAGATAGAGTAGACCCTGCACTGTTTTTGGAAATAGTACAAAGCGAAAATGATGATTTACTATGGCTTACTCAATATTGGGGACATATTAAATTTGATGATATGTTAATTGAAGATATTGAGATCGTAAATTAAAAAATATAAAAAGCATATTGATATATCAATAAAACCAATTAAGATATTTATAAAAATTCAGAAAAACAAGATTTTCAAAGGTTAGTAGAAGATTGTTTAAATCCATTTTTTATGTACGACAAAAAGAAAACTACATCAATTAAAAGCTTAAAAGGAGCTTATAAATGCCAACAATTTCTGTAATAGTACCTGTTTATAAAGTTGAGCCATATTTATCAAGGTGCATTGACAGTATTTTAAATCAGACCTTTACTGATTTTGAAATCATACTTGTTGATGATGGCTCGCCCGATAACTGCGGTAAAATCTGCGATGAATATGCTGACAAAGACCCCAGAATATTGGTGATTCATCAAGAAAACAGAGGTGTATCTGCTGCCAGAAATACCGCTATTGAGTGGGCTCTTAAAAACAGTAATAGCCAATGGCTTACTTTCATTGACAGCGATGACTGGATTCATCCCCAATATTTAGAGTTATTGTTTTCTTCTGCAATCGCTTTGGGGCTAGATATCAGTGCGTGCCAATACCAGAAAGCTTCCACAGTATCTTCTTTCATAGCTGTTAATGACAACAGTCCAAATAAAATAGATACAGAAAATTTCTATATTGAAAATCCAGTAACTGCTGTTGTTCCTTGCTGTAAATTATATAAAAAAACTTATTTTGAAACTATACGTTATCCTATTGGTATTCGTTACGAAGACGAATTCACCACATACAAGGTTTTATTTAAGACACCCCACATTGCCTACATAGATGAAAAATTATACTTTTATTATACAAATCCTTCGGGATTTATGAATAGTGCATGGTCACCCAGAAAGCTTGATATAATCAACGCTCTCGAAGAACAGGTTGCTTTTTTCAAAAAGAACGGATATAATGATGCATTAAAAAAAATCGAATTAACGCTTTTGTGGAGACTCACTTCACAAATTAAAGCAACCGAAAAATCTGATGAATACTCATATCTTACCCCGGGATTAAAAAAGAAACTGAAAGGTTACTTCAAGGAATACAAAAAAGATTTGAGCTTATCAATAAGAACAGCTACTGAAATTTATGAAAAGGTATATCCACGGTTAACTAAATTATTTGTAATTATTGTTTCTATATATAAAAAACTCAAAATCTCAAGAAGCTAATGTATCTCTGATAAGCAATATCATTACTATATAAGGCTTTCTCAGTTAATAGTATTTTAAATCAGACATTTTGTGATTTTGAAATTATACTTATTGACTACGGCTCACATTACAGCACCAACAAAATCCGTATACGAGCACAATTTCAGAATATATTTCTTTGAAAATTTAGGAACCTAAAACTTTGAAAGATTAGTAGAAGATTGTTCGAATCCGTCATATTATGTACGACTAAAAAAGGAAACTATATAAATTAAAAGCATTACTTAAAAGAGGTTAAATTATGGCACTTACAAAGGGCTTTATCACAATTGCAACAGGTAAAGAGCAATATTACGAAATTGCAAGAAATCTTTTGCGCTCCTATCGTTTTACAACTAAAACCCCCCTTCCCTTTGCCCTTTTATGTGATACAGAAAATGAGTATACAAAAGAATTTGACGACGTTCGCATTTTTGAGAACCCCACTCGCTCATACCTTGACAAGCTCAATATGTTTGAACTTCTTCCCTACGATATAAACATTTTCATTGATGCAGACTGCCTCGTATACAGAGATATAAACAGACTTTTTGAAGAATTTTCAAATGCTGATGACTTCTCCTGCTTTGGTCGCGTTTTGCCGCTTGATGATAAAACAGGTTGGTTTGAGTACGACAATTTAAAGGATGATATGAAGCCTCAAATAGACTATGTAGTAGGTTTACACGGCGGTATTTACTATATGCGCAAAACCGAAAAATGCAAAAAAGTTTTAGGGGATGCCAAAAACTTCTCTCTTAATTATGCAGATTACAAATTCAAGGGAAAATTTGAAACCCCGGGTGATGAACCTGTTGTAGCTTTGAGTATGGCTGTTAATAAATGCAAGCCTATAAAGCACGATTTATCGGCGATTTTCTGTTATTGGGAATGCGAGAATGGTATGAAGCTCAGTTTGAAAAACAACTCTGCTTATGTAGTTCCTGAAAATATTTATACAGATATTATGCATTGGGGAACAAGATTTACCAAAACCCCTATTTATTTGAAACAAATTAGTGCTTTAGATTTATTAAGAAAAAACAAACCCAGTGTTATGTTGGCTTTTTCTGATTTTAAATATGACTTTATTATTTTTTATAATCGGTTACTAATTTTTTTCAAAAGAGTTGTCAATAAAATTAAACGCACCCTAAAGAAACTTTGACCCTTATTAAAATAACTTTAAAAGGGACTTCATTTGACAGAGAATGAATTTATTCAAAAACAACCACTCTCCAAAAGGTGATGATAATGAAAATAAAAAACAAACCGTGGTATCAGGATTATATGCGCCTGAGAGATAGCAAAACTTTTTCATTTTTTGATTTTATAAAAGATTTTATATTGTATCACAGCGTCAGATATATGGTTTATTTCCGCCTTGCACAGAAAACGAAATTCAAACCACTCAAATTATATTATGAATATAAATTATTCAGACTTTGCAGAAAATACGGAATTGAAATAAAAACCTACACCAAAATCGACGAAGGCTTTTGTATGATACACCCTTATAATATTACTGTGTCGCCCTTTGCTGTTTTAGGAAAAAACGTTACTATGTATAAGGGTTCTACAATAGGTAACAATGTGGGAAACCCCAAGGTGCACCTGTTATCGGTAATTGCGTGCAGATAGGAATAAATGCCACAGTAATAGGCGGTATTACAATAGGTGACGATGTTTTAATCGCACCTAACGCTTTTGTTAATGAAGATGTGCCGAGCCATAGTGTGGTAGTGGGTAACCCTTGTCGCATAATACATAAAGAAAACGCTACTCTGCAATTTATATGGAACAAGATTTAAAGTTTATAAAATGAACCAAAATAAAAACAAATTAAAAAAAATCACAATTTTAATATTAGCGTTTGTGTTTGTTGTAATAATAGCAACCACAATATTCAGTAATGTTTGCATTAAAAATTCTGAATACACCATCAACCTTTCAGGATTATCCGGAAGTGCGAAAGTTGTTGTTATTTCTGACCTGCACGGCAAAGAATATGGCAAAGATAACAAACGGCTGTTAGCTAAAATAAGCGAGCAGAATCCGGATGCGATTTTTGTTGTAGGTGATATGCTCGATGACAGTGATGCGGAAAACTGCTTTTCTGAAACCACAAAACTATTAACTGAACTTTTAGATATTGCGCCTGTATATTTTTCTTATGGTAATCAGGAAAAGGAATACAGTGACGATATAATTGACAGATTTGAGAATACAATTACAGAAAACGGTATTATAGTTTTAGATGATTCCTTCGTAGATTGCGAAATAGGCGGTCAAAAAATTCGGATAGGCGGAACAATGGGTCACGCTTTTCCCTTCGGAAGAACAAAAGAAGATTTTGAAAACTCAAGCGAATATACCTTTTTAAAGGATATGGAGAAAACAGACTTACCTACAATTGTTTTAGCTCATATGCCTGATACATTTATTTTTAATGGTGCTTATAATTATTGGAGCAATATAGACCTTGTTGTGAGCGGGCATACCCATGGCGGTGTTGTAAGACTACCCTTTGCGGGGGGCTTGTATGCACCTATGCAGGGTTTATTCCCTGAATATGATTATGGTTTTTATATGCTTGGAGAAAAAATGATGATGCTAATAACCTCCGGACTGTCAGGTTATAAATTTATTCCAAGGTTTTTTAATTTACCCGAAATATGTGTTTTGAATTTAGAGTAAAAAAGAGGTGAATATAGGTGACAGAAAATATTATATTGGAAATTCTTTCTGCATTTATACACAACAGAAAACCTTGTTTTGACTGTGATACGCACGAGGGAAAGGTTTTCTATTTCTTTTATATTCAAGGAATATTGCCAGTTTTAGCCTATATGGATAAAAAATGGAACATAATAAAAGATGAAAATATAAAAAAGAAGCTTGTGAACTGCTATTATCAGACTATTGCTGAAAACTTGAATAAAGCCAATATGTTTGAAAACCTCTCGCAAAAGCTCAGCGAAAGTAAAATTCCCCATATGCCTGTAAAGGGGTGGTATGTGCGCACCCTTTACCCTGTTCCCGAGCTTCGCACTTTCGGAGATATTGATATTCTTATAAATAAGCAGGACAGGCAAAAAGCAGACGAAATATTTACTGAAAACGGTTACAGTGTAAAAGATAATTGGGAGCCTACCTATAGCTATGATAAGGGTATAAGCAGGTGTGAGGTTCATACCGAGCTTATGGATTCGGATTTAGGTAAAGGCGAACAGGTAATTTCCTACTTCTCTGATGCTTTAAAAACAGCCCAAAAAGATGTTGGTGAACGATTTTCACCACAGAAGGACCTTCACCTTATGTATCTTTTTTGCCATTTGGCAAAGCATTTATATGCGGGTGGTGCCGGTATAAGAATGTATATGGACATTGCCTTGTTTTTAAAGGAAAATAGTGGCACGTTGGATTTTGAGAAAATATACGAGGATTCGAAAAAGCTTCATTTAGAGCGTTTTTTTAAAACAGTTTTTTCCGCTTGCAGTGAATGGTTTGAAATAGATTTACCCTTTGAAATAAATGATATAAAGCAAGACAATTTAGATGCTTTGAAAAAATATACTTTTGGGGCAGATTTATTTGGCAAAACAAGAGATAAATCAATAATATCCTTAAGGAATGATGAATCCGGCTCTAAAGGAAGTGTTTTGAAAGACACGCTTTTTCCAAATGGGAAAAAAATAGAGGAACGCTATAAATTTATTAAGGGCAGAAAATATCTTTTGCCTATGGCATGGGTTGCAAGAAGTTTTGTAAATCTGAAAGAAATACCGCAAAAACTTAAATATATAAAAAAAGTTTCCAATACAGATATGGATTCAGTCAGTAAATACAATGAATTTATATCAGAAATTGGTTTGTGATAGTTAATACTATAAAAATACAATAGATACATAGGTGATAACGATGAATATTTTAATTGCTGCGGATTATTCTACTCCTGCAAGTGGTAATTTTATCGGTTCTTTAGTTGATTTGGGTAGAGATTTAAAAAAAGATAATCATAAAATATTCTTCATTTTTCCAGAAGCTCCAAACACCCTATCAAAGAGTTCCTGGGTTCATTGGCTTGAGAATGAGGGTTTTAAAGTGTTTCTTACAAAACATAAAGACGGAGAAGAAGCATTGCTTTTTCTGCGAGAAATTATTAATAAAAATAATATTGATATTTTACATTTGCACTTCGGAATGTATCACAGAATTGTTTTGAACTACGCAAAATCACTTGGTGTTAAGATTTTTGTTCATGACCATATGGAGTTTAGTCCAAGAGAGAGCCTTATAAAACAAAGGGTTTATTGTGCACTTACATCCTTAAGATATAGAATAAACAAAATAAGCATTGTATGTGTAAACGGCAGAAAATGTAAAGCCTACCCTTTTGCAAAACGCTTTTTTATTCCAAATGGCATTTCCTTCAGCAGAAATGTTGATTTCTTTGCTACAAGGGTTGAAATGCGTAACAAGCTTGGGCTTAAAGAAAATCAAAAATTATGCTTGTTTTTAGGGTGGCATTTACATACAAAAGGAATAGATATTGCTTTTAAGGCCATTGAAAAATTAAGTAAATCAAATCCCGATATAGTTCTAGGCGTAGTTGGTCATAGTGGTACTCCAAGTATTGAAAGTTTGAAAGCTATAAAAGATTTCACAAGTATTGACCCCCGTAGTCCTTTTATTAAATTTCTTGAAAGTACTGATGATATATTTGCGTACCATAAGGCAGCAGATGTTTATTTGTCGGCAAGTCGTACAGAGGCTTTTCCGTATAGTGTACTTGAAGCAATTTCTCAGAATACGCCACTTGTTGTGAGCGATATTCCTGCTACAGTCTGGTCCCATAGTTATGATAAGGCTTTTGTTTACCCGACAGAGGATTATAATGCGTGTGCAAATGCTATTGAACAAGCTTTAAAGCTTGATAGAAATGCACCATCTAACTATAATGAGTTTATTGAAAAATATAGTATCGAAAACTGGTGTACTGCAATAAAAAATATTTATGAAATCAACTGATTTTATAATTGTAATTTAAATAAAAGCAAAGGAAATAATATATGCTTATTAGTTTTATCGTTCCGGTGTATAATACTGAATTATACCTTGAAGAGTGCCTTGATTCTCTTCTCAATCAAGATATTTCTTATGATGAATATGAAATTATTTGTGTAAATGATGGTTCCACGGACAGCAGTTCAGCAATTTTACATAATTATGCTTCAAAATACCACAATCTTGTTGTTATAGATAAAGAAAATGGCGGTGTTTCATCAGCAAGAAATGTTGGTATTGACGTTGCAAAAGGTGAATACATCTGGTTTTTCGATTCTGATGATGTGTTAAAGAGCAAATCATTGCTAAATCTTAAATCTATCATAACAGAAAACAAATTTGATAGAATAAGAGTTGGTATGTTCGTTTTTAACGGCGATGTCAGTCATTATATCGATGACAAAGAGCTTAAAACAAACTCTTATGCAGTTGATGCTTATGTATGTTCAAGTTTATTGTCGCGTTCTTTTATTTTTGAACATAAATGCCGTTTCAACACTAATTTAGCTTATTGTGAAGATTGTGTTTTTATGTTTGAAATAAATTCACATAATCCTACACTTTTTGTTGTAGATAAGCCTCTTTATCTTTATAGAAATCGTGAAAACTCAGCTATGACTTCATTTGAAGTTGCTGCAAATCATAAAAAAATCAAGTCGCATTTTATTGTTTCGAAAATAATGAAAGAATATTATGACAATAAATTTGGTGATTCTGTTGCTTCAGCTAATCAAATGATGGCATCTACTTGGTACACCTTGAACTCTTCTGCTAAAATGCCGAAATCCGAAAGGAAACAAATTATTAAAGCAATGAAAAAAAATGGTTTGTTCCCCCGCAAAAGACCCCCTGAATGTACTCTTACCAAATCGTATCAAACTACAAGGAAGGATATATTGGGTAAGATTTTTGATTGGGTGTATATGAATTCACATACACATTTTGGTTATTTTCTGATGTTGTTGTATGAAAAATTTTATAGCATTTATACTCAAGTAATCAAAAAGTGATTTGATTATTATTAAGTTATGACAATTCTACTTTAATACATCTTATGATTAAAGTAGAAAACCTCTTTTACCCTTGGCATAGGTTGCAAGAGGTTTTGTAAATCTGAAAGAAATACCGCAAAAACTTAAATATATAAAAAAAGTTTCCAATACAGATATGGATTCAGTCAGTAAATACAATGAATTTATATCAAATATTGGATTGTAGTATTTAGAAAAAACATAGCAATCACTTTATGTAATTGTTTTAATGGACAAATTTCACAAATAAAGACTACAAACCTACCTTTCTCGGTAAGTTTGTAGTCTTCAGTTTTTCAAGTTTTTTTACGAAAACATTTACTGTTTATTGGTAAATTATCATTCGTAGCTATGACCACGAAGCTTAATGTAAAGCTTATATAGCCCTGGACATGCATCTACAATTCTTTGCTTAAAACGCCATGACGCTCTGTATTTTTTTCTGCATTCGTTTCCTTCCATATCGTAGAAATCAAAATCCAATATCCATGCCAAATGCTTACGATAGGGCTTGTCTGCTAAATCATCCCATTTATCTTGTAAATCTTCTTTCATATGTGTCCATGAAAAAGCGTGAGGTTCCTCATTACGTAGCGCCATAAACTGATAAATATGATGGAATATACGATTATCATAATCAAATCCAAAATCTCGTGGGTCCACACCGGCAATCCAAAAACCCACCATGGTGCGATAGCATTTTTCGCAACTACAGCAGTTTTCCCCGGTCTTTGATTTCCAGCAAACATGCAGATTGATTGCGATACCAGGATGCTCACGGTGATATTGGACAATGTAGTTTGTTTTCTTCTGACGGCTCAATTCAAAAGCATCGTGGAAAACCTTGCTACCGCAAAATTCCACATTACTGTCAATTGTGGGGTCTGAAGCACAACGCTCCTGTTCGTCTTCAATACAATTGGAGGAGGCTATATATACCATATTCACCCCATGAAGCCATGCGTATGGGGCGGCATGACCTATCAGGCCGATGCCGTGCTTGACACCGTACCACCAAGAGGTCTGCAAAGTTTCTCGAAAATCTTCTGTAAGCTTCACAACATCGTCAAACTCACGAAAACGGCTGTGAATCACAGCCAATGGTAAATCATACTGCTGTGCAACATCTTTTAGACCATTTTCTACTATTTTCCATCCATCTACATTATCAAAATCCACATCTGCACCCCAGATAGATAACAGATGTGGCTTTTCATCTAAATGACGAAGCAACGTAGTAGTGGCGTCCAGACCACCTGAAAAAAATGTGGCACTTTCGCCACTTTTTTCTAGGATGCATTCCACAATACTGCCAACTGTCAACTTTCCGGCAAAAGTTGTCTCCGGATACATATTTTGAAAACCCTTCAGAAACTCCGGTATACTCTCATAAAAATCTCTGTCCAATTCAGGAAGCACTAATTCACAATCTGCCAGCCACATAATCTGCAGAGTATTAGTAGCAAAAGGAACAGCCAACACACTGTCAGGCACACAGTCGATTGCTTCGGGATATTCAATGACAAATTCAACACCGGTAAAGTATTTTTTCAGGTTCTCACTGCACTGAAAATCATAACGGACAGTTCTACCATTTTTTTCAATATGTAATAGTTCAATTTTTTCCATATAATTTCCCCCTTACTTTGTTTATTCATATGTTATTTGGACCTTCTCAATTATCTATTAAATTGAGCTTTAAAACATTCGATGTTTTCCTGTTTTATTTGAATATCTGTTATGAACTCTGACTGTATTTTTTTCTCCAGTGTTTCGGTGATCTCACTACGCTGAATCACCGGAAGATTCACATCCCTGCCCATTTCCGTTGCACGGTTGTCCACTGCTAAAATTATACTACGGATTTTGTAATTCAAAGCGTGGACACCCGCATGGAGCCGAGTGCCGACGTAATCTACACCACCCTGCCTGAGAACTTCTTCATACGCTTCCAAATTTGCAGGAATAGTGGTCAGATTTTCCGGAATATTAAGAGTTTTCAAATATTCTTCGTCATGCTTTCCTTGAAGCCACAAATATATATGGTCATAATTCTGACTCAAAATCGCTAACATTTCGTTATCCTTCTCGGTATCACGTCGATAATCTGTAATAGTAGTAACAACATTTTTTGATTTTTTTGTAGGAATATCACGGCAAAATTCCGATGTCAGTGCCCATGTGGTAGGGCAACCGGTATTTATAACATTTTTAAAGCCTGCCTCTTTAAGCTTTTCCAGTGTATATTGATCTCTGACAGAATGAAGCACCTTAGGATTTAGCACTGTCCGATAAATCATTCGTGAATAATCAGTACATTTCTGCTGATACTCACCCCAACCCACACCTAATAAAATTATATTGCGGTAGGTCATTTTCCGACGAACCCCGTCCGGCAAAATCCAGCGCCAATGATGTTCAATAGTAGAAGTCAGCAAATTCGTTCCACAGACAAATTTATACTTAGTCTGCTTTACAGAAGCTTCTTGTTCTATCGCTGGCATCAAATGGGTACTGATATGAATAGATTGATAACCAGGAAACAACTCATCCAGTATTTTATTGCAATAATGCATAATGATATAATCACCCAGATTTTCTGTTCCGAGCGAGGTATCGAACCGTATGAGTTTGTTATTATCATTTTGCAGTGGAAATGCTAATTTGTTCAGCGCCCTGATACCCTGTCCAACAGCACTCCACAAAAACTGTTTTTTCATTGCAAACCCTCAAAACAAATATTTATTATTACAAAATGGTGCACATTCTTTCAAGTAGTTCCATCTTTCTTTGTTCTAAAATATTATAGCATTTTACTTGTTAATTTTCAACTTTTGGGTTGTAATTATTTAAGTCTGTGAAAAGCGGTCTTCACTTTTTCAAGACTGTATTTTAAAGACCCATTGATTTATATCACACCAAAAAATTTCTTAACAACGGGTAAAATAAGGAAATCTGTTTTTCTGAATGCGGTACTGTGACCGCCGTTTAAAACCATAACCTCTTCTGCGCCCTCAACAGCCTTGGTGATTTTTCTTGAATGTCTGCGTTTTATCATATCAAACTCACCGAAAACATTGAGGAAAGGTATTTTTATTGCAGAGAGCTTTTTATAATTAAGCTTTGGTTGACCAACCATCATACCCTCAATTTCTCGTCTTCTTATCATTTCGGGATCTTTTGTAAGAGCTGCTTTAATTGCATATATTCTGTGGTCCTTTATAATTCCTAACTGGTCCCCCGTTTTTGTTCCTCTTGTGTTAAGATTTGAGCCAAAAACTGCAAGACGTTTAACATACTGAGGATATGTAACTGCAAAGCACATAGCAAGATTACCACCATCGGAAAATCCGCAGAAATTGGCTTTTTCAACACCTAAATAATCAAGTAGAGCTTTCAAATCATCACAAAAAAGTTCAAATGTAAGCTTTTTATCACCTAAAGGTGTTTTGCCTGTTCCCCTTGTTGAAAAACGAATAATCTTAAAATGCTCCGAAAGAGGCTTATATAAATCGCCCTCAAAGCAACGATAATCACCACCGTTGCCATTTAACATAACAAGAGCTTCGCCCTGTTCATTTCCGCTTACGTGATATTCAAAATCCAGATCATCGTGGTTGAAAAAACCATAATCTATAACCTTTACTTCCTCCATAATGCACCTCCGCTCACTGATAAAAACATAATACTCCAAATCTTTTAAAAGTGCAATAGCCGAATAAGTTGAATTTTAGGCATACGGAGTTCAATTCTTTTCGGCTATAGTTGACGAAAAAGAAAGAATTTAGTAAAATACTTTTAGTATATTTCAAGTGTGGAGGAATAATGGATTTATTAACTTATTTTTCAAATATGTGCAGGCAATTAGGGGTTCATCTGAAAACCGAAAATCCCTCGATAAAAAGCCTTGTTTCCAATAAAAAGAAAAATTCCAAAAACGGCGTTGTTGCCCGATATAATTTCGGGGAGTTTTTTATGGATGTTTATTATATAGAAAATATGAAGGGCGGTGGAGTTCAGCAGGTAATATGGCTTTCGTTTTTCTTCGAGAGGGAACCTTCCATAACCTTTTCTGTTTACGATATTTTATCAGTAACAGAGCCGAAAAACTTTAATTGCTACACCTATTCTTTTGTTGACTCAAATGAGCTTATTAAAAAATGCTTTGAAGAATTAGAACCGCTTTTACAGAAACTTCTTCCGGAACTTTCAAAAATAGCGGAAAATGGTGTCGAAAAGAACGCACTTATTGAAAAACAAAAGCAAAAAATCAATGCCTATTTTGGAGATAATATTATTGAGGCAAGTCAGTTTTTAAAGGATTCTGCCGATAAAATTCTCTCTATGATGTTCTATAACTTTTTCCAGTATCAGATTGATATTTATGTTTTAGGTTCACCTGCTTTATTCTTTAAAGGAAAAGAAGAAAAAGCATTAAAAGCCTTGAAGAAAGCAAAATATCGTTCACTTTATGAAGATAATCTTTTAGCTTACTTGGAAAAAGGTGGAAATGCACCGGTTCTTTCACAAGTGGCAAACGATGCATCTGCAGAAAAAGGAACTGCCAGACAGGGTTCAGATACAAAAGGTTATTTAAAAATACTTTTATATACATTGCTTCTGACCATTCCCCTCTCTGCAGTTATGATAGGACTGTTCTTAGGATTAACATATTTTACCGCAACGGACAGTCTTTTCATATATGGTATAAAGGAAAATTTAATTTTCTTGCCATTTTTCTCAACACTCCCTGCAATTGCAATCTCATTGAATATCTTTTTAAGAAAAAAATCAAAGAATAAAGATATTCATATTCCTACATTACAACCCAAAGTAAAAACCACTTTAAAATATTTTACAATTCTTGCAGAAAGTGTAGCTGTAATCGCTCTTTTCACTTGTATAAACTCAACTTTAGTGCTTCGTGATAGTGATTTTCTTTATTCAACAGAAGATTTCCCGCTTTCAAGAAAAAGTTGTCAATACAGTTCAGTTGACTATGCGGCAATTGTTGAGGGCTACACCTATAAAGACAAATTCCAAGAGGATGAACATATTGTTTTTGTTACCAAAAGCGGAACGGTAATTGATGTTTATAATTCAACCTTCTTTTCTGCAGAAAAATTCAAAAAAGAAACAGAAAGCTTTTTGGAAGAAAAAGGTATTGAAATAAGGCAAATAAAAACAATAGATTAAAAAACACGAGCTATATCAATTTTTTTGCTAATATAGTTGTAGTTTGCGGTTTAAAATGGTATAATTTTATCGGATGATTAGGAAGTGATAGAATGGATGACAAAATTTTTTGTATTAAAGGAGCTTACACACTCCGCCGGATTGCAGGTGAATATTTAGCAATCCCAATAAATAACGAAGCAGGCGACGATGCAAATATAGTTATACTCAACCCGGTAAGTCAGGTTATCTGGGCTAAGCTTGAAATCGGCGCAACCTTCAATGAAATTCTTGATTCAGTTATTAACGAGTTTAATGTAGAAAAAGAAGAAGCATCAGCAGATATCAAAGATTTTTTAGACGGGCTTGAACAGGCTGATTTATTGAAATAAATACTAAAAGAACCGTGTAGTTGTGATTAACTGCACGGTTCTTATTCTTATTCTTTTTCAAACAACTTTAATTAGTTGAACAATTCAGTTCTTCTGCGAGCATCGGAAATAAAGCCGGTAACCTTAATCTTCAAGTGGCGGTTTTTCTTTTAGTGTTCCGTCCTCCTGAAACTCGTATATTCTGTTGCAATATCTTAGCATACTGGGTCTATGGGTTGTTATGATGCAGGTTCGCTTTCCGTCACAAGTCATAAGTCCTGTGAGAACTCGCTCTTCTGTATCGCTGTCAAGTGCAGAGGTTGCCTCGTCCATAATAAGAAGCGGTGCATTGCATAAAACTGCTCTGGCAATGGAAAGCCTTTGAACCTGACCCTCGGAGAAATTGACTCCCCTTTCGCCTACAACGGATTCAAGCCCCAATGGCAAAGCCTCAACAAAATCCAAAGCATCTGCAATTTTCAAAGCAGATTTCAATTCTTCATTTGTAGCATTTGGTTTAACTATTCTTAAATTTTCTGCAATCGTTCCCGAAAAAACCGCATTTTCTTGAGGCACATAGGAGCAAAAACGCCTTGTACTTGGTGAAACATCTACACTATCACCATTTGATACATTTAGCTCTAAATTGCCCTGCGACTTTTCCACAAGTCCCAGAAGAAGTCTTAAAATTGTTGTTTTGCCTTCTCCCGAGGGCCCCACAAAAGCAATTGTTTCTCCGGGGTGGGCAAAGAAGCTTATATTATTTAAAACCTTTCTTTCGCTGTCGGCATAGGAATACGTAACATTTTCGGCAACAACACTGACTCCTTTTTCTTTAGCGGTCACAAGCATTGCCTCTGATTTTGAAAAATCTTCTAAATTTTCTTTAGGCAGCTCGGTTATTTCCTTAATACGCCCTGCCGCAGTTGCAACAGAAATCACACCGGGAACCATTGATACTATTGAAGAAAACGAGTTTGTAAGACTGCCCGAAAGCTGTAAAAACAAGGTCATTGTCCCAAATGTTATTGCTCCGTCCCACAAGCGATAAACTCCCCAACCATAGCAGGAATAGGACACCACAAGCCCGATTGCTGAAAGGCAAAGAGTCGTTAGAATTGTGAATTTATCGTGAGCTAACCGCATATTTCGATAATTGTTTAAAAGCATCTTGAATTTTTGCGAATATTCCTTTGTTAATCCAAAGGCTTTTATAATCTGTAAATTTTGAATGGACTCTTCACTGAAGGATAAAACCTGACCATTCATCTGACGGGTTTCAAGATTATATTTTCTCATCATTTTAGTCATAAAACGAGAGGAGAAAAACAACACAGGTGCACTCATAAGGGCTAAAACAGCCAATGTAGCATCATAGTATAAAACTATAGCAAGGCAACCAAAAAGCTGCATCAGCTTTGTAAAAAGTCCCGGTAAAAAAGAAATCACACTATTGGAAACGGAACTCACATCACCTTCAAGGCGGTTAACAAGATCACCCGAATGGTATTTATTTATTTCTTCCCAACGCGCCGTTGCCATTGTGCTATATATTTCGGAACGGATTTCGTTGCTGACACGAGTGCCGACACGAGAAGAAACAACCGAAGATACAGCGTTAATGATAATTTGCAGAACTCCAAGCCCCACAACCATTGCCCCTGCAGGAACAATAGTCCGACTGTTTTGCCCAACAACCGCATCTATAAGATATTTTGAAGAAATACTCGCGCCCAAGCCCATAGCAATACCAACCACACCCATAATGGTATAGCCGACAATCTCAAGTTTATAACGGCTCATTATTTTAAAAAGCCATTTCCACTCTTCTTTCAGACTTACAAAAAGAGTTTTATATTCGCTGACCTTCTTCATTTACACTAAGCTTCTCCGATTTTATAAATATATTTTTCATTTTGCCATTATACGGAATCAAGATATTTTTCAATATATTCCCAAAGAAGCTGTTCTGCAAGTTCCATATTCTCTGCATCCAACTCCAGACCGTGCCCTGATGTGGGATAGGAATTAAGCACGTGCTCTATTCCGTATTCCGTAAGCTTAGCATCCAACGCAACAGCATTTCTGTAAGGAACAATATTATCCTTCATACCGTGGTTTATAACGGTAGGAACCGTGTTTTCATCTATATAGTTTATTGGTGAAACAAAGCTCAAGGCTTCCTTGGCTTGGGCACGCGTTGCGTAGGAGTGAGCGTAACCGCTTGCATAACCAAGCACTTGTGCAACATATTCTTCATCACCCAGACCATTTTGTGATTGAAGCTCTTCATTGTAATAATAATATTCGTCTGCTAAATCAGCGGGACCGCAATAGCTTGCAACAGCTTTCGGCGGAATCGGTGAACTATCCGCACGAGAATATGCATAATGCAAAGATAAATGACCGCCCGCGGAGCCACCTGTGGAAAGAAAGCCTGAAATTTCAACATCGTGTGATTCGCCAATTTCTTTTACGAGAGTCATCGCTTGTTCAATATCATCCATTATATCATCAAGGTTGACATTTTCATCAATATATCTGTACCTTACTGCCACACCTGCATAGCCTGCCTTTGCAACCTGCTCAAGTCTGCTTGCAAATTCATTTTCGTCACCGTACATCCAAGCACCACCGTGAAGCATAAGAACTATTCCAACAATCTTTTTATCTTTGGGAATGTATAAATCAAAGTAATGCCTTTCATTATCACCGTATTTTGTATCAAAATACACATAATTATCAACGGCAGAAATACCGAAAGCTTTTTCTAAATCATAGCCATCTGCACTGCCATCACCATTAAAGTCACACGCCATCAATGCAGATTTGCCTACATATTTTTTATTGGTTACGGCTTGCTTTATGTTGGTTGTATCTTCATCTGTGCAAACACCATCGCCATTGAAATCGCCTGCACCATACACATCGAATGTCTGATAGCCAAAATAGAGCCTCCAGGCTTGTGCTGCATCTAAAACATCCACTACCCTATCGCCATCAAGGTCTGCTCTGGCAAAGATCACGCTATCTTCAACCGTATCTTCTGTGTTATTCTCGCATAAAGCCATATTTATAAAAATCTGATAATCGGCAGCCCCGATACTTCTATCGGCATCCAAATCACACAAGCTGCCAACAGAATAGCCGGTGTCCGAATCATATTTTGCAACTGCGTGCATAGGTTTACCCGATATTACAGGAAGCGCACCTGACATATTACTTTTTTGTCCCCAGATACGACAAGCATTGCCACCTTGAAGCAAATAAGCAACCTCACCGCTACTGAACTGAGCAAGAGTTTTGGTTTCTGTAACTCCTGCGCTGTCTGATGAAGACCCCCATCTTGATGCGCCTATACCGCTTTGAGCAGTGCCATCTGCACTTGCAGAACCGCTTAAATAATAGCAATTTGAGACTGTTTCGGTATTATTTCCACATACAGCACCTACATAATAAGTAGTAGTAATACCACTCCTTGCTCCTGTGATACTGCCAACAGAATAACAATTATTTATAGTACCTTTATTTTGTCCTGCAATACCGCCTAAATATCTTGTACCGCCAACGGCGCTACTGCTACAGGAATTCTGAATTGTACCTTCGTTAAGAGCAACAAGTCCGGCAACATATTGTCCACCTTTAAAATAAGATGAAGTGATATTTACATTCCTTACAATACCGCTGCTACCCAACCACCCTATCAATGCCGTGTAATTTTCTTCATCAGCATTATAGAAATTTCTGAGAGTATAACCGCAACCGTCAAAAACCCCGTTAAATTCAACATCATTGATACCTAAAGTTGTTTTTATACCGATGGGAGTCCAGGCACGGAAGCTACCCGAAATAAGATTGCCGTTAGAATCATAAATATCTGTATTGTCGCTTATATCACAAGCAAGTCTGCAGTTAATATCTGTGCTACCATCATTTACCTGCTCGCAAAACCAATAAAGATTACCTGCATTTTCTATTTTATAAAATCCGCTTGCATCTTTAAAGGGAACAGCGTAATGACTGTTATCTGTAAGGCAGAAGCCGTTTGACAAGGTACCGCCACAGGTTTTGCAAACATTAAGCTTTGCAACAAGACCGGGACGATTTGCCCAGGTATAGTCTGCGCCTATTTCACGGGCAAGCCAGGATTTAACAACTTTAACAAAATAGAAATCCGGTTTTTTTTCATAGCAGTAAGTACCTGTTGCCTGGTCATAACCGAAAACTGTTATGAGCTTTGCATTACCGCAAAGACTCTCTTCAAAATATGCTGTACAGGTTTCCACATCATCATAATGGGCATAGCCTTCGGCATTGACATATTCATTTCTTCCGTTTTCTCCAAGCTCCTTTTCAAGCTGAGCAAGATTATACGGACAGGTTTTGGGACTCATTGTCCAACCGGGAGTACAATAGTCATTAATGCATATATCGGTCGGTGGATGCTCCGTTGTACAACCATCCTCGGTTGATGAAATAGATACTATATGAGAAAATATTTTTTCTTTTTCTATTCCGGCATCATAAAACATTTTGCAGGTGAATTCTATGTAATCCGCTATAACCTCGTAAAGAAGCTCTCTTATAACCTCAGTTTCGCTTAGCATACGGCTTACTGCCTCTTCATAAATGGACTGTGCATCATAGCCTAAATTATGCAATGCGTGCATACCGTATTGCGCTTTCTCAAAATCCTGAAGAGAAGCATAAGATGCATTTGTATAATCAGGTATCTGAGTTTCCCAACCGGTATTTATACCTGCAAGAAGGTAAGCCTTACCTTCATTTTTAAGTCTTTCATAGTTTTCAACCAAAGGCTCTATAAAGCCCTCGGTTACCTGCTTTTCGTACCAGGCGAGATATTTGGGAGAGTTGAAGCAAGGGAAACCGCCTGCAGTAGCAAAGGGTGTTCCGCTCCAGTTACAATGCCATCTGGGAAGCATACCGTACTTTTGACCACCCCATTCCTCACCCTCCTCGGGGAAGGCAATCCATTCGCACATTTCAGGGTCGTCATAAAATTTGTTGTCTTCATCATCAATGGTTGCATCGTCGCCAAAATCAGTAGAATAGTTAGTGCAATCATCCATCTGGAAGAACACAGGCACATTATATTTTTCCGCCAATGCAAAAACGGTATTAACCTCATCATTCATCTGCTCAATAGACTGTGTGAGGCACATAGGTCCCACAACACCGAATGCATACATTCTGTCAGAAGAAGAATCTATTTCACCGTGAAGCTCCACCATTTCCGAAACATAAGGCTCCAAATTATCATAGTGTATATTTGTGACCATAAAAACTACATACTGAACCCCATCATCAGAGGTGGCGGTTATTGTGCCATCAGATGCTACAGAAATGCCACTTTCGATATTATCTGCACTAAAAACGGGTACAACCATACATGAAACCGCCATAAATAGCGCAAGAATTACACTTAAAATTTTCATAATTTTTTTCATTTTCACTATATCTTTCTTTTCTTATTTTTATCTTTAATATTATACTTTTCATTGAAATAAAAATCAATGTTCAAGCGAAATATTTTATCAAATACAGAATCAACATATGCACGGGATAGAAGGCATAAAAGCCATACTGCATAATTTTGCTTGACTTTCCTTTTCTGCCACCGTAGAGCCAGATTGGAATAAGAGAGAATACTGCGAAGCCCTGAGAGGGTATTTCAAAGGTTTTGCCGAGAATTTCAACGGGGAATACCTGACCTTCGAAAAAGACAATGTTAATAAGAACCATTGCCACAAGCTGACAGAGCCAGGCAAAGGGGAAATCTCTTAAAATATAGAACATTACAACCGTCAGCATACCTGAGAAGCCGTAATCCACAAAACCAAGAGTTGTCGCCACGCAAATCAGAACTAACCACAAAACCGAAAGGACAATATTTTTGGGGGTTCTGTTTTTCTTCAGATTGTCAATTACATAAATTGCCAATAAACCTAAAAGGAGCGTGAACAATACATTCTGATGGTATGGGTTAAACCATCGACTACTGTAAAAAAGGTTGAACGGAATTTCGGTAACTAACGCAAAACCCAACAATCTAAAAACATATTTTTTAAAGTTTGAGGTATGAACAAAGCCCTCTGCAATCTGAAAAGCAAATATGGGAAAAGCCATTCTGCCGATATAGGTCATCCAGTTACCGAAGCTCATATAGGTTGCCCAGATATGGTCGCTGAGCATAAGCAAAACCGCTATTGTTCTGAGCATATTTGAGGTTAAACCACCAAAAGGAAGTTTAATTAACGGACTGTTAGTCGGTAATTTCTTTTTTATATTTTTGTTCATATTTTTGGCTCCTTTCTGCTTTAAAATCACCCTAAGAAAACTTTTCATAGTCTGTTAAATCTAAAAAAGGAGCATATATAAGCAATGCCACTCCTTTCGGAATAAACAGATTTGATTGTTTTTTTAGGCAAACCACAACACATCTGTATTCAGTTGTTTTTTGATTTCAGTTAATTTCTGTTACTCTTCACCTTTGCAGATAGCTTCTCAAGTCCACTATCTACAACAGGGAAAAGATATTTTACAACTAACACCGCAGCAAGAGCGCATATTATTCCCGAAATCACCCCTGCAATTACATCAGTACAATAATGAACTTCAACATAAATTCTTGAAAAGCCCATAAAAGCTGCAAAAACTGTTACGGGAACACCTAATTTCCTGTTGTGCCACAAAAGAGCTATTGCTGCCGCAAAGGCTGATGCTGTATGTCCCGATGGGAAAGAAAAGCTTGTGGGTCTGCTTATAAGTTCGGGATAAACATAGCCTTCACCCCAAAACCCATATTTTTCAGGGTCAGCTTCCAAAAGATTAAAGGGACGAGGTCTTGCAAAAAACTCTTTAAGGAAAAGGTCATTGCAAATAAGCATTACAAGAAGGGCTACAATAACTGCAAGTCCTGCCTTGCGATATTTTTTAGTAAACAAAAGCACTAACCCAAGAACTATAAAAATTGCTCCGCTGTTACCGAGAGTTGTAATGCCTACCATAAGTGCATCAAGAAAATCATTCTGAATACCTTGAATCCATTGAAAAACACTTAAATCAAAATTTAAAAACGAATCAAAAATTGTTTGCATTATTACACTTCCTTTTATTCTATTTCATCTAAGCTCGCGCCTTTTGTTTCTTTAACCTTAAGAACAAATATAATCGCCGCAACAGAAACTGTTGGAATGGAAACCATAAGACAAGCCCACCATATAGGCATAGCAATCATTCCGATAATCGTTGTCAGATAACCAACTGCAAGACCTATTATAACTAAAAGACCTTCCGCACCAACAACCGATGCTCTGATATCTGTCGGAACTTTTTCAGTCATCATAACATTCATATAGTCCCTGCCAATCCAATAAGACCCTTGATAAAGACCTGCAAGAGAACCGATAAGATACGGGTTCCAATTATTCAGAATTCCTGCCACAAAAAGAACATAGCCTATAATACAAATTATTGAGAAAAGTGTTACAGTCACTTTTCTTCCCAGCTTATCGGCAATAAAACCCGAAAGAAATGTTATTGTAGCATAAATTACAGGCACCATAAACAATGCTTTTGTTATATTTGCGGTGCTCATTCCTGCCCGATGCATTGATGATTCAAAATACAATGCAATCGCAGGCATTGCCGCATCAAAAATGATGTGAGCAATAATGAGCATTTTGGTATCTTTGTTTGAAAAAATATATTTTACGCCATTAAATACACCTGACTGATTTCTCTGGGCTTCCTTTTGTTGCTTTTTGAGGGCTTTTTCCGCTTCTCTCTGCTCAAGTGGTCGGGAAAGATACTCTATTCTTTCGCTGATAAACACTTTAGTGTCCTTTGCGAAAACAAGAACAAGACCAACTGCAACAAAGCCGATAAGAGCAGGAACAAGAAAAATTTCTCGCCATTTTGTTGCATCGTCCCCCATAAGAATATCGCGGAGCGTAGGAATCAGAACAACGCCTAAAATACCAAAGCTTTTAAGAAAACTGTAAATCTTTGCTCTGTGCTTATTGGGTGCTTCTTCAAGAATATAGATAATCTGAATATCGTGCCCCATAAAAAAGCTGATAATTGCAAAACCCACAAGAAACATTATGTAGCTTGATGACAAATGAATAACCAGAAGTCCAGTTGCCATTCCCAAGGTTGAAAGGACAAAAAGTGGTTTTCTGCCCCATTTATCTGCAAGAGCCTTATAAAATGGAGTGAATATGCCCAGAACATAGGTAAACACACCTATACTTGAATGAAAAGCAAGCCCATCCTCGTAGGTATAATATTTCCCCATAAAGGGATTATTAACAAAAAATTCTGTTACAAAAGATGACTGCACAGTAACAGTCAGGTTGCTTGTAACCTCATCAAGAATATTAACAATAGCAATCAAAACAAGCAAAACAAAGAAATATTTGCTTCCCGAATTGCGATTTTTAGCTTTATTCAGCCTTGCAAGCTCTTTTTTCTCTCGTTGCAAGGTTTTGTCAATGTTTTTATCAGCCAAAAGAACCACCTTGTTGTTTAAAATATTTTAATTGCGACAAAAAACAATATTAAAATTATGAAACCTCTTTCATGACACATTATACAATAAAGATGTTTTGTTTTCAATATCTGCACATAGAAAATCCCCTCGGATTGCTCCAAGGGGATTCGTTAGTTATTTGCTTTTTTAAAAGAATTAGTCCTTGATAGCTGCCTGTCCAGCAGTTAGCAAAGTGGGGAAATTACTTACTCAACAATATATTCCAATCTTTATATTGTTTTTCTTCGTCTTTTTCAAATTTAAACTTTCTACCCGAAGTTCTTGCAGTTCCGCTTCGAGTAGGTGTATTATGTCTTTTTTCTGCTACTTCGTAAACTTTTTTGCTATCTACGATATAATACTCAGGCATTTCTTCGCCAACCATTGTTACAAAAACGTAAAATGTCTCATTATCATAGTAAGGCGGTTTGTCGCCCAATTTCCAAATTTTACTTTTTGATTGACTCGTCTTAACTTGAATCTTTAGATATTTATCCTTATCTGGATGGTATGCAAGCAAATCATAATCTTTTGCACAATTATACAAGGTCGATGCTGTATATCCACGACGCAACAGCTCTGCAAGAACATAACTTTCACCTGCTGCACCTGCAGGATTTGTTTTTAATCGATTTTCACCCATAACAACACCCCATTTTAATAATATAATACATCATAGCAAACAAATTTTTAAAAGTCATTATTTTACTGCTCAATCTACCTTTTCTATTTTTTCGCCGAAAGAATGAATTGCAAGACTTGCAAATAACATTCTTGCTTCGTTTTGAACTACTAACTCTGGTGCGTTAAGGGATAACAAACGGCACAAGCGTTGAGCGTGGCGGATTAATCCATACCCACAAGGACCGTCTGACACTCTGCCAATAACCTCAGCATTTAATTCTTGCTGTTTTGTTGCTTCAAAAGGTGCAACAAAAATACAATAGCTTGCTACTAATTCATCGGGTAATACTTCTTGTGCTGTTGCGGATGTACCATCTAATTCATCAAGGTGGTCTGCAATAACGTCTAACTCCTTATAAAGTTTGTTATATTCACATATTGCATGTTCAACATCTTCTGCCGACCATTTAATATTTGCCACAAAGCTGTTATAGGTCTGACAGTCTTCACAATCCACATCGTACCAATTATTAAGATATAACGTGCCGTCCTCTGCTGTGTTTTTATACATTTCAAGGGTAAAATCAGTGGGGGAAATATTGGTGGAAAAATCAACATAATTTTTATTCTGCATATTAACAACCCTTTCATTTTATAAAGTATCGCTATTATACAAAATCGAAACACCAAAAATCAACTAACGAAGCCACTTGGTTGTACAATAAAAGGGACTATATAAACCTATACAGACAAAAAATCATTCAAATTCAAAATTACATTCATAATCGGTTGAAACAGCTAAGTTTTTATCTATTAAAGTAAAAAAACAAGTCTCATAAAGAAATTCGTCACCAACCACTAAATTTGTTTTATCTGCATTTTCTATATCAAGAGCCACACGGGAATAGATATCCCTACCATCTGTATAACACAAAACCCCTATTTCCCTAAATTCACTTTTTGGCATATCTGCTTTATTTGGAAAATAAAGATTCTCTCTTCGGTCATATACATCCCCTCTCGGTATTTCTTTTTTATATTTTTCTATTTCTTCTTTAGTCAACAAACGTTCTTTTTTTATACTTATTCCTAACACATATGAAGACTCAATTATCACCAAATCAGAATACAGTTCCTCGGATTCATCTTCAAGGTCTTCGTTATCAGAATTAATCTCATCATTTTTCAACTCATCACAATATAACGTAATATCGGTTGAGTAATGATTAGTATATTCATTTCTATATTTGTTTGTAAAAAAGAAATAATATTCACCTTTTGGGTCATCAAGTAATATCGAATTTATTTCAATATATGGGAATTCTCCTGAGAGTTCTTCTTTTTTTGCTCTAACAACTATTTCCTTTGTAGTTTCATCCATATAGAATTCAACATTATCATCTTCAAAACGCAAAAAATTAAAAACTTCTGGGTTTTCAGGATATTCAGGATTAGTAACAATATTACAAAGCAAATCTTTCAACAAATCAAATTCATCTGGATGTCCTAAAGGGTAATATTTCTTACAATATCCTTCAATTTGTTTTATAAATTTGGGTAAATGTCTGCCTACCCTATCTTTAATAGCATTACGAAATTGAATTTTAGCTTCTTGAAAATCAGTAAACTCTTCCTCGTCCACTATCGCAAAACTAAGCTTTCTTGTAATCTTCCACATATTGCTCCCCCGTTTTAAAATTGTATTCGTATTAACAACTACGAAATATAAAATTTTGTCACAAAGTATAATTCCCACTTCATTTTAGCAAACGGATTTTCAAAAATCAACTAACGAAACCTCTTTGTTGTACAATAAAAGGGATTTTTATATCAAGATGCTATATTGTTTTGTTTGCAAGTATACAATCTCGCACAGCATCTAATGACCAGCTATGTAACGCGTGCTGATATTTTACTTTTGCGGTTTTGTTTATTTTCATTAATAAATTCATAAAATCATTAAACGGCATAGAGTCATAAGAACAATCTTGAACAACGTCATCAAGTAAACAGAAACTATAAATATCATTTTTGGAAATGGGGAGTGTGCCGCTGGTTAAATAATATATTTCGTAGTTACTCCAATGAAGTATTGTCATCAAAAATGTTATCAATGAATATTTTACATACACATCTGTTTCATTTAATATCTGTTGGCGTGTGGTTTGTATTTGGATGTGAATGTCTTGTGAATGGTCAAGCATATAAATTCCAGTATCGTTAATTACAAGCGGCTCTAATTTTCCTAAAAGGAAAAGTGCATCCAAGCACGCCTTTATTGTACAGCGGTAGTTTTCGTTAGGTGTTTCAGCATCATTTATGGTGTAATCAATAAAAAAGATTTTATCTCCGAAACACACCTCACTTACAAAAAGTATAAGCCCGTCTTTATATCCGATTAACTGTTGGGGTACATCGTTCAGTCTTTTTTGAGACTTTTTTATTTGAGAGCGGAATTTCTTTAATGTGCTCGGTTTAAGTGAGAATATTTTTATTGTCGAATTTTTAATACTCACAAGAGCGCCATCTTCGTAAATATAAAAAGCATAGGCATATTCATTGTTTGTTTTTAACGAAAAAAGTAAATTTTCGTTCTGCATATTAACAACCCTTTCATTTTATAAAGTATCGCCATTATACAAAATCAAAACACTAAAAATCAACTAACGAAGCCAATTGGTTGTACAATGAAAAGGACTATACACAAAAGATCCCCTTGGATTTCTCCAAGGGGATTCATTTAGTTATTTGCTTTTCCGAATAATATTCAAGTGCAATTCAATTTATCAACCAAAGTGCGAATTTGATTATCAACGGACAAAGACCAAAACAATCTCAAAAAAGTCCCAAATAACTTTCACGCCTGCCAGAGTTAAGGCTTGGATTATCAGGGGTATCTGCGGTTGTTCACATTCGCTTTACGCCTGCACAAAGACATTTTTTCGGATTTCGGAGCGACCCTTTTACACCCGTTCTCACCTCGGTAATCGCTTGATTCTACTGGGATTGAAACTTTCAGGATGTTTACCTGAGTTATGCTCGAAGGCACTTGGAACGCTTGTGGTGGGCGTGGGTGGGGCTTGGAATAACGCCTGAGCAATTGCCGATTTTGTAAGTCTAAAAAGGTACAAAAAAAGACTCCGCCGGATTTCTCCAACGAAGTCTCAATTTGATATTTAGTTTTACACTTTACGTGCTAATCAGGTTTGCACCTTGATAGTTTAAGAATTAGTCCTTGATAGCTGCCTGTGGAGCAACGAGGAAATGTAGGAATTTATTTACTTAATTTCCTTATCCATAAACACTCTTGAACCTGTTGCACCACGCTGACCTTGATACTTACCATTATATGGGTTAAGCGCTGTATCATCCATTTTTGCAAATACAAGCTGCCCTACTCTCCTACCTGCTTTAAGTTCAATTGCACAACGATTAGCATTGTAAAGTTCAAGTGTGATTTCACCTTTGAATCCAGGGTCAACCCAACCTGCATTTTGAATAAACAATCCCATTCTACCAAGAGAACTTCTGCCCTCAACAAAAGCAGTCAAATCATCAGGTAAATCGAAATATTCCATAGTAGTTGCTAACACAAATTGGTTAGGCAATAATATGTATGAGTCACTTGTTATTGTTTTGTATTTAATTTCATTTTCTAAATTTATAATGCCCGTTGATGTATCTTCTACGATACTGAAAGTATTTCCTAATCTTATATCTATACTTGCAGGTTGAATCTGTTCCTTTTCAATCGGTTCAACAACAAGTGTTTTTTCTTCAAGCATTTTAGTTAATGTTTTATCTGATAATATCATTTTCGCTCTCTCCTGAATAATTGAATTTAAAAGTCTTTTAGATTTATATTTAAATTTGTTCCCCTTCATTTACATTCAAAAGAACAACTATCTTATTATGTACTCTATAACAACTCCGCCGCCAATAATTGTTTAATTTTTATATAGTTCCTTTATTTGTCTTATATAATTTTTCTGATATTCTTGTTTATGATTTCTTATTACTGAAATAATATCTTCTAGTTCCAAAATACTTTTATCTTTTGTGACTATATCACACATTATATCAAAGGATTTTTCAACATTCAATTCATATCCATCAGCATTAATTTTTTTAGCAGCAATTTCTTTAGCATTATGATCGTCAGATAACAACAAGGGTATTCCAGAAAACCTAGACAAAATTACAGAGTGGATTTCACCAAGATTCATTCCCGATTTATTATATGTCTTAAATGACCTGTAACTTTCATCAACAGTTTTACCGCGATTCATTTCCCGATGAAGATCTTGAAACACAATATCATAAAGCATTTCATCCTCCTCAGTTTTCAGAAAGTCTGTGTAATTTAATACAACAACATTTTTTTGCACATAGGCTTCAACTGTTGTATTTATGTTCTTAATTTCTCTTTCATATACCCACGGATGCATCACTAATTCGTATCCATAAAAGTCAACGATTTTTTGCATCACATCTTCACCATTAGTAGTTTTTAAAATATGATTGAGAAAATCAGTATCGACAACTACTTTCCCCACTGGTACCACATCCTTAGAACACAACCACACTATCCTGGTCTGAAGGTTCGGTTGTTGTTATCTCAAATTCAGTTTTTAAATTCTCTATTGTAGAAGACAAAACACACCCTTGTTTTTCTGCTTGTCTAATAACATCTGTTAAATGAGAAATGTTTCTATTATTTTCTGTACGTTTGTTCAAACGTTTGTGACCACCCTGTTTTAATATACTATCAAAAGTTTCTTCAAAATCAGATTCATACTCATAATTTTTAACAATAGTATATACTTCTGGTTTAAGTCGCCCAATCTCGCAAAGTCTCTTGGTAACAGCTTTGTAGTCTACTAAAAAAGTATCCATTAAACTAGCTATTAATCTAAGCATATTCATCTTAGAAATAGTTTTTCCATTATAATCCAACTTCTCCAATGCCTCGTTTACAGCACTAATAAACTGCTCTTTAGGTAATAATAGTTGTGCTGCAAATTGATTTGAAACAAACTCCTCCGGAGGTTCTTGGGTTATTTCATCAACAGTAATTCTCACATATTCGTCTATTTCTGGAAATTTTACTTTAATCTTAGAATAAGCATTCCAAATATGCCCAAGTTCATGAGCAGCAGTAAACACTTGGCGTTCCAGCGTATTCCAAGTATTAATAAATACGAAATGACAACTTTCACCACATACCGTTCTAGTTACATGGAATCCATTTATATCCTCATTCTCAAGTGGATAATAAATCACTTTGCAATGACTTTCTAAAATTTTAAAAACATCATCGCGAATTACGACATTAACAATATCGTTTTCTTTCCGACATTCATCAACTACATCGATAATTATTTCATCAAAATATTTTCTCTTCTCTTCTGTATCCATTATTTGAAATCACTCCCTATAGAAAAAGGGCATTTACAACCTGTAAATGCCCTCTAAAATCAAAAAACAGCTTCAACTAGATCAATATAATTATCAATCAAATCAAGAATCTTGTCTTCATTTTTTTCATCTTTAAAGCGACCCATACACTCAACAAGAGTATATTCACCTGAAATATCAAGCAATTCCTTTAACGGTGTATTGACTTTCTCAGAAATCACTTTAAGCTGTAAAGGGGATAATATCAATCTGCCTTCAAAAAGACGGTGAACATCTCTCACAGACAAATTAGTATCGTTTGCAAATTCTTCAATCTGCTTGTAGTTACTTCGTGAAGCTTTTTCAATATTAGAGCCTAATCGTCTCAACTCGGCTGACATACAAAAAACCTCCTTTTCAATTAACGGGATAACATAATATCATATATAATATAAAATGTCAACCTACATACATAGTTTGTTCATTCAATTATATTATATTCTTCAACCATTATCCCTTCTATATTATATCATATTTTCGTCTAAATACAAGTGTTTTTTTAAATCACATATATTACTCTTTAAATTTCAAAAAACATTTCACTAACATAATTGTCCTATTATTTTGTTACAAAAACTCCCCATATTCTTTCGAATACGGGGAGCTGATTGCTAGTTTAATAGCTGTTATACAGCTACAACTTTTGTAAGAGAAGTCGCGAAACCCTTGATATTACTGGGGTTCAGCTTAATTCCTTCATCCCTTGATGGCAGCCTGAGCTGCTGCGAGGCGAGCGATCGGAACGCGGAAGGGTGAGCAAGAAACGTAGTTAAGGCCAATCTTGTGGCAGAATTCAACGGAAACGGGGTCGCCGCCGTGCTCACCACAGATACCGTAGTGGAGGTTCTTACCACTTGCTTTACCTTTTTCAACAGCCATTTCCATAAGAGCGCCAACGCCGTTCTGGTCGAGCTTTGCAAAGGGATCGTTCTCGAAGATTTTGCTGTCATAGTAAGCTGTAAGGAACTTACCGGCATCATCACGGCTGAAGCCGTATGTCATCTGAGTAAGGTCGTTTGTACCGAAGCAGAAGAAGTCAGCTTCTTTAGCAACTTCGTCAGCTGTGATACAAGCTCTGGGGATTTCGATCATTGTACCAACTTCGTATTTAAGGTCTGCACCTGCAGCTGCGATTTCAGCATCAGCAGTTTCAACAACAACCTTCTTAACGAACTTGAGTTCCTTAACGTCGCCAACAAGAGGAATCATAATTTCGGGAACGATATTCCAATCAGCGTGTGCTTTCTGAACATTGATAGCTGCGCGGATTACAGCCTTTGTCTGCATTGCAGCAATTTCGGGGTAAGTAACTGCAAGACGGCAGCCACGGTGACCCATCATAGGGTTAAACTCGTGAAGAGAAGCGATGATAGCTTTGATATCTTCAACGGATTTGCCCTGTGCATCTGCAAGGAGCTTGATGTCAGCTTCTTCAGTGGGAACAAACTCATGAAGCGGAGGATCAAGGAAACGGATTGTAACGGGGTTGCCTTCAAGAGCTTCATAGAGAGCTTCGAAGTCGCCCTGCTGATAAGGAAGAATCTTATCAAGAGCTGCTTCTCTTTCCTCAACTGTGTCTGCACAGATCATTTCGCGGAATGCAGCAATTCTTTCTGCCTCGAAGAACATATGCTCTGTACGGCAGAGACCGATACCTTCTGCACCGAGCTCGCGAGCTTTTTTAGCATCAGCGGGAGTATCAGCATTTGTACGAACTTTAAGAGTTCTGTATTTATCAGCCCAATCCATAATTCTGCCGAATTCACCTGCGATTTCAGCGTCAACTGTGGGGATGATGCCGTCGTAGATGTTACCTGTAGAACCGTCGATTGAGATGTAGTCGCCTTCAACATATGTTTTACCGGCGAGTTCAAATTTCTTGTTTTCCTCGTCCATTTTGATATCGCCACAGCCGGATACACAGCAAGTACCCATACCACGAGCAACAACAGCTGCGTGAGATGTCATACCGCCACGAACTGTAAGAATACCCTGAGATGCTTTCATACCTGTGATATCTTCGGGAGATGTTTCAAGACGAACAAGAACAACCTTTTCGCCACGAGCATTCCAAGCCTCTGCATCTTCAGCAGTAAATACTACTTTACCGCAAGCAGCACCGGGAGATGCGCCAAGACCTTTACCTGCAGGAGTTGCAGCTTTAAGAGCTTTAGCATCAAACTGGGGATGGAGAAGAGTGTCAAGGTTTCTGGGATCGATCATTGCAACAGCTTTCTTTTCATCGATCATACCTTCGTCAACGAGGTCGCAAGCGATTTTAAGAGCAGCTTTTGCAGTTCTCTTACCGTTTCTTGTCTGGAGCATATAGAGCTTGCCTGCTTCAACAGTGAACTCCATATCCTGCATATCTCTATAATGATCTTCGAGGATTGCGCAAACCTTTGTAAACTCTGCGAATGCCTCGGGGAATTTTTCAGCCATCTCAGCGATGGGCATAGGAGTACGAACACCGGCAACAACGTCTTCACCCTGTGCATTTACAAGGAATTCACCCATAAGGCCTTTTTCACCTGTAGCGGGGTCACGAGTGAAAGCAACACCTGTACCGCAATCATCACCCATATTACCGAATGCCATAGCCTGAACGTTAACAGCAGTACCCCATGAATAAGGAATATCGTTGTCACGACGGTAAACGTTTGCACGGGGGTTGTCCCATGAACGGAAAACAGCCTCAACAGCGCCCATAAGCTGTTCTTTGGGATCTGAGGGGAAGTCCTTACCGATTTTTGATTTGTATTCAGCTTTGAACTGACCTGCAAGCTCTTTGAGGTCTTCAGCAGTAAGCTCGATATCCTGAGTTACGCCTTTAGCTTCTTTCATTTCATCGATAAGCTGCTCGAAGTATTTCTTACCAACTTCCATAACAACGTCAGAATACATCTGAATAAATCTTCTGTAGCAGTCCCAAGCCCAACGAGCGTTGCCTGACTTTGCAGCCATAACTTCAACAACATCTTCGTTAAGACCAAGGTTAAGGATTGTATCCATCATACCGGGCATTGATGCACGAGCACCTGAACGAACAGAAACGAGAAGGGGATTTTCTTTGTCGCCGAATTTCTTGCCAACAATTTCTTCCATTTTGTCGATGTATTCCATAATCTGTGCCTGGATATCATCGTTGATTTTTCTGCCGTCCTCATAGTACTGAGTACAAGCTTCAGTTGTGATTGTGAAACCCTGAGGAACAGGAAGACCGATGTTGGTCATTTCTGCAAGGTTTGCACCCTTACCACCGAGAAGCTCACGCATCGAAGCGTCGCCCTCTTTGAACAAATAAACGAATTTCTTGCTCATAATTTACCTCCAATAAATTTTTTGCGCGTTTTGGCGCAATTAGAGTTATTACACCATCGCTCATTGTAACACATATTTTTTAATATTTCCATAGTTTAAAGGTAAAATTCCCATTATCTAACAGGGAAATTTTTGGTGAAGATAGACAATGGAGTGCGGAATTAAGCTGCCAGTCGCCAGCTGCCAGTTGCCAGCATATAAAAGTTTATCGGTCAGATACAAATCAAAAGTGATTTGTATCTGACCGAATTTGTTTTACTGATATTCGCCTGCTGTTACTGCCATAACAGAAATCAGGTTATAACCCGTTTCTGTTTCTTTGAGTGTAATGTCAGCATATTTGTCGGGCTGGGTTGCGGCGATTGTTCCGTCGGGATCAACCTCAATATTATTTGTTCCCACATAGCCTACACGAAGAACGGCAAGCCCGCCTGTTTTTTCAACGGATTCAATTCTCACTGTAAATGGCGGAGTTACACCTGTAAGAGGAACAGTATAGGTGTTTTCACTTGCATCATAGGTAAACTCATAACCGTAACCCATAACGGTAGAATGTACTATTTCAACATCCGGTCCGAACATTTTAAGATAATAGCCTGCTACATCTTCCGCAGGAACTATAAGTCCCTTTTCTGTTACATTATAGTCCCCTGTTTTAACGTCATCCGTTAAAAGAGTGCAGATTGCAATATTAAGAAGAGCATTTTTATCTGCCTTGGTTATATCTGAAAAAGAATCGGGATCAACGCCAACTACCCAGGTTAAAAACTCTGCATAACCTGAATAGTCAACGACCTCTTCCTCGCCCGAATAGAATTTTTCTATTGCAAATTTCCCGATGCTCACAACCCCTGTAATTGCAAGGGCAAGAACCAATAGACCGATTATAAAAGAACCGACCTTTTTCTTTTTGTTTACGGTAACAATTTCACTCATAATTTTTACCTGCTGTATTTCTTTTTTGTACGCTCGGTACGTCTTTCAAGAGCTTCTTTTCTTGCTTTTTCCTGCTGACGTTTTTTCTTTTCCGCCGCCCTCTGACGAAGAATAAGGTTGATGCGGAAAACAACAATTGTTCCGCCGATTACCTGAACAACGTCACAACCTGTTGCTTTTGAAATTTTCTCTGCAATTTCTTTCGGTTGTTCAGGAGAGGATTCAAGGTGAACCTTGATTTTAAAAAGCTCTCTTGTATTAAAAGTATCTTCAATTTGTGCAATAACCGCATCTGTAACACCCTCTTTACCGATTTGGAAAATCGGGTCAAGACCGTTTGCTTCTGCACGGAGTTTTGCTCTTTCTTTACTTGTCATAAATATACCTTTTATTCCTTAGTCCATTTTGTGCCTTCGCGAGTATCAAGGAGTGTAACGCCCTTTGATGCCAGCTCGTCACGGATTCTGTCTGCCTCTGCGAAGTTTTTGGCTTTTTTAGCTTCAGCTCTCAAAGCAATTTGTTCTTCAACATATTTTGCAAAATCGTCAAGCTCTGCATTTTCTTCTTTAGTTCCGCTAATTTTCTTTGCACCCTCAACCAAATCAAGAGAAAGAACCTTATCAAAATCCTCAAGCAGATAAATTTTTGTTTTATCATTGGTTTTCTCTTTGAGGACATCATAAACTGCAGTAACTGCAAGAGATGTGTTTATATCGTTATCAAGAGCCGCTTTGAACGAGCCCTGAAGTTTTTCAACTGTCGCCATATCAAGCTCGTCGCCGTCGCAAGGGTTAAGCGTTGCAATTTTCTTGAGAAGTTTTTCATAAGCAGTTGCGGCACCGTCAAGATTTTCATAAGAGAAAACAAGCTGTTTTCTGTAATGGGACTGCAAACAGAAAAATCTGTATGCAAGAGGATTATAGCCCTTTTCTTCCAAAAGAGAAACTGTAAGAAATTCACCCTTTGATTTACTCATTTTGCCTGTATTGGTGTTAAGGTGAAGAACGTGAAACCAATAATTGCACCATTTATGACCGAGGTATGCTTCACTCTGAGCAATTTCGTTTGTATGGTGGGGGAAAGCATTATCAATACCGCCACAATGAATATCAAGTTTTTCGCCCAGATGCTTGAGGCTGATAGCGGAACATTCAATATGCCAACCGGGATAGCCTACGCCCCAAGGCGAATCCCATTTAAGAGCCTGTTCTTCAAACTTTGATTTTGTAAACCAAAGAACAAAGTCGTTTTTGTTGCGTTTGTTTGTATCTTCTTCAACGCCCTCACGAACACCGACCATTAATTCATCGCTGTCGTGCTTGTTGAAAACATAGTATTCATCCAACTTCGATGTATCAAAATAAACATTTCCGCCTGCAACATAGGCATAGCCTTTATCAAGAAGGCCCTGAACCATTGTAATAAATTCATCAATACAGTTTGTTGCAGGTTCAACTACATCGGGAACCTTAATATTAAGTTTTTTACAGTCCTCAAAGAAAGCATCCGTATAGAACTTTGCAATATCCATAACAGATTTATTTTCTCTTTTGGCGCCCTTGAGCATTTTATCTTCGCCTGTATCTGCATCGCTTGAAAGATGTCCGACGTCAGTAATGTTCATTACTCGTTTAACATCATAACCGCTGTAACGAAGATGCTTTTCAAGCACATCTTCCATAATGTAGCTGCGAAGATTTCCTATATGTGCAAAGTGGTAAACTGTAGGACCGCAGGTATACATATTAACCTTGCCCTGAACATTTTCTTTAAAAGTCTCTTTTTTATGAGTAAGTGAGTTATAAAGCTGCATAATTTCACCTTATTTCGAAAAGTCAATAAGTTTAATAGACTGTTTAACGTAAATCACGCCTGAAATCACACAAAGAGCGGCAGTAATCCACAAAAGTCCGTTTGATACTGCAGAAATGGGGAAATTCTCACCGAGAACGCCGATATCATTAAGCTCTGCAAGAATCATAATAACAAGGGAAAAAACCATCTGTGAAATAGTTTTAAGCTTGCCGTAAACATTGGCAGGAATAACAATTCCCTGAGCCGTTGCAACAAGACGGAAAGATGTAATTGTAAACTCACGAAGTAATACAATCATAATAATCCATATATTGCAAAGACCGAACTGCATAAATGCAAGTAAAGCTGAGGTTGTGAGAATTTTATCTGCAACAGGGTCTGCAAGCTGACCGAAAACGGTCACAATACCCTTTTTCCTTGCAATTTTCCCATCAAGAAAATCAGTAAACGAACCTATTGCAAAAACAATCAAACCTATTAGATAGTGATGGGGGATATCACTCAGAAACAAAGCGAGGAATATGGGGGTCAGAATTATTCTTATAATCGTCAATTGGTTGGGAACATTCATATTTTTCATACTGCTTCACCAATGAGCGAATACTCATCCTTATCAAACATTTCAACGGGAACAATTTCTCCTGCTTCAATTTCGTATCCTGAGGTAAAAATAATATTATTATCAATATCAGGGGAATCCATATATGTTCTGCCGTAATAGCTGTCTGTATAAGAATCGTAGCCTTCAACAAGAACATCGTAGGTTTTGCCCATACATTCTTCCGATTTCTGTTCGGAAATTGTATATTGCTGGGTCATAATTGCTTCAACACGCTCTGCTGCAACCTCGGGGTCAACCTGATTTTCGAAATCATATGCGGGTGTGCCCTCTTCACGAGAATAGGCAAAGCAACCAACTCTGTCAATTTTTGCCTCGTTAACAAATTCGGAAAGAGTTGTGAACGCCTCTTCCGTTTCTCCGGGAAAGCCGACAATAAAGGTTGTTCTCAAAACAACATCGGGGATTTTTGCTCTGATTTTTTCCACAAGAGCAAGAAGCGAGTCTTTATCGCCTCTTCTGTTCATCGCTTTAAGAATTTCGCCGTCAGCGTGCTGGAAGGGAATATCAATATAATGACAAACCTTTTCATTTTCTGCAATTGCAGTTAAAAGTTCGTCTGTGATTCTGTCCGGATAACAATAGAGAAGACGAATCCACTGAAGTTTTTCAATTTTATTAAGCTCATCTAAAAGCTCGGGAAGTTTTAACTCACCGTAAAGGTCTTCACCGTATCGGGTTGTATCCTGTGCTACGAGAATAAGCTCTTTAACCCCTTTTTCACAGAGCATATTCGCTTCTTCAAGAACATCTTCAATTTTTCTGCTTCTGAAACCGCCTCTTATTGAAGGAATTGCACAGTAAGAACAGCAGTTAGAGCAACCGTCTGCAATTTTAAGGTATGCAGTATATTCGGGAGTGGTAAGAATCCTTCCGCCGTCAAGAGGCAATTGCTCCTTATCAGGAAAGTCCTTATACTGCTCGTTATTTTCAAAAATAGCGTCACAAACTGCAACTATATCTGCATTTGCCCCTATGCCTATTACGCCGTCAACCTCGGGAATTTCCGCAAAAACTTCGTCATTATATCTTTGAGCAAGGCAACCTGTTACAAGAATCTTCTTAAGAAAGCCGTCTTCTTTTAAATCTGCCATTTCAAGAATTGCTTCGATAGATTCTCTTTTAGCATCTTCGATAAAACCACAAGTATTAACAATGACAATATCTGCTTTATCTGCTTCTTGCACAAGAATATATCCGGCATCAACAAGTTTTTTAAGCATCAATTCTGCATCTACCTGGTTTTTTGGACAACCTAAACTAATCATCCCGATTTTTCGTGACATAAATTTCACCTTAACCTTTCGGCATTTCAAATCCGCACTCGTAAAATGCAGATTTTATATCTGAATAGGAATACCCCATTCTTACGAAACGGTTGACAATTCTTTTTCTGTCTTTTTCCGTTTCAAGCTTGTTTTCGTATTTTGTCCTTAACATTTCTATAATACGCGAAATTGGCTCATTGTCAAGTATTTTCAGGGTATTGTTAACAGTTTCGCCATCTATTCCTTTAATTTTTAACTCGTATGTAATTCTCTTTACATCATATTTTTTTACTTCAAAAAGATACCTTACATACTCTTTGCAAAAGGCCTCATCATCAATATAACCTCTCTCAAGCATTTTATCTACCGCTCTGCGAGAGGACTCAGCACCGAATTTCAATTTCAGCTTATCATACAGTTCTTTTTCGGAATAAGCTCTCATAGAAAGATAGGTTATACCCTTCTCATAAGCAGAGCGAAAGCCTGCCTCCTCTTTTAAGGAAGCAAGCTGTATCTCTGAAATTTCCTGACCGTCCTTAATACCGCAAAGATACCAATAGTCGTCATAAAGTGTGAGGGTATAAGCTCCGTCAATATAGATATGAACTTTATTGCCGTTACCCTGTTTGGATGTAATATTCATTATTTATTACTCGTCATCATCTACTGCAATATCAATTTTTGCTCTTGCAGTCTCTTTTGAAACAGGTTCAGCAGGGGCAGGAGCTGCCTGTTCTCTGCGAGAAATGGGATTTCTGGCGGAAATAAGATTTTTTATACCTTCGCGAACCTTACCTTCAATTTCTGCGCAAAATTCGGGAGTGTTTTTGATATATTCTTTAACATTATCTCTGCCCTGACCCAGTCTTTCCTCACCGTAGTAGAACCAAGCGCCGCTTTTTCTGATAACCTCCATTTTTACTGCTAAATCAAGAAGCTCGCCGTATTTGGAAATACCTTCGCCATACATAATATCAAATTCAGCCTCTTTAAAGGGAGGGGCAACTTTATTTTTAACAATTTTTGCTCTTGTTCTTGAACCGATAAACTCGTTTCCTGCACCTTTAAGCTGTTCAACTCTTCTTACATCAATTCGAATAGTTGAATAGAATTTAAGCGCACGACCGCCTGTTGTAACTTCGGGGTTACCGTAAATAACGCCAACCTTTTCACGAAGCTGGTTAATAAAGATAACAACTGTATTGGATTTTGAAATTGCACCTGTTAATTTTCTCAAAGCCTGTGACATCAGACGAGCGTGAAGACCAACGTGAGAGTCGCCCATTTCGCCTTCAATTTCAGCCTTTGGAACAAGAGCTGCAACAGAGTCAACAACAATAACATCAAGTGCACCTGAGCGAGCAAGATATTCTGTTATTTCAAGCGCCTGTTCACCGTTATCGGGCTGAGAAACAAGAAGAGAATCAATATCAACACCCAAAGCAGCTGCATAAACGGGGTCAAGGGCGTGTTCAGCATCGATAAATGCAGCTTCGCCACCCATTTTTTGTGCCTCTGCAACAACGTGGAGAGCAAGGGTGGTTTTACCTGAGCTTTCAGGTCCGTAAATCTCAACAATTCTTCCGCGAGGAAGTCCTCCTATACCCGTAGCCGCATCAAGAGCAATTGAGCCTGTGGGAATTGCTTCAACATTAAGTCCTGCATTTTCTCCGAGACGCATAATTGCACCTTTACCGAAATTCTTTTCTATTTGTGAAAGTGCTGTTTCAAGTGCTTTGTTTTTTTCATTTCTTTCTGCCATTTCTTAATATATCTCCTTTTTGGTAGTGTACAAATGTTCGGTTTCAAATAGCATTATATATCATCATTCTTAAAAAATCAAGCAATTTTGAAAAAAATATTGCAATAACATCCCTAATAAACTGTGAAAGTTCATAAAAACGGACAATTTCAAAAAAAATGCTTGCATTTGACGGCGAAAGGTGATATTATACGTTCGTTGTCTTATGTTTAGACTTATCTTGAAAAAATTTGAAGGAGGTGCAGCTCAATGGCAAAATGTGAATTTTGTAACAAAGAAGTTGCTTTCGGCATCAAGGTTTCTCACTCACACAGACGTTCAAACAGAACCTGGAAACCCAACGTAAAAAGAGTTAAAGCAATCGTAAACGGCTCTCCCAAGAGAGTATATGCTTGCACACGCTGCTTGCGCTCCGGTAAGGTTACCCGCGCTATCTAAGTAACTGAATTGTTAAAAAGCATACGGCTCCGAAGTTCGCTTCGGAGCTTTGCTTTTTATATGTCGAATTAACAAAAATCTCCCAAAATTTTGTATAAACATTCCTATTGAAATCGCATTGCTTCTATAATATAATTATATTAGTATAATGTCGTTTGAAAGGATGTGCTGTTTTGAACAAGAAAAAACTGTTAAGTTTTGTTTTGTGCTTTGCAATTTCACTGTCCTGTTTCTTTTTTACAGATAAAATACCTACTGCCATCGGCGGAACATCCGGGGTTTATGAAAGTGATGAACCCGTAACACCTCCTGAAAGTGATTTTACATACAAAACAAATACCAACGATGACTTTACAAAATCCATCATAACCGGTTACACCGGTAAGGAAACGAAAATTATTCTACCCGAAAAATTAGGTGGTTTCCCTGTTACAGGCATTTTCATAAAAGCTTTTGCCGGAAACGAGAGCCTGACCTACATAAAATTACCGGCAACTCTTGAAACAATTTCTGCAAGAGCTTTTAATATGTGTTCTTCTCTTACAGAGTTTGATATTGACCCATCAAATGAAACCTTTACTGTTATCGATGGTGTTCTTTATCGAAAAGACACCTATGAGTTATCTGAAACATACGGCAAAACCTATAATCTTATTTGCTTCCCTGCAGGAAAAGGCGGTCATTTTACGGTTCCTTACGGAATTGAAAGCATTGGCTCCTACGCCTTTGACCATTGCTACAATTTAACATCGGTTGATATGTATAACACCGTAACATCAATAAACACCCGCGCTTTTTCCTATTGTTGGAATCTTGAAAGCATCCGTTTAAGTGATAACCTTTATTCCTTAGGTAAAGAAGCTTTGGCATACTGCGATTCTTTAAAAAGAATAGATTTACCCGCAAGCCTTACGAGTATCGGTGATGATGCCGTTCTGGGAACAATAGACTCGGACGACAACAAGGTATATTTCTTCACCAATGGTATCTCTTGTGCAAAGGACTCAGAGGCCTATAAATATTTAGTCAAGCAAGGGCTTCCTACTGACATCATAACAAAAACCACACATACAATAACAGATAACGATACCCGCATACAATTGGTAGATGCTTATGATGTGATTTATGAAGGCGATATGATTGATATTGCGGTTGAGCCCGTTGAAATCACAGAGGTGCAGGATCTGTTGCCCACAAGATATTCCAAAGCACTTGCCTTTGATATAGAAATAACAAATGAATGCTTTCCTTACACTCCTGAGGGCGACGTGATTTTTTCTTTTGATGCAGTTTGTCCCGATGCAATTCCCAGTGCAACTAAAGTATATCAACAAATAGGGGACGAGCTTGTCCTTGTCAGTGGTTCTGCACACGCACCTTTTGTTGGTGTTCAGGTTTCTGAAGGTGGCAGATTTATCATTCTTATGAACGATGACTTCTCTCTCAAAGGCGATATAGACGGAGACGGTATTGTTACTCTTTTTGATGTGAAAGCTGCTATGCATACATCTATAGGTACATTGACTCTGACTCCCGAACAAAACATTGCCGCCAATGCAGATAACTCGACAGACGGAAAAATTACAACAGAGGATGCTCGCAAAATTCTTCGTTTGGCAGGCGGAATGACTATTGAATAAAAATAACACTAACGGAGGTACCTGTTATGATTGGAATTGGTAAATATAAAGTAAGTATTGACCATATGTTTTTCAAAGGCGATGCCGTTTTTGAAATTGAATTTGAAAACGGCAACTATGAATTTGAAATTGAAATTGATAATGCTGATTTCGATATGGATATTACAATAACTGAATTCGAAGAAGACGGCGATACCCTTGATGCAAAAGCAACTGTTGCTATTCTCCCCGGAAAAGAAATTGATGTTCATCTTACTTTCGAGGATGATAAGTGTAACGGTTATTTGAAAATTCCTTTTGTAGGTAAAATTAAAATCAAGGACGCTTTAAAAATCTAAAATTTAATACCGTTTTACCCAGAGAATGAGTAAAACGGTATTTTTACTGTTCAGGCTACATCCTTAAAGAAAGGAGCTTTGAAATTGGCGGAAGGCAAACTGCGAGAAAGAAGAAATCCGAGCTTGCCTGAATGGTTCAGGCTTGATAATGCTGCTTCAATTTTCCCCGGTCAGAATACAGGAACCTGGTCAAACATCTTTCGTTTTTGCATTGAACTCAAAGAAGAAATCGACCCTGAAATTCTTACAAAAGCATTGAAAAATATAATGCCTCGTTTCCCCGGATTTGATGTTCGCATCAGAAAAGGGCTTTTCTGGTATTATTTTGAGAAAAACCCAAATATCGCGCCCGATGTTAAGCCCGATATTCAAAACCCTTGTCATCGTGTTAAATTCAAAGAGAACAACGGCTTTCTTTTCAGAGTTTACTACCACGGAAGAAGAATTGCGGTTGACACATATCACGCTATTTCCGATGGTCACGGTGCCGCAATATTCTCTTGCACGCTTGTTGCAGAATATTTAAAGCTTTGCGGTCATAACATTTCCGTTGGCGGTCTTGTGCTTGATTCTTCGGAAGTGCCAAAAAAGGAAGAACTCGAAGATGCCTTTTCAAAAATTGCCAACTCAAAAGGCAAAATTAAACGAAGTGATAAATATGTTTATCACGCAAAAGGTACAAAACTCCCAAAACATATGGTAAATATAATTTCGGGAACAATGTCTTTCAGCGATATTCATAAATATACAAAAGCGCAGGGAGTAACCATAACAGAATTCTTTGCCGCTCTTCTTATGCAGGTGCATATCGAAAAGCAAAGAAAAGAATCAAAAAAACAAAAAGAAGTTTCCGTTCAGATTCCCATTGATTTAAGAAGCGTTTACAAGACAGAAACTTTACGAAACTTCACTATTTGCCTTCGCGCAAAGGTTGACCCCCAATTAGGTGACTATTCTTTTGAGGAGCTTTTAAGGCAGGTAGCTTATCAGCTCCGCCTTGCAAATGACGAAAAGAAGCTCAACGCAATGGTAACAGCCAATATGGGACTTGAGAGAAACCCCGTTTTAAAATTTTTGCCTTTAGTGGTTAAAGATATTGGTGTAGGTGTCTCTTTCCTCATTACAGGTGAACAAACAACCTCTGTTTTGCTTTCAAACTTAGGTGCAGTAAAACTTCCCGATGATATGTTACCCTTTGTTGAAAAAGTGTTTCTTATGCCCGGCCCCGGTATTCGCAACGCTGTCAGGTGTGGTCTTGCAACTGTTGGTGATAACCTTGTTTTAACAATTGCCGGAATTTACAAAGAAACGGATATTGAACGTGAAATTTTCACAACTCTTGTGAAAATGGGATTTCACGTAAAAATCGAAAGCAACCGAGATTAACACATAAATTTAAAGGATGTTTAATATGTCATATTGTGTAAATTGCGGAGTGGAATTAGACAAAAGCGCCCACAAATGCGCCCTTTGTGACACTCCCGTGTATAATCCCAACGGAAAAAGTGAAGAATCCAACCTTCCCTTTTCCCACACTCCCGATATTCCATCAGGAATCAAGCAAAAATTTGTTGCAATTATAATTACATTCATAATCTTAATACCAAATATCGTTTGTATATTCATAAATCTTTTTTTAGATCCTAAATCATTATGGTTCATTTATGTTGCATCAAGTTCGCTTTTATGTTGGATTTTGTTTATTTTTCCCTTCCTGACGAAAAAACTGCACCCTTATTTAATGTGGGGCTTTGATACTCTGGCGGTTGCGCTATATACTTTAGTCTTCTATGCCAACGACCCAAGCGACGCAAAGTGGTATTTCAGTATTGCTGTACCCATTATTGCAATTATTTCTGCTTGTGTTTTATATTTCACTTTCTGGTATCGCAAAAGGAAACGCCACTGGACCTCAAAAGTGCTTCATATTTTTATTGACCTTGTAATCTGTCTGGCGATTACAAGCACTTGCTTCTTCCTGGGTAATTATATAATAGCTTCTGAAATAACCCTTATTTTAGATGTTTGTTGTCTTGCTCTCGTTTTCTTCTGGCTTTATGCTAACAAAAGTAAAAAAGTCAGAGCTTGGCTTTCGAAAAAACTCTTTGTATAAAAATTTATCACTCCATTGAAATTTATTCGTAAATTTCAATGGAGTGATTTTGTTTTATACTCTTACAACCGGAGCTTTGAGAATACCTGTTTTTCTTAATACGTACTCATAAGACCAATTTCGTCCGTTGCTTCGCCAAGCATTCGGACCGTGCCATGACTCTTTCTCATTTACAAGGTGAACAGGACCAAAGGAGTTGTATCTGTGAATATAGAGCTTAACTCCGACTTGGTGCTCACCGTTTGTGAGGTCTTTGATTTCAAGATTATAGGGCGGATAAATAATTCTGCCCTTTTTCTCACCGTCAATCTCTACGGCAATAAGAGCGCCGCGATAATCAGAAGTCTCAACTTCTATTGTGCCGTTTTCAACACTAACGGGTATTTTATATGTAATTGCTCCGCTGTAGAACGGGAAGCCCTGTGAAAGAATTTCACCAAAGCCGATTTTCTCGGGAAGAGGAATAATTGTGCTTTCAGTACCAACAACCTTAACTCCAAAATAGCCGAGAACAAATACTGTTTCAAGGTTTGCAGATGGTCCGAAGGGATAAGTTATAATGAGCTGGTTTTCGCCTTTCTTGATTTCAGGGAGTTTTACTTTATAAATCGAAAAGTCAACATAATTACCAACTATCTCATTGGAAACCTTTTCGCCGTTAAAGGTTATTTCTGCTTTTGGAGCATCCTCAAGACCAAGGAATGCACCCTCATAATCAATTTCGCTGTTGAAGGTGTATCTGAGAGTAACCTTGCTTACATCGGGAGCTTCTCCATATACCCAGGGCTGAACAATAGCCTCGCCTCTTTCACGAAGACCAAGTCTTTCACGGCATATATTATCAAGCCTTAAAATTTCTTCTTTCGGTGAAAATTCAGCTTCACCCTCAACCTTGAATTCTGCCATATCAAGAACAAGAATATTCTCTTCGGAAAGCTCGTATTTAACCTGTGAGGGAACACGGATTTCTGTTCTTTCTGTTTTCTCTTCTTCTGTTTTCGGTGAAGCAGAAGCTACATCAACCAATTTATAAAGCCTTGATTCATAGCCGTAAATATGGTCTGAAATTACGGTTTTACCGTTTTTAATTTCATAAGTCACAGGAATTATATTTCCGTTTTCTGTATCATAAATAACAACGCCATATTCACCGTTTACGGTAATTCTTATATTATCACCGTTATCAATATCCTTATTATGAGGCTCTCTGTCGTGGCAAACAAATAACCATTTGCAGTCCTCATCCTGACGGAGCTGATAAATAAGGTCATCTGTCAGACTTCCGTTATCGTAACGAATAGTAAGGGTTCTGTCCTTTTCCATTGCGGTGAGAAGTGCAGAACGGGTATAGTCAATATGTTCGCTGATATCGTAAAGAGCTTTACCTCTTTCGGAAGAGATGGCATCGCAAAGTTTCGGCGCAGTACCGAGGAAAATAAGTCTTCCTCCGGTTTTACGGAATTCTTCAAGTCGCTCCAATGTAGTTAAACGCAAGGTTTCGCAAGCAGGAACAATAATTGTATCATATTCCATTTTACCAACCTTAAAGGGTGCAGAACCCTTTTGACAAAGGGTGGGCAAAAGAGATTCGCATATAAAGTTAAAGTCTATACTTCCTTCAATAAGCCACCTTGTAAGATTAAGGAAGTTTTCATCAGCACCGTCACGGAAAATTGCTGATTTATCATTGGGTCCCCAGTGAAGCCAGAAGCTTTCAACAGGATGAATAACACCAACCTTAACAATGGGCTTACCTCTTGTAAGAGCAGTATTAACTCTTGCAAAATGGTCTTCGATTGCACCATATTCCTTGTACCAAGGGGACTGATAAGAAATTGATGCAGGATAATCACGCTTTGCTTCACCTGCCATTGCATACCAGGAAAGGTGGGGCACACGCACAGTTATACCCAAAGCTGCCTGCCAGTCGCCTTGATGCTTATAGGTTCTGAAATCACAATCCCAACCTGTTACGCCGTAAAGCTCGGAAAGAACACCCTCATAACCGAACTGATGTGCGGCAGACTGTGCCTGCTTTGCGGTTGTGAATTCGTGAGAGTTGCAAAGCAAATCTATACCCGGAAGCTGAAAACTTCTGTAGGAACGCATTGCTTCACCTAAAGCGGCAGTTTGACTGTGTAATGTTGGCTCTTCCATCATATGACCTGTAAGTGCAATTCCGTTTTCTTCGCACCAAGAACCAACGGTATCTGCAAAGGACTGTGCAAAAAGCTCTGCAATAAAATCGTGGTAACGGTAGCGGTGGATTGAGGGGGCGCTATCCTTCAAATCCCAGAAAATTTCGGGAAGAGTGTCAAGAATATCAGCACCGTAAGCCTCTTTATAAAGCTCGGGAACCTTATCTGTCCAGGGCATTGTGACATCTTCTGTGTCAAAGGAGTTATCAAAGGTGTCCTTTCTTGTAAACTGAGGCTCGTCTGTAAAAATTGCAGGAACGGTTTTATCAAACTCGTAGCCTACGCTTTCTTTATATCTGTCGTGAGTAACCTCAATAAATCGCTTGATAGCATCCTTGTTGAGAGTGTCAACATAGGTCTGGTCATTATGCCAGCTGTTAGGACCGTAAATATTTAAAAGAGCATACCATTTTGTGCCCTGTGCATCTTCGTTTTCGTCTATTCTTTTATAGCTTTCAAGGTATCCATCGCTATCGAGAACAACATCATAGCAGGCCAAAAGGGTATCGTTACCGCTTCTGTCACCGTTGGAGCGGGAGCAGTTACCTGCACTGAAGCCCTGACCCTGCTTTTCAGTTGTGAAAACAAGGTTTCTTGCGCGATATCTTTCATCACAGGTAACAAGACCGCCTGCACCACCTGAGGGCCATCTGTCCTCATCATAAAGCCAGGCGAGCATTTCCTCGCCCTTTGCTTTTTCAACGCAAGCCTTAACAAGCTCCATATATTCGTCGCTTAAATATTTGTTCTTAAGACCTGTTCTTACGTGCATATGGAATCCGCCCAGACCCATTTCCTTAAAAACATCTATCTGACGGCAAAGCTCTTCCTTGGTGAGCAAGTTATTCCAAGCCCAGAAGGGGGTTCCGCGGTATTCCGCAGTAGGATTTTTAAATAGCTCCTCTGTTAAAGCAGGAGCAGAATTTTTTTTATAAAGCATAGGATTCCCTCCCTATTTCAAATTAAATTAATTTTATCATAGGGATTTTTTAAAAGCAATAAAAACAACCTGTCGTTATGTTACAATTTCGCTGTTGATATATGTGCAAATTGTATGATATACTTGTTATATAATTTTTTGTTCGGAGTGGAATTTATGAAAAAAGTCGGAAGACAAGTTCATTTAATGGCTCCTGAGGGGTCAATAAGGCGAATCGGTGAGGGCTCATTTATCCGTTTGAATGACGGTAGCATATTATTCGCCTTTACTGAGTTTTTAGGCGGAAGAGAGGACGAGGATATTGCCCGAATCTCCTGCATTTTTTCAATTGACGAGGGTGAAACCTGGTCAGAAAGAAGGATACTTTTTGAAAAGGGCGAAAACGACCTTAACATTATGAGCTTTTCGTTTTTAAGAATGGGAAACGGAGATATCGGTGCTTTTTATATTGTTAAAAACAAAGATGGAACCGATACCATTGTTACGAGGCGTTCTGCTGATGAGGGAAAAAGCTGGAGTGAACCGCAAAACTGCTTAAACTCTCTCGAAAGACCCGATTATTTCATTCTCAATAACGACAGAGTTTTAAAGCTTAAAAACGGCAGAATTATTCTTCCTCTTGCAAAACACACAATTTATGACAACAATGATGAATTGCACAGAGGTGAGCTTTGCTTTTTCTATTCCGATGACGACGGCTACACCTGGAATAAAACTGCCCAAGAATTAAAAACGCCTTTCCCCAATGACAAAATCGGCTTTCAGGAACCGGGACTTTATGAATTGCCCGACGGTAAAATATGGTGCTATATAAGAACTCTTTTAGGTTATCAGTATGAGTGTTACTCCGAGGATAACGGTGAAACCTGGTCAACACCCGAACCCAACGTATTCTTTTCCTCCCCTGCTTCGCCTATGTCGGTTAAGGACTTCAAAGACCTTACAGTTGCAATTTTAAATCCAATCCCTGAGCATATTTTAAGAGATGATGATGCAGAATTCTGGGGCAGAACACCATACGTGATGGCAGTAAGAAAAAAAGAGGAAACCGTATTTACACAAGAAAAGCTTTTCTATCTTGAAGATGACCTCGATAACGGCTACTGCTATCCTACCACCATAGAAGGCGAAGATTATTTACTTATTGCCTATTACCACTCCAACAACACCGATTGTTGCCTTAACAGCACGAAAATCATTAAAGTAATGTATGACGAAATAACAATGACGAAATAACAAGCAAATAATTCTTGCATTGGAATATTTTGTATGTTATCATTAAAGTGTATAATTTTGAAATACAGGGTGCGAAAATCCTCACCCTTTACGGAGGTAGAAAATGAATCACGCAGACCTTATTAAACAAATGACTCTTGAAGAAAAGGCAAGCTTTTGTTCCGGTCTTGACTATTGGCACACACCCGGAATTGAAAGACTTGGTATCCCCGTTGTTATGTGGACTGACGGACCTCACGGTATCAGAAAGCGTGCAGAAAAAATGGATAAAGAGCAGGCAACAAGCCTTAAGGGTGTTCCTGCAATCTGCTATCCCACAGCGGCAACAACCGCTTGCTCTTGGGACCCTGATTTGATTTATGAAATGGGTGTTCTTCTCGGTGAAGAATGTCTTAAAGAGCAGGTAAGCGTTCTTTTAGGACCCGGTACTAATATCAAGCGTTCTCCTCTTTGCGGAAGAAACTTTGAATATTTCTCCGAAGACCCCTACCTTGCAGGTGAAATTTCCGCTGCATTCGTTAACGGTGTTCAGTCCAAAGGTATCGGCACATCTCTCAAGCACTTTGCAGGTAACAACCAGGAAACCCGCCGTATGACCTGCGACAGCGTTATTGATGAGCGTGCTTTAAGAGAAATTTATCTTACCTCTTTTGAAAAAACAGTTAAACAGGCTCAACCCTGGACAATAATGAACGCTTACAACCGCCTTAACGGTACATACTGCGCAGAAAACAAATGGCTCCTTACAGATGTTCTTCGTGACGAATGGGGCTTCAAGGGTATGATTGTCACTGACTGGGGTGCAGAAAATGACCGCGTTGCCGGTCTTCTTGCAGGTCAGGAGCTTGAAATGCCCACATCCAACGGCTTAGGTAACGCTCAGATTGTTGAAGCTGTTAAGGACGGCAGAATCCCCGAGGAATTCCTTGATAAAATGGTTGATAACGTTCTTACGGTTATTATGAAATCCAAGGAAGTTCTCGGCGACTATACATACGATAAGGATGCTCATCATCAGAAAGCCCGTGAAATTGCAGGTCAATGTATGGTGCTTCTTAAAAATGACGATGCTATTCTTCCTCTTAAAAAGAACGCAAACATTGCAGTTATCGGTGAAATGGCTAAAAAGCCCCGTTACCAGGGTGCAGGCTCTTCACTTGTTAACGCAATTAAAGTTGATTGTGCATACGATGAAATTCTCTCTAAGGGTGCAAAGGTTACTTATGCTCCCGGTTATTCAACAGCAAAGAAAAACAAAATTTCTGACGAGCAATTTATTGCAGAAGCTGTTGAAGCTGCAAAGGGCAAGGACGCTGTTGTTCTCTTCATCGGTCTTACAGAAGAATTTGAATCCGAGGGCTTTGACCGCCGTCATTTAGGCATTCCCGCTCTTCACACTAAACTTGTTGATGCAGTTACAGCAGTAAATGAAAACGTTGTTGTTGCTCTTTCAGGCGGTTCAGCTATTGAAATGCCTTGGGCAAATAAGGTTAAGGGTATTCTTAACTGCATTCTTGGTGGTGAGGCATCGGGCAGTGCTGCAGCAGATATTCTCTTTGGTGATGTTAACCCCTGCGGTAAGCTGGCAGAAACATATCCCCTTTCACTTTCTGATAACCCCTCTTACAACTATTACCCCGGTTACACCGCATCAGTTGAATATAAGGAAAGCGTTTTCGTTGGTTACAGATATTATGACACTGCAGAGAAGGATGTTCTCTTCCCCTTCGGTTACGGTCTTTCTTACACAAACTTCCAGTATTCCGATATTAAGCTTTCTGCAGATTCTATTAAGGATACAGATAAAGTAACTGTTTCATTCAAGATTAAGAACACAGGCTCTGTTGACGGTGCTGAGGTTGCTCAGATTTATGTAACCGATAATGAAAGCACTATTTTCAGACCCAAGCAGGAGCTTAAAGGCTTTAAAAAGGTATTCCTTAAAGCAGGTGAAGAAAAAGAGGTTTCAATTGAGCTTTGCAAACGTGCATTTGCTTACTACAATGTAAACATTCACGATTGGCACGTTGAAAGCGGTAAATTCACTATTAATGTCGGTGCTTCAAGCCGTGATATCAGACTTTCTGCTGAGCTTAATGTTGAATCAACAGTTGAAGCAGTAATCCCCGATTACAGAGCAACTGCTGCTAAATATTACACAGCAGATATTATGGATATCAAGGACGAAGAATTTGTTGCAGTTCTCGGAAGAGCTCTTCCCCCTCGCGAAATTAAGGCTTACCCCAACCTTACTCTTGTTAACACAATTGAAGATTCTGCTGCAGGCAAAAACGGTGCAAAAATCGTTGGACTTATCAAGAAACTTGTTGGCGAAAGCAGTATGGCTTCGGGTATTGCTTTACAGTTACCTATTAAAAACCTTATTTCAATGAGCTTCGGTATTTTCAGTCCCAAAATGGCTGAACAGCTTCTTGACATTCTTAACGACAAGAAGCCCCTTGTCCGTGGCGTTACAGCAATGATTGTTAAAGCAATTCCGTCTGTTATCAAAGGCATTCCGAATTTGATGAAAATATAAACACATTCGTCCCTGTGCAAAAAACTTGTTCTTTGCACAGGGACGATAAATTTATCTTATAACCTCAAATATTAACGGTTCTTCTTTTATTGGCTTTTCGGAAAACTCCAGAGCAGATATGAATTTTTCTTTTGAAGAATTGAATGACTTTTCGTTGCAGGAATAAAGGATTGCAAGGGTATCCCCTTTCTCCACTTTATCTCCTGTTTTTTTATTAAGCACAATTCCTGCGCTCATATCAATGATATCTTCCTTTGTTTCTCTGCCTGCACCTAAAATCACAGATGCAATACCGATGCTTTCAGCATCCATTTTTGAAATATAACCGTCATTTTCTGCTTTAATTTCAAAACTACAAGTAGCTTTCGGGAAAAGGTCGGTGTTTTCAATCCAGTCCTTATTTCCGCCTTGAGAATAAATCCATTCCTTGAATTTTAGGAAGGCTTTGCCTGAATAAAGTGCATCTTCTGTTAATTTTCTTGCTTCAAAGAGAGGAATGTTTTTTGAAAGGGAAACAATCTCAGATGAAAGTGTAAGGCAAACCTCTTTTAAATCCTCAGGACCGTTGTTTTTGAGAACCTCAACAGCTTCAATAACCTCAAGAGAATTGCCGATATTGTTACCCAAGGGTCTGTCCATATTTGTAATAACCGCCGCAGTATTTCTACCGCAGTTTTTACCGATTTTAACCATTGCCTCTGCTAATTCCTTTGCCTCCTCGGGAGTTTTCATAAATGCACCCGAACCGCATTTCACATCGAGTACAATTGTATGTGACCCTGCAGCCAGCTTTTTGCTCATAATACTTGAAGCAATAAGTGAGAGATTATCAACCGTTGCGGTAACATCACGAAGGGCATAAAGTTTTTTATCTGCAGGGGTAAGGTTACCCGTCTGCCCTACAACCGCAACGCCGTTTTTCTCCACCTGAGCGAAAAATTCGACCGGTGAGAGAGCGGTATTAAAGCCTTCAATTGATTCTAATTTATCAATAGTTCCGCCTGTGTGACCTAAACCGCGACCGCTCATTTTTGCCATTACGCAACCCAATGAAGAAACAATCGGTGCAACAATTAAAGTGGTTTTATCACCAACTCCGCCCGTGCTATGCTTATCAACAGTCAAGTCACCGAAGCGGGACAAATCAACTGTATCACCCGAATGTGCCATAGCAAGAGTTAAATCCGCGGTTTCTCTCTCATCCATACCCTGAAAGAAAATCGCCATACAAAGAGCTGATGCCTGATAGTCGTGAACAGACCCGTCAACATAGCCCTTTATAAAAAATTCTATTTCCTCTCTTGTAAGAGCAAAGCCGTCACGTTTCTTTTTTATAATATCATAAATTCTCATATTTTACCTCGTTTTTAGATGCCAGTTACCAGATGCCGGATGCCAGACTTTATGCATCAGCAACTGTTATCGTCTGAATGTTTACCACCCTACAATTAAGCAAAAAAATTGGAAAAATGAATCTGTTGTCACAATTCTGGTATCTGGGATCTGGCATCTTGAATCTTACATTATTTTACATTCTCAGGACTGAATGACAACGGCAATAAGTCTTTCAATGTAACAGTTTTATAACTATTCGCCGTTTCGCCTAAAAGTATTTCAAAATCATCTTCGCAAAATTCTCTAAGCACTTGTCTGCAGACTCCGCAGGGAGCGAAAATTCCGTTGATTATTCCGCCTTTTCCACCAACAACAGCAATTTTTGAAAACTCCTTTTCACCCTCGGAAACTGCTTTAAAAACAGCAACTCTTTCCGCACATACTGTAGGACCGAAAGCGGCATTTTCAATATTTGTTCCTGTAAAAACCTTTCCGTTTTTACAAAGCAAAGCCGCACCCACCTTGCATTCCGAATAGGGTGAATATGAATTGTTCATAGCATTTATTGCTAATCCGTATAATTCTTTATCTGTCATAAAATCACTCTTTCACAAGGATTTTTTCAATTATTTTTGATATATAATCGTAACCCTCAATTGTGCCGAGATTTTCCGGTTCAACATTATTGCCGTAAAGAACAAAGGGCACACATTCTCTTGTGTGGTCTGTGCCCTTGAAAGCAGGGTCGCAACCGTGATCAGCGGTAATAATGAGAGCATCATCCTCTCTCATATTTTGGGTAAAATCACCTAACCATTTATCAAATTCCGTCAAGGCTTTCGCATATCCGTCCACATCTCGCCTATGACCGTAAACCATATCAAAATCCACAAGATTAACAAAGCAAAGTCCGTTGAAATCCGTGTTCTGATATTCGGTTGTTTTTTTCATTCCGTCAGCGTTATTTTGGGTAAACACATATTCTGTAAGACCCTTACCTGCAAAAATATCGTGAATTTTCCCGACACCTATAACATCTAAACCTTTATTTTTCAAGATATCAAGCATTGTTTCTTTTGGTGGCTCAATGGAAAAATCGTGACGGCGGGAGGTTCTTTTAAAGGGGTATTCACCCTCAAAGGGTCTTGCAATAACTCTACCAACACCAAAGTCTCCCTTTAGAATTTCACGGGCAATTCTGCAATACTCATATAATTTTTCAGGTGGAACAATGCTCTCGTGGGCTGCAATCTGAAAAACGCTGTCTGCAGAAGTGTAGACTATCAAATCACCTGTTTTAAGGTGCTCTTCACCGTAATCCTTTATAACTTCCGTTCCTGAATAGGTTTTGTTGCATATAACTCCCCTGCTTGTTTTCTCCGAAAATTCTTTTAATATGTTTTCGGGAAAACCGTTGGGAAAGGTGGGTAAAGGCTTTTCGGAAACCACTCCTGCAATTTCCCAATGACCGATTGTTGTATCTTTACCCTTTGATTTTTCAGAAAGCCTTGCAACCTTGCTTTTTAATTCGCCATCACCTAAAAAAGAAAGCCCATCAATATGGGCAAAACCCATTGAAGGAAGATTTTTAATTTTAAATTCTTTTGAAGTAGAAATTGATTTTATTGTGTTTGCACCACAGTCACCGAAATTCTCCGCATCGGGTGCTTCCCCTATACCGCAACTGTCAAGAACAATAAGAAAAACTCTTTTTATTTTTTTCATAATCTTATCGCCGTTTCAAGTGAAAGCTTCATCATATCCGTAAAGGAATTTTGTCTTTCATCGGAAGAAAGAGCTTCTCCTGTTACAAGGTGGTCGGAAACTGTAAGAATTGCAAGGGCTCTCTTACCGCTTCTTGCAGCATTCATATAAAGTGCTGCCGCCTCCATTTCAACACCTAAAACTCCCATTTTTCTCCAAAGGTCAGCGGATGTCATACCTTGGGGGACATTTTCATTGTCATTATAAAAAGTATCGGAAGAAATAACATTGCCTACAACAAAGGGCAACTTCATTTCTTCTGCAATATCAGCAGATGTTTTAAGGAGTTTATAATCTGCAATAGGTGCGAAAGTGCCGGGAAGATTAAAGGTGTGGGCATAATTGGAATCTGTGCAAGCACCCTGAGCAATAATAATATCTCTTACCTTAACTTTTTCGCACATACCGCCTGCAGAGCCTACACGAATAATGTTTTCAACATCGAAAAAGTTGAAAAGCTCGTAGCTGTAGATACCGATTGAGGGCATTCCCATTCCCGAAGCCATAACGGAAACGGGTGTATCTTTATATGTGCCCGTATAGCCCTGAATACCACGGACATTATTAACTAATTTTGCATTTTCAAGAAAGTTTTCTGCAATAAATTTTGCTCTTAAAGGGTCACCGGGCATAAGCACGGTTTTTGCAAAATCCTCAGGCTTTGCGTTGATATGAGGGGTTGGGTAAGTCATAATGTTTCCTCCTAAATATATTTGTTAAACAAATAGATACCAGATGCCAGATGCCAGAAAAGTAAAAAGTTTGCGAATGTTATCATCCCTGTTAGCCTTTAGGCTAATAGGGAGGGGGACCGCGTTAGCGGTGGTGGGTTGCCCCGGAAAGATTATACTTCATAAAAGTATCGCAAGAAATAATTCCAAATTCCGCATTCCGAATTATATTCTATACATTTTATACATCGTTGAATATAGTCCGTTTTGAGCAACAAGCTCTTCGTGATTACCGCTTTCGGCAATTCCGTCCTTGGTAACAACAAGTATTTTATCTGCATTTTTAATGGTTGTAAGCCTGTGAGCAACGGTTATGGTTGTTCTACCCTTTGCCAGTCTTTCCAAAGACTGCTGAACAAGATATTCGCTTTCGTTGTCAAGGGCGCTTGTTGCCTCGTCAAGAATAAGTATTTTCGGATTTTTAAGAAATACTCTTGCAATACTGATTCTCTGCTTCTGCCCACCCGAGAGCTTAACACCGCGTTCGCCAACATAGGTATCAAATCCATCGGGGAGTTTGTCAATAAATTCTTCAGCACCTGCAAGACGGGCGGCAGCTCTTATTTCCTCTTCCGTTGCACCGGGTCTGCCGTATTCGATATTTTCCCTTACAGTACCCGAGAACAAATAAACATCCTGCTGAACAACACCGATATTTTCACGAAGGCTTTTGAGAGTGACATCCCGAATATCTGTTCCGTCAATTTTTATGCTACCCTCGGTTAACTCATAAAAACGGGGAATAAGGTTGCAAATTGTGGTTTTTCCTCCACCGGAGGGTCCAACGAGAGCATAACTCTCACCGCTACCTATACTGATATTTATATTATCGAGAATTTCTTCCGTTTCATCGGAATATTTAAATGTTACATTTCGGAACTCAATTGTGCCATCCTTAACAACAAGCTCTTTTGCATTTTCTTTGTCTTTTATTGTGGGCTCGGTGTCCATAATTTCCGCAAAACGTTCTATACCCGTCATACCTTTCTGGAACTGCTCGGCAAAATCAATGATTTTTCTTATTGAGGTAAGAAGAGTTGAGATATAAAGAAGGTATGCAATATAGTCCGCCGCGGTGATTTCTCCGCCTATAAGTGCAAAAGCTCCTGCAACAACTATCAATATATACATTACACCCTCAAAAACTCTGTTAATAGAGCTGTGAGAACCCATATATTTATAAACCTTGGATTTAATTTCAAGGAATTTTTCGTTACCTTTCTTAAATTTGTTTTCTTCAATTTTTTCATTGGCAAAGGATTTTACAACACGAACACCCAAAAGAGAATCTTCAATCTGGGAGTTAAGCTCACCCACAACAACTCGTGACTCTTTAAATCCGTCACGCATACGCTTCCTGAAATATCTGAGGCATATCGCCATAACGGGAATTACCGCAAAAAGAAGAAGGGTTAAAGGAAGATTTATAAAGCTCAAAATTATGAACGAAACAACAATTTTAATTCCTGCAATAAAAAATTCCTCGGGACAATGGTGGGCAAATTCCGTAACATCAAACAAATCGCTTGTGATACGGGACATTATTGTCCCTACTTTTGTATTATCGTAATAAGAATAGGAAAGTTTTTGAAGATGCTCGAATAAATCCTTGCGCATTTTGGTTTCCATTTTTGTACCCATAATATGACCTACGGATGCCATATAGTAATTTGCTACCGCATCAATTATTCTCATTATAAGATACATTCCGCCAACGCCAAGAATAACTTTTGGTGTTAAAACTGAAACATCCGTTGTAACTGCATCTGTTATGAAACGCACTATCAAAGGAAGCGCCAGCTCGCAAACAGTTGTAAGCGATGCACAGAATAAATCGAATATTAATGTTTTTATATGTAACCTATAGTAAGGCAAAAAGCGTTTCATCAGCTTCGCCGTACTTGTTTTCCTCTCTTGATTTTTTCCTTTTTTCATTTTTAATCTCTTTTCTTTGACTGTCAAAATTATACATATATATTTTATCACATATTATTTTCAAAAAAAAGAGGTATAACGAAAAGAATAGCAAGAAAAACAAAGTTGTGGGTTTTTGAACCTCTTTTCGAAAAGAGGGGGATCGTCTTAAACTTTTTAGTTCTAAATTTATTTGATTGACCAACCAGATGGTATTTGCTTGCAATACTTTTACATTGAATAATCTTTACGGGGCAACCCACCACCGCTGACGCGGTCCCCCTCCCTATTCCATCAAAGATGGAACAGGGATGATAGGCTTCGCATTACCTCTACTTTATTCAAAAAACAACAAAGGGACGGTCAAGACCGTCCCCTACAGTTAATGTTTATTTACTCCTTGCGAAGTCTCATTCCGCATTCCGAACTCCGCATTCCGCATTCCGCATTCACTTTTTTTACAGCATTCACAAAGATTTCCAAGCCTTTTTTGAGAGTTTCGTCGTCTGCAAGAAGGCAGGGCATCAATTTCACAACATCATTGTTTCTACCTGCTCTTTCAACGATAAGTCCGTTATCAAAGCACTCTTTTACAATCGCTCTTGAAACTGCATCGGGTTTTACTTTATTACAGTCAACACCCCACATAAAGCCGATACCGCGAACATCAAAGTTTTCGTTGATTTCTTTAACCTTACCAAGATATTCTTTGATTATTTCACCTTTGCGCTGAACCTCTTTTTCAACATTATCTTTAAGCATTATTTCAAGACCTGCTTTTGCGGCAACAATTGAAAGCTGACTTCCTCTGAATGTGCCGTTGTGCTCGCCGGGCTTCCACACGTCAAGCTCAGGTTTAAAGAGAACGAGAGCAAAAGGCATACCGTAACCGCCGATGGATTTTGAAAGGGTAACAATATCGGGAGTAATCCCTGCTCTTTCAAAGGAAAAATATGTTCCTGTTCTTGCAGAGCCAACCTGAATATCGTCACAAACAAGAAGAATATCGTTTCTTGTACAAAATTCTCTTAAGCCTTTAAGGAATTCCACGCTGAAAACGTGAATACCGCCGTCTGCCTGAACAGGCTCAATGAATACTGCAGCAGGCTTTGAAACGCCCGAATGGTCGTCATCAAGAAGAGTCTGCATATATTTAAGAACATCAAGCTCGGGGAACATATAGGGTGTTGGAATATGGGTAACATCAGTAAGAACAACACCTGCACCTTCTCTTGAATCTCTGTCGGTAGTCATTGAAAGAGAGCCCAGAGTCATTCCGTGGAAAGCACCCATAAATGCAAAAATATTGTTTCTCTTTTTAACCTTTCTTGCAAGCTTGAGTGCTGCTTCAACTGCATTTGTTCCCGTTGGACCGGGGAACTGAATTTTATAATCAAAACCGCGAGGCTCAAGAATGTTTTTTTCAAAATATTCAATGAAATCTCTTTTTGCAGATGTAAACATATCAAGGGAATGAATTATTCCGTCACTTTCAAGATAGTTAATAATCTTCTCTTTAATATAGTCGTTATTGTGACCGTAGTTAAGAGCGCCTGCACCGCAGAAAAAGTCGATATATTCTTTTCCGTCCTCAGCAGTAATAATTGAACCCTTTGCTTTAGTAAAAACTGCGGGGAAATTACGGCAATAGGAACGGACCTCTGATTCATATTTATCAAAAACAGATGTATTCATAAGCATTTTCCTTTCAAATGCACCATATTATTCCATTATCTTTGTTATTATATCACTTTGTTTTAAATATTCCAATAGATATTTTAAATTTTAATATAATATATTTTTACCTGACATATTGAAAATTGCACTTAATTTTGTTATGATTTATACTGTATAAATTTGGATTTAATTTCACAAAGGAGTGTTTCAATGGCACAACCTATTAAACTTTACCCTCAGCTTACAAGGGTATCAAGCCATTTTAAAAAGTACGATATTGAAGTACCGAAGGCTCTTTTAGAGGTTCGTCCTCAAAAACCCGACTTAACAGATTTTCCCTATCCTCTTCCCCAGAAAAAGAAGGATTACACCTGCTTCTGTGAAGGCAGAAACGGTGTTATGTGGTACGGTTCCAACTGTGGTGTTACACGCTATGACCCCAATGCAAAAAGCATTTACGATATTGTAATGTATTTCAGCGCAAGACGTGACCTTCTTGACAACAATGTTCACGCTCTTGTTCCCGATGATGCAGACGGTGTATGGGTGCTTACGGACAAAGGTGTGACTCATATTGCTATGATTAAAATGTCTATGGAGGAAAAATCCTACAAACTCCTTGAGGAAACACTTACCTATGTTCAGCGTCACGGTATGGTAAGCCAGAAGCATCTTGCAGAAGCCGGCAATCTTAAATCCGCGCTTCCTTACGGACATTCTGATAATGACGGCAGTTTCTCCTCCGCTTATGCTATGGGTGAAATCTTCCGTTATGCAACTCTAAAAAAAGAAAAGGGTGACTATGCTCACGAAACGCTTGAAGCACGCGATGTTGCAATGAGAGCAAGTGAAGCCTGTCTTCTTCTTATGTATATTGCAGGTCGCGGTAACGGCTTTGTTGCAAGAACTTATCTTACAAAGGATGAACCTCTTCCCGACGACGGACTTTTCTACAAAAAGAACGGTGCAACCGCATCCTGTCTGAATACAACAGAAGCAAGAAAGCAAAATATTGTTGGTCTTGAAGTAAAAGCAGATGCTCCCATTCCTGAAAGACTTCGTAAATACTATACTTCCGAAGGCTACGAGGATACTGACATCATCTACAAGGGTGATACAAGTAGTGACGAAATAACTCACCATTATATGCATCTTCTTGTTGCCCACGAATTTCTGGGCTGTGAAGATCCGGAATATGATGAGCTTCTCAAAACCGCCGCTAAAAACACAATGAACCATATTATTGATAACGGCTTCCAGCTCCGCGAAGCAAGCGGTAAGCCTACCACCTGGGCAAAATGGAATGAAGAATATTTCAATTCGGGTATGGGCTGGGCAGATGCTTGTCTCAATGCGGCAGAGCTTCTTATGTTTTTAAGAGTTACTATGCACATTACAGGCGAAGAGGGCAAATTCCTTGAAACCTATAATATGCTTTGTGAAAGAGGCTATGCAGAATTAACTACAGGTCACTTTGACCGTTTTCATCAGGTATGTCTTCAAGGGGGAATTGATGACCGCGAAGACATTATGTACGGCGACCATAACCTTGCTGTTCTTGCCCTTTGGGGACTTGCCACTCTCGAACCCGACCCCCAAAGAAAGAAGCTTTTCCTTGAAGGCTTCAGAAGCTGGAGATATTCTCTTGCTCCCGAATACAACCCTTGCTATGATTTCCCCTATTTCCTCAGCGACCCTGATGCAGAACCTGATGCAGAGCGCATAAGAACCTGGTTTTATCGCTTCAATGCCTCACGTCTTGCAAGTCAGGTTTCTCTCACATCAAGACGCGACTACCCTGTACGAACATATATGGGCGGTTATAAAGAAATCTCCGCACTTCCCACAAACGACGAAAGATTCATTGCAAAACTTGACAGAAACCCCCTTGAATACAAAAACGAAGACAGTGGCGGCGTTTTCTGTGTTGAAAGCTGTTATGTATTTACTTTCGGTTATTGGTTAGGCAGATATTTCGGATTTATTGAGGAGGGTGAAGAATAATGGACAAAACAATCAAACTTATCGGCAACGCTCACCTCGACCCAATATGGCTCTGGCGTTGGCAGGAGGGTTGTGGCGAGGTTCTTCAGACCTTCCGCAGTGCCCTGGACAGATTAAAAGAATATAAAGATTTTGTTTTCACCTGCTCTTCTGCGGCATACTATCAATGGGTTGAAGAAATTGATCCCCAAATGTTTGAAGAAATCAAAGCAATGGTGAAAAAAGGCAGATGGGTACCCGTTAACGGCTGGTGGGTACAGCCCGACTGCAATATGCCCTCAGGCGAGAGCTTTGCCCGTCAGGCTCTTTACAGTCAGCTTTACTACTACGAAAAATTCGGTATCACCTGCAAAACAGGTTACAATGTTGACTCCTTCGGTCACAATGCAATGCTTCCTCAGCTTCTTAAAAAAGGCGGTATGAACACCTATGTTTTCCACCGTCCCGGTATGCACGAAAATGCAAATATTCCCGAAAACCTTTTCTGGTGGGACAGTGCCGACGGTACTCGTATTATGGCATACAGAATCCCCGAAAGCTACTGTGCTCACGGCAAGGAAGCTCTTGATAACAGAATTGAAGATGCCAACCGCCGTGCAGAAGAAACAGGTCACGGAATGATGATGTTCTATGGAGTAGGCAATCACGGTGGCGGTCCTACAAAGGGCGACATTGAATATCTCAAAGAAAATCTTGAAAGAGAGGGTTATAACGAGCTTGAATTCTCCTCTCCCGATGAATACTTCGAAGATATGCTCAGTCAGTTTCTTAAAATTCCCGTTTGGCAGGACGAATTACAGCATCACGCAAGCGGTTGCTACAGCGCAACTTCTCTTGTTAAAGCTCTTAACCGCAGAGCGGAAAACACTCTTGCGGCAGCAGAAAAATGGGACACAATTTCATCAATTGTTACAGACTGTACTCCGAAAACAAAAGAATTCAGGGATGCCTGGAAGAAGGTTTGCTTCAACCAGTTCCACGATATTCTTTGCGGCTGCTCCATTATGGAGGCTTATGAGGATGTTAAGGAATCCGAGGGTTACGCTTTAAATATTGCATCTGAGAGCTACAACAATGCGGTTCTTAAAATTGCCCGTAAAATAGACACCTGGATTGACGGAGTAAGCGATGCGATTTTTGAAACCCGTCATTATACCGGTGCTCATAACGGCTTACCCCGTCCGGTAATTGTATTCAATCCCCATTCTTATGAAATCAATATGCCCGTAAGAATGTACCACCCCTCAAAAGCGGTTACAGATTCCGAGGGTAATTCGGTTCTTTTCCAGAATGTTCGCTCTTCCCGTTCAAACGACGAGCATCTCGATACCTTGTTTATGGCAAAGGTTGCGCCTTTCGGTTATGCAACCTACTGGCTTGAAACAGAAGATGTAAAAGCAGATAAAGAGCTTCCGGGTGAACAGGATTTCTTTATGGAAAACGAATATATCTCTGTTGAGCTTGACAGTCGGACAGGTTACATCAAGAGCCTTGTAAACAAAGAAACTCTCACAGAATACGCAAGTGACAATTTCCTCGCTATTCCCACAGTTATCAATGACGATAAAACTGATACCTGGGCACATAATGTCTTCAAATTCCACGATGTCAAAGGTCTTATGGAATTAGTAAGCATCGAAAGAGTTGAAAAAGGCGCTCTTCGTTCAGTAATCCGTACAGTTCATAAATTTAATGATTCATTTCTTAATCAGGAATTCATTCTTGCTAAAGGTCAGAAAACCTTAAAGGTTGACTGCAAGGCAATGTGGCAGGAAAAATTCACTCTTCTTAAATTTGCATTCCCCATCGGAGGTAAGGAAGAAATTTCAACCTACGAAATCCCCAACAGCTTCATTAAGCGTCCCTGCGACGGTGACGAAGAGGTTGCTCTCAACTGGGCGGATATTACTGTTTCAAAAGACGGTAAACGCTTCGGCCTTTCCGTTATGAGTGATTCAAAATACAGCTATGACTGTCCCGGTGCAGAATTAAGACTCACGGCTTTAAGAAATGTGATTTTTGCAGACCACTATTCCTACAGACCTGATGCTAACTTCAATTTCACCGATGAAGGTCTGAACCGTTTCTCCTACGGCATCTATCTTCACGATGGCGAAGCAGAAAGCACCGATATTGTTAAAGAGGCACATCTTTTCAACAATAATGTTGTCGCAGTTCCCGAAAGCTATCACAAGGGTGAGCTTTCACAAAAAGACTCATTCCTTTACACAAATGCAGATAATGTTCTCATTACTGCTCTCAAGCGTTGCGAAGACGGTAGCGGTGACCTTATCATAAGACTATATGAAACAAAGGGCATTGAATCCACCCGTTGCTACATTATGTCAAAGCTTTTCGACAACGGCTTCTGGTTTGATATCGGCAAGCACGAAATCAAAACTTTCCGTGTTGACAGAGAGCTTAATGTTAAGGAAACAAACTTCCTCGAAGGAATTGTTGAATAAATTTTATTTTCTCAAAATTTGAAAGAAGGAAAAATATGGAAACTTTAATGGATTTCGGCACGAAAATTATGAGCATTTTCGAAGCCGTAATGGGAATGGATTTTACAACGGAAATTATCCCTATGCTCATAATGTGGGCAATTGGCGGACTTCTTATTTACCTTGCAATTGCAAAAGATATGGAGCCGACTCTCCTTTTGCCTATGGGATTTGGTACAATTCTCGTTAACCTTCCTCTGGCACTTACGGAAGGTGTTATTTCCGAGCACGGTGCAATTGAAGTTCTTTACAACGCAGGTGTTGCAAACGAGCTTTTCCCCTTGCTCCTGTTCATCGGTATCGGTGCAATGATTGACTTCGGTCCTCTTCTTGCTAATCCTAAGCTTATGATTTTCGGTGCGGCGGCTCAGTTTGGTATTTTCTTTACGCTTACTGTGGCTTCACTTTTCTTCCCCATCAATGAAGCGGCTTCAATTGCTATTATCGGTGCGGCAGACGGACCCACATCAATTTTCGTTGCAACAGCATTAGGTTCAAAATACATCGGTGCTATTATTGTTGCGGCATATTCCTATATGGCTCTTGTACCTATTGTTCAGCCCCCTGTTATTAAGCTTCTTACTACTAAAAAGGAACGCCGTATTCGTATGAAGTACGAGGGCAAATCCGTTTCTAAAACAACAAGAATTCTTTTCCCCATTGTTGTTTCCATTATTGCAGGTGTTGTTTCTCCTCAGTCTGCAGTTCTTATCGGCTTCCTTATGTTCGGTAACCTTATCAGAGAATGCGGCGTTCTTGACTCCCTTTCAGAAACAGCACAGAAGGTTCTTGCAAACCTTATTACAATTCTTCTCGGTATCACAGTTGCAAGAAATATGAATGCCGAAGCTTTCTTAACCTGGGAAACTGCTCTCATTCTCGGTCTTGGTCTTGTAGCTTTCATTTTCGATACTGCAGGCGGTGTTCTTTTCGCAAAATTCTTGAACCTTTTCCTTCCCGAAGGAAAGAAATTCAATCCTATGATTGGTGCGGCAGGTATTTCCGCATTCCCAATGTCATCCCGTGTTGTTCACAAGCTGGGTCTTGAGGAAGACAATCAGAACTTCCTTCTTATGCACGCAACAGGTGTTAACGTTTCAGGTCAGGTTGCCTCCGTTATCGCCGGTGGTATGATTCTTAATTTCTTCGGTCAAGGTTAATAGGAGGTAAAAACTATGTTCAATATACTTTCACAGGTTGCCCAGGCAGGTACAGTTGACGGTCTTCATTTCACAACAGAAAATATCGGTGAAGCTCTTCTTTGCTCAGGCGCAGGTATGATTGGTATCTTTATTGTTGTTGGTATCATCATCGGAAGCGTTTCCATTCTTAATAAGGTTGGTTCATCAAAAAAATAATTTTAAACGGAACTGTTTCGGCAGTTCCGTTTTTTGTTTTTTGCACATAAATATAATGTAAAATTCATTAAACTTGTTACTTGAATTTGAATTGGTAAAGTATTACAATATAATATAACTTAGTATGGGGTATTGGAGTTGATGTGTTTGGTAAAAGAAAAACAGAATAAAAATCCCCTATGGCAAACCACCAATAAGGAAAGGAAAAGCTATTACATATACTTTACCGGTCAGAATATGATTTACACCCTTGTAACAACAATTCTGACAACGGCTCTTCTCTTTCAGGGTATTGATGTTGAAAAAGCCGCAGGTATAACCTTGCTTATAAAAATATGGGATGCGGTTAATGATGCTATTTTCGGTTGCATCTTTGACAAGGTTCGTTTCAAAAGCGGTAAGAAATTTATGCCCTGGCTTAAAATTTCCTTGATTGCCATTCCCGTTTCAACGGTATTGCTTTTCTCAATGCCCAAGGACGGCAGCGAGGCTTTCAAGCTTGCTTGGTATGCAATAACATATATTCTTTGGGATACTGCTTATACCCTTTGTGATGTTCCCATATACGGTATGGTTACCGCTATGACAGAACGCCTTGATGAAAGAACTGCCCTTCAGTCTTACAAGAGCATCTGGGGTGGCGCAGGTTCAGGTCTTTCAACCATTCTTGCAACAGTTCTTGCAGGCGAAGGTATAGGCTTCAGCTACAGCACTGTTTCTATTATCATTGCAGTTGTTGCTCTTATCACAATGGCATTCATTTGCAAAAACGGTGTTGAGCGTTGCGGTGGCGAGCAGGATGAAACCTTCACCGTAAGAAAAATGTTTAAATACCTGTTCTCAAACAAAAACCTTCTCATTTATTATGGTGGTATTTTCTTCTATAGCGGAGCTAATATAGCAGGTCAAATGACTTTGATTGTTGCCTTCTACCTTTTCAAAAACTCGCAGTTCAGTCTGGTAGTTATGGCTCTTTCTGCAATTCCCTCTCTTATCTTCTCATTGCTTGTTCCCAAAATGGTGGAAAAATTCGACAAGATGAAGATTTTTATGTTCTGTGGCTTTATAACAATTGCTTTGAGTATAGTTATGTGGCTTTTGGGTTACAGCAACACTTGGCTTATAGTTGCACTTTATGTTATCCGTGCAGTTCCTCAGAGCATTATGGGTGTTATGATGTTTATGTTCACCCCCGACTGCGCAGAATACGGTAAATTCAAATCCGGCATTGAAGCAAAAGGTATCACATTCTCAATTCAGACCTTTATGACAAAGCTTACCGGAGCAATTTCTTCAGCTCTTTACCTTTTCCTTTTAGGTGTTATTAAATGGAAGGATGTTTCCGCCGCCGAAAACTTTGACCAGCTCAAAGAATTGGGAATTACCCAGACCCCTGAAACTCTTGACGGTTTATGGTTCCTGTTTATAATGGTTCCCGCTATCGGTGTTGCTTTAGGTTGCATTTGCTGGGCTTTCTACAAGCTCCGCGACCACGATGTTCAGCTTATGACTGATGCTAACAACGGCAAAATCACAAGAGAAGAAGCTCTTGAAAAAATGATAAATAAAAAAGAATTTATTAAACAAAGAATATAAAGAAAGGTGATAAACAATGAAAATGACAAAAAAAGTGCTCGCTGTTATCTGTGTTGTTGCTTTGCTTGCAGGTGTGCTTTCAACTGTAGGTTATGCAGCAAAAGCTGACAGAGATTACACAATCGTTAACCCCTATGCAGATGTAGATTGGGCTTGGGATCAGTATAAAACTGACCTTCACTCTCACACAACTGCTTCCGATGGTAGAGATACCCTTAAGGATATGCTCGAAATAAACTATAAATACGGTTTCGATGTATATGCAGTTTCTGATCACGGTCTTACAAGCTATTCCTGGACAGAACAACAGATAATTCCCGCCCTTAAAGTTTTTGTTGATATGAGAAATCCGGGCACAGAAATGGTTGTTCTTGACAAAGAAGGCGGTCTTACTTTTGAGGGTGACCGTTATGATGTTGTAACTGAAAACGGTGGCGATTATTACTATCAGACATTTGAAGACGGTTCAGTAGGTCAGAAAATGCTCCGTGTTCCTTTTGCTAACGAGCAGAACCCCTCCTCTCTCAACAATGCTCACGTTAACACTTGGTTTGTTGACTACGGTAACGGACTTCTCGGCGGTACAAGTGACTATGAAACACCTATTAAAGCTGTTGATGAGCTTGGCGGTCTTTCAGTTATCAACCACCCCGGTGAATACACAAATGCCCGTGATGAGGAATGTACTGCTGACGCTTATGATTACAGCGACACAATGTACAAATACTATATTGATAAATTCACAAATATTCTCAGAAAATACCCCTCCTGTATGGGTATTGATATGAACAGTAAAGGCGACTCCAGAACCCGTTTTGACAGAAAGCTTTGGGACATTCTTCTTATGAACCTTGCTCCGGAGGGAAGAAATGTTCTCGGTATTGCAACAAGTGATGCTCACAGCGTTGATGCTGCTTACACAGGCTACACAATGATGCTTATGCCCGAAAACACAGTTGACAATCTTAAAACTGCTATGAGCACAGGCGCTTTCTTTGCTGCAAGTAAAAAGCTGGGTAACAACGAAGAGCTTAAAGAAATCTGCAATTATCTTCTTGAAAACGGCGACGAAGAAGCAAAGGCAATTGCAGAAGATGTTCTTGCTCGCCAGGTTGACGACTACGATGCAAAATATGAAGCTCCCCTTGATGTTGAAGCTCCTTATATCAGCTCCGTAACAGTTGACGAAGCTGATGACACTATCTCTCTTGGTGTTGATGATGAAGCTCTTTGCATCCGTTGGATTGCAAACGGCAACACTATCGCTTACGGGGATTCTATTGACCTTGACGATTACGCTGCAAACATCGGCAGTTATGTAAGAGCTGAAATTTTTGGTGTTGGCGGTATTGTTTATACTCAGGCATTTCTTCTCGAATATGAGGATGCTCCCGTTGACACAACAGAAGAAGACAGAGATTTCAGAGACTTCTGGGAGCTTGCAAGCTTCATTCCCGACAATCTTGTAAGATTCCTCGGTTCACTTGATATTTTCAGAATCATCTGGGAAGCTCTTAACGGTTAAAACTCGAAGCAACTCGGATTATTTCCGAGTTGCTTTTTAAATATTATTTTGGGGAGTGTTATTATGAGTAACGAAACAAAAAGAACTTATATACCTTTTAATGAATGGAAAGAACCCTCAAAGCAAACAGAATATACAGAAAGAACCCCTCTTCTTTCTCCGGACGGTACTCTTCTTGCAAAGGGTTGGGCAAGGCACAATGTTTTTGATTATGAGCGTTCATTCTCAAAACCCAATAAAAGAAAAAAAGAATGGGATTTCTATCAGTTAGGCAACAAGGATTATTCCGTGCAAATCAGTTTTGCTAATATCTCTATCGGCGGTTATGCGGCAGCAAAGCTTATTGATATTAAAAACGGCAAGGTTCTTGCAGATGCATTTGCACTTTTCCTTGGCGGAGACAATAAATATATTCTCCCTGCAAGAGGCGATACTCCTAACAGATTTAAGGCAAAAGTGGGCAAGGCTGAGCTTGATTTTGATACAAAAGAAAATTCAAGAACACTTTATTTCAAGATGCCCGTTAAAGGTAAAATGGTTGAGTGCAATTTCCAAATGGATATTATGCCGGGTCTTGAGAACATCACTACTGTTCTCCCCTTCGAGAATGCACCCACAAAATACTTTATGACAACAAAGCAGAACTGTATGCCCTGCGGCGGTACATTCAAATACGGTGACGAGGTCTGGGAATTCTCAAAAGAAAACACCTTCTGCGCTCTTGACTGGGGACGTGTTAACACTCCTTACAGAATGGTTTGGTATTGGGGCAACGGCTCAACCTATTTAACCGATGAAGCTGGCAAAAAGCACATTTTCGGCTTTGAAACCACCTGGGCAATCGGTGATGAAAGCAATGCAACCGAAACCTGCATTTTCTATGACGGCAAAGCTCATAAATTCGGCGCGGTTGACGTTGAAACCTTCCCGAAACCCGATAAATATATGAAGCCTTGGAAATTTATCTCCGAGGACGGCAGATTCAATATGACTATGACACCTTTCTTTGACCAACATTCCGATATGAATTTAGGTGTTGCAAGAATGCACACTCATCAGGTTCACGGTCTTTGGAGCGGTAATGTTACCCTTGATGACGGCACAAAACTTGAAATCAAAGATATGTACGCTTTCTGCGAATATGTAGAAAACAAATGGTAAAAAGTTAAAAAATCAGTCGGTTTAAATTCCGGAGAATTTAAACCGACTGATATATTTTATTCTGCTTTTGCTGCTTTTCTTTCAGCTTTCTTTTTACGGGTTTTGTAGGTATTTAACTCCTGCACACATTCATCGGGCAAATCGCAGTCGCCAACGGAAACCACCATTTTATTGTAAAGCCCTTTGAAGTTTGAACCGCCTGTTGTAAGAATTTTATTTTTCTTTGCATATTTGATGAACTCTGTCTTTTCTTCATCAGAAAGCTCGGGAGAGTAAACCTCAATACCATCAAGACCTGCTTTAACAAGCTCGTCCACAAGTTTTTTATTCTTGCAACGCTGAGGATTAGCAAGAATTGCAATACCGCCTGCATCGTGAATAGCCTTAAGCACATCAAAAACATCTTCATATTCGGGAACATTATTTATATTGCCCTCAACATCTGAAGAGAAAAGCTTTTTGTAAAGGTCACCGTAAATTCTGTCGGTATAGCCGTTCTCCATAAGAGCCTGCATAATATGAATTTTAAAGATATTAGTTGAACCTGATGCACATTTAACCACAAATTCGGGAGTTATTGGGTAACGCTGAGCCGCTTTGAGCATCATAATATGAGATGATTTTTTTCTGATAATCGAACTGCGACGGCAAAGGCCCTCAAGTCTGTCAGGAAAATCGGGCTTGTAACAAAGCATATGTATTTCCTGACCCGTAGTCTTGTCCGTTCCGGAAAGCTCAACACCGGGAATAACGGTAACTCCGTGTCTTTCACCAATAACCTTACCCCTTACCGTACCCGCAAGACAGTCGTGGTCGGTAATGGCGATTGTTGTAACCCCGCGTTTTTTAGCAAGTAAAATCAAATCTTCAATACCGAGAGAGCCGTTAGACAATCGAGTATGGCAATGCAAATCCGCTGACAAAAAAATCCATCCTTTCGTTCCCCTTGAATACAAGAGTTACTTTTCCACATTTACCTAAAATCCTTTGATATATATAAGGTCTTTTCACGTTTTAGTTGCTTTTAAAAAGACATTTTCATATTGAAAAAATTTACCATATAGAAAATAGCATATATACCCCGAATATATCAATAATATTATTTTACACCAATTTTTTCAAAATTTCAAGAGTAATTATTTCTGCTTTTTGTTCTATATAAGAAATATTTTACTAAATTCCGTTTATTATACAAATATACAGTTTGATTTTTCATATTACCTGTGTTATTATTTTTAAAGAAATAAAAACTCGGAGCAAAAATATGTCTGAAACAATTTTTGTAGCCATCAGCGGTGGTGTTGATTCTGCCGTGGCGGCAATACTTTTGAAAGAACGCGGATACAATGTTCGTGGCGTTACCTTACGCCTTAAACCCCGTGATTTAGCAGACAAAGATATTGAAGATGCGAAAGCCGTTGCAGAAGCCTTGAATATTCCTCTTGATATTCTCGATATGAGAGAGGAATTCAAAAAGATTACGGACTATTTTTGCAACGAATATCTTGAGGGAAGAACGCCAAATCCCTGTGTAATGTGCAACCCTAATGTTAAATTAGGAAAGCTTTTGAAATACACCCTCTCTCAAGGTGGTGATCTTCTTGCAACAGGGCACTATGCAAATATAATTAAAGACGAAAAAGGCGTTTACCGTATAAAAAGAAATCCGTCCACTAAAGACCAGAGCTATTTTTTATGCGGTCTTAATCAGCATATTCTTTCACACGTGATTTTTCCCATTGCGGATTTATCAAAACCCGAAATCCGTGAAATTGCTTTAAACCATAACATTCCCGTTGCAGAAAAAAAAGACAGTCAAGAGGTTTGTTTCATTCCCGATAACGACTACATTTCTTTCATTGAGAGAGAATTTAATCCAAAAGCAATTCCCGGTGATTTTCTCTCGTCAAGTGGTGAAAAATTAGGTACACATTCGGGTATTTATAAATATACCATCGGTCAAAGAAAAGGTCTTGGTGCTTTCGGGAAACCTATGTACGTGCTTTCCATTGATGCACAAAACAATACTGTAACTATTGGTGACAACCCCGAACTTTTCAAAGAAAAAATATATATTCGTGATATCAATTTCACATCAGGAACCGCTCCGTGTAGCGCGTTCCAATGCGAAGTAAAAATAAGATGTGCCGCAAGACCTGCAAAAGCAATAGTTACGCTTACAGGCGGTAAAGGCGAAATCATTTTCGAAGAACCACAAAGAGCCGCCGCTCCGGGTCAGACGGCAGCCATTTATATTGACGACATCTTAATTGGCGGAGGTATAATATGCAATCCTTAAAAATGCTTTATAAAATCGGTAAAGGTCCCTCAAGCTCACATACAATGGGCCCTCAGTATGCCGCAGAATATATAAATGAAAACTACCCCGATGCCGCTTTTGTAAAGGTAATCCTTTACGGCTCGCTTGCTCTTACGGGTGAGGGTCACGGCACGGATAAGGTTTTAAAAGAAACTATCTCTGCCCCCAATGAAATTATTCTTAATACCGAAACAAAAGATTTACCCCATCCTAATACTCTTGATTTTGTGGTTTTCGATAAGGATAAAAAAGAAATTGCAAATGTAAGAGCTATGAGTATAGGTGGCGGTGAAATTCGCATAGAGGGAGTTCCTGCAGTTACCGCTCCCGAGGTTTATCCCCAGAAAAATTTTGACGAAATCAAGGAATATTGCCTTATGCACCATCTTCGTTTAAGCGATTATGTTGCAAATTATGAGGGTGAAGGTATTTTCGTTTTCCTTAAATCTGTTTGGGAACAAATGAAAATGACTGTCAGAGAAGGTCTTTCAATAGAAGGTATTCTCCCCGGCGGACTTGAGGTTGAAAGAAAAGCAAAATATCTTTACGCCCAACGGCATATGGACGAAACCCCCGAAACCCGTGAAAACAGACTTGTTTGCGCTTATGCCTATGCGGCAAGCGAACAGAATGCAGGCGGAGGAACAATCACAACCGCTCCCACCTGTGGCGCATCAGGTGTTCTTCCTGCTGTTCTTTTCTATATGCAGGAGAAAAAGGGCTTCACGGATTTTGAAATTGCAAAAGCACTTGCGGCAGCAGGAATTGTCGGTAATGTTGTTAAGCAGAATGCATCAATAAGCGGTGCAGAAGCAGGCTGTCAGGCAGAAATCGGAACTGCTTGCTCAATGGCGGCAGCAGCACTTGCAGAGCTTCATTTTATGGATTTAGACCAGATTGAATATGCCGCAGAAAATGCAATGGAGCATTATTTAGGTCTTACCTGCGACCCTGTTTGCGGACTTGTTCAAATTCCTTGCATTGAGAGAAATGCAGTTGCGGCAATGAGAGCAATAAATGCACTTTCACTTGCAAACTTCCTTACATCAACAAGAAAGGTTAAGTTTGACACAGTCGTTGAAACAATGTATCAGACGGGCAAAGACCTTAAACACCACTACCGCGAAACAAGTGAAGGCGGTCTTGCAGTAAATTATCAGGCTTTGGATTGATATTGTTATAAAAGCACGACGAATTTTTTCAAATTTTTGAGGAGTTGAAATTATGGCAAAGGAAATAACAGCTTCAACAGAAGCCGTAAAACAGGAGCATCCCAATAAAATCGGTATCCGAGAGGGTATCGGGTATATGTTAGGCGACGGCGGAAATCTCTTTCTGCTTACATATATTTCTTCTTATTTAAAGGTTTTTTACACTGATGTTTTAAAGCTTCCCACAAGCAAGGTTGCAAATTTGTTCCTTTTCACCCGTCTTTGGGATGCAATCAACGACCCTATGTGGGGTGCAATTGTTGCAAAAAAGAAGCCCAATAAAGACGGCAAATACCGTCCTTACCTTAAATGGTTGGCAATCCCCCTTGCTCTTTCACAAATTTTGTGTTTCATTGATGTTTCTTCTTACACACAGAATCCCCTTTTGCTTCTTGTTTTCGCATATATTACATATATAGCTTTCGGTATGCTTTATACAGGGATGAACGTACCTTTCGGCTCTCTTGCCTCTGTTATTACCGACGATCCCGACGGAAGAACTCTTCTTTCCACCTTCCGTACAATCGGTAGCGGTGTTGGGGGTGCTGCACCCGCCCTTCTTGCACCATTCCTTATTTATACTACTGTTACTGCCGCAGACGGCTCAACCTATAATGTTGCAGACGGTCCCGGTATGTTCAAATTTGCTCTTGTAATGGGCATCCTTTCAATCATTTTCTACTTTGCTTGCTTTGGTATGACAAAGGAACGCGTACCCTCGGAAGCAGAGCCCAAAGTAAATATGAAAGAAATTTACGGCGGTATGATAAAAAGCAAGCCCTTTGTTGTTCTCGCTCTTACAGGTATTCTCATAAGCGGTCAGCTTCAATTCGGCTCACTTAACCAATACCTTTATAAAAACTATTTCTGCAACACCTCCCTCTCCGTTATAGGAACAATTGCACAGTATGCTCCCCTTGTTCTTATGCTTCCCTTCTCAGGTAAAATCGTTAAGAAATACGGAAAAAAAGAAATTTGTGGCGTTACCTCCTTTGTTGCAGCAGCTGCAGCAGTTGCCACATTCTTCATTAAACCTGCTCCCGACCAGGCTTGGCTTTTCCTTGTAATGCAATTTGTAATCGGTTTCGGTTACTCCTTTGTTTCTATAACAAACTGGGCAATCGTTGCAGACGTTATCGACTATCAGCTTTATAAAACAGGAATTAAAAATGAAAGTGCGGTTTATGCGGTTTACACCTTCTGCAGAAAGTTGGGTCAGACTGCCGCAGACTACGGCGGACTTATGCTTCTCGGCAAAATCGGTTATGAGGCAGAAACAATGGCAAATGCAGGCTATGTTGAGGGAATAAGCGAGGGTATTCTGACGGTATGTACTCTCATTCCTGCAATTACATATACCCTTATATTCGTTCTCTACAAATTCTTCTACCCACTTACAAAAGAAAAACTTGAACCTGTATATGAATATGTAAGGCAGAATAATGAAGCTATGGAAAAATAATTTAAATAATATCAAATCCGAATCGCTCTCTTAAAAGAGAACGGTTCGGATTTTTTATAATTCCAAATTATCTTTATCCATTAACCATATCAGATTTCGTGTTCCTGCGGTGGCATCCTTCTGTGGTTTTTCCTGTTGCTTTTTAGAGTTTTCCGCATTAACTATTCTAACACCGTTGATTTTTGCAATTCTGCGGTGCTTTTTTTGTTTTTCTTTTTCCATAACATAAACTCCTTTTCATTTTTCTATTCTTCTTAACAACGAAGTAAAGAGGGAGCGGGACAACCCACCACCATTCCGCTAATCGTACAATAAATCCACGCTTGAAACTGTATTCAAACAATAAGTAACGGTAAGTCCTCTTGCGGTACCCAAAATTGTTTGCTCGTTATTCACTTCGCACAATTTTGACCGCAGGTCCCGACACTCCTCATTCCTCACTCCTCATTCCTCACTTTTTTCAAATATATTATTTGAAAATGTTCACCTTTTATACTTGTTTTAATAAAATAACTCTGCTATACTGTACTGTGTATATTTATGTAATAAATTAAATCAAATTTTCGGAAGTGGAATATGAATTTGAAACGAATTTTATCTTCATTGTTGGCAATTTGTTGCTTGATTTCTACGCTTGTTTTTTCGGGATGTTCTCTCACCGATAAAGGAACCGCTATGGAAATAAACGGGGTGGAAATAAGCGACGATGTTTTCACATATTTTCTTGACAAAGCAGTTGTGGATTTAGGTGTGGATGCACCTTTAAAATCCTTAAAAGAAAAAGCAACAACATATGCCGAAACATATTTTAAAACAAATTCCCTTGCCCATTCTCAAGGCATTACCCTTACCATTGCGGAAAAGAAGGCGGTTTCCGAAAAAGTTAATGCTTATTGGGGAATTTACGGCGAATATTACACAAAAATCGGTGTTACAAAGGAAACGCTTACTAAAATTTTCACTGCGGACAGCTTCCGTGAGGCATTACTCGTTCATTATTACGGTACCGGCGGTGAGGAAGAAATCCCTTTAACCCGTCTTTATGCCCAATTTAAAACAAACTACATCGTTTTCCAAGCCATTACCGGCTATTTCACCCAAACCGACATTAACGGTCAAACCGTAAAAATAGATGAAACTGAAAAAGAAGCGCTTGTTTTAAAATTCCAGAATATGGCGGCTATGGTAAATGCCGGTGAGCAGAATATGGAGCAGGCGGCAGATTTTCTTGCTGAATCAGGCTATCAGGGTTCTGTTCAGACTGTTGTTCTCCATAAGGATGACACAAGCTATCCCCCGGGATTTTTCGAAAAAGTAAAAAATACCGAAGCACGTCTTGCAACAGTTATCGGTACTGACGAATATATTTTCTTGGTTTTGCGCGGTGATGCGGACACAAACAGCACCTATTTCAACGAAAAAAGAACGGAAATGATTGAAATAATAGTCGGTGACGAAATTGATACCAAAATCGAAAGCTCTTTAACCGTTGAAACTAAAATTGATAACTCCATCGCCAACGGCTACCACAACCTTATTGTAAAAGAAAAAGGTGATAAATAATGAATCCTGTTATTGAAAATATTATGTCGCGACAAACCATTCGCGAATATACGGAAAAGGAAGTTCCCGAGGAGCTTTTGCAGGTTATTCTTGATGCGGCTATACGTGCTCCCAGTGGAAGAAACTCCCAACCCTGCCATTTACGAGTTTTAACAAATCGTGAAAGACTTGAAGAAATGAACAAGGATTTTAAAGATATTGTAGGCTGGGACACACCTGCTTACACCGGCTGGAATCTTCGCCCTGTATATCACAATGCTCCTGTTTTCATTTTTATTGTTGCGCCCTCTAAAGACGGTATGTCCGGTGGACTTATGGCGGAGAACATCGCTCTTGCGGCACATTCTTTAGGTCTCGGTTCTTGTATGATAGCTTCTCTCGGTGCACTTTTTGATGATGAAGAGGGCGCAAAGAAATGGAAAGAGATTATTGACATCCCTCAGGATTGGCACTTTATTTTAGGTATGTCTTTGGGTTATCCCAACGAAAAACCGCCTTTCAAGGAAAGAGAAGACGGTCACATTAAATTTATTAAGTAAGGTAATTCTATGAAATATTTTGCAGGAAATTATGATGTTGCGGTTATCGGTGCAGGTCACGCAGGTATTGAAGCCGCTCTTGCTTCCGCAAGGCTTGGCGCGAATACTGTTATTTTCACCGTAAACCTTGATTGGATTGGCAATATGGCTTGCAACCCATCTATCGGCGGAACGTCAAAGGGGCATCTTGTTCGTGAAATTGATGCTCTCGGCGGTGAAATGGGCAAAGCCGCAGATAAAACTTTAATTCAAAGCCGTATTCTCAATTTGGGTAAAGGTCCTGCGGTTCACTCTTTAAGAGCCCAGATTGACCGTCGCGATTATACAGAATATATGAAGCGTTGCCTTGAAAATCAGAAAAATCTTGATTTAAAACAAGGTGAAATTGTTTCTCTTTCAAAAAATGAAGATGGTCTTTGGGTTTTCTCAACCAAGCTTGAAGCGGAATACACCGCAAAATGCGTTATCATCGCAACAGGCACATTCCTTAAAGGTATGGTCTATGTAGGCGATGTTTCCTATGAAAGCGGTCCTGACGGTATGTTTCCCTCAAACGAGCTTTCTGACTCTCTTCTGAAATTAAATTTACCATTAAGACGCTTTAAAACAGGTACTCCTCCAAGAGTTAACAGAAACAGCGTTAACTTTGAAGGTCTTGAAGAGCAGATTGGCGATGAGGAAATCACACCATTTTCCTTTGAAACTCCCGAGGGTGTTCTTGAAAACAAGGCAATCTGCCATATTACATATACTAACCCGGAAACAAAACAAGTTATTCTTGATAACTTGCACCGTTCTCCTCTTTATTCCCATAAAATCGAGGGGGTAGGTCCAAGATATTGCCCCAGCATTGAAGATAAAATCGTTCGTTTTTCCGAAAAAGAAAGGCATCAGGTATTTATTGAGCCTTGCGGACTTCGCACAGAAGAGCTTTATCTTCAAGGACTTTCCTCTTCACTTCCCGAAGATGTGCAGATAAAAATTCTAAAAAGCATAAAGGGTCTTGAAAATGTTAAGGTTATGCGTACTGCTTACGCTATTGAATATGATTGTGTTGACCCTCTTGCGCTTAAATCAACCTTGGAATTCACAAATCTTCCCGGACTTTTCGGCGCAGGTCAATTCAACGGTTCCTCGGGCTACGAAGAAGCCGCCGCTCAAGGTCTTATTGCAGGCATCAATGCCGCCCGCAAGGTGCAAGGCAAAGAGCCTTTCACTCTTGACAGAAGCACATCTTACATTGGTACTCTTATTGATGACCTTGTTACAAAGGGTTGCCGTGACCCATACAGAATGATGACCTCAAGAAGTGAATACAGACTTATTCTCCGAGAGGACAATGCAGATTTAAGACTTACGGAGATGGGTTATGAAATCGGTCTTATAAGTCAGGAAAGATACGATAAGCTTCAAGAGAAAAAGAGACTTATTGAAGAAGAAACCGAAAGAGTTTCAAAAATCACAATTCCGCCCTCGGAAGAGCTTTCAAAGGTTTTAGAAGAGGCAGGAACTGCACCAACTGTTACGGGCTGCAGGCTGTCAGAGCTTATTAAAAGACCTCAGCTTTCATATAAATTGCTTACACCCTTTGACAAAAAGCGTCCCGACCTGCCCCGTGAGGTTTTTGAGCAGGTTGAAATCAACCTTAAATATGCCGGTTATATAAAACGTCAATTGGCTCAGGTTGAAGAGCAAAAAAGGCTTGAGGTTAAAAAGCTTCCCGAAGACATTGATTATGATGATGTTCAGAATCTTCGACTTGAAGCAAGAGAAAAATTAAAGAAAATCAAGCCCGAAACTATCGGTCAGGCTTCCCGAATAAGCGGTGTTTCCCCTGCCGATATTGCGGTGCTTTTGATATACTTAAAGAAATGAGGAACATTTTATGATACTCAGAAATGAACACCCGAATCCGAATTTTAAAAGAGATGATTATATCAATCTTAATGGTCAATGGGATTTTGAATTTGATTTCGGCAACAGTGGTAAAGAAAGAAAGCTTTTCGATGTTGATGCTCAGTTTTCAAAGAAAATCAATGTTCCCTTCTGCCCTGAAAGTGAGCTTTCAGGTATTGGCTATAAAGATTTTATGGCGGCTGTGTGGTACAAAAAAACTGTTGAAATTACTGAGGAACAGTTAAAGGGCAAAGCGTTTATCATTTTCGGTGCTGTTGATTTCCACGCAAGTGTTTATGTTAACGGCGAATTTGCAGGTGAGCATTTCGGCGGTTACACCTCATTCAGAATTGATGCAACAAAACACTTGAAGGTTGGCGAAAATACAATTACAGTATGCGCTGAAGATGATACCCGTTCACCTCTTCAGGCACGCGGAAAACAAAGTGAGCTCCACTATTCCCACGACTGTGACTACACAAGAACAACAGGTATCTGGCAGACTGTTTATATGGAATTCTGTCCCGAAAACTATATTAAATCAGTAAAATACTATCCCAACATTACAGACGGAACTCTCACAATCCACGCAGAGCTTGTTGGTAACGGCACATTTTCTGCAACTGCTTTCTGGGATGGAAAAGAGGTTGGTAATGCTTCTACCGATGCTCTCGGTCAGACCGCTACAGTTACATTGAAGCTTTCCGAAAAGCATCTTTGGGAAGTTGGCAAGGGTGGTCTTTACTCTCTTAACCTTTCTTTTGGCGGTGACCGGGTTTCAAGCTATTTCGGTCTTCGTGAGATTAAACTTACAGATAATGCTGTTAATATTAACGGCGAACCTGTTTTCCAAAGACTTGTTCTCGACCAAGGCTTCTACCCTGACGGAATTTATACCGCACCCTCTGCAGAAGCACTTAAAAACGATATTCTTCTTTCAATGGAGGTTGGCTTCAACGGTGCAAGACTTCACCAGAAAATCTTTGAACCCCTCTTTTTACACTACTGTGACGAATTAGGCTATATCGTTTGGGGTGAGCACGGTAACTGGGGTGCAGACCACACTAATTTTGAATCATTAAGATATTTTCTTCTTGAAATTGAAGAAGAAATTGAAAGAGATTTCAACCATCCGTCACTTATCGGTTGGTGTCCCTATAACGAAACCTGGGATATAAACGGCAGAAAGCAGGATGATGATATTTTAAGAATAGTTTACAGAACTGTTAAAAACCTTGATAAAACCCGTCCCTGCATTGACACAAGCGGTAATTTCCACGTTGAAACAGATATTTTTGACGTTCACGACTATGAACAGGATTACAATGTTTTCAAAGCAAATTACGATAAACTCTTTACAGAGAACCACCTCCACGACCGTTTTTCCGACCGTCAAATATGGAATGGCGAACCCGTATTTATGAGTGAATACGGCGGAATCAGGGTTGAGCTTAAAGATTTCGAAGAGAACGACCGCGAAAAAGCCTGGGGCTACGGCAACGCTGCAACAAGCCTTGATGAATTCTACGCTCGTTATGACGGACTTACAACCGCTTTGATTGACAACCCGAAAATGATAGGCTTCTGCTATACTCAGCTTACAGACGTTGAGCAGGAATTAAACGGTATTTTCAGATACGACAGAACAAAGAAATTCGATTCTGAAATTCTTTATAAAATCAACACAAAGAAAGCCGCTATTGAAAAATAAAAGGTGGTGTTTGTATGAAGCTTTTTAAAAGAATTCTTTGCGTTCTTATCCCCATATTAATTATCGGTCTTTCGGTTTTTGGTGTTATTGCCTCGGGTGTATTCAATAAATTCACATTTACTGTTGATACCACCAAAGCCCACAATACTCTTCACAATGTTGTTAACAATGTAAATATCTGGTCCATCGAGGGAGACCCTTTTGTTAATGCAACAGTCAATGAAGAAAATAATATTTTCGATTTCGTAGAATATGTTCAGTTTATGCAATGCTCCGGCGGAACTGAAACGAGAGATTTATTCAAAGACCCTCTCGACAGAACCGTGCTTGATGACTATGATTTCACGGTTCTCATTGAAAACTGCAGAGGTGTTCTGAATTTAGGCGGAAAGCCAATGCTCAAGCTGGGAAGCGTTCCTCTCAAATATTCCGAAAAGGCTTCTACTGATGCAGGCTTTGGTATGAACCGCTATCCTCCCGATGATTATGATGTTTATTATGACTACATAAAAGCTATTGCAAAAGCACTTGTTAAGGAATTCGGCAAAGATGAGGTGCTTACCTGGCGTTTCGGTGTTATGACCGAATATGAAAATGCCGATTGGTTTATCGGTTCTGACAGCGAGGATGAAGAAGCTCTTGCAAAGGAAAGTGCAGAAAGCTATTGCAAACTTTATGACTACACCGCACAAGCACTTGTTGATGTTTTGGGCGAGGATGTTTTTATTGGCGCTCATTCAATGAGCGTAACTGAGGGCATCTGGGATGAAGCATTGTTTATTGAGCATTGTGCAAAAGGGAAAAACTATAAAACAGGTAAAACCGGTTCCCCTCTTAAATACCTCTCCGCTTCTTTCTATGATTCAACTCCCGGTGAATATACCGATGGATATACTCTCCCCGAAACAATTGCCTACATAAGAAATGTTGCAGAGAAAAACGGATTAAATGACCTTATTTACGGTATTGATGAGGGCAGAATCCTCTGCGGTGTCAACAGCGGTGCAAATAATGATGAGCTTTTAACCCGTACCTGCGGTTATACCTATCAGGCTTCATATGATGCCCGACTTATTGCGCAGATGTTCAATAATGATATAGCTTATTTTTCCGCCTGGTCCTACCTTTCAAACGGATTTTTGCAGGGCAACCCCACAGTAAGCTATCACGTTGCAAAAAATGCCGCTAAAATGGCAGGAGCAAAACGCACAGAAACAACAAAATCCAAAAGCGGTCTTATTTTAGGCGGAGATATTGATGCAGTTTCTGCATTCAACGAAGAAAGCGAAACACTCTACTTAATGGCATATAACTTTAAAAATGACCTTGATTACAAAACAAGTGCGGAGCTTGATTTTGAAATAAACGCGCCCCAATTTGACGGCAAAAAAGTAAAAATCACCACCTATACAATAGATGATGATTGCAACTACTTTGATGAATGGGTAGAGGACAGAAAAACCTATAACATAGGTGACGACTGCTTCAACTGGTCCCCTGATGACCCTGAAATAGACAACACTGTCACTCTTGAAAATCAAGAAGCAAGAGACATCTACTTTAATGAATTATACAGTAAATATACTGAATGTTCAAAGCTTGTTCCCACAGAAGAAACTGTAACTGTTGAGGGTGGAACAATTCACCTTAGCAAAACACTTGAGCCCTATGCAGTTGTATTCTATGAAATAAATGAAGTTAATTAAGGAGTTGGCAATATGGATATAGCATTTTTTATAGCATTTATTTTCGTTTTAATTGCAAGGCGAAATGCAGTGTATCATAAAGATATGCTTTTTAAAAAGTATATAAATTTTGAAAACAAGAAGTGTAAAAGACTTTTTGTGCCGAAGCGTTCTAAGGTTTACAAAACCGCAAATACTTCTGAAGCCGACAGAACAAAAATGAACATAATCTCCATTATTTTAGTAGCTGTTGCAATTATCGGTTTTGTGGTTATTCTCGTTACGGAAATACTTTATGCGAAAAGCATAAATCAGGTTGGTTTCTTCAACACAACAGATGCAGTTTTCAAATATCTTTTCTGGTTCTTATCAATGCTTTGCCTTGCAGGTGCACTTTTATTTATCAATACTTTCAAATGCTTCGGTAAAGAAACTTCAAAACAAAAAATCGGTCTTGTTGTGAGAATTGTTTTAATCCTTGCGTTTTTAGGCGGATTCGGTTATTCGGTGTATACGCTGTTAACTATTTAATAAAAAACAAACTGCTTTACTCTAAAAATAGGGTAAGGCAGTTTTCATTGTTAATCTTCTATATTATCTCTGTTGAAAAGAGGTGAATTGAAAAAGTCGTTAAGTGAAATGCCAAGTCCGTCACATATTTCATAAATTATACGCAATTTCATACTCGGATACGAGCATTTCATTATAGTGCTTAATGTGGATTGTGGCACACCACTTTTTAAATAGAGCTGATATTGAGTAAGTTTATTTTCTTGGCATAACTCCTTTATTCTTAATGCAACTGCTTCATTCAAATGCACTTTCACCACTCCTCTATACTACATTTACACGATAAAAGTATAGAGTATAGCCGTACAAATATGCTTCGGGCACTTGATATTTATATTCTTTTATGCTATTCTTTTTTTATAATTAATTTTTCAGGGTGTGTTTATGGTTACAGATTTAACAATAGCAAAAGAATTAAAGTTATACAAAAAAATGTATAAACATCTTTTTAATTCGGTTACTCGCATAATTGAAACCTGCAAAGACCCAATTGCAAAAGATCTGCTTATGGTAGCTCAACAAGAAACAGAAGAGATATACATATCGGAAGATATTTCATAAAAAGTAATCCCCTCAAAACTTTTTTGAAAGTTTTGAGGGGATTAAAAAAATTATTTTCCAGCCTTTTTGGAATATTTCAATTTATAAATAATTCTCATAAGGTTAGAATCAAGTGCGCTTAAGGGCTTAACATCTGCATAAAGCTCTGCACCGACTGCGGTTTTTGCTGCTTTTTCCATAACCAATTCAACCGCCTCAGCATCATACTGATTACCTGCAACGCAAACTGCGCCGTTATCTTTAACGAGAACCGCATTTTTGTTGCCAAGTGCTCTTGCAACCTTTTTGCTTGTTTTTAGAGTATTTGATGGATTAAATACTGCGCATTTAACAACAGGTCCGCAAAGCTGAGCAAAGTCATCAAGAAGAGGCTTCATTGTTTTGCCTTTTCTTGACATAGAAACAACGAAATCATTCTTTGTATGACGAATGAATTTAACGTCTTCTCTCTTTTTATAAATTGCCCAGTGCATATCGGCACTGTCCGGGATTTCTCCACCGCCTACCCAGGCACCGCTCTTTGTATCAATAATTGCAGATTCTTTGCCCTCTTCACCAACAAAGAAGCAAGAACCCTTTCTTTCGCTGTCGCAAGGAGCAAATTCCTTTGCAGGTTTATACTTGTTTCCTGATTTGAAAACATCTGTTACATAATCAACAACACCGCTGAAGGTATCAACTGCTTTACCCGATACTTCTGCACAACGGGCAGCGATGAACTTCTCGCAAACCCTTTCAAGAGCATTTGCAACTGCGAAAGCATCCTCATAGCTTTCACCAAGGCAAACTGCGCCGTGATGCTTCATAATTGCAGCCTTTGAAGTTGAACGCTCCAAAGCACCGATAACGCCCTGACGGAGCTTGGGCTGACCGGGAAGACCATAAGAGGCGCAAGGTACATCTGTACCGAGAATTCCTGCATCTTCGCCATCGATGTTGTTGATATCAAGACCGAGAGTGCTTACAACAGAAGCATTCTTTTGGTGAGTATGAATAACAAAATTGATGTTGGGACGAAGCTCATAGCAGGATGCGTGAATACCTTTTTCTGAAGAAGGCTTAACATCACCTTCATAAGAAAGGTCTGCAATATTAACGAGAACAATATCATCGGGAGTGAGAATGTCATAAGCCATTCCGCTGGGAGTAATAACAAACTGCTTTTCATTAACTCGGCAACTGATGTTACCCCATGTTCTGACAATAAGACCTGCCTCTAAAAGCTCGTGACCGGCTTTAATGACTAATTCTTTTGCTTCTAAAATATCCATAAATTGATTAACTCCTTTCTTAAAAAAGAAACCTTTACAAGTGAGGAGTGAGGAGTGAGGAGCGAGGAGTGTCGGGGAAGCTTCGCTTCCAAACATTTATAATTGCGTCGCAGACCCTACACTGGCATCTGGCATCTGGCGACTGGCATCTCATATATCTCCAATCTCAATTCTTCATTCCTAAAAAAGCCACGGGAAAAACCGTGGCTCTTCTTTTTTAAAATTATTCTTTAATTGCAACGTTTGCGAATACTCTGTCAAATTTCACGAGTGCTTCGTCAATAAGCTCGGGTGTGTACGCTGCGCTGGTGTAGAGACGGCTACCTGCAAGAGTAACAAGACCTTCTGCCATATAAGCTGCACCCATATGCTGCATTTCTTTTTTCCTTTCGCTTGTTGCGGAAAGAACACCGGGGATTTCCCAGGGTTTTGACCAATTGATTGAATAGTGCATTGTACCTACTGTATCAATGTGGCAAACTGAGCCTTGGTTGAATGCAACGAAGGGAAGATTGTATTTCTTGATAAGCTCCTGAAGACCCTTTGTAAGTCTGTCGCCCATTTCACCGGCCTTCTGGCAAGCATTCTGTTTGTCAATTTCTTCAAGAGTATAGTAACCTGCAACGCAAGAAATGGGTGTAGCAGCCATTGTACCGCCCATAAATGCTTTCTTAACCTTTTCGCCGCTGGCATCAAGACCGGCACCCAGGTATTTCATATATTCTTTCTTACCGCCGATACCGCCTGCACCGGGATAGCCACCTGCGATAACTTTACCAAAGATAGTAAGGTCAGGAGAAACACCAAAGTAACCCTGAGCACCTGCCATACCCATACGGAAGCCTGTAACAACCTCGTCGAAGATAAGGAGTGCGCCGTATTTACGGCAAAGTCTTTCAACGCCCTTGTTGAAGTCTTTATCAAGAGGTCTTGTACCGCTTTCGGGACCGATGGGCTCCATAAATACAGCAGCAGTACCGCCACGGAACTGGTTGAGACGAAGAACTCTTTCAAGAGAATCAAGGTCATTGGGGAAAAATTCCTGAGTATGCTTGAAAAGGTAGAGCGGAACACCGTGTGCCTGTGTGAATTTTGAACCGGGAACACGGATACTGTAACCGAGCTGGTCAGACCAACCGTGGTATGCGCCACCCATTTTAACAATGTTTTTGTTCTTTGTAGCAAGTCTTGCAACACGGATAGCTGCCATACAAGCCTCAGTACCTGAACCGAGCATACGGAACATATCGCAGGATTCAACGCTGTCACAGATTTTCTTTGCAAGTTTATATTCAAACTCATGGAAAAGACCTGTTGAAGGGCCACAAGTATTAAGAAGGTCAATAACCTGGTCTCTTACTACCTTGGGGTTGGAGCCGAGAACTGTGGGGCCACCTGCCTGAAGGAAGTCGAAATACTCATTACCGTCAACGTCATAGAGCATCATACCGTCTGCCTTTGTGAATACAAGGGGGAAGGGATAGTTGAAAGCAAGGTTGTGCTGAACGCCACCGGGAATAACCTGCTTTGCCTCTTCAATCATTTCTTTACTTTTAGCGCATTTTTTACCGTAATACTCTTCTTCATACTGTTTGAGCACATCGGGTTTAATAGTGTAAATGGGTTTTTTGATGAGTTCGTCAAGCTGTCTTGTAACCTCTGCAGCATTATGATACTCTTTGATTGCGAATCTTGTGTCCATCAAGACACCTCCTATAATAGAGTTTGATAACAAAAGTGAATTTGTATTCACTTTCATTATACATTATTAAATAAAAATGTCAATAAGCCTATCATTTCAAACTACACAAAATAAAAGCTCTATTTTTATGAACTTTTTATAAGTTTTATGCTGAAACATCTTGTTTTTTCCATATTAGAAATAAACAATCGGATTTTGTGTGATTTTTCAACATATTCCACTTTAAATATTTTTTGGTATTTGTTGACTTTGCCTGAAACCTCTGCTAAAATAGAATGGACTGAATTCTATTTTAAAAAGGAGGCAATCGCTTTGAAAAATTTAATGGATTCAAAAACACTTGCATACATAAATATGTATGCTATTCTCGGTACATTGGAAAATCTTTGTGAAATTGTACCGGAAGCTTCCGAGTTGCTTCAAGGTAAAAAACCGATTTCCATCGGTTTTGAAGTTAAAGACGGCCCATCTGCTACACTTTATTTCAAAAACGGCAAATGCCGTATGGAGCAGGGTTGCAGTAATTGTGATGTTAAGCTTCCCTTTTCAAGCTGTGAGAAGTTCAACGGTCTTATTGATGGCACCGTAACTCCCATACCTTCTAAAGGCTTCACTCACATCAAGTTCCTTCTCAAAGAATTTGTTGGTCTTACAGATTTACTCAACAAATATATGCGAGCAAGCGAAGAGGATCTTAAGGATCCGGTTTTCTTCGAAAGAAGCACAACTCTTATGCTTTACACTATCGGTGTTGCCATTGCTCAGATTGGTAACAATGATGAAGTCGGTAAGTTCAGCGCAAAATATATTGCAGACGGCAGTGTTCTTATTGGTATCAAAAATGGTCCCTCAGCTGAGGTTATATGCAAAGACCACCGTCTTATTACCGTAAAAAAAGCTCCCGAAAAATATCGTGCAGCTATGATTTTTGATTCAATCGAAACTGCCCGTGCTCTTTTTGACGGAAACGTTAACGCTCTCACCTGCATTGGAACAGGAAAAATTGAAATGCACGGTCTTGTTAGTATGCTTGATAATATTAACCGCATACTTGACAGGGTTGCATTATATCTTGCATAAGGAGGTAGCAAAATGAGCAAAAATTTTCCTTTATACAAAACAACAAAATCGGATGAATGGTATGCTCGCGCTGCCGAAGTAATCCCTTCAGGCGTTTATGGCCATCTCGGCCCCGCAGAAGGACAATTCATTCCCGTTAACAGATGGCCCCGTTTTTCCGAAAAGGCAAAAGGTTCATACTTCTGGGATGTTGACGGAAACAAATACATCGACTATATGTGTGCTTACGGACCCAATGTTCTCGGCTATGGCGATGAAGATGTTGATGCAGCAGTTATTGAACAAATCAAAAAAGGTAACTGTGTAACATCTCCCGATAAAATAATGGTTGAATGTGCAGAGCTTCTTGTTGACACTGTTAACACTGCTGACTGGGCATTCTTTGCAAAGAACGGTAACGATGCCACTCAGGGCGCAATCCTTACCGCTCGTGCACACACTCACAGAAAGAAACTGATTTTCTTCAATGGTTTCTATCACGGTGTATCACCTATGGTACAAAAAATTGACTACCCCGGCGTTACACCCGAAGATGTTGCAAATAACCTTTATACCCCTTGGGATGATATTGAAAACTTCAAAAAACTTCTCGCTGAAAACGAAGGCGAAATCGCTGCAGTAATTGCTCAGCCCTATAACCACGGCAACTTTAACGATAACTCTTTCCCCGTTGACGGTTTTTGGAAAGAGGTTCGCGAGCTTTGCACAAAGAATGAAATCGTTCTTATTGTTGACGACGTCCGTTGCGGTTTCCGTCTTGACCTTGCAGGCAGTGACCATTTCTTCGGCTTTGAGGCTGATATTATCTGCTTCTGTAAAGCTCTTGCAAACGGCTACAATATGTCTGCTTTCTGCGGTAAGGAGTTCCTTAAAAATGCCGCATCAAGTCTTTCATATACAGGTTCTTATTGGATGAGTGCAGTTCCCTTTGCCGCTTGCATTGCCACAATCAATAAGCTCAAAAAACTCGATGCACCAAAGCTTTTTGACACTCTTGGCAGAGAACTTACAACAGGACTTCAGAAAGCCGGCGCAGAACATGGCTTTGACCTTGTTGTTTCGGGTGCGCCCGCGCTCTTCTATTTAAGAATTGCAAACGATGATTCTCTTCTTCTTCATCAAGATTGGGTTGCAGAATGTGTAAACCGTGGTTTGTTTATTACATCCCACCACAATCACTTTATTAATGCTTCCCTTACTCACGAAGATATTAACCTCTCAATTGAAATTGCAGAAGATGCATTCAAGGCTGTTAAAAAGAATCATCCTGAGTTAGCATAAGGAATCAAACCGAGTTTTCGGTTAATCAAATAAAATTTAGGAGGATTTAATTATGGCTCTTTCAAAACAAGAGTGGCTTGCTCTTGAAAAAAAAGCAAATGAACTCCGTAACCTCTGCCTCGATACCACTTATTGGGCAGGTTCAGGTCATATCGGCGGCGGTATGAGCGTTATGGACATTATGACTGTGTGCTACCATAAATATATGCACATTAAAGTTGAAGATCCCAAATGGGAAGATCGTGACAGATTCATTCTCAGTAAAGGTCACGCGGGCGTTGCTTATGCACCCGTTCTTTGCGACCTTGGCTTCAATGACAAGGAAATGCTTAAAACCTTTAACCTTTCCGGTTCAAAGATGGGTATGCACCTTGACTCCAACAAGGTTGTAGGCGTTGACGCTTCAACAGGCTCTCTCGGACACGGTCTTTCCATCGGTGTTGGCACTGCTCTTGCAGCAAGACTTCTTAAAAAAGACTACAAAACATTCGTTGTTCTCGGTGACGGTGAGCTTGACGAAGGCTCTAACTGGGAAGCAGCAATGAGTGCGGCTCACTATAAACTTACAAACCTCATCACCTTTGTTGACCGTAACCACAATATGATTGACGGTAACACAGAGGATGTTATGGCTCTTGAACCCCTTGCAGACAAATGGGAAGCCTTCGGCTTTATCGTTAAAAAGGTTGACGGTAACAATATTAAAGAGCTTTGCGAAGCTATTGACTTTGCTTATGAAAACGAAACAGACAAACCTGTTCTTATTCTCTGCGACACAGTTAAGGGTTGCGGTATAGACTTTATCGAAGGCGATTTCAGATGGCATTACGGCGCTTTTGACGACGAAAAATACGAAAACGGCAAAAAATCCCTTGAAAAACATTATGCAAAACGAATTGAACGCGTAGAAAAGGAGGCTGAATAATTATGGCAGGCGGATTAAGTTACACAGCTGAACAATCAACATCTCTCTCCACAGCCGAAATTTACGGTCAGGCTCTTGTTGAATTGGCAGAAGCACATCCCGAGGTTGTTGCTCTTACTGCTGACCTTGCAAAATCAACAAAAATCGGTGATTTCCAGAAGAAATTCCCGGACCGTTTTTTTAACGTAGGTATTGCAGAACAGAATATGTTCGGTATTGCTGCAGGTATGGCAAAGGCAGGTCTTGTTCCCTTCCTTTCAACCTTCTCTCAGTTTGCCTCCTTCCGTTCCGCAGACCAGCTTCACACAGACCTTTGCTACCAGAATGTTAATGCAAAAGTTATTGCTACTCACTCAGGTACATCCTTCGGTCAGGCGGGTTCAACTCATCACGCTATCTGCGACCTTGCATTGACTCGCTCTATCCCTAACCTTACGGTTATCTGCCCTGCAGACGGTTACGAAACCTACAATGCAGTTATGGCAGCTTATAACACACCCGGTCCTTTCTATATCAGAATTAACCGAGGTTTCGACCGTGTTCTTTATAAAGATGCTGACTACGGCTTTGAACTTGGCAAGGCAGTTGAAGTTCACGAGGGTTCAGATATTACAATTATCGCTTGCGGTTCTTGTGTATTCCAGGCTTACCAGGCAGCAGAATTCCTTGAGAAAGCAGACGGACTCAAGGTTCGCGTTCTTGATATGCACACAATTAAACCTCTCGACAAAGAAGCTGTTCTCAAAGCAGTTATGGACACTCGCCGTATAATTACCGTTGAAGACCACACAGTTATCGGAGGTCTCGGCAGTGCAGTTGCAGAGGTTGTTGTTGAATCCGGTAAGGGTTGCGCTTTCAAGAAGCTTGGTGTTCAGGATACATTTGCACCTATAGGCCTTCACGAAGACATTATGAGCTACCTCGGTATCGACTCCAACGGTATTATCGAAGCAGTTCGTGAAGTAATGAAAGCCGATTTCGAAGAAGACAACGACTGGGACGATGAGTTTTAAGGAGGGATATTCTTGGCTAACACACAGGAAGCTTTATATACTAATAAAATATTCCTTTGCGGTGCGTTGCCCCTCTTGAAAACTATCGTTGCAGATGTTCCCTCTCTCAAAAAGAAATTTGAAAAGGTTCACTGCATTTATCAGGTTAGTTGTCTTGACCCGGATGCTCCCGAAGGAAAGTGGGCAACACACTTTATGGTAAACGGCGATGAATGGCTCGTTCACGCTAACAAAGTTGCATACAGAGTAAAAAACCAAAAATTTGTTGAGCTCCAATTCAAGAGTGTTGAAACGATGAATGCTTTCTTCAAAGGCAAAATCGGGCCTGCAACACTTCCTAAAATGATTGGTCTTAACAATGCCTATGAATTCGGCGTATTTATGATGGCTCTTCTTAAGATGTCAAGCCTTCTCACTGCTACAAAACCGCCGGAGAAGGAAGAGGACAAACGCCTCACAGTTAAATGCTATTTCTATCTGCTTTCATCAGGTATCAGCACACTTAACAAAATGGGTCACCCCGAAATCCACGACTGGACTTCAAAAAGCCCCGACCGTGTTTATGCCTGGAAGGTTGACGGCGAAGACTCCGTTTCCGCTTATATCAGAATTAAAGCCGGTAAGAGTAAATCAGGCAGAGGTGAATACAAACGCGCTCTCCCCTTCTTTACAATGCGCTTTAACAACCTTGACAGTGCTTTGGGTATATTGATGTCAATTGACGATATGATCGAATCCGTTCAGCAAGGCAAGCTTATTATGGATGGCGCTCCCGAATTCGGCGCTCAGATTGGTGCATATATGATGGAAATCGGCGCTATGGCGAAATAATTTCCAATCGGAACTGTTGCAAAAAGCAATAGTTCCGATTTTTTACTTTTTTTAACATTTACCCCTTGACACTTTGCGGTTGACATAGTATAATGCTAACTGTATATTGATAATTATACCTTTGTTGGTAACAGCGGAGGGAGGGAACTATAAATGAGTCAGGTAAAAGTTAAAGAAAACGAATCTTTAGATAGCGCACTTCGCAGATTTAAAAGACAGACTTCAAGAGACGGTGTTATTCAGGAAGTTCGTAAGAGAGAACATTATGAAAAACCCTCTGTAAAGAGAAAAAAGAAATCCGAAGCTGCTCGTAAGAGAAAGTATTAAGAAAATGAGATATGAAGCCTTATTTTTAGGTTTCATATCTTTTCTTTTTTATTTTTTTGTGATATTATTTAGAATGTAATATTTTTGCTTTAATGGTTGCGGTTCCGGAGGCGGTTCAAATGAAAGAAAAAGATACTACAATAAAATATATGTTCCATACGGTTCACGATATAACTCCCGAGTTTCTAAGAGAAATCGGAGTTGAAGCCGTCGCTTTTGATTTAGATAACACATCAGTTAAGGATTCAACTTTAACAACTATTCCCGGTTCAATTTCCTGGATTAAAAGTCTTAAAGAAGCAGGATTCAAGGTTGCAATAGTTACCAATACTCCTCATATAAGAGCTTTTTGGTTTTCAAGAGCATTTGGTGCACCTTTTCATGCCTATTCAAAAAAGCCTCTGCCCAACGGAATTATTAAAATGGCAAAGAAGCTGAATGTTGATATTTCAAAAATAGCTATGGTGGGCGACCAGGTGCTGACAGATGTTGCAGCCGCTAACCGTTGCGGTGCAATACCAATTCTTGTTGACCCCATTGAAAAAGAAAGACTTTTCAAAAAGCATTTTGAACGAAGCAGGGCGAAGGAGCAACCCATCCGCGAAGCATTTTTAAAGGAGCACGGCTATTATGGAGAAAATAAATAGTCTTCAGGAATTTCTTAAAAATTCTCACGAAGCAATTCTTATTCACTCCCCCGAAAACAGAAGATATTTTACCGATTTTCCGTCAAGCGACGGGTATTTGGTTGTAACAAAAGATGATGCCGTATTTTTCACAGACAGCAGATATATTGAAGCGGCACAGAAAAGCATAAGTGTTTGCAAAGCTCAACTCCTGACCCGACTTTCAAAGGAAGTCAAAATATTTTTAGAAAAAAATCACATTGAAAAAATATACACGGAAACAGAACGCCTTTCCGTTTCTCTTCTTTCTCAATTCAGAAAAATATTTTCACCTGTTAAAGCATCACCCTCAAAAAGATTAGAAAATGTAATCAATGAATTGAGAATGGTGAAAGCACCCGAAGAGATTGAATGCATAAAAAAAGCGCAAAGCATAGCTGAATATGCTTTTGAGCATATTCTCACCTTTATTAAACCCGGTGTAACAGAAAAAAGAATTGCTCTTGAGCTTGATTTTTATATGCTTTCCCACGGTGCAGAAGCTCTTTCCTTTGAAACTATTGCCGTAACGGGCAAAAAAACCTCTATGCCACACGGTGTACCCGATGATACCGTTGTTGAGAATGGCGACTTTATAACGATAGATTTCGGTGCAGTGTACAAGGGCTACCACAGCGATATGACCCGAACTGTTGCGGTAGGTAACGTCAGCAATGAGCAGAAAGAAATATATAACATTGTTCTCAAGGCACAGGAAACTGCACTTTCTGTATTAAAAGCGGGATTGCCTTGCTCCGAAGCGGACAAAGTTGCAAGAGATATTATAGCTAATGCAGGCTACGGCAACTGTTTCGGTCACGGAACAGGACACGGTGTGGGAATTGAAATACACGAACTACCCAACCTTTCTCCTCGAAGTGATGCCATTCTTGAAATTGGTAATGTTGTTACGGTTGAACCCGGCATATATATTCCCGATAAATTCGGTGTGAGAATTGAAGATATGGCGCTGATAACCGAAGCCGGATTTGAAAATCTCACAAATACTCCAAAGGAGCTGATAATCCTTTGAAATACGAAAATTTTGAACAATTAAAGGCAGATTGTTCAAACTGCAAAAACTGTCCTTTAGGTGAAACAAGAACCAACCTTGTTTTCGGAGTAGGAAAGGAAAATGCAGACATTCTTTTCGTCGGCGAGGGTCCCGGTGAAAACGAGGATTTGCAGAGTGAGCCCTTTGTGGGTAAGGCAGGTCAATTATTAGATAAATATTTAAATGTAATCGACCTTGACCGAAAAAAGAATATTTATATTACAAATATTGTTAAATGCAGACCGCCTCAGAATCGCGATCCCAAGCCGGAAGAACAAGAGGTTTGCATTGAATGGTTAAGAAATCAGACAAGACTTATTAAACCTAAAATTATAGTGTGTTTAGGAAGAATTGCGGCGCAAAAGCTCATTTCCGAGGATTTCCGCGTTACAAAGCAACACGGAGAATTCTTCCAAAAAGGAAACATTCTTTTTATGGGGACCTTTCACCCTGCCGCATTACTCCGAAACCCTCTCAATAAACCTGACGCGCTCTCAGATTTTCAGAAATTGAGAGATAAAATAAATGAATTAAACTTAAATATATAAAGGAGCTTTTTTATGGACAAAAAACAATTTATTCTTGACGGAAAAGCAATACTCGGTATCGAATTCGGTTCAACAAGAATCAAAGGCGTTCTTATTGACGACTGCGGTGAAGTTCTCGCAGTTGGAGCTTTTGATTGGGAAAACAGCCTTGTAAACGGCATCTGGACTTATGCAGAAGAGGAATTCTTCGCAGGTCTTAAAGGTTGCTATAGCTCTCTTAAAAAAGATGTTAAGGAAAAATACGGTATCACTCTCACAAATCTTAAAGCAATAGGTATCAGCGGTATGATGCACGGCTACCTCCCCTTTAATAAAGAGGGTGAATTGATTTGTCCTTTCCGCACCTGGAGAAATACTCTTGCAGGTGAAGCCGCAAGTAAATTAACAGAAGTATTTGATTTCAATATTCCTGACCGTTGGAGCATTGCTCATCTTTATCAGGCAATTTTGAACGGTGAAGAACACGTTAAAGATATTGCATATTTCACAACGCTTGCAGGCTACATACACACTCTTCTCACCGGTGAAAAGGTGCTCGGTATCGGTGAAGCATCGGGTATGTTCCCTATGGAAGACAATAATTACAGCGAAAAAATGCTTGATAATTTCGATGCACTAATTGAAGAAAAAGGCTTCCCCTGGAAAATCAGAGAAATCCTCCCCAAGGTTCTCGTTGCAGGTGAAAATGCGGGTGTTCTCACAGAAGCAGGTGCAAAGCTTCTTGATGAAGATGGAGACCTTAAACCAGGTATTCCAATGTGTCCCCCCGAGGGTGACGCAGGTACAGGTATGGTTGCAACAAACTCCGTAAGAGTTAAAACAGGTAATGTAAGTGCCGGTACATCCGTATTTGCTATGATTGTTCTTGAAAATCTCCTTTCTAAACTTTACCGTGAAATTGATATGGTTACCACTCCCGACGGTGCACCGGTTGCTATGGTTCACTGCAACAACTGCACATCTGACATTAACGCTTGGACATACCTTTTCAAAGAGGTTCTTGACCTTATGGGTGCAGAGTGTTCAATGGGTGATTTATTTACCGCTCTTTTCAAAAAATCTGCAGAAGCAGATAAGGACTGCGGTAATCTTCTTTCCTACAACTATTTCTCAGGCGAATTCCTTACAGGCTTTGAAACAGGTAAACCTCTTTTCGTAAGAGAGCCCGACAGCAAATTCTCTCTTGCAAACTTTATGAGAGTTCAGACCTTCACCGCATTCGGCGGGATTAAAATCGGTATGGAAATTCTTGATAAAGAGAATGTTGAAATTGATAAAATATTAGGTCATGGCGGTTTCTTCAAAACTCCTGTTATCGGACAGAGCGTTTTAGCCGCTTGTATGAATGCACCTGTTTCCGTTATGGAAACTGCAGGAGAGGGCGGTGCCTGGGGTATTGCAGTCCTTGCAGCATTCGCAGTTAATAAAGAAGAAAACGAACTCTTCCCCGATTATCTTGATAACAAGATTTTTGCAACACAGAAAATGACAACCCTTGAACCCGATAAAGATATTGTTGAATCCTTCAACTTGTTTATGGAAAGCTACAAAAAAGGTTTGGCTGTAGAGAGAGCAGCGGTGGAAATGTAGAAAGCTACCAGTCGCCAGTTGCCAGCTACCAGTATGTAAAAGTATTGCGAAGCCTATACATATTGGCGACCGGCAGCTATTCTGGCATCTGGCATCTCAATAAAAACTGGCATCTGGTATCTGGCATCTGGCATCTCAACAAAAAAACTCTTGCATTTTATAAAACCTTGTGATATAATAGCAAAGCCTTATGACTCGGAGTATGGAGTAAGCCTGTTTTAAAGGGCATTCACCCGCCGTATTACTGGGTTATTTGGGAATAAAATAATGAGGTGAAAAAAATGACACAGGCAGAAAAGCAGGCAATCATTAAAGAGTTTGCTACTCACGAGGGCGACACAGGTTCTCCCGAGGTTCAGATCGCTGTTCTTACAAAAAGAATCAACGACCTTAACGCACATCTTAAAAACAATATGAAGGACCACCACTCCCGTCGCGGTCTTCTTAAAATGGTAGGTCACAGAAGAAACCTTCTTGCATACCTTCAGAAGACAGATATCGAACGCTACCGTGCAATCATTGCTCGTCTTGGTCTTCGTAAATAATTCTTTAAAACAATGGGACAAACGGAAAACCGTTTGTCCCGTTAGCCGTTTTTTTAGGCACAGATTATCTGCTTAAAAAGGCTTTTATTTCCACATATTTTGTGGTATAATATTGTATGCATCCGCCGATTTAGGTTTTAGCGATAAAGAAAAGTACAAGCTTTTTGTGTTTTTCTTTGTTGCTAATCCATTGAAGCGGAAATAAATAAAAAGAGGTAAAAAATTATGTTTTTCAAAGACTTCAGAACTTTTGAAACAGAAGTTGCCGACAGAAAATTAGTTATTGAAACCGGTAAAATGGCAGGTCTTGCAAACGGTGCTTGTCTCGTTCGCTACGGTGAAACAGAAGTTCTCTGTACCGCAACAATGGCAGATAAACCCCGTGAAGGCGTTGACTTCTTCCCCCTTTCCGTTGATTTCGAGGAAAAACTTTATGCAGTTGGCAGAATCCCCGGTTCTTTCCAGCGCCGTGAGGGTAAGGCGTCCGAAAAAGCTGTTCTCACATCCCGTGTTATCGACAGACCCATTCGTCCCCTTTTCCCCAAGGATATGAGAAACGATGTTTCTGTTGTTGCAACAGTTATGTCCGTTGACCCTGACTGCTCACCCGAAATTGCAGCTCTTTGGGGTGTTTCCACAGCTATTGCTATTTCAAACATTCCGTGGGATGGACCCGTATCAAGTGTTTCTCTCGGTCTTGTTGACGGCAAATACGTTATCAACCCAACTCTCGAAGAAAGAGCAAAAACAGAAATGACTGTTACAGTTGCTTCAACTGACAGCCTTGTTGCTATGATTGAAGCAGGTGCTAACGAAATTTCAAACGAAGTTATGTTCGACGGTATTATGTTCGCTCACGAAGAGAACAAGAAAATCGTTGAATTCATTAAAGGCATTGTTGCTGAAATCGGCAGAGAAAAAATTGCTTTTGAATCAAATGACCCCAGCGAAGAGCTTTACGAAGCTATCAAAGCATTTGCTATTGAAGATGTTAAGGTTGCTCTTGATACTGACGATAAGAGAATCCGTGATGAAAGACTTCTTCCCATCTACGATGCAGTTCACGCTGAATTTGATGAAAAATTCCCCGAAGAAGCAGATAAAATCGACGACTGCCTCTACAAGCTCCAGAAATTTGTTGTTCGCCGTTGGCTTCTTGACGAAGGCAAACGTGTTGACGGACGTGGTATCAATGAAATCCGTCCTCTCAACGCTCAGGTTGACCTTCTTTCAAGAGTTCACGGTTCAGGTATGTTTACCCGTGGTCAGACCCAGGTTCTTTCAATCGCAACTCTCGGTACTGCCCGCGATGCACAGATGCTTGACGGTATTGATGAAGATGTAGAAAAGAGATACATCCACCACTACAACTTCCCCTCATACTCCGTTGGTGAAACAAAGCCCTCAAGAGGCCCCGGCAGACGTGAAATCGGACACGGTGCTCTTGCTGAAAGAGCTCTTCTTCCCGTTATTCCCTCAATGGAAGAATTCCCCTACACAATACGTGTTGTTTCCGAGGTTCTTTCTTCAAACGGTTCAACCTCTCAGGGTTCAGTTTGCGGTTCAACTCTTGCTCTTATGGCAGCCGGAGTTCCCATTAAGGCTCCCGTTGCAGGTATTTCCTGCGGTCTTATTTCCGAAGGCGACCGCTTTATGACAATGGTTGATATTCAGGGTCTTGAAGATTTCTTTGGCGATATGGACTTTAAGGTAGCGGGTACAAAGAAAGGTATCACAGCTATTCAGATGGACCTTAAGGTTCACGGTCTTACTCCCGAAATCATTAAGGAAGCATTCCAGAAGACATATGATGCTCGTATGTATATTCTTGATGAGATTATGCTTCCCGTTATTGCTGAGCCCAGAAAAGAGCTTTCCAAATATGCTCCCAAGCTTCTCACAACAAAAATTGATGTTGAGAAAATCGGTGATGTTATCGGTAAGCAGGGTAAGGTTATTCAGAAAATCTGCGCAGAATGCAACTGTAAGGTTGACGTTGAAGAAGACGGTACAATCTTCGTTACAGCAGTTGATATTGACGATGCAAACCGCGCTCTTGATATTATCAACACAATTGCAAATGACCCCGAGGTTGGCGCAATCTATAAAGGTGTTGTCACAAGACTTATGTCCTTCGGCGCATTCGTTGAAATCGCTCCCGGTAAAGAAGGTCTTGTTCACATCTCTAAGCTCGACGTTAAGAGAACAGAAAAAGTTGAAGACTGCGTAAACGTTGGTGACGAAGTAATCGTTAAGGTTACAGAAATCGACGATCAAGGCAGAATCAATCTTTCAAGAAGAGATGCTCTTATTGAGGTTGAAGGACTTGTTCCCGAAAACGATGATGAGCCCGAAAGAGAAAGACGTCCCCGTCGCAACAATTTCCACAAACGCGACAGAAGAGATTAAGAAAAACTAAACGACTCCCCTTACCGAAAAATGGTAAAGAGAGTCGTTTTTATTTATATAGTAAAATAACAGGTTCATTTTTGCTTGTTTTTTTCAATTCTGCGAAGAATTTCTACTCCTTTAGATATCATATCATCAGTTGTTTTTTGTTTAGCTTCCAATATTCTTTCAATTGCTTGAGCCGGGTCTAATGAGTGATAAGGGAAATACAAATCTCTCAATTCATCCGGTTTAATAATTCTATATATTTGCTTGCTCGATTTTTGATGTGTATAAGAAAAATATCTATAGATATAACCTATCCAATACATTTCTTCTTCCGCAAATTTGATTTTTCCATATTCGCTTTCGCCAAATTGATTTTTAATTTCGTTTATAATTTTTGTATCATCCAGAACTTCTCCAATAATTCCATCATCCATTCTTTCGGCTACAAACGAGAGCATAAATCTTCTTATAAATATCGGTGAACTGCATTTTGTGCTAACTACAGATTTTTTAAAAGCTTCAGCTTGTAGCCTACAAAGACTCAGGCCTGTCTCGTCTATTTTTTTCATACTAAAATCTCCTCTATATACTTACCTTGATTTCTATATGTTCTACGTGCAACCTTAACTTTATCATTACTGATTTTTGAAGATTCTCTTTTAGAGGTTAAATAAAAATCTTTTTCCGATGCAGATAGATAACAATGCCTGAGTATTTCCAAATTTTTAATTGAATTTTCTGTAATAAAAACATATTGCTTTCCTAAATTTGTGGCTGAAAGGCAATGCTGACATTGTATATCAGTTATTTCCCCTTCGATAAAGCTATCAATAATTTCGAACATTCTATTATCTGCAATAGGTGCAATAATATAATCTACATCCTTAATTTTTAAAAGCAATTCTTTAATAACGGGATGCTCTTCATATTTCGTAAGTTTTTTTCTGAAGTAGGCAACCAAAAGCATCCAATTATTATCTACATTGAATTCTGTAAAATTTAAATCTGACTTTTCAAATTGTAATATATATAGTGATGAATTTGGATAGTTTGCAACAAACATTGCTGATTGCTCTAAACTTTCTCCACAATAAAAGCCCTTTACAAAATCATTATTCTCTTCACACTTTTCAAGGGATATAGGACCATCAATATTTGTTTTTGCTCCATGAAACAATACTATGGAATTTTTTGGACACTCTTCTTTATCCAGTTGAGCTTTTATTTGATTTAATTGAATACCGCTTTCAAATGCAAAATTATATATTTTTTCTAATTTTTCCTTTGTAATAGATTTAGTTGAATTTTTCCATTTATCTAATGTTGGACGAGAAATATTCATTTTCTTACTAAAAGCTGTATTTGTAAGGTTTAATAATTCCATAATAATTTCAATATCGGTTTTTAAATCAAGACTATCCATATATATTACCTCCATAAACACATCAAATTATACAATATACTTATAGAAAAAACAACCTTTTTCGCAAACTTGTTTGTAAAAGACATTACAAACAAGTTTGCAATGTGTTGATTTATCGAAAATAATGCAATTAATAAAAATCTCTCTGTCATCGCAGAGAGATTTTTTACAACAAAATATAATAATACTTTTTTAGTTTTTTATTAGATATTCTTAAGAAGTTTTGAGGGCATTGTAATTTTTACAGCAAGCCTTTTATACTTTCGGTTATTTTCTTTGCTATGTAAGGATTGTTCATTGTGTAAATATGAATTCCGTCAACACCGTTTGCAACCAAATCAACAATCTGGTCAACAGCAAAAGCAATGCCTGCATCAATAAGCGCCTCGGGTCTGTCCTCATATTTCTGAATCATTTTAACAAATTTCCTCGGAAGACTTGCACCGCACATTGAAACCATTCGTTCAATCTGATTTTTGTTTGTAACGGGCATAATTCCTGCAGAAACAGGAACGGTTATTCCTGCAATATCGCATCTGTCCCGGAAACGATAAAAATAGGAATTATTGAAGAAAAGCTGTGTAACAATGCTTTGTGCTCCGCAGTCAACCTTATTTTTAAGATTAGCAATATCAACCTTACCGTTAGGTGCTTCAAAATGAGTTTCTGGGTATCCTGCAACGGAAATCCCGAAGTCGCCTTGAGTTTTTATATAAGAAACAAGGTCGTTGGCGTGGATAAAATCCGTTTTAGGCTCAAAATCGGGGTTTTTGTCCCCTCTTAAAGCAAGTATATTTTCAATATTGTTTTCTTTAAGCTCATTTAAAACTCTGTCAACATCTGCTTTTGTTGAGTTAACGCAGGTAAGATGTGCCATAGCTTCAATGCCGTATTTATTTTTTATAAGTGAAGCAATATCGCAGGTATAGTTGTTAGCAGCAGAACCGCCTGCACCATAGGTTACGCTTATGTAATCAGGGCGAAGATTCTGCAGTTCTGCAATTGTATTATAAACAGTTTCAACCGAACCGTTTTTCTTAGGCGGAAAAACCTCAAATGACAAAACAGTTCTGTCGCTATTAAAAAGAGAAGAAATTTTCAAGGTTATCATCCTTTCAAAATTCTGATAAATTATTTATTTGTTAATTCATTTTACACCGCTATAATAAAAAATTCAATATATTATACATTCTTATTTCACAATAAAACAAAGAAGTCAGATAAATTTGCTGTCTGTTATGCCTTTCTTCGAAGAAAGGTGGTCCCCCTCTCTTCGAAGAGAGGCGAGACCACCAACAGCTTTATTTTTCTATCTTTAATTCTTACGAAGCTAACTCACCACTCCGCATTCTAATCAAACTTCTTTTTAATATACTTAACAAGCACAACTATTGATGCACAAAGCAGGGCAAAAACCACCACCGTCATCATAAACTTAACAGGAATAATATCGTAAATTTTATCTCCTAAAAGGGTTATGAGAATTATTCGGGGCATAACTCCGAAAAAGGAAATTAAAATATATCTTAAATACCCCATATTACTTGCGCCGAAGAAAAGGCTTACAAAGTCAATCGGGAAAACGGGTAAAAGCCTTGCAAGGTAAAGATAGGGCGTTTTCTTATCTCTGAGAGTTATGATTTTCTCTCCTTTTTTAGACCCTCTCAGCTTTTTCTCTACCCTTTCACCACCTAAGAACTTACCGATAAAATAGGTTATATTAAGCTCTGCGAAAAGTCCTATTGCATTTACTATAAGTCCCGGGAGAAAATCAAACGCCATTCCCACCGCCATATAGAGAATTGATGCAGGGATTACAAAAACTACCGCTTTAAGAGAATAAACCCCCACAACTGCCGCTCCCGCTTCAAAAAGGGTGTTTGTTTTTTCTACAAGTGCGCGGACATCTATATTTACAAGGTCGTTATATTTAAAAACAATAACAAAAAGAATCGAAAAAACGAGAGCTACTCTTAAAAAGATGCCAACGGCACGTTTTGTTTTATCTTTCATTTAGTGCCGCACCCTTTCTTTTTGAAAATCAAATCACAGCTCAATATGTACCAATTCTCCGCCTTTTTCCCTTGATTCATCCGCAAGGAAAATTACCTTGTGCCCGGGAACGGAATCAAAAATTGATGTGCAAGAAATCGAGTGACTTTCTCCTCGTTGAAAATTAACAAAATCCTCTGTGAGCCTTTCATCACCACCGCTGTGGCCCTCGCCTGAAATATGGCTCAAATCAATTATTTCTTTCTCAAAATAATTTTCTTTTTCGGGATTCTGTTTTCTTACTTCAATAAATGCGTGTTCAAATTCGCCATAGATTTCGCCCTTGGTTCCTATAACACGGATTGTTCTCAAGGGCTCGGGAGAACCGCCAACCATATTATGAGTGCCTGTTGCACCGCTTTTGAAGTTTACAAGAACGCTCTGATGGTCAACAACATCATTATCACATTTATAAATGCATCTTCCGTAGTCGCTTTGCATAAGAAGCTCTTTTCTCTGCTCGTCTGTTGGGTTTTCAATATTTTCAAGGTCACACCAAACATAAACCTTCCATTCATTTGGATGGTCAAGGTAAAGTCTTTTCGCACTGAAACGGCAATCCTCAACATTTGGGCAATCCACAAGACAACGTGTTCCCGAATTTTCAGGTGCATTTTCCGGTTTAAACTGCATTTTTGAACCAACGGAGGACACGCTGACGGGCTTGTCCTCACCCATTAACCACATCATAATATCAAGGTCGTGACAGCATTTTGCAAGAAGCATTGAGGTATGGCATTTTTTAGAGTTTGCCCATTTACCGCGAACAAAGGATGTAGAAAGGTGATGATAGCTAACATTTTCAACTGTCTGAATATTTATAATATCACCAATTTCACCGTTCAATATTCTCTGCTTTATTTCAGAATAAAAAGGTGTATAACGGAGCACGTGGCAAATCATAACCTTATTGTTATTGCGACGAACCACCTCAATCAAGCGTTTCATCTCTTCGTCATTAACCGCGAAAGGCTTTTCAAGTAGCATATCATAGCCTTTTTCAAGAAGAGGTATTGAGGTTTCAACGTGCTGTTCATCCATTGTTCCGTTTATAACCGCATCTGCAAATTTCGGTGCTTTTGCAAGGTCTTGGGCAGAATCAAAACAAAAATCTTCCGAAAAGCCAAATTTCTCGCTGACCGTTTTCTGACGGAATTTATCAGGGTCTGCAACACCCACAATTTTGAGCTTATCAGGGTGTCTTAAAGAGAAATCGGCATAAGCCATAGACCTATGCCCTGCTCCTACTATTATTGCTGTTACGGGATTGTTTGCCATAAAATCACACCTGTGAGAAAAATTGTCTGAATTGGTTTTATTTTGTTAAATCAATTGCCATTACAGCTTGATTTAATTTGTTGAAAATCATTTTAAAACCGTTGCGCTTGTAAAAACGAATTGCACCGTGATTCCACGCGCCTGCAATAAGCATTAAGCCTTTAACGTCTTTCTTTTTTAAATCCTCTAAAAGCATTTGAACCATCTTCGTGCCATAGCCGCCATTCTGGTATTCGGGAAGTAGGTCAATGTGCATATGTGCAGGATATTTTCCGCCCAAAACTGAATACGGAACAGGAAAAGTCCACGCCTTCCTTCCGCTTTTTTTATCTAATTTATAAATAGCGGGAACGTCAACTTTTCTGAAAATTCTCCGAAATCTTTTATAATCGGGTTCGCAAAGAATGTAACCTACCGCTTTATCGCTTTCATCAACAAGAACAAAGCAGGAATCATAGCATTCACGGGCATAGTAGGTAGAAAACATTTTGGACATTTTTCTTCCTACTTTTTCATCCTTTATGCTTAATTCCCCTGCGGTCATTCGGCAAACATATTCAACTTCCTTAATGTCGTCTGCTCTCATTCTCCTTATAGTTGCCATTACTGTTTATCTCCAACTGTTTTCTTTCTCTTTTTCACCTTTTCTCTTGTTCCGTCAGGGCGTTGAATGACTGTGTTATCAAGAGTGTTTTCAAGAGATTTTCTGAATGCGGCAACATATTCCGCACGAAGAGCTTTTTGCTCTGTTTTCTCTTCTTCAGTCAACTCCTGCTCACGAGCCTTGCGGGCAAGAAAATTTATTCTGTCAATTTTTTCGGGAGTAATCATTTCAAAATCCTTTATTATATAATTAATGAATTTACATTAAAGTAGTATAGCACATATTTTATTTTTTGCAATAAAGCAACATCATTTTTTATGTGCAAGAATCCAAGCTTTTAATTCTTCACAAGACATTTGGCTTGATGCTAACGATAGACCTATTTCTACTATTTCCTCATTAGATGCTACAATTTTTATTCCGTTTATCTCCAAAAAAGACAGCATAACATATACGCCAATTCTTTTATTGCCATCAATAAACGCGTGATTTGAAACCAAAGAAAACCCTAACTTTGCCGCTTTATCTTCTTTGGTTGGATACAACTCAACTCCGTCGAAGGTTGCAAAACAACTTTCCAAAGCAGATTCCAGCAACGTTTCATCCCTAACACCAACACTACCACCCGTAGCTTCTGCCATAATTTGATGAAGCAATTTGATTTTATCTTTACTGAACTTTATCATTTTGCTAACTCCTTAAATGCAGGAAGGTATCTTTCAAGTATTCTTTTTGCAACAATATCTATCTTCTCATCATCTGTTAAATCCAAAATTGGTGAATTGTTATCTAAATCCAACACCAAATATTTAGGCTTATTATTTTTAAATATTACTGCCTCGCCTTTTTCGTCAACAGTTCTTGATACTTGTGAGAAATTTTGATTCGCCTGTGTCATTGAAAAAATTGTTTCTGAATTTATCATCATACTACCAACCCCTATAAAAATATACAACAAATTAATCCTATATTTATTATATTCATATTTTTTTATATGTCAACAAGCAATATCTTACAAAAAAGAGCTCTTCTCACGAAAAGCTCTTTTTGTACCCATTTTCTCTTGTTCTTTTTATAAACAAATCAAATTCCTCTTGCTTTATTAATTCAGGAAAAGAGAGAATTTTCAATGGCACTCCCTCACCGCCGTGGTAAGAGGGTTGCTCGTAATTATAAGAATTTATTTTAAAGCCTAAGCGGTCATAAAATCTTATTCTTTTGATTTGTTGCTCGGTTTCGGGCGCTTCTGCTTCAAGAATTATCGGCTTTTTATAAATTTCCTTTACCGCTTCAATTGTTTTTGAGCCATAGCCGCCTGCGCGAACTTCTTCATCAATGGCAATATGCTCTATAAAAACAAATTCAGGAAAATCCCAGAGGGCTATAAAACCGACTTCTTTTTCGCCATCAAAAATTTCTGAAAATTTGAAAAAATTATTATTTAAGCATTCTTTTTGATCTAAAGGATTGCGGCGTTCCTCGTAAGGAAACGCCGCTTTCATTTTGCCATATACCAAATCGAATCGTTCTTCTGTAATCGGTATAAATTTAATCATAATTATTTAATCTGTGTACCTGCAGGAACGCAGTCGGGAACAAATACCACCTGGCAACCGCAAGCACCGTTCGTTGCCGCAAGAAGCATTCCGTTGCTCTGAACACCGGAGAATCTTGCAGGTTCAAGGTTTGCAATAACAATAATCTTTTTGCCGACAAGCTGTTCGCAGGTGTATTCGCTCTTGATTGAAGAAACGATAACTCTGTTTTCTCCGCTACCGTCATCAAGAGTGAGCTTTAAACAGCTGTGAGATTTTCTGATTTCCTGAGCTTTAAGGATTTCGCAAACACGAAGGTCAAGCTTTTCAAAATCTTCAATAGAAACTGTGTTTTCTTTAAGAGGAACAAAGGCATCTGCTTCGCCGTAAACGTGCTTATCTTCGCTTTCAACAACCTCTTCTGCCTTTGCTGCTTCTTCCATTTTCGCTTCTTCCTCTGTTTTGGGGTAGGAGAAGTCAAGAAGACCAACATATCTCTTGGGGTCAATTGCGAAAAGGAAGAGATAAAGTCGGGGACCTTTCTCCTTATCTATAAGGAGCTTATAAACATTCTTGAAGAATGCACCCTGAATTGTTTTAAGCTCTTTTTCATCAAGCTCACCACCATTGATTTCTTTCGGAATGGCGTAAAGCTTTTTATTAAGCTCATCAAGGTCATAGCCACCTGCAGAAATATATTCAAAGAGTGCTTTGATTTCTGCTTTCTGTTTTTCGTCGAGAGTTTCATAAACTTCCCAGTTGCGACCCTCTCTTAAACGGTTGACCTGGTCGGGAGCGCAATTTTCAAGCCAATATTTTGCCTTATCAAGTCTTGCGCCAAACTGCTCGTGCTTATAGGGAGTACCGATTTTTTCGAAAACGGTTTCAAGCATAGGAACATTAAAATCAACAACGCTACCAAGCTGAACAAGAAGACTCATAGGAACAGTATCGAGAACTCTGTCACCAACTGTTGTATTATACATAATGTCTTTTTGAGCATCGGTTGCAGTGCCGTCTTTAACAGCATTATACATTTTATCGAACTCAAAATACTGCCTTAAAATGCCATCATCAAAGCAAAAGTCAAATGCCTTGAGAGGCTCTGTTTTTGAATAAAGCCACAAAATAACTTCAGGCTCATAGATTTTAAGAAGAGTTTCGGGGGTAAGGTTAAGACCTGATGAACCGGACATTTTGCCTGTTGTTCCCTTGATACCGATAAATTCATAACCCTGGAAGAGCGGAGGCTCGTAACCAAAGATTTTCTTTGCAATATCTTTACTTGTGTCATAGCTGCCGTGGGGGCTTGCGTGGTCCTTTCCGCCGGGCTCAAAGTCAACGCCTTCATACATCCAGCGCATGGGCCAGTCAATTTTCCAGGCGAGCTTGCAGTTAAAGTCCTTTGTGAAATCAAATGAACCCTTATGACCGCATTCGCAGGTGTATTCTGCCTGAGTGCAATCGTCACTCAAGGAAACAATTTTAGTTGTGTCCTTACCACATTCGGAGCAGTAGATGCTGACGGGGTAATATGCCTCGCGTTCACCCTCCCCCACAGGCTGTGTACGGTGAGAAGCAAGGATATCGAAGATTTCTCCTCTCTTTTTAAGAGAATGGAGAATATGCTCTGTGTATTTACCGCTTCTGTACATTTCTGCCTGATGGCGATAATCCATATTGATACCGAATTTTACGATTGAACGCTCAAACTCGTGCTCAAAATATTCAGCATAGGTTTTTTCCTCTGTATCAAAGGGATTCTTAACATCAACATAGGGGCAACCGATATATTTTTCCATATCGCTGTCTATTGCCGCAACGTTAACAGGAACCTTTCTCATACGGTCAAACTCGTCCCATGAGAAAAGGAGCTTTGCTTTTTTACCTTTTTTAATAAGTGCGCGAACAACAAAATAGCTTGTTGCAATATCACGGAAGTTGCCGATATGAATTGAACCGGAGGGGCTGATACCTGCGGCACAAACATATTCCTCTTTATCAGGGTTACGTTTAATAATACGGTCGGCGATTATTTCGGACCAATGCATTGAAATCACACTCATTTCACCATAATATAACAGTTTGATATTTTACTATATTTAACAAAATCTGTCAAGACAAAAGGCAATGGTAATCATTGCGTTTTGTTAAATATAAAATTTATATTAAAATATTCATAAAAAAGGTAAAAAACAGTTGCTAACTCTGCTGTTTTTTGGTATATTTACTATGTGTTTTTGTGTATTGAAGCTGATAGGAGGATTTATGGATGATAAAGCTGTTGCGTTATTTAAAACCGCATAAGCATTTCGCATTGTTTACGCTGTTTCTTGCGGCAATAAACAATGTGCTTACCCTTGCTTTCCCGTTGTTGCTTTCGCAGATTATCAACGAAGGCATTAACAAGGGCGATTTGGAATCCATTAAATCCGACGGTATTCTTATGATTATTTGCTGTGTTATAGCAATGTTTATTTCCATTGCAAACAGCTATTGCTCAAGCCGTGTTTCAACCGGCTTTGCAGGGGAACTGAGGGCAGATATTTTCAACAAGGTAGAGACATTTTCACAGGGTGACATTGATAAAATAGGCATTCCCTCCCTTATCACAAGAACCATTAACGACATTCGTCAGGTGCAGGATTTCATTCTTATGACCCTTCGCACAATCATTTCAGTACCGATTATGCTCATAGGCGGTACTTTTATGGCGGTTATAATGGACCCCGGACTTTCTCTTGTCCTTCTTATTGTTCTTCCCGTAATTGCAATAATTGCAGTAATTGTTGCAAAAAAGATCCTCCCTTATTTTGACAAAATCCAAAAAAGAGTGGACAAGCTCAATCTGATAATCAGGGAAAAAATCAGCGGTATCAGAGTTATTCGTGCTTTCAACCGCACCGAGCACGAGGACAAACGCTTTAAGGATGCCAATGATGATTTGACTTCAATGAATGTGAGAGTTCAAAGAATTTTTGCTTCCCTTATTCCCATTGTAACACTCCTTGCATTTTTACTTATTATAATTCTTGTGGCAGTAGGTTATGTTCAGATTAACCGCCTCACAGATACGGTTGAAATTCAGAACACCATCGGCGACTTGCAGGCATTTATTATTTATCTTGTATTCGTTGTTATTGCTCTTTCCAATGCGGCGGCAATGTTCATTATGCTCCCCAGAGCAAAAATTTCCGCAAACCGTATTAACGATGTTCTTGAATTGCAACCTGAAATGGAAATTCTTCAAAAAGAAGAAAGTAATTCTGAAGCCGGTGTAGTTGAATTCAGAAATGTTTCTTTCAGCTACAAAGCTCCCGACGGAGAAACAACCGAGGTTCTTAAAGATGTAAGTTTTACGGCAAATCCCGGAAAAGTTACTGCCATTATCGGCGGTACGGGTTCAGGTAAATCAACAATTCTTAATCTTATACCCAGATTTTACGATGTAAATGACGGTGCAGTTTTCCTTGACGGTTACGATGTTCGTCAGATGGATTTTGCTTCAATTTACTCTAAGATTGGCTATATTCCTCAGCAAGCATTCCTTTTCAGCGGAACAATTGCAGATAACCTTCGATACGGTAAAGAAACTGCAACCGATGAAGAGCTTTGGAAAGCTCTCGAAATAGCGCAAGCTAAAGACTTCGTTGAAAAGCTTCCTGATGGACTTAACAGTATGATTTCCCAGAACGGAACAAATCTTTCCGGTGGTCAGAAGCAAAGACTTTGTATTGCTCGTGCGATTGTTAAAGAAGCTCTCTTCTATATGTTTGATGACAGCTTCTCTGCTCTTGATTTTGCAACAGATGCACGTCTGCGCGCAGCTCTCAAAGAAAATCTCAAAAATTCATCCATTCTTATTGTGGCTCAACGAGTAGGCACAATAATTGATGCAGATAAAATAATTGTCCTTGATAAAGGATGTGTTGTGGGTACGGGTACTCACGAAGAGTTGCTTCAGTCCTGCGATGTTTATAAGGACATTGTTGCATCCCAGCTTAGTGAAGAGGAGGCAACAAAATGACAAGAAAACCAAGACAACTTGACGAAAATCGTCAAAGACTTCTTGAAATGCGCAGAAACACCCGAAAAATGCGCTATTCCTCCTACCGTTCTGTTCAAAAGGGCGAAGAGAAAGCTCGTAGCTTTGGGATTACATTGAAACGGCTTTTAAGATATCTTCTTGAACACAAGGGCGGTTGCGTTATCGTTCTTATAACTTGCATTTTCAGCACTATCTGTAATATTATAGGGCCCACCTATATCGGTGATGCTCTTGATGTTTTAAACGAGCAGGTCGCCCTTAAAATTCAGGGTTATGAAATTTCTGCGAAAACTCTTGTTCCCAATCTTATAATACTTGTAGCAGTCTACGGGGGAATGGCGATTTTCTCCTTTATTCAGCAATACACAATGGCGGGAATTACGGCAAAGGTTGTTCGCCGATTGAGAGAGGATTTAAACAGAAAGCTTTCTCATTTACCCTTGAAATTCTTTGATTCAAATGCAAAAGGCGATATTCTTTCACGACTTATCAATGATATTGACAACATTAGTAATACCCTTCAGCACAACCTTGTTTCAGTTATAACCTCAATTATCACCATTATAGGTGTTTTTGTAATGATGATTGTAACAAACTGGTTCCTGACACTTGTAATTGTTCTTATTGTTCCCCCTGCAGCAGCAATTGCTCTTAGTATTATGAAGGTTTCCAAAAAGCTTTTTAAGGCTCAATGGGACAGAACAGGTGAACTTAACGGTCACATTGAAGAAATGTATACAGGTCACAAAATTGTTCGTCTTTTCGGTCAGGAGCAATTAGCCGTTGACGAATTCAACGATATCAATGATGAACTAACAGACGTAAGCCGCAGAGCACAGTTTATTTCAGGTACAATTTCCCCCTTTATAAATCTTATAGATAACTTCGGATATATATTTATTGCCGTAATCGGCGGTTATCTAATTGTTAACAACGGAGTTTTTGCTATTGGTGATACAGTACTTTACGATATGGGAGAAAGCTTTACAATAGGCGGTATTCTTACCTTTATCACCTATTCAAAGCTTTTCACTTCCCCTATTTCACAGCTTGCTCAAATAGTTAACAACTTGCAATCAAGCATGGCTTCTTCCGAGAGAGTTTTTGCTCTTCTTGACGAACAAGAAGAGGTTGCGGACAAAAAGGGAGGAAAAATTGAATTTAAGGATGTTCTTAAATTTGAAAATGTTTCTTTCTCATATTCACCCGACAAGCCCTTAATGGAGAATCTCGACATTTCTGTTAAATGCGGTGGACTTGTGGCACTTGTGGGTCCGACGGGCGCAGGTAAAACCACCTTTGTTAATCTACTTATGCGCTTTTATGATGTAAATAGCGGTAAAATCACCATTGACGGAACAGATATCCGTGACATTCCCCGTGATGATTTACGTTCCCTTTACGGAATGGTGCTTCAAGATACTTGGTTATTTAACGGCACAATTAAAGATAACATTCGTTACGGAAAACTTGATGCCACCGACGAAGAGGTTATCGCCGCCGCCAAAGCTGCTCACGCGGATGAATTCATTTCCGAGCTTTCCGAGGGCTATGATACAGTTCTTGAAGAAAACGGCGAAAACCTTTCACAAGGACAAAGGCAGTTGCTTACTATCGCCCGTGCACTTTTAAAAGACCCGAAAATTCTTATTCTTGACGAGGCAACAAGCTCCGTAGACACAAGAACCGAGCTTCTTTTACAAACGGCTATGAGCGAAATTATGAAAGGCAGAACAAATTTTGTTATTGCCCACAGACTTTCCACAATCAAAAAAGCCGATGAAATTCTCTTTATAGATAAAGGTACCGTTAAAGAGAGAGGCACTCACGAAGAGCTTCTTCAAAAAGGCGGTCTTTACGCGGATATGTATTACAGTCAGTTCGGCGGAAAGGTATCTGACAGTAAGCTTGAAACAGACAATTAAATCTTTAGTTGCCACTTGCAACTATTTAACCTGAAAGGATAAATACTATGAAAAACACAGAAAAATCTATGGAAAAAATTGTTGCTCTTTGCAAGGGCAGAGGCTTTGTTTATGCAGGTAGCGAAATTTACGGCGGTCTTGCGAACACTTGGGATTACGGTCCTCTCGGTGTCGAGCTTAAAACCAACATAAAAAATGCCTGGCGTAAAAAATTCGTTCAGGAAAACCCCTATAACGTTGGTCTTGACAGCGCAATTCTTATGAACCCTCAGACTTGGGTTGCTTCAGGTCACCTTGGCGGTTTCTCTGACCCTCTTATGGACTGCCGTGAATGTAAAACCCGTCACAGAGCAGATAATCTTATTGAAGATTTTGACGGCACAAATGTTGCAGGCTGGACTAATGAGCAAATGATGGACTATATCAAGGAAAAAGAAATTGCTTGTCCTCAATGCGGTAAACATAACTTTACAGATATCCGTCAGTTTAACCTTATGTTCAAAACCTTCCAGGGTGTAACTGAAGACAGCAAAAATGAGCTTTATCTTCGCCCCGAAACTGCACAGGGTATTTTCGTAAACTTTGCCAATATTCAGAGAACAACAAGAAAGAAAGTTCCTTTCGGTGTTGCTCAGATTGGTAAATCCTTCCGTAACGAAATCACTCCCGGTAACTTTATTTTCCGAGTTCGTGAATTTGAACAGATGGAGCTTGAATTCTTCTGCAAACCCGGTACTGACCTTGAATGGTTTGAATACTGGCGCGGTTTCTGCCGTGACTGGCTCTATTCTTTAGGCATTAAAGAAGAAAACCTTCGTCTTCGTGACCACGACCCCGAGGAGCTTTGCTTCTATTCAAAAGCTACAACGGACTTTGAATATCTCTTCCCCTTCGGTTGGGGCGAGCTTTGGGGCGTTGCTGACAGAACTGACTACGACCTTACTCAGCACATTAACACGTCGGGCAAGAGCCTTGACTACTTTGACCCCGAAACAAACGAGAGATACATCCCCTATGTTATTGAACCCTCTCTCGGTGTTGAAAGACTTTTCCTTTCAATTCTTACAGAGGCTTATGATGAAGAGGTTGTTGATGCAGAGAAGAACGATACAAGAGTTGTTCTTCGCCTTCATCCCACACTTGCACCCTTCAAATGTGCAATTCTTCCCCTCTCAAAAAAGCTCAATGAACAGGCAACGGAGATTTTCACAAGGCTTTCTAAAAAGTTCAATGTTGACTTTGATGATGCAGGTTCAATCGGTAAGAGATATCGCCGTCAGGACGAAATCGGCACACCCTTCTGCATTACTTACGACTTTGACAGTATTGAAGACGGCTGTGTAACAATTCGTGACAGAGATACAATGGAGCAGGTTCGTATTTCAATTGATGAGCTTGAAAGCTACATTGAAGAAAAAATACAATTCTAATATAATTAAATAACAACAAAGCAGTAGGCGAAAACCCTACTGCTTTGTTGTTATTTTAAGATTAACGTAGCGTCATAGTCTGAAATTCCGTAGTTGCCTGCCGAATGCTTTAGCATTTCATAAAAATCAAGCTCTTCTCCTTGTGCTCCGTGAAGTTTTTGGTTGAGAATTTTAAGTATGGGATTTAATCTTTTAAGCACCTTTAAGAATGTTTCTCCGAACGGGCTATCTTCCGTATAGGGTTGGTCACCGCAAAACATATTTCTTACAAGGCTCACAAGATAATCAAAAAATCTGTCATTCTTAATATCGGGGTGAGCCTTAACAAAGAAAAGCCTTGCGATTTTTCCTACAGACCAGGTATAAAGGATTTTGCCGATAAACTTAACCGGCTTATAAAGTGCTGTTTTATCGCCTATTCCGAATTTATGCAAAACCTTTTCGGGATTGTCTTTCATTCCACCGATTAAGGTAATTAACATTCTATCGAACTGGTCTTGGAGATATTGTTCCCCTGTTTTGCCGTTTTTCTCCCATTGGAACTCGGGAACCGGAATACTTTTTATTTCAACTGTATTTTCATCCTCAATTGTCACAAGGCGCATAAATGCAGGACAACCGATAAGAGAGCCTGTGCAAACATCATAAAACCTATTGCCTTTTTCAGTTTCAACCACATTCACACTCTGGTTGTGCATATGCCCTGTGAAAATAAGATGCACTCCGTTATCTGCAAGAGTTTCTATGAGCTTCTTGCTTTCTTTCTGACGGGCATCAGGAATAAGCGCCAGTATTGGCTGACCCGGAAGAACGGGGTAATGCTCCATAGCAATCATCATTTTTCCGTCTTTATTTGCCTTTTTTGCCTGTTCTTCAATCCATTTTAAAAATTCATCATCATAGGCTTTGTTACTGCCCTCGGCAGTATCATTGCATATAACCAAAAGGCGAACATCCTCGGAAAGCTCTGCCACATAAGAAAGATGCTCTTCATTAAAAGCAATTGCATCATTATAGCCAAACTCTCCGTAATAAGTTAAAAGGTCTTTAAATTCAATACCCTCAGCAGACTCTCTTTCACCTCCGTTATATTGGAAAGGGTCACGTGAAATATCGTGACCTGCGGTAACAACAAAAATCTTCTTTCCGCTCTCCTTTAGTGCTTTAAGCTCCTTAGAATATTCAATATGGCTTTCTTTTTCACCGTTAAAGGAAAGGTCTCCTGCTATAAGAATTATATCTGCTTCATTACTGTTTTTGAGATATTCATTTACGGCTTTGTTTATGGAAGCAGTTTCAGCATAACATTTCTGCTCATAGTCCATAAACGCTTCATAACCCGTACCGTAAGCACCAAGGTTTTCACTAAAATAGTGCGGGTCGGTAATAACAAAAAACTTTAATTCTTTCATTATTTCACCTCAAAAACAGTCAATTTGTGCAACGCTCTTGTTGATGCCATATAGAGATATTTTTTATTTTCCTCTCCCCTGAAAGCACCGTCTTTACCGTACACAATTACGTTATCAAATTCAAGTCCCTTTGTAAGTGCCAAGGGCATAACAATGGGGTTGTGGGAAAGCTCAAAGGATTTATTGTCGCAAATTCTTAAACCGCCAACGGTTGTTTTGAGTTCGTTATAGACCTCGATAGCTTCTTTAAGATTTCGTGTAATTATACAGGTCGAAGGACTGTTTTCTGCCAATTCCTTAACTGTGTTTATAAAATCTTCAATATTACCATCTTTTTCTTTAACCTCTTCACCACTTCGCTCAAAAATTTCATATCTTTTCTCTTCAGGAAGAAGATTTAAAGCATACATATTTATTTCCTTTGTGGAACGGTAACTTTTATTTAACTTGAGAATTTTTGCATTATAAATTTCTGCAAGCTCTTCCTTGCTTGTGGTATTAAGCTCTGAAACAATCGCCTGATTTGTGTCCGCAAGAAGAGTAACTCTCGCCCTGGGGAACATTTTCAAAATTAGCTTGTGCTGAATATATGAAAGATCCTGCGCTTCGTCTATAAGAATATGCTTTACTCCGGAAAGGACCGCAGACGTACCAAGAACGGATTTTACATAAACAACACCTAAAGCATCTTCAAATTCAAGATAGCCTTTATCAAGTGAGTCTTTTGTATCAAGAAGCTCGGGACAGTTTATTCCCTCTGCATATTTTTCCAGCAGCTTGAAATATACTGCTATGGGGTCAACGAGAATTGCAGATTTAATCATTTCTGTTGCATTCTGCTTAATCTCTCTGCGCTTTGCCTTGAAGAGCTTTGCAGTATCTTCATCAATTTCTGACTCTGCATCTATATGAAGATAAATTTCTTCTCTGCGGTTAATGAAATATTCGTCAACTACGCCTTGAATATACGCTGCCAAACGCTCCCCTCTTGATTTCTGAGAGTTTTCCGTATCACTTAAAAATCTTTCAAGAAGTGCTTCCTTTGAAAAAATAACATCATCATAAAGGGTGATATCACTGAATTCAGGCTCGCAAACATCTGTGTCTGTTTCAAGAAAATCAACAAAAGCCTTACTCAGCTTAATTCCGGCACTCTTACTGCGACGGATATCACCGTTTATTATGCTCTCTGCAAGTGAATAGTAATCTCCCGTTGAAACCGTAGGAATTTCTGCAGCAAAAATATTATAAAAAGAAGAATAATTAATAGGCATTTCTCCAAGCTCGGGAATAATGTCCGCAACATAGCTTGAGAAAATATCGTTATTGGAGAACATTATAATTTCCGCAGAGGAAAGCTCAGTTCTGTTCTGATAAAGAAGATAAGCGAGTCTGTGGAAACCGACAGAGGTTTTACCGCTTCCTGCAGGGCCGATAACCAAAAGATTTTCGTTATCTGTGTAACGGATAACCTTATTCTGCTCTCTTTGAATACTGTTAACAATAACTTTAAGGTGTTCACCGGAAGATGAGGAAAGCACATCTCTTAAAATATCGTCGTCAATTTTAAGGTCACTGTCAACATAATATTTCAGCTTTCCGTTTTCAAATTTAAACTGCCTTTTAAGAAGCAAATCACCGCGGATTTCACCCGACGGAGCCTTGAAAAATGCTTTGTCTTCGAAATCCTCATAGAAAAGTGATGCAATAGGAGCTCGCCAGTCGCAAACAAGCATTTCAAAGGTATCGTGCTTCTGGAGAGTTCTTAAACCGATATATATTGTTTTTTCACGGGTAGCTTTTTCGCCCTTGAAATCCACCCTTGCAAAATAGGGCGCATTACGGAGCTTTTTATAAAAATAAATATCTCTTGATGCCTCTTCGGAATATATGAATTGCTTTTCCATTTCGTGATGAATTTCCGTCAGCTCCATACCCGAATACATACCGCCGTTTGGGTTATCCATATTAAAATCTTCGCCCATTACCTTAACATTGGCTTTGTATTCTTCAATAAGCTCGCCTAAACGAACAATTTCATCATCCAAAAATTGCTGTACTTTTTCTGCATTCTGTTCTTCGATTTTCAAATCTTTTCCGAGCAAAATACTACCTCCAAAAACAAAAAATATAGTCTCTGCAAAAGTTAATCATACTATATTTCCGTTATATATGCAAGTATTGTAATTTTTCTTTTTTTGTGATATAATTAGTTATAGAAAAAGTTAAGATTTCCAGAAAATATTTCACCCCATTAAAAAGTTTTTTACTTTTTAATGGGGTGAATGTGTTTTATACGTTATTATTCTTTACTCTCTCCATAAAGTCAGAGCAAGCCGGAACTACAAATTTAATTCCCTTTTCTATAATTTCAAAGGTGCATTCTGTTACATAGTCACATTCTCCGTCAACATTCATTGCGGCAGGCTTTTCGCTTGTTATGTGAATTTTCTTACCTCTTTTAAAAACAGTTCTTTCCCAATCAAGATGCTGACCTTTTTTATAAGGATTTATAAGAGTAAGAAGTTTAATTCTCAAACAGTCCTTTTTAACAATTATGAAGTCAAGAAGTCCGTCATAGGTAAGAGCTTTGGGTGCTGCCATATAGCCACCGCCATACCAACGGGAGTTGCCTGCAACGCAGAAAAGCACATCGCTTGTAAAAGGCTCTTCATCATCAATTTGAATTGTAAATCTGCTTTTCATTTTGCCGATAAAGCAATAAAGAAGCGATGCAGTATATGCCAACTCACCTGAAAGGAACGGAATTTTTTTGAAATCCGCCTGCTTTGCACAAACCTCTGCATCAAGACCCATTGAACATTGGTTAATTGCATATTGGTCTCCGCATTTAATAAGGTCAAAATCCATAACCGTTCCGTTAACGTGGTCTGCAACGTTTCTTAAATCCTTTTTATTTCCGAAAATGCGAATAAAATCGTTACCGCTACCCAGAGGGAACGCGGCAACCTCTGCATTTTCGTGACAAGCGCAAGCATTAACCACCTCATAAAGAGTACCGTCACCACCGCAGGCATAAACACGGATATGTTCACCCTTTTCAACCTCTTTTTTTGCATATTCGTAACCGTCACGGGGGGCAGTTGTTATGTGAATTTCGTAATTGTCTATACCCATTTCGGTCATTGTTTTAACAATACCCTCAGAGCATCTTTCGTGGGAAATACCTTTGCCACTCATTGGGTTTACTATAAATAAATGTTTCATTTTCTTTCTCCAATTATTTAAAATACATATGCAATCTGCATTTAATCATACCGTTATAGAGCTTTCTGCTTTTATCTGCTTTTCTGCCAAAGCATTGTTCAAACTCCTCGTCGGGAGTGATTATATAATAACTCCAACCGTGAGCTTTGTCAAATACTCTGCCCATTTCCTTATAAATACGCTGTGCTTCCTGCATATCAAGAAGTCTTTCTCCGTAAGGCGGGTTGCAGATAACTGTTCCGCGTTCGCTGAACTTTTTGAAATCCTTTATATCTCTTTTTTCAAAGTTGAGCTTTTTACCTATGGGAAGTCTTGATGCATTTTCTGTTGCAATTTTTATAGCTTCCGCATCTATATCAGAGCCGTAGCCTATAAAATCAGTATCAACCTTTTCAAGACTGATTGCTCTTTCCTTTTCTTCTTTCCAGATATTTTTAGGAAGCACGTCAAATCTTTCCGCCGCAAAGTGACGGTTAAGTCCGGGGGCAATATTATGAGCATACAATGCGCCCTCAATAAGAAGAGTTCCGCTACCGCACATTGGGTCATAAAGAGTATGATAATGTCGGAGCTTTGCAAGAGCACAAATTGATGCCGCCAAGGTTTCCTTAATGGGAGCTCCGTTCTGAGAAAGTCTGTAACCGCGCTTATGGAGTCCTGCACCTGTGGTATCTATAAGCATTGTAACCCGGTCATTCATAATAGAAAACTGAATCTGATGAACAGGACCGCTTTCATTGAACCAGGAAATGCCGTATTTTGATTTGAGTCTTTCAACAACTGCTTTTTTGATAATTGCCTGACAGTCGCTTACGCTGAAAAGAGTTGATTTAAGAGAATAGCCTTTTACGGGGAAAGCATCCTCTTTTCCAATCCATTCTTCCCAGGGAAGAGCCTTTACTCCTTGAAAAAGCTCTTCAAAGGTCTTTGCGGTAAAAGACCCCATATTTATTTGAACTCGTTCTGCAAAGTGAGAGCAGATATTTACTCTTGCGAGCATATTTTCATCACCCGAAAAAAGCACTCTGCCGTTTTCCGCCTGAACATTTTCCGCATCTAAAGAGCGTAATTCATCAGCAATTATACCTTCAACACCTAAAAGGCAGGGTATTACAAAATTAATCTTCATCTGTTTTTCCTTCCGTTGATTTGATTTCTTTTTCCGGCATTGTGAACCAGAAAGCTACACCGTTTTCTTTATTCAGGAAACCGCAGTCGCAACCGTGATTTTCTGTAATTGCTTTTACAATGGCAAGACCTAAACCAAATCTTCCCTCTGCTCTTGAATGGGCTTTATCAGCGCGATAGAAGGATGTGAAAATTCCGTCTTTATCTTTTTCTTCTACACAACTGCCTGTATTAAACACATTAACTTTTATTTTATTGTCTTCTTTTTCTGTTGTAATTTCAATAAGCTTTTCCCCACTTGCGTGACTGCAAGCGTTAAGAACGATATTTGAAAGCACCGTTGTCATCTGACCCTTATCAGCAAAAACAGTAAAATTTTCGGTTTCAGAATATGTTGCCGTAACGCCCTTTTCCTCAAAAATAGGTGTTACCGTTTTAAGCAAATCTTCTATAAATTCGCTCACCTTAAACTCTGACATATCGGGTTGCTTCACACCCGAAGAATAAAGTGACTGTTCCAGCATATTGAGAACGAGCACATTCATTCTGTCCGCTTCCCGCATAATAATATCACAGTATTCAGTTGCGCCTTCATTTTCTTCGCTGATATTCATTTTTAACCCTTCTGCATAGCCACGTATAATTGCTATAGGGGTTTTTAATTCGTGAGATGCGGAAGATATAAAATCCGCCCTCATTTTTTCAATACGGCGTTCCTTTTCAATATCTTCCATAAGCTGTGCATTTTTTTCACGAAGCTCCGAAAGAGCATTATTCAAAGAATCAGAAACAACATTTATATTATCTGCAAGTGCGCCTATTTCATCGCCTCTGCTAATCTGACATTTTGCTGAAAAATCAAGATTTGCAATTTTATTTGCAACCTCGCTCATTTGAATTAGTGGCTTTGTGAAATGCTTGGAATAAGCAGAAATAAAAACAAGGGCTAAAACAAGAGCAAGAACTGTTATTGTTGTTGTAACCCTTGTTGCAAGGTTTGCATTTTCTCTGATAGGGTCTTTTTGAGCAGTTATTTCTATATGATAACCGTTCTCAAAATCCTTACCGAAAACGATGTATTGAGTTGTGCTTCCCTCTTCGGCAACAACATTGAAATAGCTTCCGTCTTCATTCTGGGTTCTGCTTATAATGTTAAGTTTATTTGCAGAAATGAAATTACCCGTGCCCTCGTAGAGGAAATTATCTTCTTGGTCATAAAGGTCAATACTTACACCTTGTTTTATTTCATATTCCGAAAGCAACGGAAAATAGTCTTCTCCTGCATTTTCTGCACTTTGTGCCATAGTGCTCAAAGACCGTTCAACATTCCATATATAAACACTTTCAAGAAGCTGAGAGTTTGCAACAGAGATACCCACAAGACAAACTGCAATTATTGCACCGATTTCCAAAAACACTTTGGCACGAATACCTAAACCTTTTCTTTTCAAGCGGGCTCTCCCCTCTCATTAAAATTTAATTTATATCGTTGATTTTATAACCGGTTCCGTAAACGGTTATTATGTTTTTCAGTCCCCATTCACCTAACTTTGTGCGTAGCCTTGCTACGTGGGAATCAACGGTTCTTGTATCTCCCGTATAATCCATTCCCCAGAGCTCATCTAAAAGTGCATCTCTTGTATATACTCTTCCGGGTGTTTTGCAAAGTTTAGTAAGAATTTTAAACTCTTTAAGGGTTAATTCTATTCTTTCTCCGTCAATTATTACTTCGTGGGAAGAGGGTTTAATTGTAAGATTTTCAATAACAACTTCATCAGAATTTTTGTCTTTCCTTTTAAGGTTTGTTCCTCTTTTCAGAAGAGTTTCAACTCTTCTTGAAAGAACTGCAAGAGAAAATGGCTTTGTTACGTAATCATCTGCGCCCGATTCAAAGCCCATAATCTGATCAAAATCCTGGGAACGTGCGGAAACAAGTATAACGGGCATATCGCTTTTTTCACGGATTCTTCGGCAAACCTCCCACCCGTCAATTTCGGGCATCATTATATCAAGCATAGCCAAAGCCAAATCTTTATTGGTTTCAAAAAGGCGCAATGCGATTTCGCCGTTTTCCGCTTCTATTACTTCGTGCCCCTCTTTTTTCAGACAATCACCTATAAGTTTTCTTATAAGCTGTTCATCATCTGCAATTAAAATCTTTGCCATAATATTAACCCCTCTTATTTAGTATGCCAATACGATAAGAAGTAATTTTTATTCTAAATTATATACCGGACATACCTGCATACAAATTCCGCAGACCGCACCTCTGCCGATTTTCTGATATGCCTTTTTCATATATTCACTGCAAACGGAGGGACTGAACATTTCTTCCCGTTTAATTCCGTCATAATAGCTTACACCAAGAATTGCTCCGCTGGGACAAGCCTTAACACATTTATCGCAGTTAATACAAGGATTTTCTTTGAGTATTCCATCACCTTGAAGCTGACAATCTGTAAAAAGTGTTCCAAGGCGGACTCTTGCGCCGTATTTTTTATGTAAAAACAAATCATTTTTACCGATATTTCCAAGACCTGCCTTATGGGCAGCTTCTTTATGAGAATATCTGCCGTTATAGGGTGTGCCCGGCATACTTTGAGATGCGGCAACAGTTATATATTTATAGCCCCTGCTCTGCAAAAATAAGCCTGCTTCTAAAAGACATCGGTCAATAAAAGCATTTACCGTTCTGTAATGGTTAAAGTATGTAGGAGTGGGTGCGCCATCTATTTCGTCAATGATTGCATCTGATAACCTCACAACAATGCTTACCGCATATTTCAATTCGCCTGTATCAGCATTGTCGATTTCCGAAAAGCCTACATCCGTTACGCCCTTACTTAATAAAAACTCTTTAAGCTCTTGTTCAAGCATTTTCCACCCTCATTTTTTCCATACATAAAAGAACTTTTTCGTTTATCGACTGACATTCTTTAATAAAATTGTCAGTTTCTTCTCTGTGAAGAATGAAATCAATAGCACTTTTAGCTTCGTTGCCCATAAGATATTTTTTATCTGTTTCACCATTTAAGAGCTTTTCTTCGCCTGAGTTATTGAAAAGTCTTATTCCGTCCAGCTTTGAGATACTGTCAATTGTTACTGTACCCTCATCACCCATAATTTGCGAGGGTGAACGGCTTTGACCCACCTTTGAATAAGTTATTGTTACAATTTTATCCCTATATTCAAATACGGCACTACCGCTTCCGTCTGCACCTGTGTGGAGAAAATGCTGAACGGGGGTGATTTTTTCGGGCATACCGAATAAATCAATTACAGGGTAAACACAGTATATTCCCAAATCATTAAGAGCTCCCGTTTTCATTTCGGGATTAAATATATTAGGTAATTCGCCGTTTTTAAGAGCTTCGTATTTAGAAGAAAGCTGTGAAAAATCAATGGTTGCGCTTCTGATATTACCGATTTTACTTACCGCTTCCTTTAAACCCTGCCTTAAAGGCGTGTGCATATACATAATTGCTTCAAAATACACCAGATTATTTTCATTTGCAATATCACAAAGCTCTTTAAACTCACCTGCAGTAATTGTAATCGGTTTTTCGCATATTATATGCTTTCCACTCAAAAGAAGAGCTTTGCATTGTTCATAATGGCAAACATTAGGACTTGCCACATATATTAAATCCGTATCTGAAGAAACCAAATCTTTAAAATCAGTAAAAACTCTTTTTGCGCCTGTTTCCTGAGCAAAAGCAGAGCCTTTTTCAAAGGAACGGGAATAAACACCGTCAAGACTCAATTCCTCATAAAGATTTGCGCCCTCAATAAAAGATTTTGTAATCCAGGATGTGCCGATAACAGAATATTTAATCATAGCAATTAATCTTTCTTAAAAAAGTTTTTTACGGTTTCTGAAGTAAGCGTATTTTTAAAAAAACTCACTGTTTTGTTTACGCGTGTATGAGGCGCAACATTCCAATCGCTCTTTGGCGCAGGATTATGACCAATACCCTTTAAAATATCACAGTAAAACTCTGCGCTTTTCAAGAAATTCTGATAGCCCTTTGTATTTACACGGTTCCAGCCTGTTTCAGCAACTGCAAGCCATCGGGGAAAACACATATAACTCATTTTCTCAAAATCTCTTACATATTCTGTCCAGATTGGTGACTCAACACCCTTTACAGATGCAGCTCCAAGAGATGTAAGCCCTCTTACCTTTCGGGGATTGAACATATAAACATCCTTTAAGGAGTGCATTCCGTAAGGATAGTCAACATAATAAGGAGTGAATTTCTCCATAATAACAGGGTTTCCTCCATTTGCCCATTCTATGCTTTTGTTAGTTTTGTCCATCCAGAGAGCAACTGTAATATTATCTTTATCAAGATTTCCGCCGTTTAAGGACTCGTTCCAACAAATTGCCTTTCTGCCTTTTTTCTTCAAGTATCCTGCAACCTCATTCACAAGCCATCCCTGGAGCTCATCCATTGTGTGAAGCCCTGTCTCTTCAAGCTTTGCCTTGCATTTCGGGCAATTAAGCCAACGGGTTTTCGGTGCTTCGTCACCACCGATATGAATGTATTCAGAGGGAAAAATTTCGCAAAGCTCATCTATTACCGAATAAATTAAATTCAACGTTTCGGGATTTCCCACGCAAAGAATATCTTTAAATATTCCTGCGGTGGTTTTAGGTGAGATTTTTTCACCCGTGCAACAAAGCTCGGGGTAAGCAGAAATTACTGCCGTTGTATGACCCGGGAAATCGAATTCAGGAATAACATCAATATGTCTTTGCTTGCAATATTCAACGATATCTTTTAATTCTTCCTTTGTATAATAGCCACCGTAAGGTGTATTATCATTTTCGCCTCTGCCGAAATTTGAAGAGGGTCTCACAGAACCAACGCTTGTAAGCAAGGGGTAAGATTCAATTTCAACTCTGAAGCCCTGGTCATCAGACAGGTGAAAATGGAATTTATTAAATTTAAAAAATGCCGCACCGTCTATCATTTTTTTGATTTCGTCAACTGTAAAGAAATGACGGCAGGAGTCTATCATAAATCCTCTGTATGAGAACTCGGGTTCGTCATATATGTAAAGAAATGGCAGACAACCGCGATAGTTAAGCATTAGTTGTTTAAGGGTAAGCTCACCGTAATAAAGACCTTTTTCGTCTGCACCCTCAATTAAAACACCATTTTCATCAATATTTATTCTATAGCTTTCTTTCTCGGAAAGCTCGGGGTTCTTTTTCTTTTCCACCTTGGGCATTTCACCAACAGAAAAATAAAGCATACCCTTTTTAAGCTCAAGAATTCTCGGTTGCGGACAAAGATACATAAGCTCACCTCTAAACATAAATATACATTTTAATAATACTATTTATATGGCAAAAATGCAAGAAAAAATTGACAGCACCGAAGCACTGTCAATTATAATTTTTATTCAATCCAAGCCCACAGAAGAATTTTATCAAATAGCCTGAACTCTGCACTATAAACGTGAGAACCGGGATAAGCGTTTTGTTTTCCCTCTTCCTCGGAAGGAACTTCTTTTTCAGTGTCAAATTTGTATGTCACAGTATAGCCCAAGCCCTCACATTTCCAATAATCTTCTTTTCGGGTTTCACTTATTGTTATTAACGGCTTGTCGCTTTCGCCTACCTTATATAATCTTACACAATCAACGCCGACAAACACACCGTAAAGAAGAACTGCCGAAGAAACTATTATAATTAAAAATCTAAAAATTTTCTTCATAAAATCAACCCCTTATCGGCTGATATTAAGGGTATCAAGCTGTTTTTGTGTGCCTTTATCAAAGGAGCAAAGAAGACCTGTATAGGTTGAATAGCCAAAAATCACATCATTGATATATGTTGCTCTTGAGAATTCATCGGGCTGAGCATAATCGGTAGAATTTGCAATATATTCCCCTGCAACCTTGAGTGTTTTTTCCTCTTCATCAACCTTTAAAGCCACAATACCTGCGGTGGTTTTATTAAAGTGTTCCTCACTTGAACTTGACCAGGTATGCTCGGTTTTTCTATAGGGAACATACATTATTTTGTTCTCTGCATCCCAGCAAAGAGCCTTATGGTCATAATAAGCATCGGAATCCACATAAACCTGTCTGTTTACAGCGTTATAGCCTGACATTATGAACTTTCCGCATTCAACGGGCTTTGTGGGGTCACTTACATCAAAGAGAGAAACCTTCATTCCGCCGTTAGTTCCGCTTTCTGTACCGTCAAGACCAACACCCATTACGAGTCCGTCAGCAACCGGGTGCAGATATGCGGAATAACCGGGGATTTTAAGCTCACCCAAAATTTTAGGTGCAGTAACATCCGTTAAATCAATTACAAACAACGGGTCAGTCTGAACAAATGTAACAACATAAGCCGTATTACCTGTGAAACGAACGGATTTTATTCTTTCGCCCTTTGCAATATCCTTTAAAAGACCAACTGTCTCAAGGTTATCATTCAGAACATAAACCTGATTTATAAGGTTTTCTCCCCAATTACCGCTTGTGGTGGCAATTCTTAAATAGCCGTTATATTCATCCATACTAAACTGGTTTAAAGCGCTTCCGTCAACAGAGGCATTTTTAAGATATTTAATATCGTAATTTCTTATGTCGAATTTATAAATCTGAGTTTTTGCTGTCTCGGAAAGGTCGAAAACCTCTGTCATGCGGGCATCACTTGTGTCATAGTCCGTGCTTGTTGCATAAAGGGTTTCGGTTGTGCAATAAACATTCTGCCCTGCACCTAAAACTGCTTCGGTTTTTAAAGTATTTTCATCATCTGTATCTAAAACAGATGCAACAAGATAGCTTGTATCATACACATCTTCCATTATACATATATCATTTACCGCCACTCTTGAAAACTCTTTTCCGTCACAGCTGTTTTCGGGAACACAGGTTTCCTTAACAGTATCAACATCCTGAGTAATGTCAACATAATACTGAGAAAGGAGAACCAGCTCATCGCCTATAAGACGGGAGGAAATATAACCGCCGTCCTGGAAAACTCTCCATTCTTCTTTTACATTTTCCCTATCGGAAATGTCAAAAGAAACTGCCATTGTGATATTTTTTCCGCTGCTACCACCATAAAGGCAATCGTACATAGCCTTTTCGTTGGCGTTATTTTCTTCTTTTTTAAGCTGACAGTTAAGAATTGCAATAAGGCGGTTGCCTGAAACATACATTTCCTGAACATTCATATAGAAAATGTCTTCCCTTTGGGGCTTTGCAATTTCTATTTTGTTGATATTCTTTAATCCGCCTTTTTCATCAGGCTCAACTATTGAAATTTCACAGGAATATTCAAGCTCGGGAAGCTCTGTAACCACTTTTACTTCGGTGGTTTTTTCCTGTTTTTCTGTTGTATCGGACTTTTCGTTTTCTAAAATCTCTTCTGCATTAGGATTATAACCCGGGGTTGACTGAACCCTTGCAGTTGTTTCTTCAAGACCGTTTTTGTAGTTATAGTAGAGCGAGCATTCTCTGTAATAGGTGTCCCAATTTGCATTTTCGGGGTTTACGATGTAAAGATATTTTCCGTCATTTTTGATAATATCTGCTTCGCTTACACCCTTAACCTGCTCGTTTGTTTCACCGTGCTGAGAGCTTTCTTCTGCATCATCCTTAACACTTGTATTGGTGCTGTTTTCAGTCACTTTGTTTGTAACACTCGCTGTACCCGATTGTGCTTCTGCCTGAGGTGCGGCACCTGTATTCATATCAGCCGCATTTTCCATAATAATGCCATCTTCTAATGCAGCGGAATCGGATTTATTACCAAAAACACTACCGAAGCCCTTAAGGGATTCATTATAAGTGTAAGTTCTGTAACTCTGATATTTGTCTGCATATCCTGCAAACATTTCTTCAATTTCTGTATAATCCTGTGTTTCTTTCGGGGGAGTTCCTATAACACTGTCCTCAACCTTGGGCGGAACCTTTTCCCAGGGTCTTATAACTGCAACGGAAGTAATTGCCACAATAACTGCTGCCGCCGCTGAAATTGAGCTTAAAATAATTTTCTTTTTGTTTCTCTTTTTCTTGGGTACTGCTTCAACAGGAGCTTCATTCTGTGGAACACCCTTTATTAAATTTTCAATGCTTTCGGGAGAAAGACTTTCAGGTAATTCTATATTTTCTGTTTTTTTCAAATTATCATCTAAATTTTTTAGCTCTTCTTCGGTAATAAGTTCAAATTCTCTGTTATCGTTCATTATAATTCTCCTTTCACATAAGAATGTTTCTGAGTTTTTCAAGTGCCCGTTTCTGCCTTGTGCGAACAGCACCGGGTGTCATATTGTAAATAACACCTAACTCATAGCTTGTGAAACCGCCTATGATTGATAAAAGAATAATCTGTGCATCAGGCGGAGTAAGAGTTGAGAGCGCATCCTTTAATTCTGCGGAGCCGATTAAATTACCGTCAGCCTCGTAATCCGTAAGGAATTCATATTCCTCAACAGGCAAGGTATCGGGCATTTTGTTTTTCTTCATTAAAAGTGTCTTACATTTATTGGCAAGAATTTTAAAAAGCCACGCTTTAAAAAGTGAATTGTCCTTTAGGCTATGTATGCCTTTCCAGGCAGAAAGTAAAGAATCCTGAACCGCATCCTCTGCATCCTCTTTGTTACCCGTCATATAAAGGGCAAATCTGTAAATTTCCGTGGCATATCGGGAAATAAGCTCCGAAAAGGCAGAGCAATCCCCTTGTTTTGAACGTTCAATTAAAATTTCCATATTTTCACCCCAATTCTGCGCAGAACTTCCGCTCTCATATATTAAGACTGTTAAAATCTTGAAATTGTTTCAAAATTTTCAAAAAAATTTTTCACTTTCAGATTTATGGTAACAATTTTCACTCAAAATGTAAACAAAATTATAAAATATTTGAAATTGTTTGCATTAAATTATAGTATGTGTTACAATGTAATTTGTATATTTATGTAATAACCACGAAAGGTAGAATAAAAATGGGTTTATTCAAAAAACTTTTCGGAGATTATTCTTCGAAAGAAATTAAAAGAATCAATGGTCTTAAAGACAAGGTCCTTTCCTATGAAAGTGAATACGGAACTCTTTCCGATGAACAGCTTCAGGCAAAAACTCCCGAATTTAAAGAACGTCTCACAAATGGCGAAACTCTTGACGATATTCTCCCCGAGGCATTTGCCGCTTGTCGCGAGGCTGCCTGGCGTGTTCTCGGTATGAAGCATTACCCCGTTCAGATTCTCGGCGGTATTATTCTCCACCAGGGACGAATTGCGGAAATGAAAACAGGTGAAGGTAAAACTCTTGTTGCTACCCTCCCCGCTTACCTTAATGCCCTTTCGGGTGAAGGTGTTCATATTGTTACAGTAAACGATTATCTTGCAAAGCGTGACTCTGAATGGATGGGTAAAATCTATCGCTTTATGGGGCTTAATGTTGGTCTTATCATTCACGAAAAAACAAATGAAGAAAGAAAAGAAGCTTATAACGCTGACATTACCTTCGGTACAAACAATGAAATGGGCTTTGACTATCTTCGTGATAATATGGTTATGTATGCCGAGCAGAGAGTTCAGAGAGGTCACAGCTTTGCTATCGTTGACGAGGTTGACTCTATTCTTATCGACGAAGCAAGAACTCCACTTATTATTTCAGGTATCGGTGAGGCATCAACTGACCTTTACCGTATGACAAACGATTTTGTTAAACGTCTTAAAATGGTTAAGGTTAAAGAGCTTGACTCAAAGCTCGATGCCGAAGATGTTGTTGCAGATGAAGGTGGCGATTACCTTGTTGACGAAAAGGCAAAATCCGCAACTCTCACAAAATCCGGTATTGCAAAAGCAGAAGCCGCTTTCAATATAGAAAACCTTATGGATGCGGAAAACCTTACTCTTCAGCACCATATTAACCAAGCTCTTAAAGCACACGGTACAATGATTCGTGACGTTGACTATGTTGTTAAAGACGGTCAGGTGCTTATCGTTGACGAATTCACAGGCCGTATTATGATGGGCAGACGCTATAGCGAGGGTCTTCATCAGGCTATTGAAGCAAAAGAGGGTGTAAAGGTTGAGCACGAAAGCAAAACTCTTGCAACCATCACATTCCAGAACTATTTCCGCCTTTATAAAAAGCTCTCGGGTATGACAGGTACTGCTATGACCGAAAGTGCGGAATTCCAGGAAATTTACAGCCTTGACGTTGTTGAAATCCCCACAAACAAGCCCCTTATCAGAAAAGATAACGATGATGTTCTTTATAAAACAGAGGAATCAAAATTTAACGCTATTGTTGAAAAAATAGTTGAATGCCACGAAAAAGGTCAGCCCGTTCTCGTTGGTACTGTTAATATTGAAAAAAGTGAAAAGCTCTCTCTTTTCCTTAAAAGGCAGGGTATAAAGCACGAGGTCCTCAACGCTAAATTCCACGAAAAAGAAGCTGAAATTGTTGCTCAGGCAGGTAAATTCGGAGCCGTTACAATCGCTACCAATATGGCAGGTCGCGGTACCGATATTATCTTGGGCGGTAACCCCGAGTTTATGGCAAAGGCTCAGATGAAGAAAATGGGATTTGATGATGAGCTTATTGCAGAAGCAACAGGCTTTGCTGAAACTGATAACGAAGATATTCTTAACGCGAGAAAAACCTTCCGCGAGCTTGAAGCGAAATTCAAAGAGGAAACCTCAAAAGAGGCAGAAAAGGTTCGTGAAGCAGGCGGTCTTTGCATTATCGGTACAGAACGCCACGAATCAAGGCGAATTGATAACCAGCTTCGCGGTCGTGCAGGCCGTCAGGGTGACCCCGGTGAAAGCCGTTTCTTCCTTTCTGCAGAGGATGACCTTTTAAGACTTTTCGCAGGTGACCGTTTCTATAACACTCTTGATGCCTTCAAGAGCATTGGCGATATGCCCATAGAAGCAAAGCTCTTCACATCAACAATTGAAAATGCACAGAAGAAGGTTGAGGGCAATAACTTTGCAATCCGCCGTAACGTTCTTAAATACGACGACGTTATGAACAAACAGCGTGAGGTTATTTACGGTCAGCGTAATCAGGTGCTTGACGGCAAAGATATCAGCGCACTTATCCAGAAAATGATTGTTGATACAATTTCCGAATCCGTTGATTTCTACTGTCCTGCAAAGGTTGACAAGAGTGAATGGAATCTTTCGGGTCTTCTTGCAAAATATGGTTGGCTCATCAATGAAAGTGATATAAACGGCATTGATAATACAGAAGAAATTGCAGAGGTTCTTCTTGACAAGGCTCAAGTGCTTTATGATACAAGAAAAGAAGAGCTTGGTGAAGAAACCGTTAAAGAGCTTGAAAGAGTAGGACTTCTTCGTAATGTTGACATTCGCTGGATGGAGCATATTGATGCTATGGACCAGCTCAAGCGCAGTATGAACCTTATGGGTTACGGTCAGAAAGACCCTGTTATCGTTTTCCGTGATGAAGGACTTGATATGTTCGAGGAAATGACAAACGGAATCCGCGAGGGTACTGTTGACTTTGTTTTACAGTCAAGAGTCCGCAAAGAAGCTCCTATGGAGAGAAAACAGACTGTTAAAATCACTTCCCAGTCAGGCTCCGACGACGGAACTGTTAAAAAAGAGCCTAAAAGGGCAGACAAAAAGCCCGGCAGAAATGACCCCTGTCCCTGCGGCAGCGGTAAAAAATACAAAAAATGCTGCGGAATGAATGAGTAAATATAAAAAGGAACTGAAAAATCTTACGTTTTTTCAGTTCCTTTTTCTTATTTCAATTTTCCCTGTGCTCGTTTTTCGGGCGTTCTTATAAACCTCACAATTCCTCCAATAACAAGCAAAGCCATAATTGCTGCTACAGCATAAGTGGAAAACTTATCAAGGTTACTTTGAGTTTCGGCTTCAAAAATGTTTATTGTCTCAAAAATCTTATTAAAGCTGTCTTGGTTATCTTTTTCAGAGGTTGTGTGAGTAAAAGTGTATTTATAATTTACACCGCCGAATTCATACATAGTTTGATAATGCACACTTTTTTCGCCATCTATTTTTACAGTTGTCTCAATGTGCGAAACAAGGGCAGTTTTACCGTTACCGTGCTTTATTTTTTCTGCATCCAGAAATTTTAATTCAAACCCTTCCAGTTGGTCTTTCATAACGTTTTCTGCTTCTTCGGAAATGCTGCTTGTGTACTTCTCAATTTCTTTTTTGCTCATATCTGCAGGTGAAAAAATATCATTTTTCCGAGTGTTGTCGCTATACGAAACAGTCAATTTATCTCCATTTTCATTTTCAAAAGCAAAATTGCTTGCATCTGCCCCGGTTTGTTCAAAGCCATCCGGCAAATCAATAGTAAAAAGGTCCGCACCGTTAAATTCCTCTGCATTAACGCTGACTGCAAAAGAAAAGAGCATAAACAATGTAAAAATAAGACTTAATGCCTTTTTCATAAAACATCCTCTTTCAAAAACTGCACCAAAGGAAACCCTTCGGTGCAAATTTTTTATTTTTAGTCATTATCGTCCTCGTCCTCGTCATTTCCAGATACAACGGGGGTGATTTCAACCTTAATTTTTTCAATTCGCCTGTCCTCAACCTCGAGAACGGTGAATTTGACATTTTCAAAAACAACCTCATTCATTTCGCCGTTTTTGGGAATACATTGAAGCTCGTCCATAATAAAACCTGCAAGGGTTTCATAATCACCCTCGGGAAGCTCTTTGCCGATAAGCTCGTCAATTTCTTCAATATCAATGGTACCCTCAACGGTAAAGGTATTTTCGTCGATTTTTGAGATTTCCTCTTCTTCCTCGTCATACTCGTCCTGAATATCGCCCATAACAGCTTCAACAATATCTTCAAGGGTAACAATACCCGCCGTTCCGCCGTATTCATCAACAACAACCGCCATCTGAATACGTTTAAGACGCATTTCCTTAAAGAGCTCTCCGCAGGCTTTTGTCTCGGGAACGAAATAAGGCTCTCTCATTATATTTTTTAAAGTACCTTTTACTTTTACCTCTTTACCCACATATTTGAGCAAATCTTTAATATAAACAATACCGACAATGTTATCAATATCTTCATCGTAAAGAGGGATTCTTGACCTGCCGTTTTCAATGGCAAGTGCCATAAATTCTTCAAGAGTTGTGTCGTTGACATCTGCTGCAACAACGTCGGTACGGTGAGTCATAACATCCCCTGCATCCATATCGTCAAACTCGAAGATATTATTTATCATTTCCTTCTGGTCGTCCTCAATAACGCCCTTTTCACCGCCAACGTCAACCATCATACGAATTTCTTCTTCGGTGACAACATCTTCATCTGCATTGGGGTCAAAGCCTAAAAGACGAACAACTCCATTAGTTGAAAGGGAAAGGAATTTAACAAAAGGTGATGCGATTTTTGATATTACATAAAGAGGTTTTGCTACTGCAAAAGCCACTTTTTCAGGAATCTGCATACCAATTCTCTTGGGAACAAGCTCACCTAAAACAAGTGAGAAGTAGGACATAATTAATGTAATCAACACAACCGCAACAGGAGAAACAATGCTTTCGGGAAGTCCGAATTTGCCTGTTACCGCATCAGTAAGCATTTCTGCAAAAGAAGTTGCCGCAGAAGCAGATGTTAAAAATCCTGCCAGAGTTATACCGATTTGAATAGTAGAAAGAAATTTAGTGGGATTTTTTGTAAGTTTTAAAACAAGCTTTGCTTTCTTGTGTCCGTCCTCGGCTAATTTCTCCATTTTAGTATCATTAAGAGAAATAACCGCAATTTCAGCCATTGCAAAATATGCGTTTACAAGAATAAGTGCCAACAGTAAAAGAATCTTTAAAACCAAACTTCCTCCTGCTGTGTTTTGTGCAAGTTCAATAGCTTGGGCCAAAATGAAATTAGGTCCGGGGTCATCCATAGTTGGATTTACTCCTTTCAAAAATAAAAATTATTATGCGGTCTTAAAATATACCATACCACGTTAGCATATATTATATAATTATTTCCACTATTTTGTCAATATTTTAGGTCAATGTTTACAGGGAGTTTACAGGGGAGTTACAGGGGTTGTATCTCTTCAAACAACAAAAAACCCATCTTTGTGAAAAACTACTCAAAATATGCGAATAATTGTTAAATTTTCCACGATTTTTTGGATTTTTGCAGTTTACTTTTCAAGAAATAAGTGTTATTATGTTTGGTGGTATGTATGATACCTATTATAGTGTTTTTAAATTGATATTTTTTATAGGAGGAAATACTATGGCTAGAAAAATGAAAACCATGGACGGTAACAATGCCGCTGCTTATGTGTCTTATGCATTCACAGAAGTTGCAGGTATTTATCCCATCACACCTTCCAGCCCTATGGCAGACTACGTTGACCAGTGGTCAGCTCAGGGCGTGAAGAACATCTTCGGTACAACTGTTAAGGTTTCCGAAATGCAGTCCGAAGCAGGTGCAGCAGGTACTGTTCACGGTTCACTCGCAGCCGGTGCGCTCACAACAACCTACACAGCTTCTCAGGGTCTTCTTCTTATGATCCCTAACATGTACAAAATCGCAGGTGAACTTCTTCCCAGCGTTTTCCATGTATCAGCTCGTTGTGTTGCTTCACACGCACTTAACATCTTCGGCGACCACTCAGACGTTTATGCTTGCCGTCAGACAGGCTTCGCAATGCTCGCTGAAACAAACACTCAGGAAGTTATGGACCTCGGTGCTGTTGCTCACCTTGCAACAATCAAGAGCAGAGTTCCCTTCATCAACTTCTTCGACGGTTTCCGTACTTCTCACGAGATTCAGAAAATTGCTAGCTGGGATTATGAAGACCTCAAAGAAATGTGCGATATGGATGCAGTTGATGCTTTCAGAAAGAGAGCTCTCAACCCCGACCGTCCCGTAATGCGCGGTTCTCACGAAAACGGCGACATTTTCTTCCAGCACAGAGAAGCTTGTAACACATACTATGATGCAGTTCCTGCAATCGTTGAAGAATATATGGGCAAGGTTAATGCTAAACTCGGCACAGATTATCAGCTCTTCAACTACTACGGTGCTGCTGATGCAGAAAACGTAATCGTTGCTATGGGTTCAATCTGTGACGTTGCTGAAGAAGTTATTGATTACCTTCTTGCTAAAGGCGAAAAGGTTGGTCTTCTTAAAGTTCGTCTTTACAGACCCTTCGCTTCTGAAAAATTCGTTGCAGCTCTTCCCGCAACAGTTAAGAAAATTGCAGTTCTTGACAGAACAAAAGAGCCCGGTTCAATCGGTGAACCCCTCTATCTTGATGTTGTTGCCGCTCTTGATGCTTGCAACAAATCCGGTATTTTTGTTTCCGGCGGTCGTTACGGTCTCGGTTCAAAAGATACTCCTCCCTCATCAATCTTCGCTATTTTTGCAGACCTCAAAAAAGCAGATTCCAAAAAGCACTTCACTCTCGGTATTAACGACGACGTTACCTACCTTTCACTCCCCGAAGAAGAAGCTCCCAACACAGCTGCTGAAGGCACAATCGAGTGCAAATTCTGGGGTCTTGGCGGTGACGGTACTGTTGGTGCTAACAAAGACTCTATCAAAATCATCGGTGACCATACTGACAAATATGTTCAGGCATACTTCCAGTATGACTCAAAGAAAACCGGTGGTGTTACAATTTCTCACCTTCGTTTCGGTGACAAGCCCATCAAGAGCCCCTACTATGTAAACAAGGCAGACTTCGTTGCTTGCCACACACCTGCTTACATTGAAAAAGGCTTCAAGATTGTTAATGACGTTAAACCCGGCGGTGTATTCCTTATCAACTGCCAGTGGAGCGACGAAGAGCTTGCTTCAAAGCTCAACGCTGAAACAAAGCAGTATATTGCAAAGAACAATATTCAGCTTTACACAGTTAACGCAATTGACCTTGCTGCTGAAATCGGTCTCGGTAAGAGAACAAACACAATTCTTCAGGCATCCTTCTTCGCTCTTGCTAACGTTCTTCCTAAGGATGAAGCAATCGGCTATATGAAGAACGCTGCATTGAAGTTCCTCAAAAAAGGCCAGGAAATCGTTGATATGAACCACAAGGCTATTGATGCAGGCTTCGGTGCATTCAAGAAATTTGATGTTCCTGCTGACTGGGCAAATGCAACTGACGATGTAAACGCTGTTGCTTCAGAAGGTCCCGCAAAGCTTGTTAAGATGGTTGACAATATTATGAAACCCGTTGGTGCTATGAACGGTGATGCTCTTCCCGTTTCCGTATTCACAGACCACGCTGACGGTACTTTCGAGCAGGGTGCTTCCGCTTACGAAAAACGCGGTGTTGCAGTACTCGTTCCCGAATGGGATCCCACAACTTGCGCAAAATGTAACAAGTGCTCTTATGTATGTCCTCACGCAACAATCCGTCCCTTCGCTCTTGATGCAGACGAAGTTGCAAACGCTCCCGAGGTTCTTAAGAAGGCTCCCAAGCCCGTTGTTAAAACAGACTACACTTACACACTTGCTGTTTCTCCCCTCGATTGTATGGGTTGCGGTGTTTGCGTAGGCGTATGTCCCACAAACTCTCTTAAGATGGTTTCCCGTGAGAGCCAGGATGCTCAGCAGGCAGCATTTGATTACTGCGTAGCTAACGTAACAGAAAAAGAAGGTGTTGCAGGTTCTGCAAACATCATCTCCAGCCAGTATAAGAAGCCTCTCCTTGAGTTCTCAGGCTCTTGCGCAGGTTGTGCAGAAACTGCTTATGCTCGCCTTGTTACACAGCTCTTCGGTGACAGAATGTACATCTCCAATGCAACAGGTTGTTCTTCAATCTGGGGCGGTCCTGCTGCAACATCTCCCTATACAGTAAATGCTAAGGGCCAGGGTCCTGCTTGGGCTAACTCCTTATTCGAGGACAACGCTGAATTCGGTTTAGGTATGCAGATGGCTCAGAAGGCTCTCAGAAAGCGCATCATCGATGCAGCTGAAAGACTTCAGGCTGTTGCTGAAAAGGATGATGTAAAGGCAGCTTTAGCTGAGTACCTTGAAACACAGAATTCTTCCACATTAAACGCTCCTGCTACTAAGAAGCTCGTTGCAGCATTAGAAGCATGCGGATGTGATAACGAAGACAGAAAGTACATCCTTGCTAACAAGGATTTCGCTGCTAAGAAGAGCCAGTGGATCTTTGGTGGTGACGGTTGGGCATACGATATCGGTTACGGCGGTTTAGACCACGTACTCGCTTCCAACCAGGATGTTAACATTATGGTATTCGATACCGAAGTTTACTCCAACACAGGCGGTCAGTCCTCCAAGGCTACACCTACCGGCGCTATCGCTCAGTTCGCAGCAGCTGGTAAGGAAGTTAAGAAGAAAGACCTCGCAGCAATCGCAATGAGCTACGGTTACGTATACGTTGCACAGATTGCTCAGGGTGCTGACTATGCACAGTGCGTAAAGGCAATTGCTGAAGCAGAAGCTTATCCGGGTCCATCCCTCATCATCGCTTACGCTCCATGTATCAACCATGGTATCAAGGGCGGTATGAAGAATGCTCAGACCGAAGAAAAGAACGCAGTTGCTTCCGGTTACTGGCACCTGTTCCGTTTCGACCCTCGTCTTGCTGCTGAAGGCAAGAACCCATTCCAGTTAGATTCCAAGGAGCCAACCGCTTCCTACAAGGAATTCATCGAATCCGAGGTTCGTTACAACAGACTTTCCCGTTCCAACCCAGAGCGTGCACAGTACCTGTTCGAAAAGGCAGAGGCTGACGCTAAGGCTAAGTACGAGATGTTAGCA
>JAZOAO010000026.1:0-16210 GCA_045595505.1 Acutalibacteraceae bacterium | reverse complement strand
AATAGCGTCGCAGACCCACCGTTCCTAACTGTTAATTCTTAATTTTTAATCAAAAAATACGAGTAGGATAAATCAAGGAGAACGAGTTCCTGTTAGAAACAAACTTATATAATAGCGTCGCAGACCCACCGTTCCTCACTCCTCACTCCTCACTCCTAACTTTAAATAAACTTACAAAGGAGAAAATACTATGATAAACATTGCAATCGACGGTCCTGCAGGAGCAGGCAAAAGCACAATAGCAAAAACAGCTTCAAAGGAATTAAACTTTATTTATGTTGATACAGGTGCTCTTTACAGAACAGTCGGTCTTAACGCTTTAAGACTGGGTAAAGATACAAAGAGTGCAGATGAAGTTGTTCCCACTTTGGAGGGTCTTGATGTATCTCTTCGTTTCGTAGACGGAGAACAGAGAGTTTTTCTGGGTGAAGAGGATGTTTCAACTGCTATAAGACAGAATGAGGTTTCTATGGCAGCATCAAATGTATCCGCAATTCCTGAGGTGAGAGAATTTCTTTTTGATTTACAAAGAGATATCGCAAAGAAAAATAACTGCATTATGGACGGCAGGGATATAGGTACTGTTGTTCTTCCCGATGCAAAAATCAAAATTTATCTTACCGCATCCGCAGAGGCTCGTGCGGACAGACGCTTTAAAGAGCTTGCAGAAAAGGGTCAGACTGTTGAGTATGACGTAATTCTCAAGGAAATTAAGGAACGCGACTATCAGGATATGAACAGAGAAATTGCACCTTTGAAACAAGCAGATGATGCTGTTCTTGTTGATACAACCGAGCTCACACTTCAAGAATCCATAGATTATATGATTAAGGTCATAAAGGAGCGTCTTTGATGGCTGAAATTACATTGGCAAAAAAAGCAGGCTTTTGCTTTGGTGTTGACAGAGCCATAAAGCTTATTGAAAAGCTTGTGAACGAGGGCAAAAGGGTCGCCACTTTAGGACCTATAATTCATAATCAGCAGGTTATTGAGGATTTAGAGAACAGGGGCGTAATTGTAGTTGAAAATGTTGCTGATGTCCCCGAAGATGCGGTTCTCGTTTTAAGAACTCACGGTGTAACAAAGGAGGTTCTTGCTCAAGCGGAAAAAAACGGTTGTGAATTTATTGATGCCGCTTGTCCCTTTGTTAAAAAAATTCATAAAATAATTCTCGAAAATTCCGGTGATGATGTTGTAACTTTAATCGCAGGCGATGAAAATCATCCCGAGGTTAAGGGCATAAAGAGCTATGCCAAAGGTGAAACTTTTGTAATAGATTCTGCAGAAAAACTCGAAGAATTGTTTAAAAGCATACCCGATTTGGCACAAAAAGACCTGATTTTTGTTTCTCAAACAACTTTTAGCATAAAAGAATGGGAAAAAAGTGTAAAAAAAATCAAAATTCTATGTACAAATCCGAAAATATTTGATACAATATGCAGTGCGACCGAAGAAAGGCAAAATGAAGCGGCAGAGCTTTCAAAGGTTTCTGATGCAATGGTTATCGTTGGTGGGCGTCATAGCTCTAACACACGAAAACTTCTCGGAGTCTGCGAAAAAAACTGTCCGTCTTTTCTTATTGAAACTGCTGACGAGCTTAATGGTATCACTCTTGGCGGATATAATTCTATCGGTCTCACTGCGGGTGCATCTACTCCCGCCGGTATTATAAAGGAGGTACTTGAAACCATGTCCGAAATTGTCAAAGACACAACTATGATTGAGGAGGAAAAAGTGCTGGACTCTGCAGCAGCTGAAGAATTTGATTTCGAAGCAGCTTTGGAAGAATCACTCAGCAATATGAACAGCGACCAGAAGGTTGTTGGTACAGTATTGAACGTGACTAACACAGAGATACAGGTTGATATCGGCAGGAAGCAAACAGGCTATATTCCCTACAGCGAATACAGCAACGACCCGTCCGCAGACCCCAAAGCAGAACTCAAAGTCGGCGATGAACTTAACCTCATCATTATGAAAACAAACGATGTGGAAGGCTTTACAATGCTTTCCAAAAAACGTTATGATGCTATTGCAGCATGGGACAAAGTTGTTTCTGCTGAAGGCACAGACGAAGTTCTTGAAGGTGTTGTTACAGAAGTTGTTCGCGGTGGTGTTATCGTTGTTTCCAACAACGCTCGTCTTTTCATCCCTGCATCTCTTGCAACTGCAAGCCGTAACGACAAGCTTGAAGACCTTGTTAAGAAAACTGTTAAGTTCAAGGTTATTGAAGTTAACAAGCAGAGAAGAAGAGCAGTTGGCTCTATCCGCGCTGTACTTAAAGACGAAAGAAAAGCAGCAGAAGAAAAATTCTGGGCAGAAGCAAAAGAGGGCGAAGTTCGCAAGGGTGTTGTTAAATCTCTTATGAAATTCGGTGCTTTTGTTGATATCGGTGGCGTTGATGGTATGATTCACGTTAGCGAGCTTTCCTGGAACAGAATTAAAGATCCTTCAGAGGTTGTTTCTGTTGGTGACGAGGTTGAGGTTACAATCAAAGCTCTTAACCCCGAAAAGAAGCAGATTGCTCTCGGCTACAAAAAGCTTGAGGACAATCCTTGGGAAATCTTCAAGACAAAATATGCAGTTGATTCTGTAGCAGAGGTTGAAATTGCAAACTTCACAGATTTCGGTGCATTTGCTCACATCATTCCCGGTGTTGATGGTCTTATTCACATTTCACAGATTGCTAACAAGCACGTTGCAAAACCTGCTGACGTTCTTAAAATCGGTGAAAAGGTTGAAGCAAAGATTACTGAAATCGACGAGGAAAGAAAGAGAGTAAGCCTTTCAATCCGTGCCCTTCTTCCTGTTGAAGAAGTAGCAGAGGAAGCAGTTGAGGCTCCTGTTGAAGAAGTAGTTGAAGCTCCTGCTGAAGAAGCTGCTTCAGAAGAATAATTAAATTTACGCCGTCCACTTTCCCTTAAAAGTGGGCGGTTTTTACGAAAGAGAGGGTGTAGGTATGTATTGTGATAATTGCCACAGGCAAAGTCCGGATAATTTTGTGAATTGTCCCTATTGCTCGGCACCCTTAAAAAGCGGTAAGCGTAAAAAGCCCCAGAAATTTATAAAGAAAAAGGAACGGAACAAGCCTGTTTCCTTTAAAAGTGCAGTGATAATAATCGTTGCTATTGCCTTTGTTCTTGCAATCAGCGCGGTAGTAACAGGTGCTTTAACCGGCTCAAAGCCTGATAAAGTTGTAAAGACTATGGTAAATGCAACCCAAACAAATGATGCAGAGCTGTATTATAGTCTTTATGACGAGCAAATTAAAGAATACTATAAAGAAAATTTTTATTACGGCGATGAGGAAACCTTCAATGCTCTTACAAGCCCTTTAGGTGAAAGCAGAGCTTTTTATACTTCTAAATGCGGTGACAATTTTACTTTAAAGTATAAAATTACCGATATAGAATATCTGTCGGAGGAACATTTGGAGCTCCACAACAATTCTTTGACAACCCTTTACAATTACAATAAACTCCCCGAAAAAACAGCAATTCTTGAAATAGAAGTTGAGGCAGAGGGTGAAGAGGGTTCATATAAAAGCGTTTATGCTGATTTTTACTGTTCAAGAATTAACGGAAAATGGTATAAAATGCTTGTGTCTCCGACAACTGTTGCGTAATGCGAAAGGGACTGCGGTAAATCTGCAGTCTTTTTTGTTGTTTTTTGTAAAAATATTGCTTTTTTAGAATTATTTTGTATTTTACACAAAAAAACAATAAAAAACAAAAAAATATTTGACAAAATGCCAAAAGAGTGGTATAGTTTATCATAAGAGCAGAATAATCAGTTGGTTGGGGTGGTTTGTTGAGTTCCAAAATTTTCAAGGATTATAAATCATTGAGTAATGAAGAACTTGTCAAGCTTTCTCAAAGCGGTGATGAAAGTGCAAGAAGCACACTTTCGGCTCGTTTTCTTAACACCCGCGGTGCAGGAGTATCCGTTGCTTATCTTGACTCTGACGATTTTGTTCAGGAAGGTATGCTCGGATTTTTAAGAGCTGTTGATACATACGATTTCTCTCGTGGAGTTCCCTTTGAAGCTTATGCTTTCAAATGTATGCAGAACAGTATAAATTCTGCCGCAGGGGTATCAAGTGTTGAAATTCCTGTCGGAATGAGCTCGGAGTTTTCAGAGGTCACCGATAAGGATGAAGACCCTCTGAAACAAATTTTGGCAGGCGAGCATCTTAACGAGGTTTTGAATGCTTGCGAAGTAACTCTTTCCGATATTGAGAAAACCGTTGTTTTCTTTAGAGCCGGCGGTATGTCCTATGATGAAATCGGCAAAAGGCTTAATATGTCCCCGAAATCCGTTGATAATGCTCTTCAAAGAGCAAGAAAAAAACTGAAAAGTGTGTGTTCTGATTAACAATCAGTTTACATAAATATGTCCTTTTAGCTCAAAAAGCAGAGCGTTGTAAAAGAAGCGGAGTTACTCCGAAAATCAAAGATAGCGGTGCAATTCCGTTGGAGGACACATCAAATTTCAAGCGAGGTAGCAAAAAATGTACGAAGACAAAACACTCGTATGCAAAGAGTGCGGCAACGAATTTATTTTCACAGCCGGAGAACAGGAGTTCTATGCAGAAAAAGGTTTGGTTAATGAGCCCAAGAGCTGTAAAGCTTGCCGTGATGCTCGTAAACAGGCTATGAGAGGCGAACGTGAAAAATTCACAACAGTTTGCGCTGAATGTGGCGGAGTTGCAGAAGTTTACTTCAAACCCCGTGAAGACCGCCCTGTTTATTGCAGTGAGTGCTTCAGCAAGAAAAAAGAAGCAGAGGCTTAATTATTAAAAATATTTAGGTGTCTAACCCTGTGGTTTTACCGCAGGGTATTCTTTTTTGCGTTGCAGAGTATTCTTTTTTATATTGAATTTAGAAAGCTTATATAGTATAATGAATATATATATTCAGTTACGGAGGAACAGTTATGAAGAGATTTGTTTCTTTAATACTCTCGCTTGTAATGGTGCTCACAACCTTTTCCGTTGTGGGATTCGCAGTCGATGAGCCTTTTGCACAAGGTATTATCATCACAAATGACGAAACAGAGTTCAGTTGGGAGCTTTCTGAAGATGGCGGTATTCTCACTATAAACGGTGAGGGAGATATGCCGGAGCTCGAAGAAAGTCCTGAATGGTTAGCGTATAATTTCAAAGAGCTCAAAATCGGTGAAGGCATCACAGCTATAAGCGAAGAGGCATTTTTATGTTCTCTTTCTCTTGAAAATGTAGTTTTACCGACTTCTTTAGAAACCATTTCAGACCGTGCCTTTTATGGTTGTGAAAATCTTAAAAGCATCGACCTTTTGAATGTTGCATCTATTGGTGCAATGGCATTTTACGGTTGTATGTCTTTGAAAGATATAAAAATTCCCGAAACAGTAGTAACAATCGGAAATTATGCTTTCGGGTATTACTGTAACGAAGAGCTTGACGATGCTCTGGCAAAAATCGAAGGTGTAACAATTTTTGCAAAAGCAGATACAGTGGCGCAAAAATATGCGCAGGAAAATGAAATTGCTTTTATCAATTTGAGTGATTATACGGAATTTTTTGAATATTTAGTGCTTGAAGACGACTATGTATTTTTAATCGCTTTTAAAGATTGTCCCTATTCTGATGAAATAATTATTCCTTCAGAAATTGAAGGTCACAAGGTACGTGATTTAGCTGATAACCTTTTCTCAAATACAGATGTAAAAACCGTTTATGTTCCGCATACAGTTACAAATATCAACCCGGAAACGTTTGAAAATGCAAGTAATCTTGAAGAAATTATCTGTGAAGATGGCGGAAAATATAGCTCAGTTGACGGTGTTTTATATAACAAAGATAATACCACGCTTATTAAAGTTCCCGAAGCAAAAACAGAAATTAACAAATATTCCGAAAACCTTAAAACAATAGAAGATAATGCATTCAGAAATTCCTCTGTAAAGGAAGTTGAGCTTCCCGAAACTGTTAAATATATGGACGAAAGTGTATTCGCATTTTCAAAAATCGAAAAGGTAATGCTTCCCGAAACCATAGCAGAAATTCCCGAAATGTGCTTCTATGGTTGTGGTAATCTTAAAGAGGTTGTGCTTCCCGAAGCAACAAAAACCATAAAAGCAAATGCATTCAGTAATTGCACTTCTCTTGAAAATATCTATTTACCTTACGGAATTGAAAATATTGAAGGTGCGGCTTTCCATTGTGCAGGGATTAAAAGCGTTGTTATTCCTGATAGCGTTAAAAATATCGGTAATTATGCTTTCGGCTATTACAGTGCGGATGATATTGAGTTTGTAAAAGATGAAAGCTTTGAAATTTACGGTAGAAGCCAAACCTCTGCAGAAGAATATGCAACTCTCAACGGGTTCAAGTTTACCGATGCTTCTCCCAAACAGCCTGAAATCTGGTACGCTTATACTGATAAAGTTTCCGTAACACTTTTTTGGGAACAGACCGAGGATGCACAGAGCTACGAAATTTACAGAAAGATAGACGATAAAGCTTTTACTAAAATTGCAGAAATAGGTCTTGATGAAGACACGGCTTACAGCGATTTAACAGTTGAAAACGGTCAGACATACACGTACGCAGTTGTTGCGGTTAAAGATAATTTAAGAAGCTCCTATGAAAAGAGTATAGATATTAAATTTATCGCAATTTCGACTCCTCAGCTTATCAGCGCAGAGATGACTAAAAAAGGCATCTATGTAAAATGGAATACAGTTTCCGATGCCGAGGGTTATATACTTTATCGAAAAACTGAAAATACCGAGTGGACTGAAATTGCCGATTTTAAAGGCAGTGTCAAGGCTTATGAGGATACAACCGTTAAAAGTGGTGAAACATATTCATACACAGTAAAGGCTTATAGCGGAGCGGTTGAAAGCGGTTGCGATTATGAAGGCGTAAGCACTATATTTATGAGCATACCAAAGCTTAAAACCGCCTCAAATGCAACAAAGGGTATTAAAATTACCTGGGAAAAGGTAAAGGGTGCAAAAGGTTACATTATCGGCAGAAGAACAAGCTCAACCGGTTGGACAAAAATTGCAACTCTTACGGATGTTGACAGCTATATTGACACAACCGCAAAAGCAGGTACTGAATATGCCTATACTGTTGTGCCTGTTTGCGATGATGTTAAAGGCTTATATGATACCGTAGGCATAAGATATAAAAGAATTTCAAAGGTTACAACAAAAAGTGTTACCGCCACCGCAGATGGTGTGAAAATAACCTGGACCCCCGTTTCAAAATGCTCCGGTTACAGAGTTTACAGAAAAACCGAAAACGGTACCTACAAAAGAATTGCTACCGTTAAAGGGGCATCAAAATCCTATTACACAGATAAAACGGCAAAAAGCGGAATCAAATATATCTATAAAGTGATTGCTTACAGTGGCTCTTATGTAAGCTATTATACAGAGGCTTCCCGTTATTATCTTGACAATCCCGAGCTTTTGAGTGTCAAAAGCGGTAAAAATGGTGTTACTGCAAAATGGGAAACCGTTAAGGGCGCAAGCGGTTATTACATTTATCGCCAAACCGGTAGCGGCAGCTATAAAAAAATTGCAACCGTAAAGGGTCGGTCAAAAAAATCTTATCTTGATAAATCTGCAAAGAAGGGCAAAACCTACACCTATAAAGTAAAAGCCTATTACTCAAAAACAACAAGCGCATATTCAAATACTAAAAAAGTGACTGATAAGTACTAAAAGTTATCATCCGAAACAATTGTTTGTTAATTGTTTCGGATGATATTTATTTATGGATATTCCACCTCTTTACCCAAACAGTTGATAGCAAACAAATTTGGTATTGCCATAAGTCCGTTGCATATATCTGCAAGCTCCCAAATGATTTTAGGTGGGTTTACACTGCCTATAAAAACAAGAATTACATAAATAGCCTTGTAAAATTTTATATACTTTTTTCCGAATAAATATGAAAAGCTTTTTTCACCATAAAAGGAACAGCTTGAAAGGGAAGTAAAGGCGAATACCGCCGTTAATAAAGCGATACCTTTTCGCCCTATTTCGCCGATGGAGGAATAAGCAAGAATTGATAAATCTGCTCCAAAAAGACGGGTGTGAGAGTTATTTGTGCTGACAAGTATAACCAGCGCCGTAACAGTGCAAAGAAAAACAGTATCTATAAAAACCTCAAGCATTGCCCACATACCCTGAGTTTCACCCTTTTGGTTGTTGGATTCCGAGTGAATAAGGGTAGAAGACCCAAGCCCCGCCTCATTGGAAAAAACACCTCTTGAAATGCCGTAGCGCATAGCCTTATACATACCATAACCATTTAAAGCTTTTAATGAAAAAGCCTCTTTAAAGATTAAAATAATGCAAGGAATAACATTTTCTTTGAATTTAATTAAAATGCAAAAAGAAAGAATTAAATAAGCCATTGTCATAAAAGGAACAGTAATAGTTCCGAATTTTGAAATTCTTTTTACACCGCCGCTTATGATGATAAAACATAGTAAGCAACAAATAATGCCCACAATATATTTGTTTAAATTAAATCCCGTTCCAAGTGCTTGCGACACTGAATTGCTCTGGGTGAGGTTACCCATACCTATTGCAGAAAAAAGCGAAAAAAAGGCGTATGCTTTTGCAAGTCCTTTCATTTTAGTGCCGTTTTCTATGTATGAAAATGAGCCACCTTGAAAATTGCCGTATTTATCTTTTTTTCGATATTTTACCCCCAAATAGTTTTCTGAATAGGCGGTCATCATAGCGAGAATTGCAGAAATCCACATCCAAAAAACCGTTCCGGGACCACCGGAGTAAATTGCCGTTGCAACCCCAACAATGTTTCCCGTGCCTATGCAGGCACCTAAAACCGAGCAAAAAGCACCGAATTGGGATATGCCGTTGGTTTCTGTTTTTTTGAACATTTTACCCACAGTTTCCTTTAGCATTGTAAAAAAACCGCGTATTTGATAAAATCTGCTTTGAAGGGTGAAACGGGAAGCGGTGAAAATAAAAATAAAAAGCATAGGTGCACCCCATACAACAGAGCCCACCGCATTTAAAAATCTTTCCATAAAAAATCACTTTCCTTTGACAAACCCGAAAAACAGTATATAATATGTCACGTAATATATTATTTTGACTTTTGTTTTTTTATTCTTGAAAGGACTTTTAAATGGCTCGTGATTTAACAAAGGGGAACGTAAACAAGGTGCTTTTGCAGTTTACTCTGCCTCTTTTTATAAGCGTTGTTTTTCAACAATTTTACAGTATTGCAGATAGCCTTATTGCAGGTCGTTTTGCAGGTGAAGCTGCTCTTGCGGCAGTTGGTGCATCTTACCCGATTACAAACATTTTCAATGCAGTTGCTTTTGGTTGCAATATCGGTTGCAGTGTGGTTATTTCCCAGCTTTTCGGTGCAAGAGAATTTAGAAAAGTTAAAACTGCTATATCAACAGCACTTATTTCCTGCGTTGCTTTAGGTTCAATTCTGACTATTTCGGGAATTGCTTTAACTCCTGCTCTTATGAAAGCTATTGATACGCCTGAAAATATTTTTTCAGAGTCTGCCCTCTATCTTCAAGTATACATAGGTGGTTTCGTTTTCCTTTTTATTTATAATATTTCAAATGGTATTTTTACCTCTTTGGGAGATTCAAAAACACCGCTTTATTTCTTGATTTTCTCATCCGTTTTTAATGTTATTTTAGACTATATTTTAGTTGTTTTCTTTGAAATGGGTGTTTCGGGTGTTGCATGGGCAACCTTTATAGCTCAAGGTCTTGCAGGCATTTTATCCGTTATTACACTTTTACATCATCTGAAAAAACTTCCCGTTAAAGAGAAAACAGAATTATTTTCTTTTGAATTATTGAAAAAAATAGCCCGAATTTCAATACCAAGTGTTCTTCAACAAAGCTTTGTTTCCGTTGGTAATGTGTTTATTCAAAAGCTTATAAACGGCTATGGCTCATCAGTTATTGCAGGTTATTCTGCCGCAATTAAACTTAATACATTTACAATAAATGCCCTTTATACCTTCGGTAATGGTGTATCAAGCTTTACTGCTCAGAATTTTGGTGCAAAAAAATACCCCCGCATAAGAGAGGGTATGAAATACGGCACTATAATGGTTGTTATTACAGGTGCTGTTTTGGCAACATTGTTTTTGATTTTCAATGTTCCTCTTATTGAAGTTTTTATGGAGGGGGACGGAAGTGTCGAAGCAGTAAAATCGGGTTCCTTATTCCTAAAAACAGTTGCACCATTCTATGCTTTTATAGGTATAAAGCTTGTTTGTGACGGTGTTCTTCGCGGTACGGGCACAATGAAGCTTTTTATGGTGGCAACCTTTACGGATTTGATTTTAAGAGTTGTTTTAGCTTATGTGTTCTCACCAATCTGGGGCTATGGGGGTATATGGTGGTCCTGGCCGGTGGGTTGGACTGTTGCAAATATTTTATCGCTGATATTCTATTTCAGAGTAATGAGAAAATTAACAAAAAATGCTGTGTAGTCGGGCTACACAGCATTTTTTAATTCTGTTTGCGAACAATTCTGTATTCATCATCAGCTCTGAAATAAGGACAGGCGTCGTTGGAAGAGGTGAGGAATTTTAAATATTCATCCTCGTCCAATTCAATGTCGCAGAAATATTCCTCTAAATCTTCATCGTATCTGTAATTTTCACACATTTCGCACATTGCCATAATGTAACCTCATTTGTGGTATTTACCGTTGTTGTTAATCTGAAAAGCTCTGTAAATCTGTTCAAGAAGCATAACCCTCATAAGCTGATGGGGAAAGGTCATTGGTGAAAAGGAAAGCTTGAAATCGGAAAGCTTTTTGATTTCGGGAGAAAGTCCGAAGGAGCTGCCTATAATAAAAATAATATTGCTTTTGCCGTTTAAAGCTGCGTCGCCGATAGACTTTGCAAAATCTTCGCTTGACTTTTCTTTACCCTCAATGCATAAAGTGAACACATAACTGTTGTTGGGTATTTTCTTTTTTATTTCCTCCGCTTCTTTTGAAAGTGCATTATCAATTTCCGCTTGTGAGGGGTTGTCCGAAAGTCGAACAGGGTTAAGTTCAATGATGTCAATTTTGCCGTAAGCAGAAATTCTTTTGGAATATTCACTTATGGCATCCTTTAAATATTTTTCTTTAAGCTTGCCTAAAGCAATAACCGTAATATTCATTATTCAAGCCCCAAATACGGTGCAGGGTTAATTCTGTTACCGTTTATTCTTACTTCAAAGTGTAAATGAGCGCCGAAAGAGTATCCTGTGTTGCCAACTCGGCCTATTGCCTGGCCTTTTGTAACAGTATCACCCTCATTAACCATAATAGAATTGTCAAGCATATGAGCATAAAGTGTTTCAACGCCGTTTCCGTGGTCAATTACAACATAGTTACCATAACCGCCCGTGCTCCAACCTGCTTGCGTAACTGTACCGGATGCACCTGCAACAACAAGAGAGCCTGATGCACTTGCACCGGAAATGTCAAGCCCTCTGTGATAACCAAGACTTCGGTAGCCGAAAGGCGATGTAACAGTATAAAGTCCAACAACGGGCCAACAGAAATAACCTGTTGTCTGCAAAACCGAATAAGTGCCGAGAGAAAGGCTTTCTGCACGGATTCCTCGTTCGATAATCTGCGAAACGGGAGTTTTAACAGGTACGCTCATAAGTTGCTCTGCAGAAACTTTTTTGTCACCGATGTATGTAACAAGGTCAATTGCATAAGCGGAACCGTTAGAACCATTCCTGCGGATTCTTGTGTCACCGATGAAAAGCGTGTTAGTTTGAATTTCAACAGTATCATATTCAACCGTTTCAATAGTTTTCTCGCAATTTGCGTGGCAAATTTCAAGAGGGGAAAGGATTTTAAGATTAAGCTGTAATTGCTCTGCAGACCAAATATTTTCGTTCTCTGCATCGTAATAAGTGTCAACAAAAGTAATTTCTTGAGCAAAAGCAACAGAAGAATCGGGGTACTGCTTTTTTGCTTTTTCAAGCTCGTTATAAAAAATCTCTCGGGCTTCCTGCTTGTTTGTTACAGCGCAAAAAAGCTCGTTATCAATATAAATTTCGGTTACACAAACTTTATCGGGAGCCATTGCCTTAATAAGCTTGTCAGACAAAACCGAACTACTCTTAATATTATAAGGCTCAGTTTTAACCTTTTGAGTTTCAAATTTATCGGTAGAGGTCAATCCGAGAGTATTAAGAGCCAACGCGTTGGCGTGGTCGGCATCATTTTGCGATTGGGCATAGCCTATAACCTCACCATCAAATTTTATGGCAATTGCATCTGTTTTGCTGTCGGTGGAAATAATGTAAACAACAGAAACGGTTAAAACAGCAAAAATTAAAATAAATGCAATACTTCTTTTAAAAAAAGTTTTTGCAGAGCTGAATGATGCTTTATTAAATTTGAAAAGCTTTTGCAAACCCTTAAGAATTAAATTAAAAAATGACTTTATGATACTTGTAACAAGTATTCCCAGGTTTGCGATGTAAACATAAAGTGTTTTAAATAATAAACCCATAAAAGTTAATTCATCCTATTCTTAATTACCGAAAACATCGGACTCTATGTAATCAACACCTAATGCTCTGCAATAGTTGAGTGATAAAATATCGTTTGCAGTCCAAAGACCAACCTTTAAGCCCTTGTTGTGAAATTCTTTAATCATTTTAGGTGTAGCAACCTTATAATCTGCATCAATATCAAAGCCATATTCTATGCATTTATGGTAATCTCCGCAATTTTTTCCGTAGGTGAGCATAATCTGTAAATCGGGGAATGCTTCGTGAGTTTTAATAAGATTTTCGAATTCAAAGGACTGAAGAGAGCATTTTTTTAAATCGTAGATTTCATCTGCCATAGTGAAAAGTCTTTTAATGTCTTCATCGGAAAAATCGCCTTTGAGCTCAATAAAGCAAATCATATTTGAATCACGGCAAATTTCAAGGTATCTTTCAAAGGTGCATATATATACAATTTCATCGGATTTGTCATTATAAAGGGCTTTTTTGGAAAGCTCTTCATAGGTTGATTCTGCAACAACAAGCTCTGTGCCGTCAAAGAATTTTGCCTCGTCATTGTGATTAACAACAAAAACGCCGTCCTTTGTAATACGAACATCGGTTTCGATACCGCCGGAGCCATTTTTTACTGCACTTAAAAATGCGGCTTCGGTGTTTCCGGGATGCTTACTGCTATGGCCTCTGTGGGCAATCATACAAATATCTTTGTGCATTTTCTTGTTTAAAAAATGCAAGCCGATTGTGGCAGTGGCGGCACAACCACAAGCAATAAGTGTTTTTGTAGTTTTTTTCATAACTTAACTCCTGAAATAGTAATATATAATAATTATAAAATCATTTTTCGATTTGTCAACGGAAATGAGAATATATTTTACTATTGTTTATTTTAGAAATATATGGTATTATAAAGTGAAATATTTATTGTGGGTGATTTTGTGAAAAACGCAGATATCAACATCAGAGACCCATTTGTTCTCAAACACAACGGAAAATATTATATGTACGGGACAAGAGCCAAAAATTTCGGTATTAAAACCGGAGGCTTTGATGTCTACATAGGAACAGATTTAGAAAATTGGTCCGAGCCCGTTGAGGTTTTTAATTCAGAAAAATACGGATTCAATTCCGCGGTGAATTGGGCACCGGAGGTTCACGAGTTCGGCGGATGGTTCTATATGTTTGCAACCTTTACAAAGCCAAACGGCTTGAGGGGAACATATATTTTAAAAAGCAATTCTCCCGATGGACAGTTTGTTCCTGCATCTGACGGAGCAGTTACTCCGTATGAATGGGAGTGTCTTGACGGAACTTTTTATGTTGAAAACGGCAAGCCCTACTGCATTTTTTGCCATGAGCACACACAGGTTCTTGACGGAGCAATCTGTTTTGTTGAATTGAAGCCGGATTTTTCCGGTAGCATAGGTGAGCCTGTTGAGCTTTTTAAGGCAAGCTCATTTTTGAAAAGAGAAGCAACTGAAAGATGTCATAATGTTACTGACGGACCCTTTCTTTATAAAATGGCAAATGGTAAGCTTGTTATGATTTGGTCCACCTGCGATAATGGTTATTTACAATGTGTTGCCGCTTCCAATAACGGTTCCATTTTCGGTAATTGGTCGCACCTTAAACCAATTTTTGAGGATGACGGCGGTCACGGTATGATTTTTAGGGATTTTGAGGGTAATTTAAAATTAACACTTCATTGTCCTAATAAAAAAACTTTTGAAAGACCTGTATTTTTCTCTGTAAAAGAAACGGAGAATTCTATAATAATAGCTGATTAAACGGAGGTGTAGGTTAAGCGTGAAAAGCTATTTTAAGATTATTTCTTTGAATATTAAAGAACATAAAGAGAACGTTCATCAAATAATGAAGCTATCTGTAGCAGATTTGAAAAAGACCTATAACGGCTCTGCGTTGGGATGGGCGTGGGCGGTAATTAAACCCGTTTTTACTATTTTTGTTTATTGGTTTGCTATTTCAATAGGGCTTCGAAGTGGCGGTGATGTTGAAGGTTATCCTTATATCTTATGGCTTGTTTCGGGTATGGTTTCCTGGTTTTTTATGGGTGATGCCATAACCGGAGGTACAACTTGTATAAGACGTTACAGTTATCTTGTAACAAAAATGAAATACCCCATAATGACAATTCCCACATTCACAAATATTTCCAATTTGATTGTTCATATAATTCTTGTGGCGGTTACTGTTGTTCTTTTCTGGATTATGGGTTATCCGCCCACAATTTACCTTCTTCAGTTACCGTTATATACACTTCTGATGTTCCTTTTCTTTAATGCTTGGGCGCTTTTTGCAGGCTTGGTTTCCTGCATAGGAAAAGATTTTGCAAACTTGGTAAAATCTCTGAATATTGCGGTTTTCTGGCTTTCAGGAATACTCTGGAATGTGGAAAACGTTGCAAACAATAAAATTCTCCACGGCATTCTTATGTTAAACCCCGTAACCTTTATTTGCTATGGTTACAGAAATTGCTTTGTAAATCATATCTGGTTTTTTGAGCAACCCAAAAGACTTTTATATTTCCTTTGTTGGTATTTGGTGCTTGGTTTTCTGTCAATCTGGGCATACAAAAAGCTCCGCAAAGAAATACCCGATGTTCTTTGATAGGGGAGGCGGTTTAATATGAAAGATACAGTAATCAGATTTAACAATGTTACAAAAATATATAAGCTCTTTTCAAGCACAAGAAAAAGACTTCTGGCAATTTTTCTGAAAAATATAAAATATAAAGAAAAAAAAGCCGTTGACGAAGTAAGCTTTGAAATTAAAAGGGGCGATTCCGTTGCACTTTTCGGCAAAAACGGTGCAGGTAAATCTACCATTCTCAAAATGATAACAGGAGTTTCTTTCCCGACAAGCGGCGAAATTGAGGTTAACGGACGTGTGAGTGCCCTTTTGGAGCTGACAAGCGGATTCGACCAGGAGTTTTCGGGAAGAGAGAATATTTACCTTAAAGGTCACATTCTCGGGCTTTCCGATAATGAAATTAAAGAACTTGAAGATACGATTATTGAATTTTCTGAATTGGGCGATTATATTGACCAACCCGTCCGCACCTATTCAAGCGGTATGAAATCTCGTTTGGGATTTGCTATAAACGTTAACATTAAACCCGAAATTTTAATTGTTGACGAGGCTTTGAGCGTTGGTGATACGGCATTCAGAGTTAAATGTCACGAAAAAATCAACGAAATAATCGAAAAAGATAATGTGACTCTTCTTTTCGTTACTCACCAGACTGCCGTTGCAGAGGATTTTTGCACAAGAGGAATCGTAATGAAAAACGGCAAGCTTATTTTCGATGGCGAGGTTCACGAGGCTGCTGAGTATTACAAAAAAATGTATAATATTAAAAAGAAAAAATAAAAAGAAGGTGCTGTAAAAAAACGATACGTTTTTTTACAGCCCCTTGTTGGGGATAGGAAAAAAGATGCAGAACGAACAAACTGAGGCAAAATAAGGCTTCAGACTTGTTTTGCCTTGCCCGAAGGCGTACAAAGGTACGTCGAGTGGCGAAGTTTGTTTGTAGCATAAAACATTGTTTTTTCAACTTTTTGTATTTTTTGATAAATTATGGGGTTCTACAGGAAAAATTAACCTATTGAACCCCTTGATTTATATTGTTTTATGCGGTCTGCGCTTTTTTTACATCC
>JAZOAO010000025.1:0-159885 GCA_045595505.1 Acutalibacteraceae bacterium | reverse complement strand
CGACGTACCTTTGTACGCCTTCGGGCAAGGCAAAACAAGTCTGAAGCCTTATTTTGCCTCAGTTTGTTCGTTCTGCATCTTTTTTTCCTATCCCCAACAAGGGGCTGTAAAAAAACGTATCGTTTTTTTACAGCCCCTTTTTCCCTTTTTAGTCAAAAGCTATAAAAAAGAAGCGAAAATTTTTAAGCGCTATTTTCTATCATAAATCTGAAAAAGTATTGAATGTTTTAACCAATTGTAGTATTATGTATTATGTAATATAGCCTAAATGGGTGGAGTTTGCCATTTTTTAGAAATTGCCCAATGGCTTGTGTTGATTTTATACTTTTTTTAGGTAAATATACTTGATTTTGGAGGCTTTGGTATGGCACTTGAATTACCCAAATTCAGCAAGAAGGAAAAAACTGTATCTACGGGGTCTAAGAATGGTTTAACTCTCAAATTTGCTCAGTTTTTTGAAAAGAACCCGATTATGAAAATCGTAATACCGGTTATCTTATTTTTAATTCTTGTTGCAGTATTTTTATTGGTCGTTTTCGGTGATGGTATCTTAACCGGAAAAGATGATACAGACAGTGCATCAACTTCCGTTGAGTCTAATGAGGTTCAGGTTATTCCCGGAAACAATATAATTAAAGATAAGGAAATTATTAGCCTTATCGATGAAGATCCTCTTTCACCGGACATTCTTGCCAACGCAGCATATACAGGTTCGGTTACAGGCTCCAGCGGTCTTAAAACTGCGCTCATTCATATCGGTTCCAGTGGCGATATTCTGGTGCTTTCTATGGGCGAAACCGTTGGCGATTCAAACTGGGAGCTCATTGAAATCTCATCCGACTATGTCATTTTTAAAGCCGGAGAAATAACTAAGAAAATTAATTTGTCTTAACTTATTAAGTAATTTATGTAATATACATATAAATTAGGGGGACTATCCAATGAAAACAAGAAAACGCAAAATGAGGTCAATAGGCATTTTTGCCCTTGTACTTGTTCTGCTTATGGGCGCAGTTTTGCCGCTCACTGCAGCAGGCAGTGCTGTTGACGAAGCAATGGGAACTTATATCGTTAAAAACGGCGATACACTTTCATCTATCGCTGCTGCTCACGGTGTAACTGTTTCCGATATTGTTACCACAAACGGTATTTCCGCATCTGCTGAACTTTATGTCGGTCAAAAGCTTGATATTCCGGGCGCAGTTTCAGTTGAAGATGACTCTACTACTGTTTACGGTTCATCCAGTACAATTTCAATCAATTTCAAGGATGCAGACCTTGTAGGCGCGCTTGAAACAATTCTCGCACACACAGGTTATACAATGATTTTTAAGGGCTCAACAACTACTGTTCCCGCAATTTCCCTTGAAAATGTTACACCTCTTACAGCAATAGATTACGTGCTTCGTATGGTTGATATGACATATATCAAGAATGACGATATAATCTATGTTGGTTCGGCTTCAGTTCTCAACTCAAGCTTTGTTGACAAAGAGGCGCTCACAAAGTTCTCTCTTAAATACATATCTACGGATACGCTTACATCTCAGCTTTCAACACTCGGTGTTTCTGTTAAACTTGTTAAGGTTGATATTAACCTCAGAGAGTTCTGGATAAGCGGTACACCTATGCAGCTTGCTAAGGTTAACCAGCTCATAAAAACACTTGATAATAAAAAGAATACAACTATCGGTAGCGCAAGCATCAGCTCAAGTCTTACCGCTATCGAACTCAAACATATAACAGCAAGTGAATTCAGCAGCTTGCTCAGTTCGCTTGGTCTTCATGCAGGTATCACAATGGCTGCTCATCCTATGACTCTTTATGTTTATGCTTCAGGTGACGCATATAAGGACATTATGAATGTTAAGAAGCTTGTTGACTTTGAAGACGTTAATACTCAAACCGAAACAGGTGCACAAGACGGAACAACAGAGGGTGGCACAACAGAGGGTGGCACAACAGAAGGCGGAACAAACAGTGAGGTTGTTATTACTGACGGCGAAACTTCACTTGTTAAGGTTGATCTTAAGTACATAACAAAAGATGATGTTAATGATATCATTTCGACATTTGGATATGATGTAGAGGTACTTGGCCTTGCTCTCTATGAAAAGAGAGTATGGATCAGCGGTACTGCTGATGAGGTTCAAGAGGCAGTTGACCGCATTAAAGAAAATGATACTGCAGACAATGATGCTACAAAAACTTTCTTTACATATGAACTCCAGAATATAGTTGCTTCAGAACTTCAAAGCAAAATCGGATTTGTAGATATGGAGGGTGTTGAATTCTACTTCGGTTCATATCCCGAGCTTACAAAATCTATAATGGTTTACTGCAGTACTAACAAGGTTAACGAGGTCAAAGAGGTAATTGCGAAGCTTGATAACAACCTTTCGGATATGTATTATCCCATTGAAACAATTACAGACGAGGCTTCTCTTTCAGTTCTTTCAGCAAAAGAAGAGCTTGTTGTAAAACTTCTCAATGTTCCTACAATTTCAGTAACTTCTTTCTATGTTTCAGCTGACCTTGATCCTTCAGAGGATGGCGTGAAATATATTGTATATGTTCTTGAATCTCCCGAAAACATTGACCTCATAACTAATATGTGGAATAAAATAGGCTAAAATTTTATCACTTTGGAGTGACTGTTTTGGAATATATAAATCAACCAAGCATTTATCCTGTAAGTCTTGAGCAATTGCTCAGACTTACAGTTGAAAAAAAAGGCTCAGACCTTCATATCGTTGTTGGAATGCCACCCTGTATTCGTATAGATGGCGATATCGTGAAGCAGGATTTTCCCCCAATGTCTCCGGCAGATGTCGAGAATATGCTTATGCAGGTTCTTTCTGACAGAAACAAACGTGATTTACACGATAATCTTGAGTTGGATATTTCATATTCAGTTCCTCAATGTGCTCGATTCAGAGGTAATGTTATTGTTCAGCGAGGCACTTTGGCGGCGGTTTTCAGAGCAATTCCTTTTGAAATTCCGACTCTTGACAAGCTCGGTTTACCTGCCGATGTAAGACGACTTTGTTCTCTTCCTCGAGGTTTGATTCTCGTAACCGGTCCCACAGGTAGCGGTAAGTCAACAACCTTGGCGGCTATGATTAACCATATGAACACAAACTATGAATACAATATCGTTACCGTAGAAGATCCTATCGAGTTCCTGCATTCACATAAACGTTCAATTATAAGACAACGTGAACTCGGTGGAGATACACTTAGCTTTAACAATGCGTTGAGAACAGTTCTCCGTCATGACCCTGATGTCATTATGATTGGTGAGATGCGTGACCCGGAAAGTATAAGTATTGCACTGACAGCTGCCGAAACAGGTCACCTTGTTCTTTCAACATTACATACACAAACTGCTCCGCTTACGATTGCTCGTATTATTGACTCCTTCCCAAGTGAGCAGCAAAACCAGATCAGAAGTCAGCTTTCCAACACCCTTCGTGCAGTTATTTCTCAACAGCTTATGCCACGCATAGGTGGCGGTCGTGTTTCAGCTATTGAATATATGGTTGATACGCCTGCTATCAGGAATATGATTCGTGAGGGTAAGGACCATCAGCTTTACAGTACAATGCAGACTGCTCAAAAAGAGGGTATGCAGACTATGGACCAGGCACTTTTGAAACTTCTTCGCGAACAGAAAATCACAAGAGAATCAGTTCTTGAAAACTGTGTCGAAAGAGCTGAAATTCTAAGACAAATTTCGATGTATTGATAATTTTTTATGATTCAAAGGGGGCAGACTCTTGGAATTTACGTACGAAGCGTTAAACCGACAAGGTCAGTCAATAACAGGTAAGGTTGTAGCCGGAAGCACCGGCGAAGCTTATGAAAAGCTTCGCGAAGCAGGTGTTGTTGTTACAACTCTTACTGAAATAAGTGGAAAAAGCGTAAAAAAGACAAGAAGCAAAAAAGTTCCTCTTGCGGATATGTCTATGTTTGCTCGTCAGCTGGCTGCTATGATCAGTGCCGGTATTCCGGTTACTCAGTCTATGCAGACTCTTGTTGGACAGACTACTAACCAGACTCTTGCAAATGCAATTAAAAATGTTGCAGATGATGTAGAAGGCGGTGTGGCTCTTTCTGAAGCATTTACTGCACAAAAACCGGTTTTCTCCGATCTTTTTTGCTCAATGATCGCTGCCGGTGAAATGGGTGGTATGCTTGAAAAAACACTTTTAGCAATGTCCAACCAGTTACATAAAGACAAGCAACTTAAGGACTCTGTTAAATCTGCAACCTCTTACCCTAAAATGGTTGGTATTTTTGCGTTGATAATTCTTTTAGTAATGCTTATTTTTATGGTACCTACTTTCCAGGGTATGACAGCTACGGTTGAAGATTTGAATCCGATTACCGAATTTGTATATTTCCTTTCTGAGTCATTACGTGCATATTGGTATATAATTTTCCCTGCTATTGTGGCTATCATATTTGTGGTTATTCAGATTATCAAATCACCACCCGTTCAGCATTTTTGGGAAAATCATAAAATGAAGTGTCCTATTATCGGCGAACTTATTACTAAAACAATTCTTGCTCGCTTCTGCCGTATTTTTGCAACTCTTATCGGTGGCGGTGTTACTGCAGTTAAAGCTCTTGAAACCGCTGGTCCAACATCAGGCTCAAAGCTCGTTGAGGCGGCAGTTGTAAAAGCTATTGATGACGTTGAAAATGGTGGTACTATCCACGAAGCTCTCGATGAATCCGGACTCTTCCCGCCAATGCTTATCGGTATGATAGCAATCGGTGAAGAAGCAGGTACACTTCCCACGATGCTTGATAAAGTTGCAGAGTTCTACGAGGAAGACGTTGACACACTGGCAAAAAGCTTAGGAGCAACCCTTGAGCCTATTATGCTTGTAGGTCTTGCAAGTATTGTTGGTTTCCTTATTATTGCTCTTTATCTTCCCGTTTTCCAGGCATCTACAGCAACTCCCGCATAAAACAATATAAAAATCTGTTGATGCGGTTTCTAAAATTACAAATCCTTTGCAAGGGAGAATGATACAATGGCTAAAGTAAACAGTGCTATCGGTATTGAATATAACTCACGTGAAATCAAGGCTGTTGAGCTAACAAAAGGTTCAGATGGTTCATATGAAGTAACTGCTTTTGGCAAAGAGGTATTGGATGATAACGTTATGGGTAACGGCATCATTATTGACAGTTCTTTGTTTTCAATTGCTCTTAATAACCTTATTTCCCGTGGCGGTTTCAAAGCGAATTCACCGATAGTTGTTGGTGTAAATAACGAGAATGTTATTATGCGTTACGCAACATTTCCGAAGGTTCCCGAAGATAAACTCAGAGGAGTTATTACAATGCAAGCACAGGATTTCATTCCTGTACCGATATCTGAGTTGGGTCTTGATTTTGTTGTAATTGATGAAACAACGGATGATGACGATCAGCCTGCATTAAATGTTCTTCTTGTTGGTGCAAGAACAATGATGCTTCAAAACCTGATACAGAATTTTGAGGCTTCAAAGCTTGAGGTTGTTGACATAGACAGCTCCTTCCTTGCGTGGACTCGTGTAGCAATAGATACAATCAATTCCGAGGAGGTTGTTGGTTTTATGTGCCTTACCGACGATGTCCTTGATTTTGTAGCAATTGCTGATAAAGAAATCAAAATGGTGCGTTCAATCAATATTCCTGATCGTGCAGTAGTTGAGGTTAAGAAGGCTTTTAATGATGCTCATGAGGTTATTTCAAGTGAATTGGATGTAATTGTAGATTTGCTTTATTCTGAGCTTTCCTCTTCAATAAACTATTTCCAGATGCAAACAGGCTTTATAATAAACTCAGTGTTTTTCTCAGCGGCAACAGAATTACAAAAAGAAATAGTTGAAAAACTTTCTGAAAAGTGTTACGTACCTCTTACAATTCCTGAATTCTTTAAAGATTATTCTAATTCATCATTTGACGCAAGTGAATATGCAGGTTGTATAAGCCTTGCGAAGGAAGCATTGGAGGGATAAGGCGTGAAATATAAAGTAAGTTTGCTTCCGGAATATAACAGGAAGCGTCTAAATAACAAGAAAAAGTTAGAGCGAATAAAAGTGTATTCATTGGTAGTTCTTATCGTGTTGGCTATGTTCTTGTTCGTTGTTGTGTTAACCAATTTATACGCAAACAAAAAGTTATCAGACGCTCAAAAATTGGACAGAGAATATGCCCAGAAAGTAGCTGAGCTTGAACAATTCCGCGAAATCAATGCAACACTGCAAGAAAAAGTTAATTTGATTCAAAGCATTCAGGTTGAAGAACCTCAGCTTGTGAATTTTATCGCTAAGATATCTAATGTAAAAAGTCCCGGTGTATCAATAACTCAATTTGAGTGCACAGATTGGAAATATACAAGAAACTGTGTTTTAACGGGAACATGTGACACAAGAGAGCAATATTTAGAATTTGAAAAAGCTTTAGGTAGTATAGAAGGCGTTTCTTCGGTTGCATGTGTAACATACGAAGCAAATGTTGGTAGCGGAGGTCTTGTGCAGTTCACATTGAATGTTAAATGTTCGGGTGGAGAGCAAGTGGTAACAGAAGCTTCCACTGAAGCTGTATCTGAGACTACAGAAGAAACAACCGTAGAAGAATAAAGAAAGGAGAATGGATTATGAAAGGCAAAAAAATAGATTTTAATGAAATCAAAAATTCTCCTTATGCTCCTGCGGTAGGTTTGGTGCTTGTAATGTTGTTTTGTATAGCAATAACAGCTTACTTTATTGTGAACATTGTTGATACAAAGGAACAAATAGTATCAGTAAGAGAGTCGTACCAGAAAAATTTACAAGAAATAGCAGTGCTTGAAGAATTAAGAGCACAGAGCGAAAAAGCTGAAGCACAGTTAGAAGTGTATAAAGGAATATTGCCCGATGAATTGGGGGATGTATATATACTTCAGGAAGATGTAGTTGCAACTTGCAAGAATTTCGGACTTGAGGTGACTCAAATTGCCGTTACGCAGGTTCCTGCACAAACACAGGAAACCACGTTTGTAATGAATGTAAAGGGAACCTTTAACAATATTTACAGTTATATGGCACATATGTCTTCTCTTGAACAAGTGCATAGATTTGATGCAGCATCCTTAGTGAGAGTAGATGCAACTACATATGAAGCAACGCTTACATTAGTAATCCTTTCACAAAATGGTGCTGAAGGTGTAGTAAGTGCTGTTGTGGATGAAGCCGCAGCAGGCTAAAAGTAAATAAATATGCAACAAGTCGAACTTTTTTCAGAAAAAAATGTTCGACTTTGTGGGCTTGTATAGCCCTAAAATGAAAAAACCAAAAGGGGAAGTTCGTCTTGGCAGATATGAATGTAATTATACCCGGTAGCGTGGGGTATTTCCTTATTAAATCCGGAGTAATAACGGAAGAACAGCTCTTTGAAGCTTTGAACGTTCAAAAAAATGATAAAGAGCTTATTGGCACCACTCTTGTAAATCTCGGATATTGTTCGGAGCTTGATGTTGCAAGAGCTTTAGAAATGAAAACAAACTGCAAATATGTATCAATCGAAGAGGTAGGCATTAACTTTGCATTAGCAAATACGATACCCGCTGACTTAATTGCACGAAAAGGAATTCTTCCACTTTACCAGGAAGATAAAAAGCTTTTTGTTGTAATGAGAAATCCCAATGATATTGTTACACGAGATAACCTTTCGGTTATAACAGGTGGTTTGGAAATAGTCCCCCTTGTATCTACTGATACAGAGTTGAATGCAGCGATAGATACGATTGTAAACAATGCTTCTTCCATTGATACTTATGAAGAAGACGAAGTGTTGGAGGAAGATCTTTCAGCCCTTGAGGACCTTGCCGCAGACGAAAAACCCGCTGTTCAGCTTGTTAATCAGGTTATAACAAATGCAGTAAAAGCGGGAGCATCCGATATACACGTAGATCCCCTTGAAAAAACCTTACGTATCCGTTACAGAATTGACGGTGTTTTGCATGAGGTTCTCCAGCAACCTGTGAAGCTCCACCCTGCAGTGTCCTCCCGTATCAAGGTTATCGGAGGTATGGATATTGCTGAAAGACGTGTTCCCCAGGACGGTCGTACAACAGTAAAGGTTGATGACAGAACATATGATATTCGTATTGCTGTTTTACCATCTGTTTATGGTGAAAAAATAGTTCTTCGTCTTTTGGAACGTGGTGGAAACTCAATCACGCTTGGTGATATTAAATTCGCAGGCGAGCAAATGGAACGTTTTATGAAAACAATATTTATGCCCTACGGTTTCCTTCTTGTTACAGGACCCACCGGTAGCGGTAAATCAACAACACTTTATGCAACTCTTGCAGAAGTTAGTGATATAACGAAGCACGTTATTACTCTTGAGGACCCTGTTGAGCGACGTATGCCCGGTCTTTGCCAGGTTCAGATGAATACCCGCGCAGGTATGACCTTTGCGGCAGCTCTTCGTTCGGTTCTCCGTGCTGACCCTGATATTGTTATGGTCGGTGAAATTCGTGACGGCGAAACTGCAAAAATTGCCGTTGAATCTGCTCTTACAGGACATATGGTTTTCTCAACCCTCCATACAAACGATGCCCCCAGTGCGATTACCAGACTTGATGAAATGGGTGTTGAACCCTTCCTTACTGCATCGTCACTTGTTGGTGTTTTGGCACAGCGTCTTGTTCGTGTGCTTTGTCCTCGTTGTAAAGAAGCTGTTAAGGTAACCTACCGCGAGCTTCGCAACAGTATGGAAGATTTCCCGATTCCCGAAGGAAAAACACTTGATGATACCGTAACGGTTTATCAGCCAAAGGGTTGTATTTCCTGTAGCAATACAGGTTATAAAGGAAGACAGGGTGTATTTGAATTCTTACAGATTACACCCGAAATGAAAAACCTTATTCTTCAGCGTTCAGGCGTTCAGCAGATTAAGGACCTTGCCATAAGTCAAGGTATGCATACCCTTCGTCAAGAGGGTATAGACAAAATTCTCGAAGGTACAACATCAGTTGAAGAGGTTCTTCGCGTTATCGTTTAACATCGGGCAGGGGGAAAGTTGGTTACTTTGCGGTAGTCTTCGGTGTTTGTTTCCCTTGTTTTAGACCGCTCAAGAAAGGATTGGGACTATGAAGATTTTAACAAAGAAAAATGGCATTGCACTTGTGGCAGTGTTAACCCTTTTGCTTGTGTTAACTCTGCTCCTTCCTGCTATGTTCACAATGTCAGAAAGTGCAACAAAATCAGCTATTGGCGGACAGGATGAGCAAAGGGCTTCATATCTTGCAAGAACCATGGTTGAAATGTCCGTAGCGGCGTTTGAGGATCGTTATGATGCGGCAGAGGATGAACTTGAGCTTGGTGTGGACCCTGAGGATGATGATTATGAGACTACCAACGTATACAAATTAGATACCTTTTATTCAACTAAAAGTATGGAAGTCAGCAATTTGTATATGTATCGCAATGAAGCAGTACCATACCCGGAAGACGACGAAGACGAAAATTATGAAGACGAAATGTATGAATACGAAAAGCGTGGTATAGTTTACTCAACAGTTGCGCCCAATGAGGACAATACTCAAACCGTTGCAGTTCCCAATGAAGACGGAACATCAACGGAAGATAAGCTTTGTAACTATATTGGTGAAGCAAAATGTAACATTACTTATGATGATGGCGTTGAATATTTCAAAACCATTTATGATCCGGTAGATAAGAGCTATGATACATCGAAAATCACTGAGGATGAATATAATGACGGTGACAAAACAAGCACTAGTTTAACCGCACCTCAATATTCTAAAATAGAAAAAAAGAATGTTGTTTTTATAGCCTATGCAACGGTTAACGGAAAAGGCGCGGTAAGAAGCTGCACACTTGTTCTCCCCACTAAACCGGCAGAGCAGAATTGGATTGTTCCTGCCCAGATAGATAGCAATCAGATTTTTGTTGATGTTTCTAAAGCTACCAGCACAAAAAATCTTCAGATACCGGATAGTTTCTTTGTTGATGACGATGCTGTTAAAGAGCAAAAAATGTATGTTTTCTCTTGTATCGGCAATATGGTTATTACCAAAGAGGGTATGACTATTAAGAATGAGAAAAGCTATACCAATAGCGACGGTGTTGTGGAAGAGTATATGTTATACGAAGAATATGTAGAAAAGTATAATAATGATAGTGGAAATTCAGATAAAATAACAAACCAGTATGCAGATTTTTCTTTAGGTGTTTACCCGATTACAACAACCAAAGACCCTGCTAACGACCCCACGTTTTCGTGTGTAGCTACCAACAATATGCGTTCTTGGTCAAAAACAGCACAAAAATCGAACTTTGTTGCTTTTACGGCAACAAACGGTATTCAGGTTGATATGCCTGTTAATCTTCTCATTAACCCTTGCCGTACAGGTCGTATAGGCGATGGATTTGACAGAAACCAATCTCTTTATAAGGTGCTTTATTTTCAAGCTCCTACTATAGTATTTAACGAGAGTGTAAATAGCTTCATTTCGCTTTATCAAAAAAACTCTGTGTTAGCAACTGTTTTAGATTATAATGCATTCAGAATGAGTTCTGTTGTTTTAGCAGCACCCGAAAGCACACCTTATAGCTATTACAATAAAACACGAGGAAAAACTGTTAAAGCCGGAATGGTCTATTTTATGGAAGATGCATATGTTTGGTTGGTTCCGCTTACTGAGAATGGCTCAAACTACAAAACACAAACAGTTTACTATAAGGGTAAAGATATTATCCTTTATAAATTCGCCAATGCCGGTGATGTTTATATGTTCAATAATGAAGTTGAAACCACAATTAACAAAACAGACGAAATGGGAAATTCAGTATCAAGCACATACAGAGCAGGCTTTTCTATGACAAACTATTTTATGGATGTTTTGTATGGAGATGGCGAAACAGATACCAATAACCTTGACTGGTGGCAGTTCTGGTCGTGGATGCAAGAAGCTCTTTACGGAGGTCTTACTGAAACCCTCAGAGACGAAAGCTATGTTAAAGAAGATTTGAAATATATTGGTAATGTCAGAACCGGAGGCTTTACCAGCACACCGGTTATAGATGATTTTTATGTTGTCTGGGACAGTTAATTTTCAATAATCAATAGAATCTTAACATTTGTAAATTTATATAGAAAGGATTGATTCAATGAAAAAGCGTAGCACCAAAAACGAAAAATCAATAAAACGAATTTTCAATAAATTAGGTATGACCTATGTTGAGCTTATTTGCGCGCTTGCATTGCTCAGTCTTATTATAGTTATGTTCACACCAATGCTCCTTTCCTCATATGAATCCTTGTATGCAGCGGGAGAAAAGGTTGTAGACGTTTATGAGTCCAAAGAAGAAATGGAAAAAGGACTCGCAAGGAGAGATTCGTCCATAAACGTAAATTTCAATATGAATTTAAAGGTGAACGCTACTACCTTGTTTGAGAATATAAACGTAAAAGGCAGAAAGATTGTTTCCAGCGCTCAAAAATCCTTTGAAACAATTTTTGGTCAGGTTCGCCCCACACTCACACTGCTTTCTCCTTCTCACGTCAATGATGATACCACAAGCTATGACATTCTTATTCAGACCAAAGGTCTTGAATTTGAAGGTATAATGGGCGGTAGTAAATTTCCGTATACAATTGATCTGAATACCGGAAAGAGCGAGTTACCTGCAGATAAAATTTTTGTTGAGGTTGTAATTCCGGATAAGACAAAAGGTGGCGGAGGCAACAACGATAGTGGTAATAGTGGCGCAACGGAAGAACAGGCTGTTTATAGCGGAACAGCAGGCTACTGCGCATTAGAGCTTAAAGACACTAAAGGTGACGAGATTGACCCGATTGATGGAGTATATGGCTTAACAAACCGTTCTGACGAAGGTAGAATAGCCTTTACAATTTCAAACAATAAGCTGGATTTTACATATTCTCCCTTGAAAATAAATGTTTATTACGTTAACCCTCGCGGTAAAACAAGAGTGGTTTCAGAATATATTTATATTGAACCGCCCACACTTATGTTTGCCGGCGAAACAAGTGAGGCTGATTACTACACATCAGCAGGTGTAAAAGAAATTTCTGAAGATAGCACAAATGGATCGGGAGAAACTGTAAAGACTTCTAAATACACTCTTGAGACATTGGCTCGTACAATGAGAACATCAAACAGTGTATATCTTACAGAACAGTCAAATGTTGAAAGTTCTATAACAGTTGGTTCACCATCACAGTTAGATGTAGAAATAAAAAATATCCGCTGGATTGCTAACGATGAAACTGCAGGTCTTGAGCCGTATTATGTTATGACGGGTACGGGTGGCACCATTTACAGAATGTATAACTATACATCTGATGCTACGGATATTTATGAATACAGTACAGGTCACACATCTAAAAATACTGCAACAGCGTATTATGGCTCCACAACACATGATTATATAGATCAAGCCTATGATATTTCTACAGGACATCGAATTTATCCGTCCCTTTGGAGTGGGGATTTTTCCCATATTTTTGAATATACATCGGCGCAAAAGCGAGTTGCTTACGGCTCTTCTGCGAACTACAGTAACGATGAAACTTGGCTGACATCACAAAGCCGTAAGGGATTAGTCGGTGACGATAAATATAATGTTATGTCCCTTAGGGCACAATATGCTTATTATTACAATGGCGATGGTACAGGTCACAAATTTGGATTTAAAGACGGTCGTACAATTTCATATGTTCTTACAGAAAGGGGTTGGCCCATCCGTCTTTATGGTGTTATCGGTCCTGCAGACCCTGATGAAGACTATTTTGAGGATTTTGCGGCGGTATGGGATAAAAATAATACAACTGTAAATATAAGAAGTGATACTATTTATAGAAATGCCTCTGAGGTTCTTGCTTTCCATTACAAAAACCAAAACAGTACTCAGCAGGCTGACTATGTGTATGCACCCATAAGAATTAAATCGCTTGCATCATATCCTTTAACCGCAAACACGAATTCGCTGGTTAATTATATGGATACTGAAGATGATTATGAAAATTCAACGAGTATGGCAAAAATCAGCACAGTCAGAAGAGGACAAGGTGAAAGCGATACAACCGATAGACTAAATAGCGCAGCTTCAGATGTTAACATTACAGATGCTATTTACATTCCCAGCACAACAACTACTAAAGGTACAACCTTCTATGTTGGCACTGTTCACGGTTATGCCAATATTATACAAACGGATAAGATCGAAGCAGGTGCTGCAGAGCATAATGAATATACCAATGCTTTGGGTATTAAGAAAGATACAGATATTTCTGACAACGGAATGGTTGGCAGATGGTATCAGAATCGTTCAACTTTCTATAACGGTAATGCTTGTTCTTATCCCAAGGGTACAATTACAGATTATCTCGTTCTCAGCAATAAGGACGGAACTGCAACGTATGTGGCTAAGTTTAATGATGGCGACTATTCACGTATGAGTGCAGGTGATCGTCAATCACAGCTTCTTTTCTGTACAGATTACATTTCCCAAAATGATGCTAATATTACAAGCGCCAATGCCGCAACAATGGGCTTGTATAATGGCTCGGATCGTGCTTCTAATACGGAGTTTTTCTTGCCCAACCAATCTCAGGCTTGGACCTATTTGTATTTAGGTGATGTTAGCTTTACTTTTGGTTATGCTTCAAACCGTGAAAGAGTTTATACAAATATAACCTATGACGGTACTATTGAATATACCCGCTCCTTTGAACGACTGTATTGGCGTTCTCATTACGGACAGGATGCAGTTTATACAAAGGAAAATGGCGAGTTGAGTTTTTCTAATTATAACTCAAATCAATCTATTTATTCAGGAACAGCATTAGGTATCCATCAAGCCAACAGAGCTGTTAGTGACAGTAGCGGTAATTTACAAAACAGTCAACCTTATTTAAACAGTATAGACAACGACTATTACAATGTTTGGTTCCCCGGAGAGATGTATAACCTTACTAACGTTGCTTCAAAAGACGGTGTTACTGTTGCGGCAGGATATGCGGTTGCCGGCTCCACTTATCAATATGCACATGCGTCAGATTATAGTGTTACTTCAACAGCTCTCGGAAGTATATATAACGATGGTGTTCTCTCTGCTATGGTTGAAGGACAGGACAGTGCATTTGTTAACCTTCTTTACTATAAAGATAACGAAAGCTTTGATAGTGATTCCTTATGGATGGAAAAAGATAAAAATGGTAATGTTGTGAAGAAAGGCTATTCACAGTACAGTAACTATACATCAACAAACTATGGTACACATAGCCGTGATAGTATACAGTTTACAGCAGTTGATTTATTTGTTGAAGAAAAAGATACCCCTGTTGATAACAAAAAGGAACTTAAATATTGGGCTGTTTATGGTGATAATAAAGGCAGAGCGTATATGTCGCTTGTAGCAACAGGTACGGCTACCGGTACAGGCGAAGGTGACCCTGATGACCCTGATTCAACTTATGAGGTTGACAGAGATATTCAATTGGTAAGCTATATTTCCGACAAGGTAACTACCAGCGGAGTTGCTCTTACGGATGAGACAATTGTTTCAAATATGCAGGAAATAGTTACGGTTGATGGTTATACTTTAGATGTTGCTTTTAGTAAAATTACTTCAATCGAAGCAAATGACAACCTTGTTGTTATAACAGGTGTAAAACAAACCGGATTGAAGGAGATTATTGTTATCGGTCAATGTACTGATGGTGTATGGACTTGGAAGTGGCACCAGAATGGTGAATTCGGCGGTGATATTACAGATGCGACAATAGCTAACGGTTATTACTATTTCGTAGGTTATGAAGGTGCCGGAAAGTCTTTCCTTGGAGCAATTTCCATTGATACTCTCAAGGAATGGCCGAATGCTGTTAAACTTAATGATGCTCAAACAGAAGGCTATTCATATAATAAAGATGAGGTTATATGGGTTTATACTACCCGAGGAGCAAAAATAAATACTATTGCAGGTCGTGCAACATAATAGGGGGGAGAAAAGGTGTTTAAAATCCTTACAAAAAACAAAAAAGGCTTCACTATAATTGAGCTTCTTGTAGTTTTGGTTCTCCTTTCCTTTGGTGTGCTGGCTCTGGCGAATATGTTCAGGGTTACATACCGCGCATTTCAGAAAAGTGAGGAACGCAGTATAAAGCAGGAGGCAGTTAAAACCGTTGCCGAGCTTCTGCAAAAGGGTTCTGTCGGTGTTTCAGCTGCTCAATCCGCAGATATTTTTGATACGATCGAAGTAGTGCCAACAGGTGATGCGGTGGATAACTCATATTCTTACCTGTATAGCATTCCTCATTATTGTTGCTCCGTTTGTGAAGAAGATTGGCTAACAGATACGGGTAAATGTAGCGATTCCAATTGTACGGAAGGTTCCGGTAAAATTGATGGCTATTATATTTGCGTGCAAGATAAAGGTATGAACGCAAATTCCGCTCGAAGGCTTGCCGATGAGCCGATATATATCAATATTAAAGCATATGAAGAGGACGGGAAATATTACAGCGGAGCGGCTGTTGTTATTGCAGCTCTCGAGGAGGATTATGACTACAATTCCGGAAATCCGCCAACATCAGACGATATGTATTATGCGCTTGATGTTCAATATCATTTTCCGAATATGGCAACAAAAAGTACGGGTGTTGCAGTAAACCATAATGCAGGTGGAATTATTGCAACTGCAAATAAGTACAACCAGAACGGAGAAATGTTGACCGGCGAGGATAATGTTGTAGAGGCAACGGACGATGGCGTAGTTCTTCGTGTGTATTGTGATTCTATAATCGGGGCAGATGCCACCGAAGCAGATGCTACAATTCCTTCGCTCTGCTTCATTGCAACGGCTTCCTACGGTCGCGATTCAGGTGAGGTTGGTCTTCTTTGTGATTTCCGCGATAAATGCTTGCTTACCAATCCTTTAGGTACTGCATTTGTTAAGGTGTATTACAAGCTTTCACCGCCTATCGCAGACTTTATCAGAGATAGCGAACCTCTCAAAGCCGCGGTAAGAGTTGCTCTCAAGCCCGTCGTTGCAATCGCAACGAACGCTCTTGATGAGGATGCGGCGGCACAGAATGCACCTTGGTTCATAGTATTTATGCTCTGCGGTGCAGGTGCAACAGCTACACTTATCAAGGTTGATAAGAGAAGAAAAAAGGCTAAAGAATAATTAAACAAAAAAATGGACTTGCTTAGTGCAAGTCGATTTTTGCTTGTGAGTTCTTAATAAATTCAATTACCTTTTGGGGAACTCTTACTCTATCATTTAAGTTTTTCTTTAAAATCAAATCGGGGAGTATAAGCTCATCAGTTTTGATAATGCCCCAAAGACGTTTCATAACCTTTTTGGCTTCTTCTTTATTGCCCTCGTGATTTAAAATAATGTATCTTCCCAAGTTTTCATAAATTCTGTCGTTTTTGAGACCTAAATCGCTTTCAGCAAGGCTCATTCTGAATTCCTTTTCAAGCTCGTCGGAATATGTGAAATCGTCACGAAGAATAATGGATTTGAGCATAAGGGAATGGGTTCCGCTATGCTCTTTATTGTTTAAAGTGTATTTTTCATAGTAGGTATAAGCTCTGATGAAATTCTCTTTGTGTTTTTCATAAAGTTCACCGAGCAGATAATATATGCTTGCTTTGATTTGGGTGTTTGTAACATCAAAATAATGCTGAGTGGCATAAATAAGCAAGTTTTCTGCAGAGGAAATATTGCCGTTACCCCCACGCTTCAAAAGCTCTTTTGCCGTTTCGCTTATTAAGCTGCATTTTTCTTCGTTGGTATAAGCTTTTTCAGCGTTATTTAATTCTTTTAAATAGTCACCGACTGCTTTCGGTGTCAGGTTTTTGTTTTTTAAGAAAGTTTTTGTCATAGTGATCTCCGATGTAGGAATTGTAAATTTAGTGCGAACCTATCATCCCTATTTCACCAAAGGTGAAGCAGGGATGATAATAGTTGTGTTACTTTTATTTTGTTGCAGGCGGTACACATTTAGCAAGGGTTAATGAATTATTGCTTTCAACCCAAAAATTACCATCACAGCTATGGGGCATAAAGAAGTAGTCGCCTTTTTTGAGGGTCTTTTCATAGCCGGCAGAAACAATTTTACCGTTACCCTCTGTTATAACATAAATGCAAACACCTTGAAGATGTTCCGTTTTTCCGCTATTAAGAATATATCTTTCAACGCTGAAACAGGGAGTATCGGCATAGCTTATAAGGGTTTCCTTCTTGCATCCGTCAGCTTCGTAAACCGTGACGGGTGTTTTTTTGCATTCTTTCATAACCTTATCATAGTTGTAAGAATAATCGAAAACGCTTAAAGCAGTTTTCTTTTCGAGTCCGATATACATTTCATTATCGCTTAAATGATAGTCACCGCACCAACGCTCGGGTTGAATTGTAAAATCAGTTGGTTCCTGCACCTCAAGAATAAGGCAACCTGCACCGATAGCGTGAACTGCTTTTGCAGGAATGAAATATACATCACCTACATCAACAGGTATTATGTTCAAAAGTTTTTCCATAGCTGATTTATCATTTTCGCTATCTTCTACTGCTTTTTCGAATTCCTCGGGAGTAACTCCATCCTTAAAGCCGAAATAAATGCAAGCATCTTCTCTTGCACCTAAAACAAGCCAGGATTCTGCTTTGCCAAATTCAGAGTTGAAATACTCTCTCGAAAAAGCCTTGTCAGGATGCGCCTGAACGGGAAGTCGAATTGCAGAATCGAGAGCTTTAACCAGCACATCAAGACCGTTTCTGTTGCCGAGCATAAGTTCTTTTTCTTTTTCGAGAAGTTCATTAAAATGTATATTGGTTCCTTTTACTGTGGAAAGACCTTCATATTCATCGGTACTACCTTCATTAAGGGCTTTTGTGGAGGAGCAAATCCACTCTTCAGGATGGAAAGAATCCTCGCTGTTATCACCAAAAAAATCGCTGAAAAGCTTACCACCCAGATACACGCGGAAAACTCGGTTTTTTTCAAAAAATACAGGTTTAGTTGCAATTGTTTTAGTATCCATAAAATTACCTCAAAAGCGCATTTTGCGCAGATTTTATATCATTAAATATTCCGCTTGCAACACTTGCGAACACGCAAGCACCAACGGCAGCTTCCTCGCTGTGCTTGGGGAGAGTTGCAGTCATTTTAAATTCCTCTGTAAAAATTTTTCTCCAGATTTCGCTTTTTCTCAAGCCGTTACCTGAACAAACAAGGGTTGAGGGCACAGAGGTTAAAAGTGATTTTTCGTTTTCGTACATATCAAAAAGCTCTTTTGAAACACCTTTAAGTGTGCCGTAAATAAGATTTTCGGGAGTGAGATTTTCAACACCGATATTATCAATGCTACCGCGGAGTTTCGGGTTTTCACGAGTTCCGCAGAACTGACAATTTACTGTTAATAAATCTGAAAAATCGGTTATACTTTCTGCTTTTTTATCCATAAGAGAATATAAGTTATCAGCTTCCCCACCAAGCATATCGGCACACTTTTCAAAGAATGTTTTTAAAATTGCATAGGCTCTGCCTCCGCAAAGAGATGCGCCGACGAAAATATATTTATCGTCTGTAAGAGGGCGGATTTCTCCGCAGGAAACCTCCTTAACTTTTTCGGTGACAAAAGAAACCTGGCTTCCCGTACCGACATTTGCAAGAACAGAACTTTCAGCATCTGCAACAGAGCCGAGAAAACTTGCTTGATTGTCACCTATAGCAACTGCAACGGGAATATTATCAGGAAGAAAATCGCAATTAGTTTTATCTGCCAAAGATGTAGATTTTATTACCTCGGGAAGAAAGCTTTTATCTATTCCCGCTTTTCCTAAAGCTGTTTCATCAAAGCAATTTTCTTTCAAATTATAGAAACCGAGACTTGCGGCATCGCTACTATGAGTAACAGGTTTTGTGCCTGTAAGTAATGAGGCGAGATAATCGTGAATAGTACAAAGCATTACAGCATTTTCGGGGATTTCACCGTTAACCAAATTATAAAAATGGGTGGTAAGACCAAAGCCCGATGCGGCTTTCAGCCCTGTTTCTTTCGTTAAATATTCTGCATAGGAAAGTCCGCTTTTATAAAGCTCGTTTCCTCTCTCATCCTGCCAAATCATAAGGGGAGAGCAGGGTTTGTTTTCTTTATCAAGATAAAGAATTCCGTGCATTTGTCCTGTTATGCCGATAGCTTCGATGGTGAGGTTTTCAGTAACATTCTTAACTGCAGATTTAACTGTTTCAACTATTAAATTGGGGTTCTGGAGCTTTTCAAAATCTCTGCTCTCAATAAATGAATCATTTTTTAAAGTGCAGGATTTTAAAATCTCGCTTTTTTCAGTATTGAGCACAAGTGATGTAACGGTAGTTGTGCCTATATCAATTCCTAATATATTCATAAGTTTAGCACACAACTGCAGTTGAAGCAGGGTCAAGTCGGCGGATAATGTCCTGCTGAATTGCGGGAGAAAGGTCAAGGAAGTTAACGAATGTTCCGTGAATCCTCATAATATAAACTCCGCTTGGTGCATATTTTTCAGGCTCTGCAAGAACCTTTTTGAGAATTTCTGCGGTAGTTACATTAACATAAAGATAGAAAGGCGAAACATTTTCGTTGAGTTCGTTGAAGAATAAGGGCTTCATAACTTTGTCGCGGAATTCGACACCTTTGCCCTCGTAATTGTCGCTTGTAAAATATTTTGGGTCGATACCAAAATGAGAAGCATAACCGCCACACATTTTATTAAATGGTAGCTTCATAAGTGAAAGAGTACGGAAGCCGAGACCGTTCTGAGCCTCGCCGTAAAGAGGGTCAACGCCGTAGTTAAGCATATCTCTTGATTTTCTTCCGCAGGGAAGAGCGCCAACCCAGTAACCGTATAAAAGGTGAGTTGAGGGGGTTGAAAAATCGGGGCGGAAATTGTTGCCTAAATAGTTTTTCTGGGCTCTTACCATATCGGCAATTTTTGAGGTGAGCTCTGCAGTTTCGTTATCAACCTCTTCAATATTGTTACCGAATTTTGCGGCAGAAAGCAAGAATTCACGAAGCTCTTCATATCCCTCAAAATTGCATTTTAAAGCATCAAGAAGATTTTGAGCATCATCGGGGCGCTCGTTAATAAGTTTATCAATGGCAATAAATGAATCCGCAACAACGCTTGTGCCGTGAATAAGGCAACCGCTACCGTTGTATTTTGTGCCCTGATGGGTGATGTCGCGGGTGTCGTAGCCCGATTCAATACCGCCCATTACCGTACTTAAAAACGGTACGGGTAAATGTGAAATTGCACGGGAGCAACCGTTGGCGGCTTTCACCATTTCGTCGCAATAATACTGTGCATTCTTATAAAAACGCTCTCTGATATTTTTAAGAGCATTCAATGCATCTGTTTCTTCGCAAACTGTACCGATATATTCACCTGTAACTGTAGAATAGCCGTTGTTGAGAGTAAGCTCAAGAACCTTTCCTAAATTGAACCAACTGTTTGTAGTGTTGCCGTTATCTTTACCCATAATGAGAGGCTCCTGGCAACCTGCAATTGAGGTGTCGGGAATATCGTCGATATCAACTCCTGCCTCGGAAAGAACCGCATAAAGAGAATCATCATTGAAGAATGAGGGAGTAAGACAACCGGGTGTGAAGAGGAAACGTCCTAATTCACTGTAAAGCTTTTCGGGAGTGTTTTTATGTAGCTTAACAGAGAGAATGGGCTGGGGAAGATTCATTTCATAATATGCATCAAGAAGGGCATAAGTAGAGTCATTTGTAAGGTCATTGCCGTCTTTATCACGACCGCTCACAATAAGATTCTGCGAAATTGCCCAGCTTCTGTCCGCAACATTGAAGAACACAAGAAAATGCTTGAAAAGTGCGGCGGTTTCCTCTCTCGAAAGTCCGTCATTCTGTCTGTAAGGCTCGAAAATTCTGTCTGCATTGCCAACGGAAAATGCAAAGGGATTGGGTGCTTGTTCAAGGCACATTGTTTCCCAAAGAATAATGAAGCTCTGAATTGCTTCGTAGAGAGTTTGGGCTCCGTTTTCGGGAACTTTTGCAAGGGTATTTACAAGAAGGGCAAGCTCTTCTTTTCTTTCACCATCGGCAATCTGCAATTTTTCTTCGGCAATTTTCTTATATCTTTGTGCAAGAATGAGTGCGCAATCAAGAGCAATTTTCATTGCTTCATAATTGTCTTTTTGCTCATCTGTTGCTTCTTTTTGCTTTTCTTCAATATCGGAAAGCATCTTTTTAATACCGTGTTTCAAAGCGTAGCGCATATCGGGGATAAGATGACCAGTTACCTGCTCAACGAAAAATGCAACCTCTCCCGTAAGGTTTTCGCAGTCCTTATAAACTGCGGAAAGAGTTTTAACATAGTCGGTCTTTTTATCAAGCTTGCGAAGTGCTTCGATACGCTCCTTGGGGAATTCGTCTGTAGGGTCAATATCGTCGTAAACTGCAGTAGGGTCACAGTAGCCTGCAAAGGTTTCAACTCTGAAGGATGGGTTGATAAGAGCATAGCTTCGCGCAAAGGCATCTCTTTGAGTGCCTGCAAAAATTGCATAATCGCTGATTGAGAGAGGAAGAATTTTTACTGCTTCTCTGAATTTTTGGGCGGCTCTTCTCATAGGAGGGAGAGTACAGTATTTTTCATCAGCTTTCTGCTCTGTTTCTTTAACGATAAACCAACCTTCGAGATGGTCTATTGCTCTTTCTTCTTTGAAAAGAAGTTTGGCTTTTTCAGTTGTTTTAATAGGGTCAAATTTATACATAACAAACACCTCAAGTGTGAATTAAATTCAGATTTTTATTTTCGATTTCTTCTGCAAGGGTTTTTACGTCCTCGGGAGAAACAAAGCCATTTTCGACTTTATATTTCTTACCGCATTTTTCGTATTTTTCCTTGCCGTATTCGTGATAAGTCAGTATTTCAAAATACAGATTTTTGTTACCGCTTTGGATTTTTAATTCCTCGAAAAATTCAGCAAATAAAACTGCATTTTCTTTGCCGTTATTAAAGCCGTTTATAAGGGGGATTCTTATAAGTAACGGCTTCCCTGTTTTTGCACGGAACATTAAATTCTCTTTAATTATATCAATATCTGCATCTGTAAAATTTTTGAGCTTTTCAGAGTCGGGAGATTTGAAATCCGCTATCATATAATCAACAGCTTCAAATAAATCCTCGCAATTTTTTAAGGATGCATTTGTTTCAATGCAGGTGTTAATATTATTTTCATTAAGCCTTTGTAAAAGCAATTTAACATTTTCTTTTTGGCAGGTTACCTCACCGCCTGTAAGGGTAACACCGCCACCGTCAAAAAACATCATTTTGCAGGAAACCGCCTCTTTAACAATGCTTTCAACAGTCAGAGGAAATGCATCTTTAGTGAGTTCCATACCTTCGGGGTTTGAGCACCAAGGACATTTCAGATTGCAACCTGATAAATGGTAAACGAGACGGTTACCGGGTCCATCCTGAGAATAATTGAAGCCCTTTTGGAAAATAATAATTTCATTGCTTTTTCTCAAGATATCACCGCCTTTACTCCAATATAATGTTTTATTTTACACTATAAAAAAGCGATATTCAATATTTATTCTTCGTCACATTGCCAAAGTTGTGTTTTTAGTTTTGGGCATTTTAACAAAATGATTAAAATAATAAGTTTTTTCTTGTTTGATATAAAGTAATGTGTTAAAATGTATTTTAGTCAAACTTAACAAAAATAGGCTGATTTGAATACTGAAAAATGGCGACTGAAAAGCCGAGTTTCTATTGACTTTCAGGATGTGTTTTGGTATTATAAATAAGGTCTTTAAGTCGGTACAGAGAGATCGGCAAGATTGAAATATGAATATGTTAGGTACAGCCAGGCTGTATCAATATTTTTGTGTGTTCAGCCTTGCCGGAGTGCAAGGCTTTTATTTATATAAACTATAACGGAAAGGGATTTTTATGTTACAGCAATTAAAGGCAAAAACAATAAACATAGCTGCAATGGAAAAGGTCGGTTCTCCCTCCTTCTTTTCAGATGTTGCGGCTCAATTGTCTTCTTCTGCTCTTTCTGTTTTCAATTGTGATAAATATTTCATTTTCCCCGGTTTTTGCGATGTGCATGTGCATTTTCGTGAGCCGGGTTTTTCTTATAAAGAGACCATTGAAACAGGGTGCAAGGCTTCTGCAAGGGGCGGTTATACCGCAGTCTGTACAATGCCGAATCTGAATCCTGTTCCCGATACTGCAGAGCATCTTAAAGAACAGACGGATATAATAAAAAAAGATGCAACAATAAATGTTTATCCTTATGCTTCAATAACCATAGGGCAAAAGGGTGAAGAGCTTTCCGATATGGAAGGTACTCAAGAAAATTCAATCGCTTTTTCTGATGACGGCAGGGGAGTTCAAAGTGAAGATCTTATGAGACAAGCGATGCTTAAAGCAAAGTCTCTGGGTAAAATGATAGTAGCTCACTGTGAAGATAATTCCCTTCTTTTCGGCGGTTACATTCACGACGGGAAATACTGCAAAGAGCACAATCACAAAGGTATTTGCAGTGAAAGTGAATGGAAACCCATTGAAAGAGATTTGAAGCTCGTAAAAGAAACGGGCTGTAAATACCACGTTTGCCACATTTCAACCAAAGAAAGCGTTGAGCTTATAAGAAAAGCTAAAGCAGAGGGTTTGGATGTGACTTGTGAAACAGGTCCACATTACCTTGTTCTTGATGATAGCGATTTACAAGAAAACGGTAGATTTAAAATGAATCCGCCACTTCGCTCAAAAGAAGACAAGTTTGCTTTGATTGAGGGTATTAAGGACGGCACTATTGATATGATTGCTACCGACCACGCTCCCCACTCGGCAGAGGAAAAAAGCAAGGGTCTTTCGGGTAGCGCGTTCGGAGTTGTAGGAATAGAAACAGCTTTTCAGATTATGTATACCCACTTTGTTAAAACAGGGGAAATTACCTTGGAAAAGCTCATAGAGCTTATAGCAATAAATCCCCGTAAGCGTTTCGGTATTCCTTTAAATACGGATTTTACAGTTTGGAATTTGGAAAAAGAAAATGTTATAAATCCCGAGGATTTTCTCTCAAAAGGCAAAGCAACACCATTTGAGGGAATGAAAGTAAACGGCGAATGTGTCCTTACAGTTTGCGATGGTAAAATCGTTTACACTAAATAGTTAATAATTTACGATGATATATATTTGGAGGAATTAAGTATGGCAAAGAGAACAGACATTAAAAAAGTTTTAATTATAGGCTCAGGTCCTATTGTTATCGGTCAGGCGGCAGAGTTTGACTATGCAGGCACTCAGGCTTGTCTTGCGCTTAAAGAGGAGGGATACGAGGTTGTACTCGTTAACTCCAATCCTGCAACAATTATGACTGACACCATTATCGCTGATAAAGTGTATATGGAGCCTCTTACTCTTGAATATGTGGCAAAGATTATACGTTACGAGCGTCCTGATGCAATCATCCCCGGTATCGGAGGTCAGACAGGACTTAACCTTGCTATGCAGCTTGAGAAAAAGGGTGTTCTTAAAGAGTGTGAAGTAAAGCTTCTCGGTACTTCAAGTGCTTCTATTGAACGTGCAGAGGACCGTGAATTATTCAAAGAGCTTTGCGAATCTATCGGAGAACCTGTTATTCCTTCAGAGATAACATATTCATTAGAGGAGGCAAAGGCGGCTGCAAAACGTATCGGTTATCCTGTCGTTGTTCGTCCTGCTTTCACTCTCGGCGGTACAGGTGGTGGCTTCGCTTCCGATGAAGATGAGCTTATTGAAATCGGTACAAACGCATTCAAAATGTCCCCCGTTCATCAGGCACTTATTGAAAAGAGCGTTAAGGGTTATAAAGAAATTGAGTTCGAGGTTATGCGCGACTCCAACGACCACGCTATCACAATCTGCGGTATGGAAAATATTGACCCCGTTGGTGTTCATACAGGTGACTCCTGCGTTGTTGCACCTATTATGACACTCAGCAAGGAAGATGAGAAGATGCTCAACGATTCAGCTATAAAGCTCATCAAGGAACTTAAGATTGAAGGCGGCTGTAATGTTCAGTTTGCTCTTAATCCTCACAATTCTGAATATTATCTTATCGAAGTTAACCCCAGAGTTTCCCGTTCTTCAGCTCTTGCATCAAAGGCGTCCGGTTATCCTATTGCCCGTGTTACTGCAAAAATTGCTATGGGTATGGCGCTTGAAGAAATTCAGATTGCTAACACTAATGCTGCATTTGAGCCCAAGCTCGATTATGTTATTGCTAAATTACCCCGTTTCCCCTTCGATAAATTCACTTCTGCTACTAATAAGCTCGGCACTCAGATGAAGGCTACAGGTGAGGTTATGGGTATCGGTTCTAACCTTGAAGAAGCTATTCTTAAAGGTATCCGTTCTCTTGAAATCGGTGCAAACCATATGTACCTTTCAAAATTCGACAATATGAGTATCGAAGAGCTCCTTGAGTATATTTCAGAATTCCGTTCTGATAATATTTTCGCTATTGCAGAACTTATTTATCACGGTGTTTCTATTGAAAAAATTCACGAAATTACTATGATTACCCCATATTTTCTTGAAGCAATAAAAAACATCATTGACATGGAAGAAAAGCTTCGTGTCAACAAGGATGCTGAAACTCTTACTGCTGCTAAGAAAATGGGCTTCAGCGATAAATATATCGCTCGCCTTTGGAGCTGCAAAGAAATTGATGTTTACAACAAGCGCAAGGAAATGAATCTTTTCCCTGTATTCAAGATGGTTGACACCTGCCATACAAATGCATACATTCCTTACTTCTATTCTTCATATACAGGTGAGAATGCTTCCCGCCTTACTGATAAGAAAAAGATTATCGTTCTCGGTGCAGGTCCTATCCGTATCGGTCAGGGTGTTGAATTCGACTATTCCACAGTTCACGCTGTTATGACTATTAAAAATGCCGGTTATGAGGCTATTATTATCAACAATAACCCCGAAACCGTTTCAACTGACTATACCACTGCAGATAAACTTTACTTCGAGCCACTTACTCCCGAAGATGTTATGAACATTGTTGAGTTTGAAAAGCCCGAGGGTGTTATCGCTTCTCTTGGTGGTCAGACTGCTATCAACCTCGCACAGCCTCTGTTTGATCGCGGTGTGAAAATTATCGGTACTGACTGTGCGGCCATTGACCGTGCAGAAGACCGTAACGCATTTGAAAATCTTCTTAATGAGCTTAACATTCCTCGTGCAAAGGGTAAGGCTGTTACAAACCTTGAAGATGGTATTACTGCTGCGGCTGAAATCGGTTATCCGGTTCTTGTTCGTCCCTCTTTCGTTCTCGGCGGACGTGCTATGCAGATTGTTGCTAATGAAGAACAGCTTCGTCATTACCTGAGAACAGCAGTTGAAATTGATGAGGACAAGCCCGTTCTTGTTGATAAATACATTTATGGTAAAGAGGTTGAGGTTGACGCTATCTGCGACGGCAGAGATGTTTTTGTTCCCGGTATTATGGAGCTTGTTGAGAAAACAGGAATTCACTCCGGTGACTCTATCAGTGTTTACCCCTCATTCAGCATTTCAGATAAAGTTAAAGGCATCATTCTTCAGTATGCAAAGAAGCTTGGTCTCGGAATCGGCATTGTTGGTCTTTTCAACATTCAGTTCATTGTTGACGAAAATGATGATGTTTATATTATCGAGGTTAACCCCCGTTCTTCAAGAACAGTTCCCTTCCTTTCAAAAGCAACAGGCTACTCTCTTGCAGATATTGCAACAGAAGTAATTATGGGCAAAAGCCTTAAAGAGCAGGGTATCTTTGATATCTATCCCGAGGAAAAGAAACGTTGGTATGTAAAGGTTCCTGTATTCTCATTCAACAAAATCCGTGGACTTGATGCTTACCTTTCACCCGAAATGAAATCAACAGGTGAAGCAATCGGTTATGACGATAAATTGAACAGAGCTCTTTATAAAGCTCTTCAGGCATCAGGTATGCACCTTCAGAACTATGGTACTGTTTTTGCAACAGTTGCAGATAAGGATAAGGAAGAGGCACTTCCTCTTATCCGTCGTTTCTATAAGTTAGGCTTCAATATTCAGGCGACAGTAGGTACTGCAAAATTCCTTAAAGAAAACGGAATCAGAACTCATGTTCTCGGCAAAATCAGTGAGGGTAGCAATGAAGTTCCCGAAGCACTCCGCCAGGGCCATATTGCTTATGTTATTAACACAAAAGACATTAACGCAAGCGGAGAAAATAACGATGGTCACCAGATCCGCCGTTATGCTATTGAAAACAATGTAACAATATTTACAGCACTCGATACTGTAAAGGTTCTTCTTGATGTTCTTGAAGATATTACCCTTACAATTTCAACAATTGATGCAGAGGCTAATTTATGAGAGAATCTATTTTCAAAATAATTGATAATGCACCTCTTACTGAAACGGTGTATAAAATGAAGCTTCAGGGAGATGTGAGTGATATCACATCTTCCGGACAGTTTGTAAATATTAAATTAGATGGTCTTTATCTTCGCAGACCCATTTCCGTTTGCGATTGTGAAGACGGTGTACTTACTCTTATCTACAAGGTTGTAGGTAAAGGAACAGAGCAGATGGCAAAAATGACTGCAGGAGAAGAGCTTAATATTCTTACAGGTCTCGGCAACGGCTATGATATTTCACTTTCGGGTGACAAGCCCTTGCTTTTAGGCGGTGGCGTTGGTGTTCCGCCCCTTTATATGCTTTGTAGAAAGCTTGTTTCAGAGGGTAAAAAAGTCAGTGTTGTTCTCGGCTTTAATACCAAAAACGAAATTTTCTGTGAAGAAGATTTCAAGGCTCTTGGTGCAGATGTTTTTGTTACAACTGCTGACGGTTCTTACGGCATTAAAGGCTTTGTTACAGACGCTATGAAAGATATTGATTATTCATATTTTTATACTTGCGGTCCCGAGCCTATGCTTAAAGCAATTTTTAAAGCGAGTTCTACAAGCGGTCAGTTCAGCTTTGAAGAGAGAATGGGTTGCGGTTTTGGTGCTTGTATGGGTTGTTCCTGCAAAACCGTTACAGGCTACAAGAGAATTTGTAAAGACGGACCTGTGCTTAAAAAGGAGGAAATTTTATGGGCAGATTAAGTGTTAACCTCTGCGGAACAGAGCTTGATAACCCCATAATTCCCGCCAGTGGCACTTTTGGCTACGGTTACGAGTTTGCAGAGATTTATGATATAAATTGCCTTGGCACATTCTCTTTTAAGGGTACAACCAAAGATCCTCGTTTCGGCAATCCCACACCCCGAATTGCAGAATGTACTGCAGGTATGATAAATGCGGTTGGTCTTCAGAACCCCGGAGTTGAAAAGGTTATCAGCGAAGAGCTTCCGAAACTTAAAAAGTGCTTTAATAAAAAAGTTATGGCAAATGTAAGCGGGTTTTCTGTTCCCGATTATGCTTATACTTGTGAAAAGCTTGATAAAGAAGAGCAGGTTGGTTGGCTTGAGGTTAATGTAAGCTGTCCAAACGTTCACGGCGGTGGCATGAGCTTCGGCACAGACCCTAAAGCTGCGGCGGAGGTAACGGCAGCAGTAAAGAAAGTAACAACCAAGCCCGTAATTATAAAACTCTCTCCCAATGTAACAGATATTGTTGCAATTGCAAAAGAGTGTGAAGCGGCAGGTGCAGACGGTATCAGCCTTATTAACACTCTTCTCGGTATGAGAATTGACCTTAAAACAAAGAAACCGGTAATTGCAAACAAAATGGGAGGCTTTTCGGGAAGCGCAATTTTCCCTGTTGCAGTTCGTATGGTTTACCAGGTAGCAAATGCAGTTAACATTCCCGTTGTCGGTATGGGTGGAGTTTCTACTGCGGAAGATGTTATAGAAATGATGCTTGCAGGTGCAACTGCTGTTGAAGTTGGCGCTGCAAACCTTATTGACCCTTGTGTATGTCGTGATATTATCAACGATTTACCAAAGGTTATGAACAAGTACGGAATAGATGCTTTAGAATCAATTATAGGAGGAGCAAAATAATGGGTAAAGACGTAATCGTTGCTTGCGACTTTTCAAGCGCAGAAAAGGTTTATGAATTTCTTGATAAATTTGAGGGTGGCAGAAAGCCTTTTGTGAAAATCGGTATGGAGCTTTTCTATGCAGAAGGCCCGCAGATTGTTCGTGAAATTAAAAAGAGAGGTCACAAGATTTTCCTTGACCTTAAACTCCACGATATTCCCAATACAGTTAAAAAATCAATGGCAGTTCTTTCAAACCTTGATGTTGATATTACAAACCTTCACGCATCGGGTACAATCCGTATGATGGAAGGCGCACTTGAAGGACTTACCCGTCCCGACGGTACAAGACCCCTTCTTATTGCGGTTACTCAGCTTACATCAACTGACCAGGAGAGTATGGAAAACGACCTTCTCATTAAAGAGCCCATCGACAAGGTTGTTATGCACTATGCTCACAATGCAAAACTTGCAGGTCTTGACGGTGTTGTTTGCTCACCACTTGAAGCAGGTAAGGTTCACGAAACCTGCGGAAGTGATTTCCTTACAATCACTCCAGGTGTTCGTTTTGCAGATGGGGATATCGGTGACCAAAAGAGAGTTATGACTCCTGCAGAAGCAAAGAAAATCGGCTCTGACTACATCGTTGTGGGTAGACCCATTACAGCAGCAGAAGACCCCGTTGCAGCATATAATCGTTGTGTTGCAGAGTTTTGTGACTAATTAGAGGAGAGAAAATTATGGAAGGCTACAAAAGAGAATTTATACAGTTTTTAGAGGGTGCAGGTGTTCTTAAATTCGGTGATTTTACTGCAAAAAGCGGTAGAAAAATCCCTTATTTCATTAACGCAGGTGATATTAAAACAGGCGAACAGATTTGTAAATTAGGCGAATTTTATGCAAAGGCATATTTTGAAAAGGTAGGAAACAAGAAAACAGTTCTTTACGGCCCTGCTTATAAAGGTATTCCCATTGCGGTTTCCGTAGCAGTTGCTCTTGCAAAAAACGGACTTGATGTTCCCTTCTTCTTTAACCGTAAAGAAGAAAAGGATCACGGTGAAGGCGGAGTTTTCGTCGGCTACAAGCCTCAAGAGGGCGAAGAAATCGTAATCGTTGAAGATGTTATCACAGCAGGCACCGCTATTCGTGAAAGTATGTCAATCCTTTCAGGTCTTAAAGGCACTAAAGTTGCCGCAACATTCGTTATGGTTGACCGTAAGGAAAAAGGACAGACGGAAAAATCCGCAATGGCAGAGGTTGGCGAGGAATTCGGTTTCCCTGTATATTCCGTTGTTGATGTTTATGATATTATCGAATATCTCGAAGAAGACGAGAAAAACCGTGAAAACGTTGAAAGAATCAAGAAGTACCTTGAAGTAAACGGTGCAAAAGAATAAGGAAGTTGTTTATGAGGAGTTTAATTGATATTCTCGATTTTACCGTTGATGAGTTAAATGAGCTTATTGCAACGGCAAATGATATTATAGATAATCCCGATAAATACTGTGAAAAGTGTAAAAGGAAAAAACTTGCAACACTTTTCTTTGAGCCCTCAACAAGAACCCGTCTCAGCTTTGAGGCGGCAATGATTGAGTTGGGCGGTAGTGTTATCGGCTTTTCTGCTGCAAACAATTCTTCTGCCGCAAAAGGTGAAAGTGTGGCAGATACTGCAAAAACAATAAGCTGTTATGCAGACATTATTGCAATGCGCCATCCTAAAGAGGGTGCACCTCTTGTTGCGGCGCAGAATGCTACAATTCCCGTTATAAATGCAGGCGACGGTGGACACAATCACCCCACACAGACTCTTGCAGATTTGCTTACAATCCAACGTGAAAAAGGCGGTTTTGAAAATCTTACCGTCGGCTTCTGCGGTGACCTTAAATTCGGAAGAACAGTTCATTCTCTTATTACAGCTCTTTCAAGATACAGTGGTATTAAGGTTGTGCTTATCTCACCGGAAGAATTGAAGCTCCCAAGCTACATAAAGAAAGATGTTCTTAAAAAGAATAATATTCCCTATAAACAGACAACTGACCTTGAAAGCGTAATGCCCGAGCTTGATATTCTCTATATGACAAGAGTTCAGAGAGAGCGTTTCTTCAACGAAGAGGATTATCTGAGGTTAAAGGACAGCTATGTTCTTGAACCCAAGAAGCTCACAAATGCAAAGAAAGACTTGTGCATTATGCATCCGCTTCCCCGAGTAAACGAAATCAGCGTTGCAGTGGATGATGACCCGAGAGCTTGTTATTTTAAACAGGTTCTTAACGGAAAATACATTCGTATGGCTCTCATCTTGAAATTGTTGGAGGAGGCAGAAAAATGAATATAGATTCCATCACAAACGGCTTTGTTATTGACCATATTACCGCAGGGCGCGGTATGAGACTTTATGACCTTTTAGGTCTTGATAATCTTGACTGCTCTGTTGCAATTATCAAAAATGTTGCAAGTAAAAAAATGGGCAAAAAAGATATAATCAAAATTGATGCAGATATTGCTATTGATATTGATGTTATAGGTTATGTTGATCCCGGCACAACAGTTAATATAATCAGGAATTGCGAGCTTGTTGAAAAGCGTGCAATTGAACTTCCTCAGATGCTTACAAATGTTATTAAATGCAAAAATCCCCGTTGCATAACGTCAACTGAGCAGGAGATTAATCACGTTTTTAAACTCACAGATAAGGACAACGGAGTTTACCGTTGCATATACTGTGAAACACAGGCTAAATAATTATCCGAACGAAAGGATGTTTTATATGAAAAAAGTCGGAATTATAATGGGTAGCGACAGCGATTTACCCGTTGTTGAAAAAGCAATAAACACTCTTAAAGAGTTTCAGGTTCCTTTTGAGGTTCACGTTTTCTCTGCTCACAGAACACCCGTTGAAGCAAAAGAGTTCAGCGCAAATGCTCGCGCTAACGGCTTCGGTGTTATTATTGCGGCGGCAGGTATGGCAGCACACCTTGCAGGTGCGGTTGCCGCAAACACAACCTTACCCGTAATCGGTATTCCGATTAAATCACAGAATTTAGGCGGTATGGAAGCTCTCCTTTCGACTGTTCAAATGCCTTCGGGTATTCCTGTTGCAACTGTTGCAATTGACGGTGCAGTAAACTCTGCGTTACTTGCAATTGAAATTCTATCTCTCGGTGAGCCCGAGCTTGAAAAAAAACTTGCAGACAAGAGAGCAAAAGATACAGCAACGGTTCTTGAAAAAAACAAAGCAATAGAACAAAAATTTAATTAAAATTATAAAAATATGATGTTAAGTTAGGAGTGAGTAGTTAGGAGTGAGGAATGTCGGGTCTGCGACGCAATTATAAGCTTCGCTAACCGAAATAGTTCTTCTGTTGGATTGTTATCAAAGTATAAATTATGATTACAATTAAAATAGAGGAGCCTACTTCTTGTACTACCATTTATATAATGCCGACCGCAGGTCCGTGCACTCCTAACTCCTCACTCCTAACTCCTCACTTGATTTTTTGATGGAGTTGATAATAATTTATTAATGAGGTGTAAAATGGGCGGTTTTTTTGGAGTAGTATCTAAAAATGATGCTGTACTTGATACCTTTTTCGGAGTCGATTATCATTCCCACTTGGGAACTCGTCGCGCAGGTATGGCGGCATATGACAGCGAAAAAGGCTTGCAAAGAAAAATTCATAAAATAGAAAATTCTCCGTTCAGGACAAAGTTTGAGAATATTCTCGACCAAATGAGCGGTAATTCATCAATAGGCTGTATAAGTGATACTGATGCGCAACCTCTTTTAATGCGCTCAAATCACGGACTTTATGCAATAAGCACTATTGGTATTATAAATAATAGTGAAGAGCTTGTTAAACAGTATCTTTCATTCAGCGGCGGTCATTTCGGTGCTATGACAAGTGACGGTATAAATTCATCAGAGCTTGTTTCTGCAATGATTGACCAGAAATCTGATTTTGCAGAGGGTATTCGCTTTGCACAGGATATGATTGACGGTACATCTTCAATTCTTATTCTCAAGGAAGACGGCAATATTATTGCTGCAAGAGATAAGGTTGGCAGAATTCCCGTTCTTATTGGTAAAAGAGAAGACGGTTTCTGCGTATCATTTGAAGATTTCGCTTATAAAAAATTAGGTTTTGAAGACTATAAAGAATTAGGACCGGGAGAAATTGTTGAAATTTCAGCAGATAAAGTTGAAATTCTTTCTCCTGCAAGAAAGAAAAAGAAAATATGTGCTTTCCTTTGGTCATATTACGGCTACCCCACATCCTGCTACGAGGGCAGAAATGTTGAGGCAATGCGTTATGAAAACGGAAAGATTATGGCGCAGACCGATAAAACTTTAGGCGAGGCGCAAGACATAGACTATGTCAGCGGTGTTCCGGATTCAGGCACTCCCCACGCCATCGGTTATGCAAATGAAAGCGGTGTTCCTTTTGCCCGTCCTTTCATCAAATATACTCCCACCTGGCCGCGTAGCTTTATGCCGTCAAATCAGAAAGAGCGTAACAGAGTTGCGAAAATGAAACAAATTCCCATTCACGAGCTGATTAAAGACAAAAAACTCCTTTTTGTTGATGATAGCATAGTAAGAGGTACCCAGCTTCGTGAAACGGTCGAATTTCTTTATGAAAACGGTGCTAAAGAGGTACATATGCGTTCAGCTTGTCCCCCCATTATGTACGGTTGTAAATATCTTAACTTCTCAAGAGGTACAAGTGATATGGACCTTATTTCAAGAAGTACCATTATGGAGCTGGAGGGAGAAGAAGGCTTCAAGCACCTTGATGAATACAGCGATGCTTCCACAGAGCGTGGTGCAAAAATGAGAAAAGCAATTTGCGAAAAGCTTCATTTTGCTTCTCTTGAATTCCAGTCCTTGGAGGGTATTGTTAAAGCAATCGGACTTCCGGAAGAGGAACTTTGCACATATTGTTGGAACGGTAAAGGCTAATTTTGTAAACAAGAAAAAATTTTAGGAGAATAGATATGAATAATTCAAGATCAGAAAGTTATGCAGCAGCAGGTGTTGATATTACTGCAGGTTACAAAGCAGTTGAACTTATGAAAAAACACATTGCAAGAACTCGTAACGAAGGCTCATTGGATGAGGTTGGAGGCTTCGGCGGTTGCTTTGACCTTGGTTGTGCTAAGGGGATGGAACATCCCATATTGGTTTCAGGTACTGATGGTTGCGGTACGAAAGTTAAATTAGCTATTCTTATGGATAAACACGATACAATCGGTATTGATGCCGTAGCTATGTGCGTAAACGATATTGTTTGCGTTGGTGCAAAACCCTTGTATTTCCTTGACTATATTGCTTGCGGTAAAAATATTCCCGAAAAAATTGCTGAAATTGTCAGCGGTGTTGCAGAAGGTTGTGTTCAGTCAGGCTGTGCACTTACCGGTGGCGAAACTGCAGAGCATCCCGGCTTGATGCCCGTGGAAGATTATGACCTTGCAGGCTTTGCGGTAGGTATAGTTGATAAACCTAAAATGATTGATAACAGCAAAATGTCTGTTGGCGATGTTGTTATTGCTCTTCCCTCCACAGGTATTCATTCAAATGGCTTCAGCTTATGCCGTAAGGTTTTTGATATTGATAACAACAACCCCGAGCTTTATGCAGAGCGCGAAGAATTAGGCGGAAAAAGCATTGCCGAGGCTTTACTCGTTCCTACTAAGATTTATGTTAAGCCCGTTCTTGCTCTTACAGAAAAGGTTAACGTAAAAGGTATTTCACACATTACCGGCGGCGGCTTCTATGAAAATATTCCAAGAAGTATTCCCGATGGCTTGTGTGCAAAAATAGATAAGTCCGCTGTTAAGGTGCTTCCCATTTTCGATGTAATTGCTAAATGGGGCAACATTCCCGAACGCGATATGTTTAATACATATAATATGGGTGTTGGTATGAGTATAGTAGTTCCTGCAGACGAAGTGGAGCTTGCCATTGCAACTCTTAAGGATAATGACATTGATGCTTATGTAATCGGTGAAATTATCGAAGGCGAAGACAAGATTATACTTGAATGATTATTTGAATAAATGAAAGAGGCTGAGAAAATGCCCGATACAAAAAATATTGTTGTTCTTGTTTCAGGTGGCGGAACAAATCTCCAGGCTCTTATTGATGCGGAGAAAAGGGGAGAGCTTGGCGCAGGTAAAATAACTTGTGTTATTGCTTCCAGGGCGGATGCCTACGCTCTTAAGCGTGCAGAAAATAACGGCATCAAAACAAGAACTCTTGTAAGAAAAGAATATGCAGATATCGCATCATACAGCATTGCAATGAGAGATGCTCTTCTTGAAGAAAAAGCAGACCTTGTAGTTTATGCAGGCTTTATGACAATTCTTGATGAAAATGTTTGCGATACATTTAAAAACAAAATGATTAATGTTCATCCTGCTCTTATTCCTTCATTCTGCGGAAAAGGCTTTTACGGTCTTCACGTTCACGAATGTGCTTTGGAAAAGGGCGTTAAGGTTTCCGGTGCAACGGTGCATTTTGTTACTGCGGAATGTGATGCAGGTCCCATTATTCTTCAAAAAGCAGTTGAGGTAGTTGAGGGTGACACACCCGAAACTCTTCAGAAGAGAATAATGGAGCAGGCAGAATGGAAAATTCTCCCTAAAGCAGTTCAGCTTTTCTGTGATGGGAAGGTTGAGGTTGTTGATGGGAAAACGATTATAAAATAGATTGCAATACTTTTACGAAGGGTACCCTTTACGGGGCAACCCACCACCATCGCAAGCGATGGTCCCCCCTCCCTATTCGGCAGAGCCGAACAGGGAGGATAGAAGTCGCAATACTTTTATAGATAAGGTAAAAGATTTTATTGAAAGGATAGATAATAATGGAAATCAAAAATCTTGAAAATGAACTTAATTCTCTCGCTTATCACGGCAGAGGTATCATAATCGGTAAAAGTGCCGATTCCAAAAAGGCTGTTACTGCTTATTTCATTATGGGCAGAAGTGAAAACAGCCGTAACAGAGTTTTCGTTGAGGATGGCGAGGGCATCAGAACTCAGGCTTTTGATGAGTCAAAAATGGTTGACCCACATCTTATTATCTATGCTCCCGTAAGAGTTTTAGGAAATAAAACTATCGTTACAAACGGCGACCAGACAGATACAATCTATGAGCTTATGGACAAGCAGATGACCTTTGAACAGTCTCTTCGTACACGCGAGTTTGAGGACGACGCTCCCAACTACACACCTCGTATTTCAGGTATCATCCGACTTGAAAACGGCGATATGAACTATGCAATGTCCATTCTCAAATCTGCTGACGGTGACGGTTCATCCTGCCAGAGATACACTTTTGCGTATTCTAATCCTCTTCCCGGAAAAGCAAAATTCATTCATACATATAAATGCGACGGCAATCCTCTTCCCAGTTTTGAGGGTGAGCCCAAAACACTCGAGCTTCCCGATGTGGATATTGATACATTAACAGATGTTATCTGGAAAAACCTTAACGAAGATAACAAGGTTTCTCTTTTCGTTAGATATATTGACCTTGCAACAGGTAAATATGAATCACGTATAGTAAACAAAAACAAATAAGGAGATTATTGTAATGAAAGAATTTGAATTAAAATATGGTTGCAACCCCAACCAGAAACCTGCAAAAATCTTTATGGCAGACGACAGCGAGCTTCCCATTGAAATTCTCTGCGGTCGTCCCGGCTTTATTAACTTCCTTGATGCTTTCAATAGCTGGCAGTTGGTTAAAGAGCTTAAGGAAGCACTTGGTCTTCCTGCGGTAACCTCCTTTAAGCACGTTAGCCCCACATCTGCTGCAGTAGGTGTGCCACTTTCAGATAAGCTTAAAAAGACTTGCTTCGTTGACGATATTGAAGGCCTTGACGAATCTCCTCTCGCTTGTGCATATGCCCGAGCAAGAGGTACAGATAGAATGTGCTCCTTCGGTGACTGGGTTGCTCTTTCAGATGTTTGCGATGTTACAACTGCAAAGCTTATTCAGCGTGAGGTTTCCGACGGTATTATTGCTCCCGGTTATGAACCCGAAGCACTTGAAATTCTCAAATCCAAGAGAAAAGGTAACTACAATATTGTTAAAATTGACCCCAACTATGTTCCTGCTCCCATTGAGCACAAGCAGGTTTACGGTATCACCTTTGAGCAGGGCAGAAACAATTTTGAAATTAATGCAGACCTTCTCAAAAATATTGTTACTAAAAATAAAGATATGCCCGAAAGTGCAGTTCGCGACCTTATAATTGCACTTATCACTCTTAAATATACTCAGTCAAACTCCGTTTGCTATGCAGTTGACGGTCAGGCAATCGGTGTTGGTGCAGGTCAGCAGTCAAGAATTCACTGCACACGCCTTGCAGGTACAAAGGCAGACACCTGGTTCCTTCGCCAGCACGAAAAGGTTCTTAACCTTCCTTTCAAGGATACTCTCGGCAGACCTGACAGAGATAATGTTATTGACGGATATATCAACAAAAACGAAGAGGATGTTTGTGCAGACGGTAACTGGCAGAAATACTTTACATCTCAGCCCGAACCCCTTACAGATGAAGATGTTAAAGCATATTTCGCAACTATTGATGGCGTTGCTCTCGGTTCAGATGCTTTCTTCCCCTTCAGCGATAATATTGAACGCGCAAAGAAGAGCGGTGTAAAATATATTGCCGAACCCGGCGGTTCAATCCGCGATGACCTTGTTATTGAATGTGCAGACAAGTACGGAATGACTATGGCATTTACAGGTATGCGTTTATTCCACCACTGATAGAGGTATAAAGATGAAGATAATGGTTGTAGGTGGTGGCGGACGTGAACACGCTATCATCAAAAAAATAAAAGAAAATAAAGAGGTTACAGAGATTTTTGCTCTCCCCGGTAACGGCGGTATGGCAAAGGATGCAACTTTAGTTGATATCGGTGCTAAAGAAATAGAGAAAATTGTTGAATTTGCAGCAACAAATGCTATTGACTATGCGGTTGTTGCTCCCGATGACCCGTTGGTTTTAGGTTGCGTTGATGCTTTAGAAGAAAAAGGTATTCCCTGTTTTGGTCCTAAAGCTAATGCAGCTATTATTGAGGGTAGCAAGGTTTTCTCAAAGAACCTTATGAAAAAATACGGTATTCCCACCGCGGCTTATGAAGTATTCAATGATATGCAAAAAGCTCTCAAATACCTTGAAACTGCTCCCATTCCCACAGTTATTAAGGCTGACGGACTTGCTCTCGGTAAGGGCGTTATTATCGCTAATACAAGAGAAGAAGCAAAAAATGCAGTTGTTTCAATGATGCAGGATAAGATGTTCGGCACAAGCGGTGACAACATTGTTATCGAAGAATTCCTTACAGGCCCCGAGGTTTCCGTTCTTTCATTTACAGACGGAAAAACAGTTGTTCCTATGATTTCATCAATGGACCATAAGAGAGCAGGGGACAACGACACAGGTCTTAATACAGGTGGTATGGGAACAATCGCTCCCAATCCCTATTATACAAAAGAAGTTGCAGAAGAATGTATGGAGAAAATCTTCCTTCCTACAATTGATGCAATGAATAAAGAGGGAAGAACCTTTAAGGGTTGCCTTTATTTCGGTCTTATGCTCACCCCAAACGGTCCTAAGGTTATTGAATATAACTGCCGTTTTGGTGATCCCGAAACGCAGGTTGTTTTACCTCTTCTTGAAAGCGACTTGCTTACTGTTATGAAAGCAACAACCAACGGAACACTCTCTGATACAGAGGTTAAATTCAGCAAAAAAAGTGCTTGCTGTGTAATTATGGCATCAAAGGGCTACCCTGTAAGCTATGATAAAGGCTTTGAAATGAGCATTCCCGAAGGTGTTGAGGGTAATGTATACGTTGCAGGTGCTTCTCTTAAGGATGGCAAGCTTCTCACAAACGGCGGCCGTGTTTTAGGCGTTACTGCTGTGGAGAATAACCTTAAAGATGCAGTTAAATCATCTTATGAGCTTGTAAAACAAATCAGCTTTGACAACGCATTTTATCGTAATGATATCGGTGCAAAAGCACTTGCGGTTTTGGAGGATTAAGAAATGGTATATAGAGTTTATGTAGAAAAGAAAAAAGAACTTGCTCACGAAGCAAAAGCTCTTTTAGGTGATGCACGTACACTTTTAGGTATCAAAAACCTTACTGATGTTCGTGTTATCAACCGCTATGATGCAGAGAATATCACAGAAGAGCTTTTCGATTATGCAATTAAAACAGTTTTCTCCGAGCCCCAGCTTGATATTGCAACAAGTGAGGTTGATTTAGAGGGCGCAACTGTTTTTGCAGTTGAATTCCTTCCCGGTCAGTTTGACCAGAGAGCGGACTCTGCGGCACAATGTATTCAGATTATTTCTCAGGGTGATCGCCCCACAGTAAAGAGTGCAAAGGTTTATGCTCTTTACGGTGACCTCTCTGCAGAAGATATTGCAGAAATCAAAAAGCACGTTATTAACCCCGTTGAATCAAGAGAAGCAACTCTCGAAAAATATGAAACTCTTGAAATGAAATATGACATTCCCACAGAGGTTAAAACTCTTGAGGGCTTCATTAAGCTGGACAGAGCAGGTCTTGAGCAATTCGTTAAGGATTTCGGTCTTGCAATGGATGCAGACGATATTGCTTTTTGTCAGGATTATTTCAAATCTGAGGACCGCGACCCCACAATAACAGAAATCAGAATGATTGATACATATTGGTCTGACCACTGCCGTCATACCACATTCCTTACTGTTATTGATAATGTAACATTTGAAGATGAGCTTCTTCAGGGGGCTTTCGAAGAATATATTGCAACAAGAAAAGAGCTTGGCAGAACTAAGCCCATCTGCCTTATGGATTTGGCAACTGTTGCAGTTAAATATCTTAAAGAAAACGGAAAACTTCCCAAACTTGATGAATCCGAAGAAATCAACGCTTGTACTGTTAAAATCAATGTTGATGTTGACGGTGTAAGCGAACCCTGGCTTCTTCTCTTCAAGAATGAAACACATAACCACCCTACAGAAATCGAGCCCTTCGGCGGTGCGGCAACCTGTATCGGTGGTGCAATCCGTGACCCTCTTTCAGGCCGTGCTTATGTTTACGGCGCGATGCGTGTTACAGGTGCTGCTGACCCCTTAAAGCCCGTCAGCGAAACAATAAAGGGTAAGCTCCCCCAGAGAACAATTGTTACAACTGCTGCAGCCGGCTATTCCTCTTACGGTAACCAGATTGGTCTTGCAACAGGCATTGTTGATGAAATTTATCACCCGGGTTATGCTGCAAAGCGTATGGAAATCGGCGCAGTTGTTGCGGCAGCTCCTCAGGAGAATGTTCGCCGTGAGCGTCCTGATCCCGGCGATGTAGTTATTCTTCTCGGCGGTAGCACAGGCCGTGACGGTTGCGGTGGTGCAACAGGTTCTTCAAAATCTCACACAGCAGATTCTCTTGAAACCTGCGGTGCAGAGGTTCAGAAGGGTAACGCTCCCGAAGAAAGAAAGCTCCAGAGACTTTTCAGAAACAAAGAAGCAACAAGAATGATTAAACGCTGTAACGATTTCGGTGCAGGCGGTGTTTCAGTTGCTATCGGTGAGCTTGCAGACGGTCTTGAAATTGACCTTAATGCAGTTCCCAAGAAATATGAAGGTCTTGACGGCACAGAGCTTGCTATTTCCGAATCACAGGAAAGAATGGCAGTTGTTATTGAAAAAGAAAATGTTGAAAGATTCCTTGAGCTTGCTGCAACTGAAAACCTTCAGGCTTGCCCCGTTGCAAAGGTAACAGAACAGGCAAGACTTGTTATGCATTGGAACGGCAAGGTTATTTGTGATATCAGTCGCGATTTCCTTAACTCCAACGGTGCAGACAAGCACGTTGATGTTGCTACATCAAAGCCCGAATCCTACGATAAAGAAATCATCGGCAGCTTTACGGATAATATGAAAGCTATGGCAGATGACCTTAATATCTGCTCAAAACGCGGTCTTTCAGAGCGTTTTGACTCAACCATAGGTGCAGGAACGGTTCTTATGCCCTTCGGCGGTAAAAATCAGCTTACTCCCATTCAGGCAATGGTACAGAAGATTTCCGTTGAGAAAAAGCACACAGACGACTGCTCACTTATGTCCTGGGGTTATAATCCCTTTATTACAGAAAAAAGCCCCTATCACGGTGCATACTTGGCGGTTGTCGAATCAGTTTGTAAGCTTATTGCAACAGGTGCAAAGTTTGAGGATGTATACCTTACATTCCAGGAATATTTTGAAAGAGTAGGCAAGGAAGCAAAGCGTTGGGGCAAACCTCTCGCAGCTCTTCTTGGTGCCTTCAAGGCACAGAAAAACCTTGGTATCGGTTCAATCGGCGGTAAGGACTCAATGAGCGGTACATTCGAGGATTTGGATGTTCCTCCCACACTCGTTTCTTTTGCAGTTACAACTGAAAAGGTTAAGGATATTGTTTCACCCGAATTCAAAAAGGCTGGTAACAAGGTTTACCTTATTACTCCCGATTTTGACGAAAACGGACTTCCCGAAACCGAGTCTCTTCTTAAAGTGTTTGACAAGGTTTGTGCTCTTCTTCGTGAGGGCAAAGCAGTTTCCTGCTATACACCCGGTATGGGCGGTATTGCAGAAGCAGTTATGAAAATGGCATTCGGTAACGGTTTTGGTTTCTCCTTTGCAGATTCTTTAACTGTTGCAGACCTCTTCAAATATAACTATGCAACCTTTATTCTTGAAGCAACTGAAACTATTGAAGATGCACTTCTTTTAGGTGAAGTTACAGATAAAAAGGCTATTACTTTCGGTGATGAAAGCATCTGCCTTGATGAAATTCTCGGTATATACGAAGATAAGCTGGAAAGCGTTTATAGCTGTAACATTCCCGATACCAACACACCTGTTGAGAATTTCTCATTCTCTGCAACAGAGCGTAAGGCTCCCGCTATCAAGGTTGCTAAACCTAAGATTTTAATTCCTGCATTCCCCGGAACAAACTGCGAATTTGATAGTGCAAAGGCAGTTCGTGACGCAGGTGCAGAGCCTGAAATCATTGTTATCAAGAACCGTTCATCTGCAGATATTACTGCAAGTGTTGAAGAATTCTCAACTAAGCTTAAAGATGCACAGATGATTTTCATTCCCGGTGGCTTCTCCGGCGGTGACGAACCCGATGGTTCTGCTAAATTCATCACTGCATTCTTCCGTAACGCTAAGGTTAAAGATGGCGTTACAGATCTTCTTGATAATCGTGATGGTCTTATGTGCGGTATCTGTAACGGCTTCCAGGCACTTATTAAGCTCGGTCTTGTGCCCTATGGTAAGATTATTGATACAGATGAAAACTGCCCCACTCTTACTTACAACACAATTGCACGTCACCAGTCAAGAATTGTAAGAACAAGAATTGCTTCTAACAAATCTCCCTGGTTAGCACTTACAGAGGTTGGCGATATTTACAATGTTCCGATTTCTCACGGTGAGGGACGTTTCCTTGCAAGCGAAGAGCTTATCAGAAAGCTTGCTGAAAACGGACAGATTGCAACTCAGTATGTTGACCTTGAGGGCAATGCAACTGTTGATGTTCACTTTAACCCCAACGATTCAATGTTTGCTATTGAGGGTATCACTTCCCCCGACGGCAGAGTATTCGGTAAAATGGGTCACAGCGAGCGTATCGGCGATGGACTTTATAAGAATGTTGAAGGTAACTATGATATTCAGATGTTCAAAGCAGCTGTAAAATATTTTAAATAAGAAACATAAATATCCCCGTCAGTTTTTTGAAAAAACTGACGGGGATATTATCTTTAATGTAACGAACTCGTCTGTCTTTGGGCGGCAACGAGATTTGCATATATTCCGCCTTGGGCGATAAGCTCATTATGAGATCCTACCTCAGCTATTCTGCCTTTTTCAATAACCACAAGTCTGTTTGCGTTTTTGAGTGTTGAAAGTCTGTGGGCAATTGCAATTGTTGTTCTGCCCTCAATAAGCCTTGTAAGTGCTTCCTGAATTTTAACCTCTGTTTCGGGATCAAGAGAGCTTGTTGCTTCGTCAAGAATAAGAATTCTCGGGTTTTTGAGAACTGCTCTTGCAATGCTCACTCTCTGCCTTTCACCGCCCGAAAGGGAGTGACCGTTTTCGCCAATAACCGTGTTATAGCCGTCGGGGAGCTTAGTTATAAATTCGTGGGCATTTGCTGCCTTTGCTGCTGCAATAACCTCATCAAGAGAAGCATCGGGACGGGCATAGGCGATATTATCAAATATTGTACCCGAGAAAAGATATGTTTCCTGGAAAACTACGCCGATACTGTTTCTCAGTTCCTCCTGAGGAATATCTTTTATATCAACTCCGTCAATAGTAATTTTGCCAAGCGATGGGTCATAAAGGCGCATACAAAGGTTAATCATAGTAGATTTACCTGCCCCCGAATGCCCTACAAGACCAATCATTTCACCGGGGTTAATATGAAGATTTATGTTTTTGAGAACGGGTTCATAGGATTTATAACCAAAGGTTACACCGTCAAAATCAACTGCACCTGCAGAATTAAGTTGCTTCGGTTCATCGGTTAATACCATTTGAGGAGCTTCGTCAAGTATTTCGTAAATCTTTACAAGGCTTGTTGAACAGTCAGCAACTCGTCGGGGGAAGGTAGACATCCAGCGAAGAGGGGCGTAAAGGAAGCCCAAATACAAGTTGAAGCGGGTTAATTCGCCTAAGGTTAATTTGCCGTCAAGAACCATTTTACCGCCGATTATAAGCACAAGGAATTCGCCTAATGCCATAAAATTACCAACGAGAGGGAAGGTTACTGCCCAATATTTTTCGTTGGAGGCGGCAACGTCTGCCAGTTTTTTAGAATATTTCGAAAACTTTTCGATTTCTCTTTCCTCGTTACCAAAGGATTTAACAACTCTGATACCCTTTATAATATCGTGAAGGATAGAAGTTGCTTTGGAATCAACTCTCCATTGCTTTCTGTAACGAAGCATTGTGCTGTGCCTGAAGGTTGACATAAACAGTACACCAATGGGAATGGGAATTAAAACTGCAAGTGTAAGTGTTACATTAGTAGAGAAAAGAATGATAAGAATAACCGTGAACATAATTACCTGTTCGATTAAATATCTTCCCTGTTGATTAAAAAATTCTTTTACTCGTTCTGTATCTTTTGTAACTCTGTGTATAAGATTACCTGCAGATTTTCCCGACATTGAAGAAAGAGACAGCTCTTGTATTTTTGAATAAACAAGGATTCTTAAATCATCTGAAAAACTTGACCCCACACGGTTTGTTATTCGGTTGCTTATAATACTTATAACTCTTGAAAGAGCAAATGTTATGCTCATTAAAAGAGCTATTGCAATAATACCTGTTGTGCGGGATTCAAAAAAAGGCGTGGCATCTGCGGTGGGTACAAGATAATCATCAATGAGAATTGAATTGAACATAGGCATAATTGCTGAAAGAATGTTAGCAAGTGTCAGCAAAAGACCTGCTCCGATGACTGATTTTACATAAGGCTTAAAATAGCCGAAAGCTCGAGAGAAAACATATGACTTCTTTACGCAGAACATACACGCATTCATACCTCTGGGGTAATGGCGGTGGCATTTTGGGCAGATTGGCAAATCGTCTGTGTTCATTGAAAGCAGCTCGCCACTTTCAAAATAATGGTTAAGTACCTTTACAAGCTCACCGATTTCGCCTACCTGACTCATAGAAAAACGGCAAACGGTAATGTTTTCACTACCATCATCCTTTGCACCAATTGGCTTTAATTCCAATTTACCGCAACCTATATCAGTAAGCTGAACTGCTTCTGCGATACTCTCAATATTAAATTTTTCTTCTTTTCCGTCAAGGGCTTTAAGGATGTAGTTATCAAATAAAGTTAATGTACCGTCACAAACCTTACCCTCGGATGAAATATCAAAATGTACGGTTTTATTTTCCATAGTCAATATAAATAGGGCTCTAAAAGCCGTCTGCTCTTCGGTTCAATTTTTTCGTGGTCGGGAATGACGTAACGATTACCGTCAACGTCAAAAATAAGTAGAGTGCTTTCGTTTGCAAAGCGAAGATTTCTGGTCAAATTGCGGACTGTAAAGCTTTTGTCTTTGCCGTCGATAACAGTTTCAAAATAAAAGTGACCCATACGTTCTTTAATGCTTTTAACAGCCGTTACGGTAGGGCAATAGTATCTGTTTTCAAGCTCTTTGTTTGCTGCATCCTGAGAAGCTTTGTCCAGCTCCTTCAAATCTCTTACTATGCCTATCTCGTTGTCCTCGATATCGTGAACGCAAATATATTCATCCGTAAGAGTATAAGGGTAGCTTCTTATAAGCTTAACTCTACCTTTATTACCCTCATCAACAGTAAGTACAAGAAAACCATTTTGATTAAAGGAGAATTTGCACTTTTCGGGGTTTAAAAATTCGATTGTGAGTTTATCATTGTTCATTTTGTTTTTCCTCCTTTTCTTCAGGTTCTTCCTGTTGTTCTGTTCCTATAAATTTCAAGGCTTCTTCCTGGAGCTTGAAGAGCTTGTAGTAAGCGCCCTTCTTTTCCATCAGCTCTTCAAAGGTGCCGAATTCTATACACTCACCATCGTCAATTACCGCCAATTTATCGGCATCTCGTAAAGTGGAAAGGCGGTGGGCAATAGCAATTGTTGTTCTTCCCGCTTTAAGCTCGGAAAGAGAGTTTTGAATATTTCTTTCGGTTTCTGTGTCCATTGCGGCAGTAGCTTCGTCAAGAATCAAAATTTTTGGATTTTGAATAATTGTTCTTGCAATGGAAATTCTCTGCCTCTCACCGCCGGATAAATCCTGACCGCCTGAGCCTACCCAGGTTTCATAACCGTCGGGAAGTTTTGAAATGAATCCGTGAGCGGAAGCGGCTTTTGCCGCGGCAATAACCTCGTCATTTGTAGCATCGGGTCTGGCATAGCGAATGTTATCAGCAATCGTTCCCATAAACAAGAAAATATCTTGGGAAACAATACCGATATTTCTTCTCAATTGCTTTGAAGAAAGATCTTTGACATCGTGTCCGTCTATTTTTACAACGCCTTCTTTAGGGTCGTAGAGTCTGGCGATAAGGTTAGAAATAGTTGTTTTTCCGGCACCTGTTTTACCTACGATACCCAGCATTTCACCCTCGTTGATTTTTAAAGAGAGATTTTTTATTATGGGGTGAGCAGGCTCGTATTCAAACTGCAATTCTTTAAGCTCAATTTCGCCTTTGAAATCTTCAAGAATAACAGGGTTATCTTTCTCTTTTACGTCGGGGTCTGTGTCGATGATTTCAAATACACGTTGGGCAGAATCAACACATCTTGCCCACCAGTTTGTAACCCAGGAAAGAAATTCAATGGGGCTTTGGAGCATTTGAAGATAAATAACATAGGTAAGTAATTCGCCCACGGTTAATTCATCCGTTGTAACACAAAGAACACCACCGTAGCCGAGAACAAGAGCACCTAAAAGATAAATAAAAATTGAAAGTATGGGAAAAACAGTGTTTTCTGCATTTGAAGCGGTTATTTCTGCAGCTTTTACCTTACCGCTTATTTTGTTAAATGCATCGAGTTCATCATTTTCCTTTGAAAATGCTTTTATAATTCTGTGGCCATTGATATTGTCGCTGACCTTTGATGTGAGTTGGGAGTTTTGCACCCATACTCTATGGTGCAATTTTCTGAACAGTTTACCAAAAATCGGATAGCAAACAAAAATCACAGTTGCTGCTACGAGTATCATCAGCGTGAGCTTAACGCTGGTTTTGAACATTATAATCACAATGCCTATAACAGTAATAGCGTTTCCTATAAGGTAGGGGAAGCCGTCAACAAAGAACCAATAAATATTATTGGAATCCCGTGTGACGCGTTCCATTAAGGAGCCTGTTTGCTTGTGGGTATAGAAGCCAACGGAAAGCCTTTGCATTGCTTTAAAAATTTTGATTTTTATGCTGTAGACCACGTGAGGAAGCATACCCGCAACCAAATACTGATATAAAAGTGTAAACAATTGGTTAGCAATTTTTATAGCTGCCATTGTAAGAACAACAGAGAAAAGCCCTTTTAAAAGAGCGTCGTAGCTTAAAGGGTTTCCGGGGTTGAGAACCTCGTCATAAAGCTTTTGAGTACTGAACTGGGGGATTAAAAGGTTTAAACCAGTGCTTAATAAAATGAACACAATAATAAAAAGCATCTTCCACTTGTCATCACCAAAAAATGAAAAGAGTCTTTTTATTGTAGAATTTTTGTCAACGCAATCCTTGCAGAATCGCATACCATTAGGCACAGGTGCACCGCATTTTTGACAGGACGAGTCTTTAATATTTGCTATGTACTGATTATAATTCTCGCCATTTTTAAAGGTGTTGAAAATCTTTTTAAATGTGTCAGCCTTTTCTAAAAGACCGATAGAAAAATAACCTAAAGAAAAATACTCCCCATTATATTTGTAGGTCAATTGACCTGTTGCAAGATATTGTTCTACGAAAATTTCATCAATTTCATTTACGGGAATGGATGTTATTTTGCGGAGCTCGGGTTTCGGTGGAGGCAGTTTTTTGCCTTTTCGCTTTTTTGGGGGGAGGGGTTGCTCTTCGAATTCAGCCGTGTATATGCCTTTTTCATCAAACATAATATAGCAATCGCCGAAAACTTCCGCTTCTCTCATATCTGTTTTGAAAGAAAAAATAATTGAATCGGTGTTAAGACTCTCGTTCTGCAAGACTTCTTTTATGGGTTCGGGCAAAACACCTGACTGAGAAAATTTCGGACGGGGAGGTTTTTTCAATTTTAACTTTAAAAGAACTTTATTTAAAATTTCCATAAGGTCACTCACCCTGACTATACAATAATCTACCATATATTTTAACATAGCATTTTTGAAATCACAAGTACATATACATATTTTAATATTCTAATATACATTTTTTAGCATCTTAACATTTTGTTAACATATATGCAATAAAGTGTTGTAAAAGTTGCGCATTTTGAAAGCTTTAGTTTGTGTAACTTTCCAAAAGTTAGAAAACGTGTTTCTTTTTTTGTTTGGTGAATTGACATTCAATTTTAGCTTTGATATAATTATTTCAATTTAAAATGGGGTTGTAGATGTACAAACTATTTACCGCATTTGTGTTATGTTTTTTGATTTTTAATAGTTTATGATTAAGAAAGGTGAAAAAGATGGCAGTCAAAAGCGTTACAAGATTTGGTATTCAAAGAAAAATCGTTGCAAATATGACAACGGAGAGTTGGCAAAACATTCCCCACGTTAGCTACCAGTATGAGCCTGATGTTACAAAATTTGTTGAAGAATTCAAAAAGTTCACTGCTGAACATCAAGGTGACGGCGGTGCAAAAATCACCTTCAACGCGGTTCTTCTTAAAGCCATTGCAGAAGCAATTGAAGAGGACCCGATTATCAATGCCCATATGCATTTTGAGAAAGGTCTTGTAAGAGGTAAGGTTACTGTATTTGATAATATTGATATTTCTGTTCCGTGGCTTCTTCCCAGCGGCGAAATGATGACTATCACAATGAAAGATATGGGTAACAAAACTCTTAAAGAAATTGCGGAATATCAGGCAGACATTAACCGCAGACTTGAAAAAACAAATCTTACAGAGGCTCTTTATTCAGTTTCTTACAACGATACTATCGAAAAACTCAAAAAAGGTCACGTGATTAAAGCTGTGAAAAGGCTTTTTGGTGCAAATACAAATAAGAATCATAAAATTCATCTTCTTAAAGGCGAAGAAAAGAAAGCCTACGAAGCAATTCCCGAAACAGAAAGAATTACATATAAAGATCTTAAACAAGGAACGATTACTGTTTCCAATATCGGTGCGGATACAAGAGGACTTTCCGGTGAATGTGCTATGCTTATGGTTATTCCCCCTCAGGTTTGCGTTATTTGTATTGGTACAATGCAAAGAAGGCCTGTTGTTGTTAAAGATGATGACGGTAATGAAAGCGTTGAAATCAGAACAATTCTTCCGCTTAATATCTGCTTTGACCACAGAGCACTTGATTTTGGTGAGGTAAGACCATTCCTTTCAAAAATGGAAGAATTCTTCCGGAATCCTGAATTGATTCTTAATCTTGAGGCATAAGATATAAAGTGTAATGACAGAACTTCGACTTTTGCGGTCGGAGTTCTTTTTGTGACTTTTCCGTGAATTGTTTTTGTAATATGTGTATAAAAACTTAAACACAAAACTGTTGTAAACGGGGAATGTTATATTATTCTATTGAAAATGAATTTGGTTTTGTGCTATAATATATTGGTTAAAAGTGTACTGTTAAGGATGATATAATGAAGAATAAATTTGTTGCTTTTAGTTGTTTTGTTGTAGTTTTTTCAATTTGTGTTACGTTTTCATTAACAAAAGTAAAATCAGAAAAAACAGATGTTACAACGGCTTCTGCAAAAAACTTTTATGCCGAAAAGGCAGAGGACACTACAAGCGGTTCATTAGGTGAGCTTGTAAGCGGTGTTGTGGGCGGAATTGGTGATGCTTCTTCCGGATTGGGCGATTCTCTTGGTAGTCTTGGTGACGGTTCATCCGGTTTGGGAGATGCTCTTGGCGGTTCCGCAGACGGCTCTTCCGGTTTAGGTGGAATTTTCGGCGGTCTTGGCGACGGCTCATCCGGTTTGGGTGATTCCATCGGTAGTATCGGTGATAGTTTAGGTGGAGCTTTGGGAGGTATTTTCGGTAATTCTGCAAACACAACTTCGGTTGTAATTACAACCGAGGATTTCGATTCCGGGCTCATCATACCTGTTCCTGCGGCAACTCAAACGATTGTAGAAACAACTGTAGCTACAACAACTATTGTTGAAGAAGAAAAAGAGGGAGAAACGGTTGATTATGCCGCTACCTCAAACCCCTATACAAAACCTACAGGTGCTTTTGCAGTAGGGGATGAGGACGAAACAATCAAATGGATTCAATGGATTTTCATATATACAGGTTATGGCTTGGACGATGACGGAATAACAGGTGTTCTTGATGAAGATACTGTTGCAGTTGTAAAAAAGCTTCAACACGAAAATAACTTAACTGTTGACGGCAATATAACAGAGGATGTTATAAAAGCAGCAGAGGTGCTTTATTATCAGACAATTCTCGGTGATGATGTGAGTGCAATTGAGGTTTCCCTCGAGGAAACTGCAGGGGAATCTGTTTCTTATCAGACAGGAGAAGCCGATGGAGAAAACGATATTCCTGTTGCATTACTTGTGGTTGTGCTTGTAATTATATGGCTTTTGGCGATTGGCGGAATTGTTTTGCTTTTTGTGTTTAAAAAGAAAAAGCTTTCTGCTGAAAAAAATTTGACAGAGAAAAGCGGAACAGAAAAAACTAAAACAGAGGAAAACAAAACCGAAATAAGCAGTATGTCGGATTTGTTTGAGGATGCAGATAAAAAGTAATTATATTCACATAATGCGAAGGAGAATGTGAAATGGATAAATATTTGATTATCAATGCAGACGATTTCGGAATGAACCATTCCTCAAATATGGCGGTAATGGATTTGTTTCAGAAGGGCGGAATAACCTCTTCAACAATTATGACTCCTTGCCCTTGGGCTAAAGAAGCAGGGAAGTGGGCGGCAGCTCACCCTGAATATGCAGTTGGTGTTCATCTTACTTTTACAAGCGAGTGGGGTAATTACAGATGGAGCCCTGTTGCTCATAGCAATACTGATTCTTTAAGAGATGGCGAGGACTTTATGTATTATGAGTCCGGTGATTTTGAGAAGAATTGTGATATTAAAGAGGTTGAAGGCGAAATCAGAGCCCAAATTGAGCGCTTCAAATCTTTTGGTGTTGAGCCCTCTCACCTTGATAATCATATGGGTTCTCTTTACGGTATTGAAACAGGTCGTTTTGAGCTTCTTAATCTAACTCTTGATATTGCAGGGGAATATAAGCTTCCTTTCCGTTTCCCCGGCACATTTGTTCCCGAAATGTTCAAAAATGAAACCCTTGATGTTAAAATTGATATTGACCTTATTGCAACTATTTTTGACAAGGTTCTCGGCTATGCGAAGAGTAAGGGTGTTGCAATGCCCGATTATCTCATTCCGGGTGAATGGAACGGACCCCAGAATGATAGCTATGAGAATTTTAAGGAGTATATTTACGAGCTTTATAAAACTTTCCCCAACGGTGTAACAGAAACCTACATACATCCCGCACTTGAATGTGATGACCTTAAAGCTATTACAGGTTGCTGGCACAGAAGAGTTTGGGAGCATAAATTGTTCTCCGACCCTCAGACACTCCAGCATATCAAGGCTTGCGGTATAGAACTGATTAACTATCGCGACTTGAAAAGAATAAAAGGTTATTAAAAAATATGCCCCTTGCTTTTAGTGTTTGGCTAAAAGCAAGGGGCATATATGAGTTTATTTAATAATCTCTAAACCTTCAAGGAGAGTTTTGAGACCTAAAAGAATAAGAATTAAGCCACCTGCAAATTCTGCTTTTGATTTGTATTTGGTCCCGAAAATGTTACCCACCTTAACGCCGATTGCAGAAAGTATAAAAGTGATTATTCCGATAAGGGCAAAGGCAATATAAACAAACCAATCGGGTTCAAAATCAGTAAATGCAAAGCTGACACCTACTGCCAACGCATCAATGCTTGTTGCAATTGCCATAACTAACATTGTTTTTGCTCCTAATGAGCTATTGACGTTTTCTTCGTTTTTGTCAAAGGATTCTTTAATCATATTACCACCTATGATTGCAAGAAGAATAAAAGCAATCCAATGGTCTATCGAGGTGATTTTGTCAGCAAAGGTGTTGCCTAAAAAGCATCCTATCATTGGCATGAGAGCCTGAAAAGCACCAAACCATAAGCCAACAATTGCGCAACTTTTCAGATCGATTTTTTTAAGAGCAAGACCCTTACAAAGGGCAACAGCGAAAGCATCCATTGAAAGACTAACAGCAAGCAGAATAATTTCAACTATATTCATTTATGTAACCTCTTTTTTAAAAGTGTTGGCAGAATTATATATCAAGTAATATTTTATGTCAATAAGTTGATTTTAGTAGGTTCTTTGTGATAATATTGATTCTATGTTAAAGAAGGTGTAAAAGTGAAGGCTTTGTTTAAATCTAAAAAAAGAGCGGTGTTTACAATAATATCGTTGTTTGCGGTTCTGGCTATTTTTATAAATATAGTTGCTTCAATATTTTTTTCTTTTGAGTTGTTCAAAAAAGATGGCTGGAAAAAGTTTGAAGAATATTCTTATGGTGAACAATTGAAGAATGAATCTGAATGGATTGAACAGAATAGTGAGGAAGTACAAATTAAAAATGCAGAGGGTAAATTATTGAATGGTTTGGAAATAAAAAATGAGCATATTTCCCATAGCTATGTGATTATTTGTCATCAATATGGTGGTTGTCCGCAGTCAATGGAAGAATATGCAAAACATTTTTATGAACTGGGGTTTAATATAATTCTTCCTTATATGAGGGGCCACGGAGATAACTCATATAACAAAGTGTCTTTTGGTTGGATGGACAGTGTTGATATTCCGTATTGGGTTAATTTTATAGTAGATAAAGATGGAAAGTCAAAAATAGCTCTTTTTGGTGTATCAATGGGAGCTAATGCGGTAACTCTTGCGGCTTCTGAAAAAATGCCTGAAAATGTAAGATTTGTTATAGCAGACAGTTGCTACGTTTCAATGGATGCTTTGATAAAAGAATATGTAAAAAACGAAACACCTCTTTCTTCACTTCTGACAACGGAGTTTATGTCTGTTTTTGCAAAGAATAAAATCGGGGTGTCTTTTGAAAATGCCGATACAATAAATAGGGTCAGAGAAATCGAACTTCCGATAATGTTTATTAACGGCGAAAATGACACTGTCGTTCCCCCACTTGTGAGCAAAAAGCTTTACGAAAATTGTGATGCAAAAGGTGTGGAAGAGGTTATTGTTGAAAATGGCACACACGGAAATAATCTTAAGGCAGATAAAGATACATATTGGGCAAATATTGACGCTTTTGTGCTTAATAATTTAGGTGTTTGACGATAACGGATGGCTTTATAAGTCGTCCGTTATTTTTTTGTTTTTGGGTTATATAAAAAATACGAAGTGTTTTTTGTTAATAGTGTATAATTGTTAAGGAAAACATTGACAAAATTAATATGATATATTAAAATTAATTATGTAGTATTATATGCATTTGTATAGGTACTGTTGCATTTTTTATCGAAAGGGTGTTACTTTTGAAAAAGTCAAAAATTTTGGCAATTCTCCTTGCTATGATGATGGTTTTCAGTAGCTTTTCTTGCTTATCTGTTCTTTCATCGGCAGCAGTAGTTGCGACAGGCGGAGAATATGACGAAGAAGGGAATTTATCAAAGAAATATTGGGAGTATGATGACACAGGTGTGTTAACTGTGTTTACTGATGTTGAGGGTACTCCATGGTCACAGTACATACCCGATATTGTGAAAGTGGTTTTCACACAGGAAGTAAGCAAGGTTGATGATTTTGCATTTACCGGTTATCCAAAGCTTTCAGAAGTTGATTTTCAAACTAATGTTGATTTAATTGGTAAGGGTGCATTTCAAAATTCCAATAACATAACAAGCGTTACTCTTCCTATAGTTGCAGAAATTGGCGATTATGCATTCTATAATTGCGATGCTTTAAAAACCGTTGTTGTTAAAGGCGGTTTTGAAGAAGACAAGGTAGGTAAGAATATTTTCAAATCCTGTGATGCTCTTGAATCAGTTGAATTTGTAAATGGTGTTATCGAAATCGGGGAAGGAATGTTTGAAGATTGTACAGTGCTCTCTTCAGTTGTTCTTCCTGATAGTATTGAGATAATAGGCCGCTTGGCTTTCGAAAATTGTTCTGCACTTGAAAGCATAGTTATTCCCGACAGTACAGTTGAGTTGGGCGAATATGCATTCTATGGTTGCTCTTCAGCTAAGACTGCATATATAGGTCACAATGTTGAGCTTATCGGCGAATATGCTTTTGGAAAATGTTCAGCACTTGAAAGTGTTGAGATTATGTGTGCAATGCCGGCTATCAGCGATGGTATGTTTTACGGTTGCACATCTCTCAAGGGATTAACAAATCTTCCTGAGGGTATTAAAACAATCGGTAAAAATGCTTTTAAAGATTGTTCAAGCTTTGCAGAAATTACTATTCCTGCAACAGTTACAGTAATTGGCGATTCTGCCTTTGATGCAACGGTTATTAAAACAATAGATATTCCCGTAGGCGTTGAAACAATTGGTGAAGGTGCTTTCACAAATTGTGTTGAACTTACAGCAATTAATGTAGCAGCTAAAAATCGTAGCTATGCAAGTGTTGATGGTATTCTTTATGATTCAGCAATCAAAAACCTCATTTGCTGCCCTGCCGGTAAATCAGGTAATGTTGTTGTCAGCGAAGGAACTAATGCAATTGGTAGTGATGCATTTATAGGTTGTAAAGACATTGATGTTGTTGAAATTCCTGATTCTGTAACTGATATTGCAGCTAATGCCTTTAACGGTTGCGCAGATGAACTTATAATTAAAGCAAATTGTGATTCTTATGCAGCAAATTATGCAAAACTTTATGGAATAGATACTGAAATTACACATTCTGCAATTTCAGATTGGATTGTTACTGTTGAACCCACTTGCGACAATCCCGGTGTTAAAGAAAAACAATGTATCGCTTGCGGTAATGTTGAAGAAACAGATGTTGTTGATGCATTAGGTCATAACTATGATAAAGGTGTTGTAACACTTGAACCTACTTGTGATGCAGAGGGTGTTGTTACGTTTACTTGCCAGAATGCAGGTTGTGATGCTACTTATACAACAGCTATTCCTGCTAAAGGTCACAATTATGACAACGGAACAGTCACAATAGAGCCTACATGCGATACCGATGGTAAAAAAGTTTTCCGTTGCCAGAATGATGGCTGTTACGCTAGCTATGATGTTGTGCTTCCTGCAACAGGTCACAGTATGGATAACGGAACAGTAGAAACCGAACCTACTTGTTTAACTGATGGCGTTAAAGTTTACAAATGTCTTGATGAAAATTGTAACTACAAGACAACTGAAACAATTCCTGCAATTGGTCATAAGTATGATAAAGGTGTAGTAACACTTGAACCCAATTGTGAAGATAATGGTATTAAAACATTTACATGTGAAAATGGTTGCGGAGATACATATACAGAAGTAATCCCTGCAACAGCACATAAATATGATGGTGGCGTTATTACAAAATATCCCACTGTAAATGCAGACGGTGAAATCACATTTACTTGCCAGAATGAGTGGTGCACAGAAGATAGCGCAAATCATACATATATAGTATACATTCCTAATATTATGTTCGATGGCATACTCGCTACAAATGAAGGTGCTTATGCTGATGAAAATGGTATGCAGAATCTTACCTGGCTCATTACAGATGAGTATGATTTGTATATCTATGCAGACGATACTGCAGAAGAATGGGCACCTTACAGAAATGATATTGTTACTGCAACAATTACAGGTGAAGCAAAAACTGTTGAAAACGGTTCATTTGCATATATGCCAGCTCTTACTGAGGTGAACATTCTCTTCAGTCTCGGAACAATTGAAGCTTATGCTTTCCAGTATTGCGAAAATCTCAAAACAGTATTTACAGGTTCAATAGAGGAAATTCAGGAGTTCGCTTTCTATAACTGCGCATCTCTTGAAAGTGTTGATATTTATGGTGGTTTACCTGAAGGTAAAGTAGGCAGAAATATTTTCCTTGATTGCGCAAAGCTTTCAAATGTTGTTTTAAGAAATGGTACTCTTGAAATTGGTGAAGCAATGTTTAAGGGTTGCTCTTCACTTGAAGAAATAATTCTTCCCGAAAGCTTACTTGTAATAGGAGATTCTGCTTTTGACGGGACTGCTCTTAAAACAATCAGAATTCCTACCGACGTCAAAGAAATTCAAAAAGGTGTATTTACAAAATGTAATGAGCTTGAAGAAATTGTTGTAGATAGCAAAAATGATAACTACTTCAGTTTTGATGGTGTACTTTATGATATGGCACTCGATACACTTCTCCTTTGCCCTGCAGGCAAAAAAGGTGAAGTAACCGTATGGGATGGCACAGCAAAGATTGCAGAAGATGCATTTATCGGTTGCGTAAACTTAACAAAGGTTATCATTCCTGCAAGCGTAAAAGAAATTGCAGATAATGCATTCAATGGTTGTGCAGATGACCTTGTAATTGCATGTGATTGTGATTCCTATGCAGCAGAATTTGCAACCGGCAGAAATATTGCAACAGAGCTTACCCATGTAGGAAGCCAGGTATGGCAGGTAACTGCAGAAGCTACATGCCTTGAAGATGGAAGTAAAGAGCTTTTATGTTCAGCTTGTGAATACTCATACGAAAAGGCAACAATTACTGCTCTTGGTCATAATTATGATGATGGCGTTGTAACAACAAAAGCAACTTGTGAAACCGATGGTGTTTTAACTTACACTTGTACAAGAACAGGTTGTGGTGATACATATACAGATGTAATTCCTGCGCTCGGACACGATTATGATAGTGCAGTAACTCTTGAACCTACATGTGAAGCAGATGGTGTTAAAACATTTACTTGCAAGAATGATTGTGGTACTACATATACAGAAGTAATTCCCGCAATCGGCCACGATTATGATGATGGTGTAGTAACACTTGAACCCGCTTGTGACGCAGATGGTGTTAAAACATTTACTTGTAAGAACGGTTGTGGTTCTACATATACAGAAGCAATTCCTGCACTTACACATAACTATGTCGAAACAGTAGTAAGAGAAGGCACTTGTATTACAAAAGGTCTTGTTGAATACAAATGCGAAAACTGTGGTGATTCATATTCTGTAAAAGAATTTGGTGAACATCAGCTCTATTCCTCAATTGTAAGAGTTGAACCCACTTGCGATAAAGAGGGTAAAGAAGGAACTATGTGTGCTCTTTGCCATGAATTTGTTGGTGAAGTTACAATTCTTCCTGCAACAAGCCATACAGAAGGTAAATGGGTTGTAGATAAAAAAGCAACCTGCACAGCTACAGGTTCAAAACACAAAGAATGTACAGAATGCGGTGAGGTTCTTGCAACTGAAACAATTGATGCTTTAGGTCACAGCGAAGGTGATTGGAAAGTTGATAAAGAAGCAACAACCACTACTGCAGGTAAAAAGCATAAAGAATGTACAGAATGTGGCGAAACTCTTGAAACTGCTAAAATTGCACAGCTTAAATGCTCACGTACTCAGGTTGAAAAAGTTACCAATGGTTCAAAGGGTGTAAAAGTTACCTGGAATAAAGTTAGCGGAGCAGATTGCTACAGAGTTTATCGCAAAACCAAGAATGGTGAATGGAAATACCTTGATTCAACAAAGAAAACAAGTTTTATTGACGACACAGCAAAATCAGGTACTAAATATTACTATTCCGTTCGTGTTAAAAACGAAGCAGGTCTTTCCGCCCGTTCAAATGCTCTTTCAAGATATTATCTTGAAGATCCGCTTTTGAAATCTGTTACAAGCACTAAATCCGGTGTTTCAGTTAAATGGTCAAAGGTTACCGGTGCAGAAGGTTATATTGTTTACCGCAAGACCGGTTCCGGTAGCTATAAGAGAATTAAGACTATAGATAATGTATCAAAAGTTTCTTACACAGATAAATCTGCAAAGAAGGGTACAAAGTATTCTTATAAAGTAAAAGCTTTCTATAGCAAAACAACCAGTGATTATTCAAGAGTAAGAAGCGTAACAGATAAGTATTAAAATTTTTAGTGTGCAGCAAGTTTTATGGCTTGTTGCACACGTTTTTTGTTTTTTATATTAATTTGATTAAATCACTTGACAAAAACAGAATACTCTGTTATAATGCACTCCTGTAAAGTTAAAGTTCTTTACAGTGTGGTTTGAAAGGGGTGTCAATGTGGCTAAAAATCTTGATGTTGTTTTGCTCGCGGATTTCTATGGTGAAATGCTTACGGAAAATCAGCGCAAGTTCATTGAGTATTACTATAGTGACGACCTTTCTCTTGCTGAAATTGCGCAGAATGAGGGTATCACAAGACAAGGTGTGCGCGATGCGGTTAAACGTGCCGAATCTCAACTTTTCGATATGGAAAAGAAATTGGGTTTTGCCGAGCGTACAAGAAAAATCACAGAGGCTCTCGATATTGTTATGGAAAACGTTGAGCAAATCAATACATATAATATGAATATTTCTCTCTCCCGTGAGGTTAACGATGCAGTTGTCAATATTAAGTCTGCAATAATCTCTTTGGACGAATAAAGGAGGTTGCACCGTGGCTTTTGAAGGTCTTTCCGACAGGCTCGACAATGCCTTTAAAAAACTAAAAAGTAAGGGTAGTCTTACAGAATCCGATGTCCGCGAAGCTATGCGAGAGGTGCGCCTTGCACTTTTGGAGGCAGACGTTAACTATAAGGTTGCCAAGGATTTTACTAATACAGTTACCGAACGCGCTATTGGTGCAAAGGTTATGGAAAGCCTTACTCCTGCACAGATGGTTATTAAAATCGTTAATGAGGAGCTTACCGCGCTTATGGGCGGAACTCAAGCAAGACTTGCTTCTGCATCACACCCCCCAACGGTTGTTATGATGTGCGGTCTTCAAGGCTCCGGTAAAACTACCCATAGTGCAAAAATTGCTTTAAGGCTCAAAGAACAAGGTCACAGACCGCTTCTTGTTGCTTGTGACATTTACCGTCCTGCTGCTATTAAACAGCTACAGGTTGTTGGTGAGCAAATCGGTGTTCCTGTTTTCGAAATGGGTACTGAAAATCCCGTTAAAATTGCAAGAGAGGCAATAAAGCTTGCTAAAGATAACGGTTATGACTATGTATTCCTTGATACTGCAGGCCGTCTTCATATTGACGAACAGCTTATGCAGGAGCTTAAAGATATAAAAGCAGAGGTTAAGCCCCACGAAATTCTCCTTGTTATCGACTCAATGCTCGGTCAGGATGCAGTTACTGTTGCTTCTTCATTTAATGAAGCACTTGGTATTGACGGTCTTGTGCTTACAAAGCTTGACGGTGACACCCGAGGCGGTGCGGCACTTTCTGCAAGAGCAGTTACAGGTAAACCCATCAAGTTTATAGGTATCGGTGAAAAGCTGGGAGATTTGGATGTTTTCCACCCCGACAGAATGGCAAGCCGTATTCTCGGTATGGGTGACGTACTTTCTCTTATTGAAAAAGCAGAAACAGCCCTTGATGAGAAAAAGGCAGAACAGCTTGAAAAGAAGCTTCGTGAAAACAGAATTGACCTTAACGATATGCTTATGCAGTTCGAGGAAATGAAGAAAATGGGTCCTATGAAGGACATTATCTCTCTCATTCCCGGGCTTAATAAAAAAGTTAAGGACACAGATGTTGACGATAAGCAGATTGATTATACGATGGCAATTATCCGTTCTATGACAATGAAAGAACGCGAGAACCCCGATATAATCAACCCTTCAAGAAAAAGAAGAATTGCCGCAGGATGCGGTATGCAGGTTGAAGATGTCAACCGACTTCTTAATCAGTACCGTTCAATGCAAAAGCTCTATAAACAGCTTAACGGCAAAAATTCAAAGAAAATGATGAAACGTATGCAGCGCATGGGTATGGGCGGTGGAATGCCCGGCGGAATGGGTGGCATGGGTGGATTCCCAATGTAAGAATTTAAGCACATATTGATGTGTTTAATATAAATCAGTTTATTATTATTTTACTTTTCGGAGGTAATTAAAATGGCAGTAAAAATTCGTCTTCGCCGTATGGGCGCAAAGAAAGCACCTTTCTATCGTGTAGTAGTTGCTGATTCACGTTATCCTCGTGACGGCAGATTCATCGAAGAAGTTGGTTACTACAATCCCATCAGCGATCCTGCAGAAATCAAAATCGATGCAGAGAAAGTTACAAAATGGATTCAGAACGGCGCTCAGCCTACTGATACAGTTCGCGACCTTCTCAAAAAAGAAAACATCATTAAATAATCAAGGTGACTACGATGAAAGAATTACTCGAAACAGTCGCAAAGGGACTTGTTGATGCCCCTGATGCAGTCGAGGTCACTGTTGACGAGCCCAACGAAGAGGGTGTAGTTGTTTATCATCTTCACGTCGGACCCGACGATATGGGAAGAGTTATCGGTAAGCAGGGCAGAATTGCAAAAGCAATCCGTACTGTTATGCGTGCGGCTGCAATACGTAAGGACGTCAAGGTTCAGGTAGATATCGACTAACGAAAGGAAAAATGGGCTGATTACAGCCCATTTTTTATTAGAGTATGATTAAAGAATTTCTTGAAATAGGGCAGATTGTCAGCACTCACGGAATAAAGGGTGAGGTGCGCCTTAACCCTTGGTGCGATTCTCCCGAATTTGTTAAAAAGTTTAAAACTCTCTACCGTGATGAAAAAGGAAATGACAGTTTTAAAATTGTTTCCTGCCGTCCTCACGGTAATGTTGCCGTGCTTAAAATTGAGGGTGTTGATACTGTTGAGGATGCACAGAAATTAAGAAACAGTATTCTATATATGAAAAGGGCAGATGTTAACTTGCCCGAGGGCGAGTGGTTTGTTTCCGAGCTTATTGGTTGTTCTGTTGTGAATTACGATGATAATAATATTTGCTATGGCAAAATTAAAGATATAGAAAGCTATGCGGCAAATGACGTATGGTTTATTGAAACACCCGATGGTGAAGAGGTTCTCATTCCTGCTATCAAGGATGTTGTTATTGAATGTGATGTGGCAAATGATGTTGCATACATTCGTCCGTTAAGGGGGCTTTTCAGTGAGGATTGATATTTTGACTCTTTTCCCCGAAATGTGCGAGGCGGTAATGGGTGAAAGCATTATCGGCAGAGCAAGAAAATCGGGTAAGGTGGAGATGAATTTTCATCAAATCCGCGATTTTGCAATAAACAAGCATAATCAGGTGGATGACACTCCCTACGGTGGTGGAGCAGGTATGCTTATGATGGCTCAGCCTATTTATGATTGCTTTATGAAGGTCTGCGAAGAAGCAGGCGCAAAGCCTCATTTTATTTATATGTCACCCTGCGGAAAAACTCTTACTCAGCAAAGAGTCAAAGAGCTTTCCCAAATGGAGAATATTGCCATTCTTTGCGGAAGATATGAGGGTGTTGACCAAAGACTTATTGATGAAATTGTTGATGAAGAAATATCTATTGGTGACTATGTTGTAACCGGCGGAGAAATGCCTGCAATGATACTTGCGGATGCAGTTTCACGTATGCTTCCGGGTGTTCTTTCCGAGCCTGAGGGATTTATGGGGGAAAGTCATTATTCTTCACTTCTTGAATATCCTCAATATACAAAACCGCCTGTTTGGCACGATGTGGAAGTCCCTGGAGTTCTTACCTCGGGTCATCACGCCAACATAAAAAAATGGCAGAGAGAGCGTTCTATTGAAAGAACCTTTGAACGCAGACCCGAGCTTTTAGAAAATGCGGAGCTTGATAGGAAAGATAAAACTTTTTTGGAAAATTTAAAGGACAAAAGTTAAAGAATTGTTTATGTTCAATAATAACTATCTACATTTGTAGTTAAGTTGCACAAAACACGCCTTTAAAAATTTAAAAGGTTTAGTATTCCATCCGAATTATCGGCGTTTTAGGAAAAGGTTGGACTTTTTTCGTTGACTAAAAATAATTTGGTGGTATAATATAGTAAGAGATTTGCAGATATTTGCACTCATAATCGCAAGAAATTTTATTAAATGATATAATTTTGAATGTGGGAGAATTATTATGTACGTTAAAGATGTAACAGTTAAAAATCAAGTAGGCCTTCATGCACGTCCCGCTACTTTCTTTATTCAGAAAGCTAACGAGTTCAAGTCTTCAATCTGGCTTGAGAAGGAAGAAAGAAGAGTTAATGCAAAGAGTCTTCTCGGTGTTCTTTCTCTCGGCATTATGGGTGACACTGAAATCCGCATCATCGCAGGCGGTGTTGACGAAGAGCAGGCAGTTAATGCTCTCGTTGCATTGGTAGAAAGTGGCTTCGCAGAGGCTTAATTACAGATTTTGAAAGCGGTAAAGGGTGACCTTTACCGCTGTTTTTATAGTGAGGAATGAGGAGTGAGTAATAATTCCTTACTCCTAACTATATTGAAAGGTGGTGAGTATATGGAACAAAGACTCCGAAGATTAAAGGACAAAGCTAATAAATTACCTTTATCTCCCGGTGTGTATATTATGAAAGGTAAGAACAATGACATAATATACATCGGCAAGGCTAAAGCACTAAAAAACCGAGTAAGCCAATATTTCGGTGCTCAGGAAAAGCATCTTCCCAAAGTGCAGAAAATGGTTGAGAATGTGGAGAATTTTGACTATATACTCACTGACAGTGAGTTCGAAGCGCTTGTTCTTGAATGTAGCCTTATTAAACAAAATATGCCTAAATATAATATTCTTTTAAAGGATGACAAGGGCTTCAGTTATATTAAAGTCACAAAAGGCGATTGGCAGAATATTTATCCGGTTCTTCAGAAGGATGATGAAAATGCTGAATATATAGGACCGTATACTGCAGGCTTTTCCGTTACCCGTGCTGTTGAAGAGGCAAAAAAAGTGTTTAAACTTCCGACTTGTTCAAAGGTTTTTCCTCGCGACATTGGTAAAGGCAGACCTTGTTTGAATTTTCATTTGGGTATTTGTTGCGCACCCTGTTCAGGTAAACTTAAAAATAGTGAGTACAAGAAGAATGTTTCAGATGCTCTTGATTTTTTGAAAAACGGCAGTAAGGAGACCATAAAAAAATTAACCGAGCAAATGAATGAAGCGGCAGAAAATCTTGAATTCGAAAAAGCTGCAAAAATCCGTGACACTATAAAGAGTATTGAAAAAGTCGGCAGTAACCAAAAGGTTGTTTCTTCCACATATAAGGAGCAGGATGTTTTTGCTCTTTCGGTTATGGACGGTAAGGCTTGTTTTGCTGTTCTCCGATTTGAAGATAACAGACTTTTCGATAGTGAGCATTTCTTCGCCGATGAGGGTGACAAAATTTCTGAAATGAGAGGGGAGCTTATAACCTCTTATTACTCAATGAACAGAAAAATTCCTCCGAGAATTGAAATTGACGGAGAAATCGAGGACAAAGAAAATATTGAAAAATGGCTTTCGGAAAAGCGCGGTACTAATGTAAGCATTGTAATACCTCAAAAGGGTGTGCAGGCAAAATTGGTTGAAATGTGCAAAAGTAACGCTTCTCAGAAATTGCTTGATAAATATAGAGTTAACGACAGAAACAGAGAGGCACTTGAAGAGCTTTCGATTCTTCTCGGTATGTCAAAAATCCCCGAATATATCGAGGCTTACGATATTTCCCATACGGGCGGCAGCGACAATGTTGCAGGTATGGTGGTTTTCAAGGACGGAAAGCCGTTAAAGAGCGCATATCGCCGATTTGCAATAAAGGGCTTCAGCGGTCAGGACGATTACCGCTCAATGAACGAGGTGCTTTCACGCCGATTTGATGAATATTATGCCCACAAAGAAAATGGGGAGACCGTTGGCTTTGCAAGGTTTCCTGATTTGATTCTCCTTGACGGTGGCAAGGGGCAGGTTAATGCGGTTTTACCGCTTTTAAAGGAATATAACATTGATGTTCCTGTTTTCGGTATGGTTAAAAACAGTAAGCACAGAACCTCTGCAATTTCCACCGCCGGCGGAAGAATTGATTTTAATGCAAGAAAAAAAGCTTTTCAGCTTGTAACTAATATTCAGGATGAGGTTCATAGATTTTCTGTTGCATACCACCATAAAAAACATACAAAATCTGCCCTTACCGCATCACTTACAGATATTAAGGGCATAGGTGAAAAGAAAGCAAAAAATCTTATAATCAAATTCAAAACAATGGATGCCATAAGAAATGCCACAAAGGCAGAATTAATGAGCGTTCCCGGTATAACGGAAGCAAATGCAATTGAAATAATCAAAGCCTTTAAGGGTGAATAAAATTAAGGAACAGATTTTTTAAGTCTGTTCCTTACTTTTATCTGTATTGAAAATCCCAATCGGGTTCGCCATTACAATTTTCTTTCATTTTTTCGTTCCAATTGCAGAAGATTTCGGTGTATTTATCGCTTAAAAACACTTTCAGATATTTATCAAAATTAGGGGAAAGAGGCATATCTTTTATTCTCTCGATAGGTGTGAAGAAAACATCACCCTCATCGGTGCTTTCTAAAAGCTCACCGCTATATTCAGTGGTTTTATAAAATAACACAATGTATTTATCATTGGTTTCAGTGTTGTGCCAATGAACGCAACCGCAGTATTCGAGGTTTTTAACAGTGAGTCCTGTTTCCTCTTTAAGTTCTCTTACGGCACTGTCATAAAAGCTTTCACCGTCTTCAATGTGACCGCCCGGGAAGGTGATACCGCACCAATATTTAACTCTTCTTTGCACTAAAACCTCTTTGGTTTCAGGGTTTTGCACCATAACCATATTTGTTAATTCGATTTTGGGCATTGTGGATTCTCCATTCGTAGGTTTGTTTGATTTAATAGTAGCATTGGGTAGGGGCGTTGTCAATGATGATATGCGTTACTTTTACAAAGGGGAATATTTACGGGGCAACCCACCACCGCTGACGCGGTCCCCCCCTATTTCATCAAAGATGAAACAGGGATGATAGAATTTGCGTTACTTTTACTTTAAAGTTTTAATTAAAAACTTGACAAACATATAAAATAAATGCAATAATATAATGATTATATATGTCAAGGTATAATCTGTAATCATATAAAATAAATTCACGGAGGTGTTGGCTGATGCGCGTTATTACAGGCTCTGCCCGTGGCAGAAAGTTAAAAACTCTTGAGGGTGACAGTGTCAGACCTACAACCGATAAAGTTAAAGAATCAATTTTCAATATTATTCAGTTTGATATTGAGGGCAGACGCGTGCTTGATATGTTCTGCGGATGCGGTCAGTTAGGTATTGAGGCTTTGAGTCGCGGTGCGGCTTCGGCGGTATTCGTTGATATTTCCCGCGCTTCAATTTCAGTCACTGAAGAAAATCTTGAAACAACCGGTTTCAGAAATGTTTCAAAAACCGTTCTTGCAAATTCTCTTGAATATTTAGACAGAACATCGGAAGTTTTCGACATTGCTTTTCTTGATCCGCCATATCACGCAGGTATTATGGAGGATGCGATCGAGAGGGTTAGTCCCCATATTGCAGATGGCGGAATAATCGTCTGCGAAACAGGGGAAAGAGAGGTTCTTCCTGAAGATATTGAGGGGTTTATCTCAAAACGCTATAAATACGGCAAAATTGCCTTGACAGTATATAGAAAGGGGAGCTTTTAATGGGTAAAACGGTTGTATGTCCCGGAAGCTTTGACCCCCTTACCATAGGGCATCTTGATATTATAACTCGTTCTGCAAAGCTTTTTGATAAGGTTATTGTGGTTGTAATGCGAAATCCAAACAAGGATGTTGGCAGTTTTACAATTGAGGAACGTGTTGATTTTATAAAGCGTTGTACCAAGGATTTGGAGAATGTATCTGTTGACAGCTATGCAGGTCTTCTTGCGGATTATGTTGGTGAAAAAGGTGCATCGGCAGTTGTTAAGGGCTTGAGAGCTATTTCCGATTATGATGATGAATTCCGACAGGCTTTAACAAATCAGAAGCTTAATTCCGAAATGGAGACAATTTTTATGGTTTCAAACGCAGAGCATATGTTTTTAAGCTCCAGCGTAGTTAAACAAGTTTGCAGATTAGGCGGGGATATTTCCACTTTTGTTCCCGAAGAAATCTGCGATGATATAATAAAAAGATTATCTATGAAATAATGAAAGGATGTTTTTGTAATGGGTACAAGTATTGTTGAAAAATCACTTGCAGATATGGAGCAGCTTATAGACGAGGCAAAATCAGTTCCATTCTCAACCAAAACACTTATGGACACAGAGGAGCTTTCAAGACTTATTGAAGATATTCGTCTTAATATGCCCGAGGAAATTACTCAGGCAAAAAGAATTGCTCAGGAAAGACGCGATATTCTTGACCAGGCTCAGCTTGAAGCAGAGGATATCATAAATAAAGCTCGTCAAAGAGCAGATATTATGATTGAAGAGCATCAGATTACAAAGGAAGCAAAAAGTGCAGCAGAAGATATTTTCCGTCAGACAAAGGCAGAAGCAGACGCACTTCTTTCTTCCTCTAAACAACAAGCAGAGGCGATTACTCTTAAAGCAGAAAAATGGTCAAGCGATATTATGAGAACCGCAAGCTCTTATGTTGAAACAGTTATCAAAGATACTGATGAAACTCTTACAAACAGCGTTAACGATATCAGAAAACTTCGTCAGAGTGTTAAAGATACTCTCGCACGTAATGGTATTACAAAACCTAATTTTGACGAATAAGGTGAAACTATAAATGGAAAAAGAAAAGCTTTGTTTGCGATGTATGCGAAAAATAGGTGATAATGATTTTTGCCCTTATTGTCGCAAGGATGGCAGCGAGCCACAAAAGGAACCGTATTTGCCGCTTAAAACTGTTGTTGGCGGAAGGTATCTTGTGGGTAAGCTTGTTGCGTCAAACAGCGAGGGTGCTACCTATTATGCCTTTGATATGAAAATAAAAACGCCCGTTACATTGAGAGAGCTTTTCCCGAAAGGAATTCTTTCAAGGGGCGAGGGTAACTATTGCCTTGTCAACATAGGCAAAGCATCGGACTTTATTGATGCCAAGGAAGAGTTTGTAAAGCTTTGGACGGCATTAACTGAGCTTAAAGGCTTTACTGCCCTTACTGAGGTTTATGGTCTTGTAGAGGATTTGGGAACTATTTATGCCGTAAGTGAATATTTGGGTGAGGGCAAGACCTTGCGCGAATATCTTTTGGAGCAGGAACAAGGGTATATTTCCTGGGATGATGCAAGAGTTCTTTTTATGCCGGTTCTTTCCGCTTTGGGAGAGCTTCATAATGCAGGTATTATTCACGGAGGTATCTGTCCGGAAACCCTTATTCTTGATAAAAACGGTAAGCTTCGTATCACAGGCTACTCTATTGAAGAGGTTCGCCGTCAGAAAAGCACAATGGAAAGTGAACTTTTTGATGGCTATGCAGCAGTTGAGCAGTATGGCTTCAGCGAAGGCTTAAGCACAAGCACGGATATTTATGCTTTTTCTGCAGTTCTTTACAGAGCTCTTATAGGTAGCGTTCCTATGAGCTCTGCCTCAAGATTGACTAATGATAAGCTTATGATTCCCGGAAAATTTGCAGAGCAATTACCTGCTTATGTTATAAATGCCCTTGTTAACGGACTTCAGATTCTCCCTAATGACAGAACAGTTACCTCGGAACAATTAAGAGATGAATTGTCCGCATCACCTGCAGCGGCAGGAACTGCGTCGGAGGCATATTCTTCAATGTATGCTTCACAGTCTCAGGATGCGGAAAATACTGTGGTTGAAGAGGTTCCTCTTGAAGAAGAGGCGGAAGCACAGCCTGATACACCAAAAGTTCGCAAGAGCACAATTGCGGTTTTTGTTATTAGTGTTGTACTTTGCCTTGCAATACTTATTGTTGCTCTTGTAGGAATAAAGGGATTTTCCAATGGTAAAGAGGAAGAATCTACAACTGAGGAATCTACAACGGAATTTGTTTCTGAGGATGGCACTCAAGAAGAAATAGGAGCATCAAGTATAACTGTTCCGGATTTCAGAGGTAAAGAATACGACGGTATAAAAACTGATACAGCCTATAACGGTTTCCTTATTTTCAAAACAGAATATGTTGACAGTGATGAAGATATAGGAACGGTTATTTCTCAGGATATAACAGAAGGAACTGTTGTGTTTGAGGAAAGATATATAACCTTGAGAATAAGCAATGGTAGAGAGGTTCCCAATGTTTTGAACCGGACTCTTAAGGAGGCAGTTTCTGATTTGAAAGCGGCAGGCTTTAAAAAGGTTGAAACTGTTGCAGGAAATGTTGCAGACAATGAAGATGATTCTTTGATGGTTTACAGCGTTGTTTGCGAGGACGTTGACACGGATAACTGGATTGCAATACCTGATGACAGAAGACTTTCCGTAAGCAATAAAATAATTGTTTATTATTACGGTGAATATGTTGAAGAAACTGAAAAAACCACAGAAAAAGTAACAGAAGAGCCTACTGAAGATGAACCTGTTGAGGAAGCAGTCGGCGGAGAAAATTCCGAAGAATAAAAAATTATAAGAATAAAAACCGAGAAATGCAGATTTGCATCTCTCGGTTTTTTATAGTTTATTTGATTATCCGATTTCAGTTACATCATCACAGCAAGCACAAACTACTGAGCCATCACCGATAACATAATAAAATTCACTTATCGGAATTCCTTTTTTGTCTGTTTCCGCAAAGGGACAAACAGGGATTTCCCAATTGTCAAATTCGTGATAAAACGGTATTTCGTAGGTTTTCTCGTTGTTTGTAACTAGATCTGTTTCTTCGTAGTAAAAAAGCCTTTCTTTTTTCAGGAAATAGCCGTCGTTTATTTCGGTTATATCATTACCATTTTTCGTTTTAAGGGGATTTCCTTCATTATCAACAGCTGTTCCTTCAATTGAACGAATACAAGCGATTTTGTATTTGTCTGTAATATCATAGTTGTGTATATCAACCTTAAAAAGTATTCTTAACGGTGAAAGTAAGAACCCGGGTATTGTAACAATAAAGAAAATATGTGATGGGTTTGAAATATCTATAGTTGAATTTTTTGATACAGAAGAGTACTATCTATTGGAACAAGAAATAAAATGAATAAATAAAAAAATAAAATAAAAAACACTTGACAAACCGTAACAAAGTTGGTATCATATCAAGGCAATAAAGCAGAACTGTTCCGTTCTCACCAACCGAGAGTATTGTTTGGTCAATAGTTTCAGAATTAAACGCCATAGGTGCGTTTTGAAGCTCGAACGGAATTTCTGTTCGAGCTTTTCATTATTTTTTGGAGGTGCTTAGGTATTAGCAAGGAGAATCAAATCAACGAAGAAATCAGAGATAAGGAAGTCAGAGTTATTTCTGCAACAGGCGAGCAAATCGGCGTTATGTCCTCAAAGGAAGCTATCGCTTTAGCAGAAAAAAGTAATCTTGACCTTGTGAAAATTGCTCCCAATGCAGTTCCCCCTGTTTGTAAAATTATGGACTATGGTAAGTTCAAATTCGAACAGGCAAAACGCGAAAAAGAAGCAAAGAAAAAACAAAAGGTTATGGATATCAAAGAGGTTCGTTTATCTTTGAATATCGACACAGGTGATTTTAATACAAAGGTTAACCACGCTCTCCGTTTCTTAAAGGACGGCGATAAGGTTAAAGTGTCAATTCGTTTCAGAGGCAGGGAGATGGCACACACCGAACACGGCACTACAATTATGCAACGCTTTGCAGAAGCTTGTTCCGAAAACGGTACAGTTGAAAAGGCTGCTAAATTAGAAGGTCGTCAAATGCTTATGTTCCTTGTTCCAAAAGCATCCAAGTAAAATTAAGGAGGATTTTATTATGCCTAAAATCAAAACTCACTCAGGCGCTAAAAAGCGTTTCAAAATGTCTAAAAACGGTAAGCCGATTCGCGCACATGCAAACAAGTCACACATCCTTACCAAGAAAACAACAAAACGTAAAAGAGGTCTTCGTAAGACTAATGTTGCAGACGTTACAAACCAGAAGCAGATTAAACGTCTCATTCCTTATAAATAAGAAGAAAACGGTATAGGAGGTAACTTACAATGGCACGTATTAAAGGTGCGATGATGACTCGCAAAAGAAGAAATAAAGTTCTTAAACTCGCAAAGGGTTATTATGGCTCAAAGAGCAAGCTCTTCAAAACAGCTAAGCAGGCTGTTATGAAAAGCGGTAACTATGCTTACATCGGCCGTAAACAGAAAAAGAGAGATTTCCGTCGTCTTTGGATTACAAGAATCTCTGCTGCTTGCAAAATGAATGGTATCAACTATTCAACATTTATCAATGGTCTTAAAAAAGCAGGCATCGAGCTTAACAGAAAAATGCTTTCAGAGATTGCTATCGCTGATCCCGAAGGATTTGCAGCACTCGTTGAAAAAGCAAAAGCAGCTCTTTAATAATCAAGTATTGCGCCCGACCAAGTTTTTGGTCGGGCGTAAGATGTTTTTTTGAAGTATGGAAAAAATAACAAGTAAAGCAAATGATCGCATAAAATATGCGGTAAAAATCAGAGAAAACACCTCATTCAGAAAGCAGGAAAAACTGTTTTTTGCAGAGGGAGCAAGGCTTTGTTTTGATGCAGCTTCAAGCGGTGTTGAAATAACAGAAATGTATGTTACGGAAAAAGCCTTGAATAAATATTCAGACTATGTGCGTTTGGTGGAAGAAAAAGCCGAGCGTAGATTCCTCGTGTCTGAAGAAGTGGCCGAAAAACTTTCCGACACAAAGAACAGTCAGGGGGTTTTTTGCCTATGCAAAATGCTTGACAAAAAAACAAATATAGGTAAAATAAAATACAATGGGAAATATATTGCCTTGGAAGGTGTTTCAAATCCTGCCAATTTCGGCGCAGTTGTAAGAACTGCCGAAGCGGTGGGACTTGACGGCGTTATAGTCAGCGGTGGTTGTGATATTTATAACCCAAAATCCCAAAGAGCTGCTATGGGGTCACTTTTCAGACTTAATGTTATCGAAACCGATAGCTTACCCGAAACTTTAACTGCTCTTTCAGAAAAAGGAATGGCTGTGCTTGCAGGTGTTCCCGATTCAGATGCCGAAAAAATAACAGAGGTTGATATGAAAGGCGGGGTTGTTGCTGTTGTGGGAAATGAGGGTAACGGAATTACCGAGGAAACCTGCGCGGTGGCAACAAAGCTTGTTACTATACCTATGAAGGGCAGAGCAGAATCCTTAAATGCTGCGGCGGCGGCGTCAATAATTATTTGGGAAATGATGAGATGAGTGTTTGTCCTGTTGAATATTGGATATGGATGCAAAATTCATTGGGCGCAGGTGCGCGTACCGATGAAATCCTTTCGTATTTTGAAACGCCGGAAAACCTCTATAATGCAGGTTCAAAGGAATGGCGCTTGTCGGGACTTTTTACTCAAAAGAAAATAGATGCTCTCAAAAGCACTACTCCGTCAGAAACCGGGAAAATACTTAACGAATGTCGTCAAAAAGGGTATAACATAATAACACCGGACAGTAATCTTTTTCCCGAAAGATTAAAAAATATTTCCAATATGCCATTGGTGCTTTACGGTATTGGTGATTGCTCGGTTATGAGCGATACGGTGAGCATAGGTATAGTGGGCACAAGAAACGCAAGCAACTACGGAATACAGATTGCTCAAAAGCTTTCATATACTTTGACTGATGCAGGCGCAACAATCGTAAGTGGCGGTGCCTTGGGTATAGACAGCGAAGCCCATGCAGGTGCGATGCTCGCAAAGGGCAGAACCCTTGCTTTTTTAGGTTGTGGCTTGTCTTTTGGTTATCTTAAAGAAAATGCCTCTCTTCGCCGTGCAATAACCCGATATGGCGCAGTGGTTTCAGAATACCCACCATTTGCACCTGCCAATAAAACAACCTTTCCAATAAGAAATCGGCTTATTTCGGGCGTGTCTTTAGGTGTGGTTGTTATTGAAGCGGGTGTAAAAAGCGGTTCTTTAATTACTGCCAATTGTGCTCTTGACCAAGGCAGAGATGTTTTTGCAATTCCGGGCGATATAGTCCGTTCTTCCTTTGACGGAACTAATCATCTTATAAAAAATGGTGCGAAACCCGTGTTTTCTGCAGAAGATATTTTAAGTGAATATGAATATCTCTATGGAGATTTGTTCAATATTTCAAAAGCTAAAGTTCCGCTTTCATCAGTTCCGTATGTTGAGTACAGAAAGAAAAAAACAACTCAATCTAAAAAGCCTGAAATAAAAACAGAGGAAACCAAAACGAAAGCTGTTGAAAGAAAAACACTTCCCGACGATATCAGTGAAGAAGCAAAATGTGTGTATTCTGTATTGAATGAAAATGGGATACATATTGATGATATTGTAAGGAAAACAAATTTAAAAATGAATATTGTACTGTCAACTCTTACTGAACTTGAAATAATGGGTTATGTTCAGTTAGTAAGCGGTAAGAAATATAAAATTATTTAAGATTACAAAGCTATATAAGAGAAAATGAAAGGATGAAACTAATGTCCAAACTTGTTATTGTTGAGTCTCCTGCGAAAGCAAAGACAATCAAAAAATATCTTGGCAGTGAATATGATGTTGTAGCTTCAATGGGTCATATCAGAGATTTGCCTGCCGCAAAGCTTAATGTTGATGTAAAAAATGATTTTACACCTAAATATGCAATAATAAAAGGAAAGGAAAAGCTTGTTAAAGACCTCAAGGAGCGTGTTGACACTTGCGACAAGGTTTATCTTGCAACTGACCCGGACCGCGAAGGAGAAGCAATTTCTTGGCATCTTGCAAGCGTTCTCGGCCTTGACCTTAATGATAAAAACAGAGTTAAATTTAATGAAATTAACGAAACAAGCGTTAAACGCGGAATCAGCAATCCCGAGGTTGTTGATATGGGTCTTGTTGATGCTCAGCAGGCTCGCCGTATTCTTGACAGACTTGTTGGTTACAGGCTCAGTCCATTTATTTCTCAAAAAATCAGAAGAGGACTTTCAGCAGGTCGTGTTCAGAGCGTTGCGGTTCGCCTTATAGTTGACCGCCAGGAAGAAATTGAAAAATTTAATCCCGAAGAATACTGGTCAATTGATGCAAAGCTTCTTTCAAACAGAAAAACAATGACTGCTTCCCTTACCTCCGACGAAAAGGGTAAGGTGAAAATAGAAAATCAAGAGCAGGCTGATTATTATCTTTCTCGTCTTGAAAATGCGGTTTATACTGCAACAAGCGTTAAAAAGGGTACAAGAAAGAAACAACCTGCACCACCCTTTATCACTTCATCAATGCAACAGGAAGCTTCAAGAAAGCTTAATTTCCAGGCTCAGAAAACAATGAAAATTGCCCAAGAGCTCTATGAAGGTATCGAAGTTGCAGGATATGGTATGACCGGTCTTATTACCTATATGAGAACTGACTCTCTTCGTATTTCAGAGGAAGCCAGAGCTGCCGCAAATGCCTTTATCACAAAAGAATACGGTGAAAAATATCTTCCCGAAAAACCCCGTTATTTTAAAACAAGAGCAGGTGCTCAGGACGGGCACGAAGCAATAAGACCTGCTAATATTGCAATTACTCCTAAAATTGCAAAGGCAAGTCTTACAAACGACCAATATAAGCTCTACAATCTTATTTGGTGCAGATATGTTGCATCACTTATGTCACCCTGTGTTCAAGATACAGTTAAAGTTGAAATAACGGCTCAAAAAGAGGGAGCAGAGGGTTATTGCATTTTCTCTGCAAGCGGTTATTCAATTAAATTTGACGGCTTTACAGCGCTCTATGAGGATGTTACAGCGGATGAAGACAGCGACGGCTCAATTCCCGATGTGAAAACAGGTGATGTGCTCAAGTTTAAAGAGGTTAAAGGCAATCAGCACTTTACACAACCTCCGTCATTCTATACAGAAGCATCTCTTATTAAAACCCTTGAGGAAACAGGTGTGGGCCGTCCCAGTACCTATGCTTCAATTGTTACAACAATAATAAAGAGAGAGTATGTAAAACGCGACGGTAAGCTTCTTAAGGCTACCGAGCTCGGCGTTGCAACGACAAATCTTCTTAAAGAAAAATTCCAAAAAATCGTTAATACAAAGTTTACCGCTTCAATGGAAACAAAGCTTGATGAAATTGATGAAGGCAAAACAAACTATATTGAAATGCTCCATGAGTTTTATGATGATTTGGAAAGCACACTTTCAAAAGCGAAGACCGAAATGCAGGGTCAGAAAATTCAACTTCAAGAAGATATTACTGATATTAAATGTGAAAAATGCGGTAGAAATATGGTAGTCAAAGTGGGCAGATTCGGGAAATTCCTTGCTTGCCCCGGTTACCCGGACTGTAAAACAACAAAGCCTCTTGTTGAAGAAACAAATGCAACCTGTCCCGTTTGTGGTGGCAATGTAATCGGCAAAAAGTCCAAACGAGGCTATCAATTCTATGGTTGCAGTAATTATCCTACTTGCAATTTTATGACTTGGGATAAACCCACAGGTGAGAATTGTCCCAAGTGCGGAAAATCACTCTTTAAAGGTAAGGGTGGAATAGTAACATGTTCAAGCGAAACTTGTGATTATTCATTCAAAGCCACTCGTAAAAACGCAAAGAAAACACAGGAAGAGACAAATGACAGATAAAAAAGCTATTGTTATCGGCGGAGGGCTTGCAGGGGTAGAGGCGTCAAATCAGTTGAGTAAAAGGGGCATTAAAGTGACTCTTTACGAAATGAAGCCACAAAAGTTTTCGCCTGCCCATAAAAGTGAGAATTTAGGTGAACTTGTTTGCTCAAATTCGCTTAAAGCTGCTCGTTTAGGCTCGGCTGCAGGACTTTTAAAGGCAGAAATGCGCCTTTTCGGTTCAGTTTGTCTTGATGCGGCAGAAGTAGCTCAGGTTCCTGCAGGCGGTGCTCTTGCAGTTGACAGAGACATTTTCTCAAAGCTTATTACTGAACATATAGAAAAAGACCCTAATATTACTCTTGTTCGTCAGGAGATTACCGAAATACCTGAAAGCGATATTGTTATAATTGCCGCAGGGCCTTTGATGTCAGATGCACTTGCAGAAAAGGTTTCAAAGCTTTGCGGAAAAGAATTTCTTTCCTTTTATGATGCGGCGGCGCCTATTGTTACTGCAGACAGTATAGATATGGAATATGCTTTCACACAGTCAAGGTATGACAGAGGCGGTGTGGATGATTATATAAACTGTCCTCTCAATAAGGAGGAATATGAAGAGTTTTATGATGCTCTTGTAAACGCAGAAAGTGCAGAGCTTCATTCCTTTGACAAGAAAAAGGATGTTTATGAGGGCTGTATGCCTATTGAGGTTCTTGCTTCTCGCGGTAAAGATGCAATGCGATATGGTCCTCTAAAGCCTGTTGGCTTAACCAATCCCAAAACAGGTCACAGACCTTGGGCAAATCTTCAACTCCGCAAGGAAAATAAAGACGGAACAATGTATAACCTTGTGGGATTTCAGACGAATTTGAAATTTCCCGAGCAAAAAAGAGTTTTCTCAATGTTTCCTGCTCTTAAAAATGCGGAGTTTGTGAGATATGGAGTTATGCACAGAAACACATTTCTCAATTCTCCAGGACTTTTAAATGTGGATTTTAGTATGAAAAAAGAGCCTCGCATATATTTTGCAGGTCAGATTTCAGGCGTGGAAGGTTATATGGAAAGCGCCGCATCGGGTATTCTTGCGGGCTACAATGCTGCAAGAAGGCTTTTTGGAGAAGAACCGCTAAAACTCCCCAAAGTTACAATGTTGGGTGCACTTTCTCAATATATCAGCGATGAAAGTGTAAAGAATTTTCAACCTATGGGGGCGGCGATAGGAATAATTGACCCCTTGGAAGAAAGAATTAAAGACAAAGCTGAACGCTACCTGAAGGTAGCAGAAAGAAGCCTTGAATACTATAAAACTATTGAATTATAAGGAGGCAATTATGGAGTTATCTGCATTTGAAGAAATAATCGGCTACAAATTTAAAGATAAAGAGCTTCTTACAAGGGCGCTTACCCATTCGTCCTATGCCAATGAAAATAAATTGCCTTATGATAATGAACGCCTTGAATTTTTAGGGGATTCGGTTTTAGGCTTTGTTACTGCTGAATATCTTTTTGAGGAATTCAAAACTCGTCCGGAAGGCGCTCTCACAAAGCTTCGTGCAGCAGTTGTTTGCGAAAAATCTCTTTTTAAATTTGCTGAAAAAATCAATTTAGGCGAATTTATTCTTATGGGTAGAGGTGAAGAGCACACAGGTGGAAGAAACAGACCATCCATTGTTTCCGATGCTTTTGAAGCAGTTATTGCCGCAATGTATCTCGATGGCGGAATTGAGGTTGTAAAACCGTATATTCTCGGATTTATTAAAGATGCCGTAAAGAGAGAGGCAAGCTTTAAGGACAATAAATCCCTTCTTCAAGAGGAAATTCAAAAAGAAAAGGGGAATGCCCTTTCTTATGAAGAAATTGGTGAGTTTGGTCCTGACCACGATAAAACCTTTAAGTTTGTAGTCAGGCTTAACGGTGAAATTGTTGGTAAAGGCGAAGGCAGAACAAAAAAAGAAGCCGAACAAGCGGCGGCAGGAGATGCCCTTTCAAAAATAAAAAAATGAAACACGCAAATATTTCACTTTTTGTTCCCCACCGGGGTTGCCCACATCAATGTTCCTTTTGTAATCAGAAAACTATTTCAGGTTCAGTAAAAGAACTGACACCACAAGAGATTAAAGAAACTCTTGCGAAAGCAGTTGAAGACGGAATTGACCCACAAAATACTGAAATTGCATTTTTCGGTGGTAGTTTTACGGCAATTGAAAGGGAATATATGCTTTCTCTTCTCGAGGAAACCAAGCCCTTTATTGAACAGGGGTATTTCTGCGGAATCAGAGTTTCCACCCGTCCCGATGCAATTGACGAGGGAATTCTGGAAATTCTTAAAGAATACAAGGTGACTTCCATAGAACTCGGGGCGCAAAGTACAGATTCACAGGTTCTTTTATTAAATCACCGAGGTCATACCCACGATGATATAATAAAAGCATCAAAGTTAATAAAAGAAAAAGGCTTTTCTTTAGGTTTGCAGATGATGACGGGGCTTTTGGGTGACACACCTGAAAAATCCCTGAAAACTGCGGAAGATATTATTGCTTTAAAGCCTGATACAGTCCGAATTTATCCCACAATTGTTTTAGAGGGTACATATTTGGGCGAGCTTTATAAAAAAGGTGATTATAAGCCTCAAACATTAGAGGAAGCGACAGAACTGTGTGCAGTTCTTTTAAAACATTTTCACGATGAAAATATTACGGTTATTCGCTTGGGGCTTCATTCGGGCGGAAATGTAGAAGAGGGTTATCTTGCAGGACCTTATCACCCAGCTTTTGGTGAGCTTTGTGAATCAAAAATATACTTACAAAAAGCAAAAAAAATTCTTTCGGAAAAATACCCCTTAGAGAATAAAAATATATGCTCTCTTGCAGAGAGTAAACCAATAATCCTTTATGTTAATGACCGAGAGATTTCTAAAATGACGGGTCAGAAAGGTTCCAATAAACTCCACCTGAAAAGAGCCGGCTGGGATGTTACCGTAAAGGGAAAGAAAACACTTAATAAATACGAAATAGTTATAGAATAACTTACTAATGAAAGGTAGAAAACCAAATGTATCTTAAAGCGATAGAAATGCAGGGCTTCAAATCCTTCCCGGACAAGACTGTATTGAATTTCGGAAAAGGTATAACGGCTGTTGTCGGCCCTAACGGTAGCGGAAAAAGTAATCTTTCCGATGCTATGCGTTGGGTTTTGGGTGAACAATCCACAAAGAATCTGCGTGGCTCAAAAATGGAAGATGTTATCTTCAGCGGTACAGATTCCCGTCGCGCAGTCGGCTTTGCAGAGGTTACGCTCAAGTTGGACAATTCCGATATGGCACTTAATAACCCGAAAAAAGAGGTAACTGTTACAAGACGTTATTACCGTTCAGGTGAAAGTGAATATAAGATAAACGGCGAGCAGGCGAGACTTAAAGATATTCACGAATTATTTATGGATACAGGTCTCGGTCGTGACGGCTATTCTATGATTAGTCAGGGTAAGGTTGAAACCCTTATTTCCGGCAAATCCGAGGACAGACGTGATATGCTCGAAGAAGCTGCAGGTATTTCTCATTACAGATATCGCCGTGCGGATGCTATGCGCCGTCTTAATCAGGCAGAAGAGAATCTCCTGAGATTAAGAGATATTCTTACAGAGCTTGAAACACGCGTTGGCCCACTTAAAATTCAAAGCGAAAAGGCACAGAAATTTCTCGAATATGCAGGGGAAAAGAAAAATCTTGAAATAGGTCTCTGGCTTTATACAATCAAGAAAACAAAGAACGATTTGCGCGAGCAGGAGAAGAAAATCACCATTGTTGATGCTCAGTATGGTGAGGTTTGTAAATCTCTTGAAGAAATAACGGAAAAAATTGATTCAGCAATTTCAGAAACTCAGAGAATTACCGTTGCAGTTGATGAAATCAGACGTGCGTGCGCTCAGCTTGAAGAGCAGGCAGCTCTCCTTGAGAGCCAGATAGCAGTTCAGGAAAATACAATTCTTCATAATAATGAAACTATTGAACGTATTGAAAGAGAGAAAACAGAAGAAAACGATACGGACACAGAAATCGCAACTCAGATAGAGAATGCAGAAAAATCAATTGTTGAGCTTGAAGCTTCTATTGAAGATAAAAAAGCAGAACTTAATTCTTTCACAGGAGAGCTTGATGTTTTAAGCGATGAAAACAGCAAATCTGCTCAAAAAAGTGTTGAATTAAGCGAAAAAATGTCCGCTCTTTCCCTTGAAATTGCAGATAACAGAGTTATCAGCTCAACTGCTGCTTCTTCTGTTGAGGAAATTGAAAACAGAATTTCTGTTATTGATGAGCTTACACAGTCAAGAAAGCCTGTCCTTGAAACCCTTAAAGCGCAGTGCAAGGAAGCAGAAGATGAGCTCGAAAGAATTGTTGAAAGAAACACAGAGCTGAATAATTCTCTTTCAGGTATCGAGCTTCTTGCAACAAAGAGAAGAGAAAAACTCGAAGTGCTCAAAGAGCAGGAAAACACTCTTCGTAACGATATCCAAATTAAAAATTCCCGTATTTTAATGCTTTCCGACCTTGAAAAGAATATGGAAGGCTATCAGGGTAGTGTTAAAGCGGTTATCCGTGAGGTAAGAAGAGGTGTTCTCAAGGGTATTCACGCTCCTGTTTCACAAATTATTTCAGTTAAAGATAAATATTCACTTGCTATTGAAACCGCTTTAGGTGCTCAAATTCAGAATATTGTAACCGAAACTGAAAACGATGCTAAAAAGGCTATCGGCTTCCTTAAGGAAAGCAGAGCAGGTCGTGCAACCTTCCTTCCTCTTACTGCAATAAAAGGTAAGGTCCTTGAAGAAAAAGACCTTGACGATTGCTTTGGTTACATAAACCTTGCATCAGAGCTTGTTGAGTACGACAAGAAATATACCGAAATTATCAAATCCCTTTTAGGAAGAACTGTTGTTGCAGAGGATTTGGATGCGGCAATAGTTATTGCTAAAAAATATAATTACAAGTTCAAAATCGTTACCCTTGACGGTCAGGTTGTTAATGCAGGCGGTTCTATGACCGGTGGCGCAAAGCTTCAGAATGCAGGAATTTTGAGCCGTGGTAACGAACTTGATAAACTGAAAAACGAATTAACAGATTTGGAAGAAAAGCTCACAATGCTTCTTAAGGATGTTGAATCACAGAAGGAGAGCTTTTCATCGGTTAATGCAGAGCTTGAGGGCTGCAAGGGTGAAATTATTTCTCTTGGTGAAGAGAAAATCAGAGTTGAGGGTGTTCTCGCTCTTCGCAAGGGTAATTACGAAAATACTTTGCAAACACAAACTCTTGCTGATGAAGAAAGGGTACAGCTTACAGAAAGAATAAAGTCAATAAAAGATGGTGCAGCTTCTGCCAATGAAAAACTCACAGCTCTCCAAGCTGAACTTGAAGAGGTTGAAGCAGAGCTTTCTGCTCTTACAGGAGACAGAGAAAGTCTTCGTGAAAAGAGAGAAAAGCTCACCGCAGATGCGGCGCATATAAATCTTTCCATTGCTACTTCTGAAAAGGAAATTGAAGCCAAACGAGAAGAAATTACAAGACTTCACAACAGAAGTACAAGTCATAAGGATAAGCTTTCCCAGCTTGACAGTGAAATTGAAGAAATCAATAAACGCAACGAGGAAATACGGGAAAGGATTGAAGTTCTTAATGGAGAAGCAGAAGGCTTGAGAACTCAAAGTTCAGCTTCCAAAGAACAGATTGCTTCTCTTATTTCAAAGCGCGAACAGTACGAGCAGGAAAGCGGTAAGCTTCGTATTCTTGAAAGAGAAAAAACTGAAGAGCGTGAGAAATTAGGCGGAGAAAAAGCAAGACTTTCCGAAAGAAAAGAAGCAATGGAAAAAGAGTTTGAAGATATACAAAACAAACTCTATGATGAATATGAGCTTACAAAGCGCGAAGCGGAAGAACTTGATATTGTTATTGAAGACATCCCTGAGGCAAAGAAAAGACTTAACGAGCTTAAAAGCAAAATCCGTGGTCTTGGTAATGTAAATGTAAGCGCAATTGAGGAGTATAAAGAGGTTTCTGAAAGATACAGCTTTATGCACACTCAGGTAAGTGATGTTGAAAAATCAAAGGCAGAGCTTATTAAACTTATAAATGAACTTACAGGTAAAATGGGCGTTCAGTTTAAAGAGCAGTTTGATAAAATCAATTTCAGCTTCGGTCAGACATTTTCAGAGCTTTTCGGTGGCGGTAAAGCATCACTTGTGCTTACTGACGAAAGCGATGTTCTTGAGTGCGATATTGATATCAAGGTTCAACCTCCGGGCAAGAATGTTCAGAATATTTCTCTTCTTTCCGGTGGTGAAAAGGGACTTTCTGCAATAGCACTTCTTTTCTCAATCCTCAAGGTTAATCCTTGTCCTTTCTGCATTTTCGACGAGGTTGAAGCTGCACTTGATGATGTTAACGTTGCAAGATATGCTTCCTATGTCCGCAGAATGACAAATAATACACAGTTCATTCTCATTACACACCGCCGTGGTACAATGGAAGAGGCAGATATGCTTTACGGTGTTACAATGCAGGAAAAGGGTGTATCTAAGCTCCTCGAGTTAAAAACTGCAGAAATGGCTAACAAATTCGATTTAACGTGATATCGCACGAATAACTTGTTTTAGCTCAGTCGCAGTACCTTTGTACAGCTTCCTTCACTAAAACGGCGTTCTTCGCACAATCTGACGTTAAATCTACAAATTGCATATTCTGTTTATGAACAAAAATATTTTAGTTATATAATGGAGTTTTTCTAATGGGTATTTTTAAGAAAATAAACTTCGGTTTAAGAAAAACAAGGAACAATGTTTCAGGTGCTATTGATAATGTTCTTGATAGCTATACATCAATAGATCAGGAGCTTTTTGACGAGCTTGAAGAGGCTCTTGTTATGGGTGATGTTGGTGTTTCAACTGCTTCTGAAATCACCCTGCGCCTTAATGACGTTGTTCGTAAAAGGGGCATAAAAAACCCCGCCGATGTTAAGGCGGAAATCAAAGACATTGTTGCCGAAATGCTTGAGGGCGGAGAAGATATGGGGCTCATTACCATTCCTTCCGTAATTCTTGTTATCGGTGTTAACGGTGTCGGTAAAACCACAACAATCGGCAAGCTTGCCGCAAGATATAAAGCAGAGGGCAAGGGCGTTATTCTTGCCGCTGCAGATACCTTCCGTGCCGCCGCTATTGACCAGCTTGATGTGTGGGCAGAGCGAGCAGGTGTTGATATCGTTAAGCATAAAGAGGGTGCAGACCCTGCTGCAGTAATTTTTGATACTATTTCTGCCGCAAAGGCGAGAGGTACAGAAATTATTATCTGCGATACTGCAGGCAGACTTCACAATAAGAAAAATCTTATGGAAGAATTAGGTAAGATTTATCGTGTTATTGACCGCGAGCTTCCTTATTCAGACCGTGAGGTATTGCTCGTTCTTGATGCAACAACAGGACAAAATGCAGTGAATCAAGCCCGTGAATTTGCAAAAATTGCCGAAATTACAGGTATTATTCTTACAAAGCTGGACGGTACTGCTCGTGGAGGCGTTGTTCTTTCAATTAAGAATGACCTTAAAGTGCCCGTTAAATTTATTGGTGTGGGCGAGGGTATTGACGATTTACAGCCCTTTAACCCCCAGGCTTTTGCAGACGGTCTTTTTAATGACCTTCCTGAAGACTTTGAGGAGGATGAAATCGACCTTTCAAAAATCCGTGAGGAATATGTTCCCGCAGAGGAGACCGATGAAAGAGAAGAGCTTGCAAAAGCAGTTGGCGAAATTTTCAGTGCTATGGCAGAAATTCAAGAGAATTCTGCTGAAGAAGCAGAAGAAGCTCAATCAGTTACAGAAGAGGTTTCTGAAACTGTTGAAGGAAATGTAGAAGAACCTGCGGAAGAAATTATTGAACCTATTGAGGAAATTACAGAGGAAACCTCTTCTGTAACTGAGGAAAAAGGGCAAGAAACTTCTTCAGCAGAAGAACCTAAAAAGAAAAAAGGTTTCTTTGGGAGGTTGTTCGGTTAATGGAAAACAATATTTTTTTAATTGCTACTCATAATATGAAAAAACGCGACGAACTTTATCGCATCCTTTCTCCCTTGGGTATCGATGTTAAAACTGCTGAGCAGGCAGGTGTTGAAATTTCCGATGTTGATGAAACAGGTGAAACCTTCTACGAAAATGCTTTTTTAAAGGCTAAAAGCGGTTGCCTTGAAAGCGGTATGCCCTGCGTTGCAGATGATTCGGGTCTTTCTGTTGATTATCTTGTAGGTGCTCCCGGGGTTTTCTCCGCTCGTTTTGCAGGTGAACACGGCAATGACGAAAAGAATAACCAAAAGCTTCTTAAAATTTTAAGAGATGTTCCCGTTGAAGAAAGAACAGCAAAATTCGTTTCTGTTGTTTGTTGCGTATTCCCTAATGGTGATGTTATTTCTGCAAGAGGAGAATGTAAGGGCTACATCGGTTTTGAACCTAAAGGTGATGGCGGTTTTGGTTACGACCCATTGTTTATGGTTGGTGACAAAAGCTTCGCAGAGCTTTCGGGTGAAGAAAAGGATGCATTAAGCCATAGAGGTAACGCTCTTCGCAAAATCGCAGAAAAATTAAAGACTTATATGTCCGTATAAACACTTATAACTGTGCCGAGTTGAGTTGTATCAATTTCAAATTTGATATTCTCGACTACGGCACTTGATGTTTCTTTTTTAGTGGTTTTAATCGTTTTTTTAAAATCAACCTTGTTGAAAATTTCTTCCGTTGCACTTTCGTTTTGGCAAAAGCATTTTATGCAATCGATGATGAAGGTGTATGCTTCGTCATTTTCAGCTAAAACAACAGGGTCAAAAACGATATGCATTTCCGTTAATCTGTTTTTTGAATCGTGTCTGAATTTTATCATAATTTCATTTTCAGCAAATTTAAAAAATTTTGTCAGACTGTTATCGGAGCTATCTGTGATATAACCGACAACTGTCATATTGTAATTTTCATTTAGTTGGTTCATTCTTTGAGAAAACGCTTCAATACTGTTTCCTGATGAAGAAAACGTGCATCCGTAAAGCATAGAAAATGATAACAAGAAGCAGAGAAATTTTAGTAATGTATTTTTCAAGATTTGCCACCTCAATATTCACAAAATTTTAACAAATAATACAATAGATGTTGTATAATTCAAAGTGTAAAAAAAATATACTAATATATATGTTTATAATATAAAATAATTCAGAGTGAGGATTATGAGAAATAAAATCAGAAAATTTATATGCTCAATACTTTGTGTACTCGTCGCATTTTCTTCGGTAACTTCTGTTGCGGTTGCGGGTTATACAACAGATTACCCCCAAGGCATTACTGCCGAGGAGGCACTTACTGCTGTTAAAGGGACGGATAAACTTTTAAATTACATTGTTTCCGCTCTCACAGGCTCAAGCCTTTCAGAAACAGTTAAACCAATGATATATAGCAATAAGGTTGTGTCTGATTTTGTTGTGTCTCTTTATCAAGGATTTTCGGAAAACTCAAGTGAAATGGAACTAATCGGAATAGATATTTCTGTCTATGCCGTAGCAGAGGGGTTGGAGGATTACCCCGATGTTCAGAATGCTCTTATTGAAGCTTCTTCTTGGGAAAATGTAAATCTTGACGGAGTTGAATGGGGAGTTAAGGACAAAAATACTTTTGTAACTGCTTTTTCCAAATCCTTATCACCCTTTAACGACATTTTTTATACACTTCTTTGTTCAGGAACCTATGCGATTTCAAGCTTTATTAAAATTGATGGTGCAAACGGTTACGAAAATGCGGTTGTGCCCATACTTCAAGCATTGAAATGCACGGACTTAATTAGTCAGGATAAATTTACCGCACAAGCAAATCAAGACAGAAGTAATATGATTAAAAATATTCTTCTTCCTGCTTTGACAATGCTTGAAAAAGTTTTTGAAGCTCCTATGGACAATTTAACAGACATTTTGCCTTCTTTTGCGTATTTTGTGCAAAGCGGTGAAATGGACACTTGTATGGATTCCTTGCTTTCTCCCATATTCTCAAATCCTCTTGTTGAGGTTGCGGTGTTTTTGAAAATACTTGATTTGGATTCAATGAAATTTGATATGAACGAAATGCTCACGACGGGTCTTTCTGATATGGCGACAGAAACAGGTTTTGTTTTAGCGGAAATAGATTTTGAACGCCTTTCAAAATGCGGTGACCACAATGGTATGGAGTTTGTTGCAGAGAAAGGCAGAGCACTTGTTGAAATAATGAGATGGCTTGTTGATACACTTAAGCTCAATAAGCAGGCTATTCCCCAAATGATGAAAGATATGGGTGCAAATAATGGAAATATTTCAACAGAAATGTTAGATGGCTTATTGGATAAAGACACAGATACTTTGGTAGGTGCATTGATTCTTCTTTTTACACCTGCACAATTAACACCTGCACAAGCAATGGTTTACCCCGATATAGTAAAAACAGTTGTTCAATTTACGCCTAATTTAACAGAAGATAATTATAAAAAAGTTCTTAATGAAATTGACGATTTACTTGATGACTTTGTAAAAGAGGGCGGTAGCTTCAACAGTATTGAGGCACTTCTTTCCTCAAGCGTTTATTCGAATGCCAATATAAATGCTCTTTTGACAGGGCTTTACGGTGCTCTTGAAAAAGATGGTATGACTGAATTACTTGTTCTCTTGGGTATTGATGTAACACCAAAGGGTGTGGCACAGTATATTAAAAACGATTACCCAACCGCTTCCAATATCTTAAGTAAGGCTACCTCTTGGTCAAAGGTTTCTCTTAATAATGTTTCCTGGGGATTTTATAATGGTTCTCGCCGAGGATTTCAGAATGCATTTATTGCAGTTCTTCGTCCCTTGAATCCTTTGTTAAAGGTTCTTCTTGCAGGAGAAGATATGGTAATTATGGACAGCATAACCCTTAAAGGTGCGGACGGCTACAATACAGGTGTTATTCCGATTCTTGAAGCTTTGGGCTGTAAAGAAAATTCAATTAAGCCTTACACTCAATATCTAAATGACAAAAACGAGGATGCTCTTTTAGATAATATCGCAGAACCGATTTTTGATTTACTTGATGAGGTTTTTGATAATCCTGTTAAAACGCTTACTCGGATTTTACCCAATATAGCTTACTTTATGAACAGCGGTTCTCTGGAAAAATGTATTTCCAATCTGCTCATTCCCGTAACATCGCTTTCTTCAAGGCTTTCGGGAGTAGTTGATATGAATATTGATACTTCCGAACTGACAAAAAATCTTGATTTAAACACTCTTTTAAGCGGTTTGACGGAAGACTCGGGAATGAAAATTGCAGAGTTTGATGTTAACTCGCTGTCAGGAATAGGTACTAAAATAGAAAAAACAAGTAAAAGTAATGTTAACGGAAACTACGTTAAATATTCATATATTGAAGCTGACCAGACAGGTGTTTTAATGACTCTTTTGAGAGTTCTTGCAAAAACAATGAAGCTTCCCGGCAACGAAAATCTTCTAACGAGCTCAATGGGTGGCGGAAATGATACGTTTTCAACCTACTCTTCGTCTATTGGCGAACAATTTGCCCAAATGACAGAAGACGAGCTTATTGAATGGCTCTATAACTTGCTTTTTAAAGAAAGAGCACAGATTGAAATAGTAGTTGATGAGGAATATTCGCCCACAATTATATATAAAGAAACACCCAAAGATTATACTGTGGCATATATTTTAGGTGGTTTTGCCTTGGTTGCTGCGGTAATAGGTATAATAATTTTCTGCAACAGAAAACGTCTGTATTATTGAGGTAATAGATTATGTTAGTTTTAAAAAATATAGTTAAAGATTATATTACCGGCGACACAACCGTAAGAGCCCTTAAGGGAATTGATATCAATTTTCGCGAGAGCGAATTTGTTTCGGTTCTCGGTCCGTCCGGTTGCGGTAAAACAACTCTTCTTAATATTATTGGCGGTCTTGACAGATATACAAGCGGTGATTTGCAGATAAACGGCAAATCCACGAAGAACTTTGCTGATAGTGATTGGGACACCTATCGTAACCATTCAATAGGTTTTGTTTTCCAGAGCTATAACCTTATTCAGCATCAATCGGTTCTTTCCAATGTTGAATTGGCTCTCACTCTTTCGGGTGTTTCTAAAAAAGAACGCAGGAAAAGAGCTATTGATGCGCTTAAAAAGGTAGGTCTTGAAAATCATATTCACAAAAAGCCAACGCAGATGTCCGGCGGTCAGATGCAGAGAGTTGCTATTGCCCGTGCGCTTATAAATGACCCCGATATTCTTCTTGCGGATGAACCCACAGGTGCTCTTGATACGGAGACAAGCATCCAGATTATGGAGCTTCTCAAAGAGATTTCTAAAGATAAGCTCATAATTATGGTTACTCATAACCCCGACCTTGCAGAAACCTATTCAAATCGTATAATAAGATGCCTTGATGGTGAGGTTATAAGCGACTCCAATCCCTTTGAACCTAATGATATTGACCGTGAAAACGAAAAAATAAGAGCTGAAAATGTAAAAGAAAAAGGTAAAAAGTCAATGTCTTTTGCTTCTGCATTTTCTTTGAGTATAAATAACCTGCGAACCAAAAGCGCAAGAACCTTCCTGACTGCTTTTGCCGGTAGTATCGGTATTATCGGTATTGCTTTGGTTTTGGCGCTTTCAAATGGTATTCAGGTTTATATTGACAGGATTCAGGAGGATATGCTTCTTTCCTATCCAATGACGGTTGAAAAGCAAACATTAGACCTTGAGAGTGTTATGACCTCATTTACAGGCATGACAACTGAAATGGTTGAGGGAATTGAAAATCAAGAAGAGGGAAAGGTTTATGTAAACGAATCCCTTATGCAGATGGTAAATGCTTTTATTTCCGAATCTACATCAAATAACCTTGATAATTTCAAAAAATATATTGAAGATAATCAGGCGGAATTTGATGAGGTTTGCAATGATGTTCAGTATAAATACAGCACAGATTTGAATATTTATCGTGCAGATACCGAAAATGGCGTTATAAAGGTTAATCCCAGCACAATGATGGAAAATATGCCAATGGATGAAAGTATGGCAGATATGGCATCATCAATGTCAAGTATGGTGCCTGTTAATGCTTGGATTGAGCTTATCGGTGATCAAAAGCTGATGGAAGCGCAGTATGATGTTATTGCAGGTAAAATGCCTGAAAAATTCAATGAGGTTGTACTTATTGTTGATGGCAACAATATGATAAACGAGCTTGTTGTTTATGCTCTCGGACTCAAAGACCAGGAAGAATTTACAAAAAATATAATGCAGGCTCTTGCAAATGGTGAATCTTTAGAAAATCAGTCTGTTACGGAATATTCTTATGATGAAATTCTTAATATGAAATTTAAGCTTGTTTTAAGCGCGGATTATTTCGTTAAAGATAAGAAAACAGGACTTTGGAGCGACAACAGCGCTAACGATTATTTCGTTAAAAAACTTGTGGACGAGGGAACAGAGCTCCAGATCGTTGGTATCTTAAGGCCCGATGAAAATAATACTCTTTCTTTGGGTACGGGCGGTGTTGGTTATATGCGTGAGCTTATGGACTACGCTATTGAAGAAACTGCTACCAGAGAGATTGTAAAGGAACAGCTTGCAGATACTACAAAAGATGTGCTTACAGGACTTGAGTTTTCAAATCTTACAGTTAATGATTTTGACCTTAAAGATGTTGATTTAAGTCTTATTGATTTCAATTATCTTGATTACACCCCCTTTATGTCTATGGCAGAGGGTATGGATATGTCTCAGGTGAATTTAGCCGATATGGGTGCTATGTTCGGTTTTGACGATATGTCGGAGCTTCAGAAAAAACTTATGGAGGGCTTCCTTACAGAAGACCAAGTTCTTGCCATTAAACAGGCATATGTTGATACAATGGCGGCCAACAGTTCTCTTGCAGGAACTTTAGAAAAAATTGGTTATTCAACCTTTGAAACTCCGTCTACAATTTGCTTCTATCCAAAGAGCTTTGAGGATAAAGAAAAACTCAATGAACTTATCAATTATTACAATGAGCAGGTAGCTGCAGATGGTCACGAAGAGGCACAGATTAAGGTTTCCGACTATATCGGAATGCTTATGAGCAGTCTTACAACTATTATTGATATTGTTACTTATGTTCTTGTTTGCTTCGTTGCAATTTCACTTGTTGTTTCATCTGTTATGATTGGTATTATTACCTATATTTCCGTTCTTGAAAGAACGAAGGAAATCGGTATTCTTCGTAGTATCGGTGCATCAAAGAAAGATATCGCGAGAGTTTTCAATGCGGAAACCGCGGTTATCGGTTTAAGTGCGGGTATAATCGGTATTTTGTCAACCTTGTTGTTGCAAATCCCCATTAACCTGTTGCTCAAGTATGCTGCTCATATTCCTGCGGCGGCAGCTCTTCCACCCGTTGCAGCTGTGATACTTGTTATTATCAGTGTAACTCTTACCCTTATCGCAGGTCTTATTCCCTCAAGAATTGCGGCGAAGAAGGACCCCGTTGAAGCACTACGTACAGAATAGTTTGAGGATGTTGCACGTCCTGCACAAGATGCCTACCCAAACTCACGTACATTAGTACGTTTCGGGGTAGGCATCTTGCCACTTTCAACCTGTCACTTGCTCTAAAGATTTGAATTCATACCCCTGCGCTTTTGCATAGTCAATTATATCGCCCAAAGCATCGGCGTTGTCTTGAGAAACTGCGTGTAAGAGGAGAACGCAACCGGGGTGAAGTCGCGATGTTACTGTGTCAAAGGCGTATTGCTTTCCTTTAGGGTTTGAAATGTCCCAATCGGCATAGGCACTTGACCAGAAAACAGAGGTGTAGCCTACACTTTGAACCAACTCCAAAGCACTTTCCGAGCAAGCACCCTCGGGGAAACGGAAAAAGGGCGAGGAGTAGCCAAAATGCTCTCTTAAATAATTATCAAGATTTTCAATTTCCTTTGCCATTTGGGTACGGGTGATTTTAGAAAAGTTTGGGTGAGTATCGGAATGGTTACCCACAATATGCCCATCATTTATCATTCGCGCTATCAATTCGGGATTTTGTTTAACATTAGAAAGCGTAACAAAAAAGGCGGCAGTTACTTCTTTTTCTTTTAACGTGTTAAGAATTTTTTCGGTGCAACCATTTTCGTAACCGCAGTCAAAGGTTAAATAAATAATTTTTTCACCGGTTGTATCAAGGCATATACCACCATATTTTTCATAAAATTTTTGATTATTTACAGAGATTTCATGAGGTATGCCATTTTTAGAAACGCCATAACTGTGGTTGTAGGTTTCGGTGGAAAGTCCCTTTAAATTGTCGGGATCAACAACAGGAAAATTGATTTTTGGTAAAGGCTCAAATCCTGTATAACTTTTACTCGTTCCTGTGTTTTTTCCATATATGGATTTTTTTGTTAAATTTACAGTATCCATAGGAGCAGGAGCAGGGGCGGATTGTGTTTCGGATTCGCTGCTGCTTTCAGTAGTTGAGCTTTCCTTTTCAGTCTCCGAAGATGTTGAAGCTTCTGTGGAAAATGATGTAGTATTTTGCAAATTCTCTTTTCCGCAACCGCAGAATATAGAAATAAAAGAAAGAATAAGTAATACACAGATTATTTTTTTCATTGTTGTCATTCCTTTAAATTTTGAGGGGGCTAGCCCCCTCGGTTTTTATTTAAACATATATTGAACATTGTCTAAAATGCCATCCATTGTTTTAACGCTCTTTTTGGCAAGTTTTTTCATTTTTGATTTTGTACTTTTTTTAGAATTAACAATCCCTGCTGTTATAGCTGCCGCAACACCGACTGCCATCATTGCAGAACCGATTTTCATTGCTTTATCTGTTGTCATTAACATCTTAAATACACCTCCCGTTTTCTTTTTATAAGTTTTCCCAAAAATGAAATAAAGTAGTCGTTGGGACTTGATAAAAATAAATGGAAGTGTTAGAATTTAAAATGAATTGTTTTGGAAAAAGAAAGAAGGCTTAAAATGGAAAACCAGAAAAGACTTGTTGCTATAAATGATATTTCGGGTTTCGGTAAGTGTTCACTTACAGTTGCAATTCCTATTATTTCCGCCGCAGGTGTTGAGACAATTTGTATGCCAACAGCGGTTTTATCAACTCATACAGGCGGTTTTACAGGCTACACATACCGCGACCTTACTTGCGATATGCCGGATATTTCTGCTCATTGGAAGTCAATTGATTTAAAGCCCGATGCAATTTATTCGGGATTTTTAGGTTCTTTTGACCAGATTGATATTGTAAAAAAATTCGCAGAAGATTTTAAAAGAGAAGACAATTTGTTTATTGCCGATCCTTGTATGGCGGACCACGGCAAAATGTATGCAATTTTTGATGAAAAATTTGCAAAGTCAATGGCAGAGCTTTGCTCGAAAGCCGATATTATTCTACCCAATATTACAGAGGCTTGCTTTATGACCGACAGCGAATTTGTTTCGGGAGTTCATACGGAGGAATATATTGTTTCTCTTCTTAATAAGCTTCTTGATATGGGGGCTAAAAACGTTGTTCTGACTGGTGTTACCTTTGAGGAAGATAAATTAGGTGTAGCATATATGGGTCAGGACAGAGTTCCTCAATATTATTTCCAAGAAAGGCTTCCCGGAATGTATCACGGCACAGGGGATGTTTTTGCAAGCTCGTTCTGTGGCGCAATTCTCAACGGTATTTCTTATTATGATGCAATGAGTATTGCCGCAAGATATGTTTGCGATTGCATTAAAAGAACACAGTCAATGGAAAATCCCATTACCTACGGTGTTGATTTTGAGAGAGGTATTCCTTTTTATATTAAGGAATTGGGCAAGATTTAAAAATGAGTGAGCTTAACATAGTTTTGGTAGAACCTGAAATACCGCAAAACACCGGAAACATTGCAAGAACCTGCGCCGCAACAGGCGCAAGACTTCATATTATAAAACCGATGGGATTTACAATTGATGATAAAAAATTGAAGAGAGCAGGTCTTGATTATTGGTATTTGCTTGATTTGACTTATTATGAAAATCTTGATGATTTTTTTGAAAGGAATCCTAACGGTAAATATTTCTTTTTTACTACAAAGGCGAGAAAAACTCATTCTGATGTAGTTTATAGCGATAATTCATTTCTCTTTTTTGGTAAGGAAACAAAAGGTCTTCCCGAGGAACTTCTTCTTAAACATCCCGATGACTGTGTAAGAATACCTATGATAGACGATGCAAGGAGCTTGAATTTATCAAATTCCGTTGCAATTGGTGTTTATGAGGCGTTAAGGCAGTTAGGCTACCCCGAACTGCAGAATAAAGGACAACTTCATAATTACACTTGGGAAGAAAGTATATAGAAATATAAAAGTCATAACATCTCTGCTGATTACATATTATTGTATAGCGGAGGTGTTTTATTATGACAGAAGAAAAAAGAACAGGAATTTTACCACATAATTGTATACTTGAGGACAGAAAAAAATTATCTGTTTCAGGTGTTAAGGATGTGGGGAGCTTTGATGAGGAAACCATTATTGCCCAGACGGAATACGGTGAGCTGACCGTTAAGGGTGAAAAACTCCATATAACAAAGCTTTCTCTTGAAATAGGGGAATTGTGCATTGAGGGGAATATAAATTCTCTTTCCTATGCAGATGTAATAGATAAATCCGGTAGCTTCCTTTCGAGAGTGTTCAGATAATGTATACAGTTGACCAAAATGAGCAGGTGCTTATATTTCTCGCTTCCTTGGGTGTGGGTTTTCTTTTAGGGGTTTTATATGATTTTTTGAGGGCTGTCAGATTATCTTTTACAAGAGGAAAAATTGCAGTTGTAATTTTTGATTTAATTTATTTTTTCTCTGTAGCTTTATTAAGTTTTATTTTCATTCTTGCTGCTAATAAGGGCGAGGTTCGTTCCTATATAATTATAGGAGAGCTTCTCGGTGCAGTATTTTATTATTTTTCTTTGGGGATTGCAGTTGTTAAGCTCACAAACCGTTTCGTTAGTTTGTTGAAACGGTTTTATAGTTTTGCTTTTAAAGTGATTTCTTTCCCTTTCCGCTTGTTAAAAAAACTGTTTTCAAAGGTTTTCAGTAAATTAAAGCAGTTTTTTAAAAAAAGTGAAAAAAAGTCCCAAAAAATTCAAAAAAAGGTCTTGCCAAAAGTGCGTGTGTATGTGTATAATTTATTTGGTATATTATGTGCAGGTCCACGTGACTCACGGAAAGGCGGTAAGGCTGATGGCAACAGAGAAAAAGAAAAAACAACTTAAGCCTCATAGCGTTTTAGTTATTGTTTTATGTTTCGTTCTTTTGCTCTATATGGGAATAAGATTTATTAAAGCCCAAAGCGAAATAAATGCTAAAGAAGCTCAGTTAACAGAGCTTGAAAGCATTTATGAAAGCAGAGTTTCCGAAAATGAAGAGCTTAAAGCCGCCATAAAAGATGGGGATGAAGAGGAGCTTGCAGAAGAATATGCAAGGAAAAAGGGATATGTTATGCCGGATGAAAGAGTTTATGTTGACATAACTCCCGGTTCCGAAGAATAAATCAATACAACAAATCATTTAGGGGTAAACTATGGCAGTGGAAATCGGCGCGATTCTTGAAGGAAAAGTTACAGGCATTACAAATTTCGGAGCTTTTGTTGAGCTCCCCGAAAAAACAACGGGTATGGTACATATTTCGGAGGTTTCTTCATCTTTTATTAAAGATATTCACGAAAAGCTCTCCGAGGGTGATGTTGTTAAGGTCAAGGTTATAGACATCAATGAAAAGGGTAAAGTGGCTCTTTCAATTAAAAAGGCTCAACCTGAGCAAACGGAAGAATCAAAGCCGAAGCGACCTGCAGGAGACAGACCGCGAAAGAGTCAGCCTCCCGTTTGGACAGGTACACAGCGTTCCGAACCGGAAAGTATGTCTTTCGAAGATATGATGGCAAAGTTCAAAAGCGTAAGTGATGAAAAAATGAGCGACCTTAAAAAGAATAATGTTGCAAAGCGCGGGGCTTCAACACCTCGCCGTGGCGGTAATTCAAGAGGTTAAATTACATATTATAAACCGTGCCGATTTCGGCACGGTTTAAAAATTTTGGATGTGAATACAATGAGAGAAATAAGTGCAAAGGTTATTGAAGATGCAGTTGAAAGACTTTTTCTTGAAGCAAACGGAAAGCTATCTGCTTCTTTGGAAGAAAAAATCCGCAACTGTGAGATGAAAGAAAGTAATCCTGTTGCAAAAAGTATTTTTTCTGATATGTGCAAAAATCTTGATGCGGCAAAAGAACTGAAAATTCCCATTTGCCAGGATACAGGAATGGCGGTTCTTTTTTGCGAATTGGGTCAGAATGTGCATATTGTTGACGGGGATTTTAATACTGCAGTTAACAATGGGGTAAGAAAAGCGTATCTTGACGGCAAAATGCGTTGCTCAATTGTAAAAGACCCCATAAGAAGAGGGAATACTAATGACAATACGCCTGCTTTAATTCACCTTTCTCTCGTGGAGGGCGATAAAATTAAGCTCACCGCCGCACCAAAAGGCTTCGGCAGTGAGAATATGAGTAAAATTAAAATGTTCACTCCCTCTGCAAGTGTTGATGATATAGTTGACTTTGTTGTTAATGTGGTAAAAGAGGCAGACTCAAACCCTTGTCCACCAGTTGTTTTGGGTGTGGGTATCGGTAGTGATTTTGAGGGCGTTGCGCTGCTTTCAAAAAAGGCACTTTGCAGAGATATTTCAGTCAGAAATTCTGATGAATTTTATGAAGAATTAGAGAACAGAATATTAGAAGAAATAAATGAGCTTAACATTGGCGCTCAAGGCTTCGGCGGTGATATAACTGCTCTTGCAGTCAACATTGAAACTGCACCAACTCATATTGCAGGTCTTCCCGTTGCAGTGAATGTTGGTTGCCATGTGACCAGGCATAAAGAGCTTGTGCTTTGATTTAAGATGCCAGTTGCCAGATACCAGATGCCAGCAAATAGCAAGTAGCAAATAGCAATTGCCATTCACTCTTAACTCCTCACTCCTAACTTGTTACGGAATTCTTCATAAATTTCTAAAAATTTGAATTTAACAACATACTTCTCTCCACCATTGACTATTTTTTCACCGCTTTCTGTTAAATAGTCGGCGGTGTTTTCGTTTGTTTCAATGCCGTCTGCGGCAGGAACGCAAAGAGGCGGAAACATAACGCACCACCAATTCTTGCCCTCGCCCTCGCCTAAAACAACCTTTAAGGCGGTATATTGCCCTGCAGGAAATGTAAGGTTGCCGTATTGCCTTGTTTCAAAATATTCTTCGCCGAGGGTTATTTCGACATCATATTCAACTCCGTTTTCTTTAAGCGTTTCCTTCGCGGTTTTTAAAAGAATATCCTTTGAATTTTCAAAATGCTCTTTTGCATTTTCTTTTGTAACATTATCACTTAAAATACTCGCATTGGTTTCCAAAAGTGCATCACGAACCTTTAATTTAACCTCTTGGTCAATTTCGGAGTTACTGTTTGCAAGAATATGAAGCCTTACAACATCTTTTTTCACAGTTCCTGCCGCTGCAGTAAAATAAGTACAGGAAAATGCCATATAAAGCGAAATTGCAACAGCGGTAACAGCCAAAATAATTCTGTCTTTTCTTTCGTTAAAGGCTTTGTATTTAAAAATTGACATATTAAAACCGTCCTTTCAATCTTTGAAAAGATTTTGGACGGTTTTTATTTGTTTATTCAGTTTTTACGGAAATTATTTCCACACCCTTTGACTCCGGAGTGCAGATGTAAACATTCTCGAATTGCTTTTCTAAAATCTTTGAGCTGGTTTCAGCATTTTCTTTTTCTTTAAAAATTCCGTATACTGCGGAGCCCGAACCTGTCATACAAGATGCAACTGCTCCGTTTTTATTCATTATATCTTTAATATCAACTCTGCCGTTTATGTCAAAGGCTTGTTCGAAAACATTCGAGCAAAGTTTAAGTCCGTTTTCAAAATCGCCATCTGCGAAGTATTCCAACATTTGCTCGTTTTTCGGGTGCTTCATATATTCTAAGCTGTCAACTGCATCATAGGCTTCCTTGGTGGAAACGCCGTCATTGGGTTTTACCACAACAATATAGTAACCATCTAAATCGGAGAGGGGAGCAACAACTGATCCTGTGTCAAGGGCTAAAGCAGTGCCCCCGACAATACAGAATGGAATGTCTGCCCCAACCTTAACACCGATTCGGCAAAGAATTTTTTCAGAATAGTTTGTGTTGAATATTTTATTTAATGCAACGAGAACTGCCGCACCATCGGCACTTCCGCCACCCATACCGGCGCAAAACGGAGTATGCTTTTCAATATGAATATGAATACCAATGTTTTCTTTAATATTTGCATAATCGAAAAACTTTTCTGCGCATTTATATACAATATTTCTTTTGTCGGTAGGAACACCCTCGGTATCGCAGGAAACGGTAACATCTTCACCGTCGGTTTTTTCAACGGTTATAATATCACCTAAGCTTATGGACTGCATAATGGTGAAAAGCTTGTGGTATCCGTTTTTCTTGATGCCTGTTATATCTAAAAGAAGATTGATTTTTGAATTAGCTTTTAAAGTTAGCTTCATATTGCCACTCCTTTCAAATCTATTTTAACACAAAATTCCTTATATTAAAAGATATATATTTCGGAATAAAAATATATATTTTGCAATTAACTCTGTTATTTTGTGTTATTTTGTGATACTATTATGTTTTGAAAGAAGGTTTTACTTATGAACGACATTAAAATTATTGACTTACACACACATACAGATAATTCTCCCGATGGCAACCATTCTGCAATGTATATGGCAGAGATAGCAGAGTCAAACGGAATTGAATGTGTGGCTTTCACAGACCATTGTGAAGTGGATTATTTTTATAAGGATGAATATGACAGAAGAACCGTTCAGAGCTTTTTTGAAGTGAGCAAGGCAAAAGCAGCATTTGAAGGCAGACTTGATATTCTTCGCGGTATTGAGCTTGCTCAGCCCCACTATATTCCCGAGCTTGCAGAGAAGATTATCAATGCCCAACATTATGATGTGGTTATCGGTTCAATTCATAATCTTCGTGAAAAAGAGGATTTTTATTATTGGAAATCCTTTGAGGGCATTGATATAGAAGCAACAATGAACGAATATTTTGACGAGCTTCTCGGGATGCTCCAGTGGGGCAATTTTGATATTCTTGCTCATATCACATATCCTTTCCGCTATATTTTTAACCTTTGCGGTTATGTTGAAGATATAAATAAATACTCTAAAAAAATTGATGAAATTTTAAAGCTTTGCGCTGAAAAGGACAAGGCTTTGGAAATCAATATGGGCGGTCTTAAATACCCCATAAATAAACCCGCTCCCGATATTGATACCATTAAAAGATATAAAGAATTAGGTGGAAGACTTGTTAGCGTTGGCTCCGATTCTCACTATGCAGAGCGCATCGGCTTCGGTATTCCTCGTGCTTATGAAATGGCAAGAGAAGCAGGCTTCGATTTTGTTGCAAGATTCAAAGAAAGAAAAGCTTTTGAATTCGCAATAAAATAAAAATATACAGTTGAAATTGTATATTTTATGATTTAAAAGAAGTTTTATTCATTTATTACAAATGGAAATGAATGGAGAAACTGTAAAGTAGATAACTTAACAATGTTCAAAACTGTGTTTAAAATGTCAACAACTACGAGTTTAACTCTTTTTTAAATTCTAAAAAGGAAAAAACGCGTAAAGCAACTGACTTTACATTGACAAAGTTTTGAACATTTGACCTTTTTCGACCAATGTATATACATTTGCATATTCATTTGTTCATTATTTTAACAAAGGGGTGGTGTTTTGAGGAAAATTGAATATAAGGTTTCCGAGGAATACAATGAAACACCACTTTATTATTTTCTGAGAGAGTGTGTGGGTGTTTCCACTCGCATAATTCAGACTCTTCGCCATACCGAAAAATCCGTTTTTATAAATGGTTCGGAAAGCAGAGTTATCGACAAGGTTAAAACAAATGATAAAATAGAAATTTTTCTTCCCGAAAAAACAGAACCGCCGATTTTGTGGGAAACGGAATTGGATGTAATTTATGAGGATGAGGATTTGCTTATTATAAATAAGCCCTCGGGAGTTTCGGTTCACCCAACAAGAAACCATCCTAACGGTACGCTTTGCAACGCGGTTGCGGCATATCTTAAAAATCAGGGTAACGAGAATTTTGTTGCAAGAGCAGTCGGCAGGCTGGATAAGGTTACCTCAGGGGTTATGATTTTTGCTAAAAATGCTTTTGTTGCATCTAAACTCAACGGCAATCTTGATAAAACATATTTAGCTCTTGCAGAGGGCGTTTTAGAGGGTGAGGGGACAGTTAATGTCCCTATTTACCGCCCGGATTTGAATAAAACTATCCGCGCCGTTGGCGAGCAGGGGGAGGAAGCAATAACAAATTGGAAAGCTCTCAAACATTTTGATAATAAAACCCTCTTAGAAATAAAAACCGTTACGGGCAGAACTCACCAGATAAGAGTTCATTGCGCTTATATCGGTCACGCCCTTGTTGGTGATGAAATGTATGGAGCGAAAGTGACCGATAACATCAAAAGAGCCGCTCTTCATTGCTATGAAGTTAAAATAATCCACCCTGTAACAAATGAAGAATTAACCTTTACTGCAGAGTTTCCTGAGGATATAAAAAGAGAATTTGTAGGATGATATTGCAATAACGCCATCGCTATTGCAAATGTACTTTGATTTGTAATATAATATACGAGCACTTTTGAAATGTTGTTGGAGGTGTGCTTTGATGGATAATGAGCTTATAAAACAAGGTGAAGTTTTATTATATGGTGATGATAAAAGTAAGGAATATGTAAATGTTATTTTTAAGGATGAAACATTCTGGCTTACACAAAAAGCCATGGGAGAGCTTTTTGGTTGTTCATCGGATAATATATCTCTTCATCTTAAAAATATTTTTTTAGAAGAAGAACTTGATAAAAATTCAGTTACCGAGAAATTCTCGGTAACTGCTTCTGATGGAAAAAACTACAATACCCAATGTTATAACCTTGATGCAATTATTGCTGTGGGTTATCGTGTTAATTCAAAAAAAGCTACTCGTTTTCGTCAATGGGCAACAAAGACTTTAAAGGAGTATATTCAAAAAGGTTTTGTGCTTAATGATGAAATGATGAAAAACGGAAAACCTTTTGGCAAAGATTACTTTGATGAGCTCCTTGAACGCATCAGAGAAATCCGTGCGAGTGAAAGACGGGCATATCAAAAAATTGCAGATGTATTTGAGCAGTGCAGTTTTGATTATGATAAAAACAGCGATACAACAAAAGCTTTTTATGCATTTGTTCAGAATAAGCTTCATTTTGCTGTTACGGGAAAAACTGCAGCAGAACTCTTAAGCGAGAGAGCAACACTTGAAAGTCCTACTATGGGACTGACAACTTGGAAAGGTGCTCCTGACGGTAAAATCCTTAAAAGTGATACTCTTGTTGCTAAAAATTATCTTAATGAAAAAGAATTATCACGCCTTAACAGGCTTGTAACAATGTTTATTGATTACGCAGAGTTGATGGCTGAAGATGAACAGCTTATGAGTATGGCGGATTGGCTTGCCGAAACAGACCGTTTCCTTTCAAACAACCGTAGAAATGTACTTGAAGGCAAGGGTAAAATTTCACATGATGATGCAGTAAAAAAAGTCAGCGGGATTTACGAAGAGTTTCGTAAAAAACAAGATGCAGATTATGTTTCTGAATTTGATAAAGAAACAGCCAAGTATCTCAAAGGTGAAAACTGATACACAAAGCGATATTTACCTGAAGTGAATTGTGGATTGCGTTCCGAAAAAACGGAATATTGACTTTGTTGACATATAAGAGTATAATCATAAAAAATTACTGAAAGGCAGGTGGACAAAATGACAATGAATCTTAATTTCCGAAACAGGAGAGCCGTTTTGTCCGTTTGCGATTGATGTAATTTTTATCTTTTTGTAAATTAAGGCATCTCCGCATTTTCGGAGATGCCTGTTTTGTTTTTTATGTTTAATTGAAAACAAGGAGTAGTAATGAACAAAGTAATTGTAATAGGTTGTCCCGGTTCGGGGAAAACAACTTTTGCCGAAAAACTGAATAAATGCACAGGTTTGCCTTTATATTACCTTGATGCAATATGGCACAAGCCTGACAAAACTCATATTCCGAGAGAGGAATTTGATGAAAGAATAAAAGAAATATTCAGCACAGATGAATGGATAATTGACGGGAATTACGGCAGGACAATTGAAATGCGACTTAAGGAATGTGATACGGTTTTTCTTTTCGATTTACCAACAGAGGTTTGTATACAAGGTGCAACTGAGCGACTTGGTAAAGGTCGCTACGATTTACCTTGGCTCGAAACGGAGTTGGACTCAGAATTTGAAGGCTTTATAAAAGAATTTCCGCAAACAATCTTACCAAAGATATACAATTTAATTGAGAAATATAAAGCAGATAAACAAGTGATTATTTTCAAATCACGAGAAGAAACAGAAGAATATATAAACAATATGAGGTGAGAAAAGGGAGAGGCTCGTTATGTTGCGATAGTTTTACAAAGGGGAGAGGGGACGGGGCGACCCACCGGATTTAATTCGTAATGCTTAATGCGTAATTCGTAATTGTGTTTTGCGATACTTTTACTTTGTTCGGCGGTACAGGCAAGCCTGTACCCTACGGTTTTGTTGTTCTCCGGTGGCTGGCGACTGGCGACTGGCAACTGGCAACTGGTGGCTATTATGTACCACCCACCGCTAATGCAGTTTAAACAGTCTGTTGAGAGGTTGAAGAATAGTTTTTTAGTTCGGAAAAAAGAAAAACCGAAAAGCCGAAGCTTCTCGGTTAGTTGAATAGCCATTGGTAGTCCTGACGGCAATCAATAACATAATCTATGTAAACATTCATATCAATAATTTGATAAACCAACATATATCGTTTTCCAAATGCAATATATCTGTATTGGTGTTTTGGTATGTTTTCGCCTGAAAGCCAAGGACATCTGTTTGGCATAGTTTTTAAAGATGAGGCTGTTTCTTTGAACTCTTTGACGAGATTTTTGGCTGCATTTGGACTGACCTTTGCTAAAAAAGCAGCGTGTGAAACAAGCATTTCCTTTGCTTTTTTTGAGACTATAACAGAATATGTTTCACTTTTCATTGAGGACCCCCGAAATTGCAGTTTCCATTGCTGTTGCAACTTCATCAATTGAGAATCCTTTTTCTCCATTTAATCTTGCCTCTTCCACAGCAAGAAGCTCTTCTCGGAGTTTAAGCATTTTTTCACGCCTTGTAAAGGATTCAATATCCATAACAACTAAGTCACCTTCGCCGTTTTTGGTAAGGTAAACAGGTTCACCGGATTTTTTGCAGAATTCGGAAATTTCGTTATAGTTTTGTCTGATTGCTGCTGATGGGCGAATATTCATAAAATCAACTCCTTATAGCATTATTCTAACTAAATTATACAAGAATTATACTATAATGTCAATAAATTTTAAAAGGATTCAATGGTACAGGCGAGCCTGTACCCTACGATATATCGAATTAAAACAACACAACCGTAGGGTTTGGGATTGACCATACCGCAGAGAAACGTTGTGTTGGGATACTTTTATAAAGGAAAGAGGGAACGGGGCGACCCACCACCGCTAACGCGGTCCCCCTCCCTATTAGCCTAAAGGCTAACAGGGATGATAGGCTTCGCGATACTTTTACTAATCGCTATCTGCTAATTGCTATTAGCTGGCATCTGGTAGCTGGCGGCTAAACTCGGCTAAAAAAGAATTGGAAAAAAGCGGATTTTCTCTTGACAAAGGGGAAGTGTTCTGTTAAAATACCATTTGCCGCATATTAAGGGCGGGTGTTTTGTTATGCCCATAAACGCAGAGCGTGCCTTGTTAGCGAGACTGAAAGAAAGCAGGTAAAAATCTATGTACGCAATCATCGAAACAGGCGGAAAACAGTACAAGGTTCAGAGCGGCGATGTTATTTTCATCGAAAAGCTCGAAGTTGAAGCTGATTCCACTATAACCTTTGATAAGGTTATCGCTGTTGGTGCAGACGACGGTATCAAAGTTGGTGCTCCTTATGTTGACGGTGCTTCTGTTAGCGCAAAAGTTATCAAAAACGGTAAGGGCAAGAAAATCGTTGTTGCTACCTACAAAGCAAAAAAGAATGAAAAACGTAAAATGGGTCACAGACAGCCCTATACAAAGGTTGAAATTTCAGCTATCAATGCATAATCAATGATTAATGTAAAATTTTTTCATTCTCAGAATGGTGTGCCTTCAGGTTTTTCTTTTAAGGGTCACGCAGGTTATGCCGCTCACGGTAGCGATATAGTTTGCGCCGCAATTTCTTCCGTTGCATATATGACTGCCAATACCATTATTGAAATAATGGGCGTTGAGGCAGATGTAACTGTTAAAGACGACGGCGAAATGACTTTAAAAGTTCCCGAAGAAAGCGCAGAAAAAACAAAAGAACTGTTGCTTGGTTTGGAGCTTCATATTAATGAGCTCAAAAAGCAATATCCCAAAAATGTTACGATAACTACGGAGGTGTAACGAATGCTTAAAATCAATATCCAGTTATTTGCTCATAAAAAAGGTATGGGTTCAACTCGTAACGGCCGTGATTCCGAATCCAAGAGACTCGGTGCTAAAAGAGCAGACGGTCAGTATGTTCTTGCAGGTAACATCCTCGTAAGACAGAGAGGCACAAAAATCCACCCCGGTACAAATGTAGGCAAGGGTAAAGACGATACACTCTTTGCACTTGTTGACGGACAGGTTCGTTTTGAGCGTCTTGGCAGAGACCGCAAGAAAGTAAGCGTTTATCCTGTTGAGCAATAATTAAATTGTGAAAATTCACTCTATCCGAAAGGGTAGAGTGTTTTTTTATTCTTTTATATGGTTTTCTTTTGGTATTTTATTGAAAATACTAATGTAATATGATACAATATATTAGATTGTAAATATTTTTTCACAGGACGTGATTATTATGAGAAAAACAAGCGCAAATATCGGCTTTATCGGTGTCAGCGGAAGAGGTTCAGGTATGCTTGGACTTCTTTTGCAGGTTGAGGGCGTTAAGGTTCCTGCAGTTTGCGACCTTATTCCCGAAAGAGCAGAAAGAGGTATTGAAATTGTTGAAGAAGCCAACAATAAGGAATACCCCGTTCACGCTTATCTTGATTATAAAGAAATGCTTGAAAAGGAAGACCTTGATGCAGTTGTTATTGCAACAACCTGGATTACCCACGCAAGAATTGCAGTTGATGCAATGAAAGCCGGTTGCCACGTTGCAACAGAGGTTGGCGGTGCTGCATCTGTTGAAGAATGCTGGCAGATGGTAAGAACAAGTGAAGAAACAGGTAAAATCTGTATGCTTCTTGAAAACTGCTGTTATTGCCGTAACGAAATGGCAGTGTTCAATATGATTCGTCAGGGTCTTTTCGGAGAAATAGTACATATGGAAGGCGGTTACCGCCACGATTTGCGTGATGAAATTGCTCTCGGCAGAGAAAATATCCACGGCAGACTCTTTAACTTTATGAACCGTAACGGTGAGCTTTACCCCACTCATCAGTTAGGTCCGATTTCTAAAGCACTCCGCATTAACAGAGGTAACCGTTTCCTTACTGTTAACTCCGTTGCAAGTAAGGCAAGAGGACTTCACCAATGGATTAAGGACAATAAAGGCGAAGAATATGACCTTTACAACACAGATTTCAAATGCGGTGATATTGTTACAACAATTATCAAATGCGCAGGCGGAGAAACAATTAAATTAACTCACGACTGTACTCTTCCTCGTCCTTATACCCGTGATTACGAGGTTCAGGGCACAAAGGGTATCTACTCCGAGCCAGAGGACGGAAAAGGCAGAATTTATATTGACGGTACTCACAAAGAGCATCAGAGCTGGACTCACGAATGGGATGATTTTGAACCCTGGAGAGAGAAATATGAGCATCCTTTATGGGTGGCTTATGAAAAAGGCGGTATTAAAGCAGGCCACGGCGGTATGGACTACCTTGTTCTTTCTGCTTTTGTTGATGCAGTATATGAGGGCGAGAAACCTCCCATTGATGTTTATGACACAGCAGCCTGGATGGTAATTACTTGCCTTTCAGAGCAATCTGTTGCAATGGGCGGTGCACCCGTTCCCGTTCCTGATTTTACAAACGGCAAATGGATTGACAGAGAAGATTTCCGCAGAGGTATGTATTGCCTTGAGGAAGTTTGCGACGAATGCTTTGAGAAAGTTGAGGAATAATTTATGAAATACTATATCGGTGTTGACGGCGGCGGAACAAAAACCGCTTTTGCTCTTTTCGATGAAAATAAAAATGTAGTGGCACAATATGAAACTGAAGGCTCAAACCACGAAAATCTTGAGGGTGCAATTCCTCAGGCGGCAGGTATTATTTCAGGCGGTATCAATGGTCTTTTAGAAAAAGCAAATCTTAAATTCAATGATATCAGCGGTATTTTAATGGGCCTTGCCGGCATTGACCATCCTTATCAGCACGATGAAATGCAGATTGAATTAGGTAAACTCGGTATTACAGGCGCAAGAATTTATAACGATGGCTTTATTGTTATTAAAGCCGGTGTTGGTGCAGGTGCAGGTATCGGCTACAACTGCGGAACAGGTACTTGCTGTAACTGTCTTGATAATGATGGCAATATGCTTCAGATTGGCGGTTTTGATGTTCTTTCAGGTGACAAGGGTAACGGTCACTGGGTTGGCGCTCAGGCATTCAAAATTATGTATGACGAGCTTTGCCTTGGTAAAGTAAAATCACAGATTACTGCTTTAATGGGCGAAAAAGCAGGAATTAAGGACAGAGCAACGCTTCTTGATTCTATTGCAGTTCTTGAAGATGAAGAAAAGGGCGAAGAGTTTTTAAGAATGCTTATTGTTTCATTCTTTGAAGCTGCAAATAACGAGGATGAAGAAGCACTAAAGGTTATTGAGGAGATGGCTCAGAGAGGTGCAGATTTCATTTGCGGTCACGTTAATAAAATGAGCTTTGGCGATGAAATCAATGTTGTTCTCTCAGGTTCAATTCATACAAAGCTTCCCTCACAGAAATATACTGACAGAATGGCAGAGCTTGTAGCAGAAAGAACGGGCAGAAAGTTCAATTTTATTAAGCTTAATTGTGCTCCTGTTACAGGTTGTATCAACTGGCTTCTTGAAGATTAATACAGTATTTTAAATTATTTCGAAAGGACTTGTAATAAATGAAAGAAATTAATTTAACCGTTATCGGTTCAGGCAGTACATATTGCCCCGAGCTTATTTATGGTTTTATTGAAGCAAAGGATTCTCTTAAACTTAAAAGAGTTGCTTTTATGGATATCGACGAAAGAAAGCGCACTATTGTCGGCGGTCTTTGTGTTCGTATGCTTAAAAGCGCGGGTATTGATTGCGAAGTTATAATGACTGATGACCTTGACCTTGCTTTGCAGGGTGCAGATTTTGTTGTTACACAGATTCGTGTGGGTAAGCTTCCCTGCCGTCACATTGATGAATCAATTCCTCTCAAACACGACCTTATCGGTCAGGAAACAACAGGTATCGGCGGTTTCTTCAAGGCACTTCGTACAATTCCCGTTATGAAAAATATCGCAGAGAGAATTGAAGCAATTTGCCCTGATGCTTGGCTTATTAACTTCACAAACCCATCAGGTATTATTTCCGAGTTCCTTATTAACCACACAAATGTTAAAACAATGGGTCTTTGCAATGTTCCCATTGCTATGATTGATGATGTTAAAGCTGCAGTAGGCGAGGATGCAGAGATTACATATCTCGGTCTTAACCACCTTAGCTGGATTACATCTGTTAAGGTTAACGGTGAAGAGAAATTTGATTCGATTTTTGATGAGAATTTTGCTCCCACAGTTATGAAGAATATTCACGATGACGGCTTCGATATGGAATGTCTTGCCGCTTGCAAGGGCTTCCCCTCATCATATCTCCAGTATTATTACTCCCGTGAAGCAAAGCTCGCTCATTTGAAGCAGGGTTCAAAGAGCCGTGCACAGGTTTGTATGGAAATTGAAGAACAGCTTCTTGAAATGTATAGCGATAACGAGCTTGTTATTAAACCCGCTCTTCTTGAACAGCGCGGTGGCTACAAATATTCTCTTGCAGCGGTTTCTCTTATTGATTCTATTGCAAATGATAAGCAGGATGTTCACGTTGTTAATATTAAAAACAATGGCACTCTTAAATTTATGGATGATGATGATATTGTTGAAATTGCAGCAGTTATAGGTAAAGACGGTGCAAAGCCAGTTGAGATTGGTGAATTCAACAACCGCCATATTATCAGCCTTATGAGAACAGTTAAATCCTATGAGAAATACACTGTTGATGCGGCTATGAAGGGCTCCGATGAGGATGCTATGAACGCACTTATGCTCCATCCTCTTTGCGGTGACTTTGCTCAGGCAAAATCCTGCTATGAAGAGATGAAGGAAGCTCATAAAAAATTCTTGCCACAATTCTTTAAAGATTAAGGTGGTTTAATATGGCTAAGAATAAAAAAGTACCCAAGGAAGAAATTATTCCCGAGGGTATGAGCAGAAAAGATTATGCTGATGCGGCTTTCAGAAAAAAAGTAACAATTATAAATCTTTGTATTCTCGCTGTGTTTGTAGTCGGTGTTATTGCTGTTATTATTGCAGGCTGGTATAATACGAAGCTGGAAGATGAACGCTTTGAGCAGATTGAACAGGCTTTCTTTGAGGAAAGAGATTCTGTAAAAGCAGCTCTTGAAAAAATTGAGGCAGACGGCGGTTCGCATGAGGACAAAAGTCAGGTGAAGATTGAAGTAACCGACGATACGTTCTATTATTGGATTACAACTCTTGATAACTCTTATCAGACAGAGGATGAAGATGAATATGCGGCTTTTGGCGGTGCTGAAATTCATCTTCAAGGTATGTTTATAACAAGAGAATATGCAGGTGGTGCAGTTCAATATTGGGTTTACAGACAGCATTCTCACGATGGAGAAGAGCATAATCACGATCACGAACACGAAGAAGACGGTTCATTACCGGCTGATATGATTCCCATTGAGGTTATCTTCCAAGAGGATGTTGAAATTCCCAAAGACGGCACATGGGTTGATATTAAAGGTATTGTAGGACCTGACTCAACCAAAAATCTTTCCGGTATCAGATATGCTGAAATGACTATTATGGAAGAGCCGGGAAATGAATATGTTGAATAAAAAAATAAACCCGTTACAAGTTTGTCGCTTGTAACGGGTTATCTATCAGCAGAAAGGATTTTCTGATTTGTATGGGAGTGATTTCGGTTGGTTATAGCCGATGCTTTCAACGCCTAAATATTTAAACACCTCAAAAAGAGCTTTGCCGTGGTGACCGAAAGCAACTGCACCGTGGTGGGGGAAGTTACCCTCAATAAGCACATGGCGATAGAATCTGCCCATTTCGGGAATTGCAAACACACCGATACCACCAAAAGAACGGGATGCAACGGGAAGAACCTCACCCTGAGCCACATAAGCACGGAGCTTACTGTCAGCAGTTGACTGCAAACGGAAGAATGTAATATCACCGGGAGCGATATCGCCTTCGAGAGTGCCGTTTGTATATTCTTTTGGAAGGGTTCTTGCCATTATCTTCTGATATTTCATTTCACAGAAGGAGAGCTTGCAAGAGGGGGTGTTACCACAATGGAAGCCCATAAATGTATCTGTGAAGCTGTAGGGTGTTTTACCTGCGATTTCCGCCTCATACATATCGCGAGGAACAGAGTTATTGATATCAAGAAGAGTAACTGCATCGTTACTTACGCAAGCACCGATATATTCGGAAAGAACGCCGTAAATATCAACCTCGCAGGAAACGGGAATACCGCGGGAAGCAAGACGGCTGTTTACATAGCAGGGAACGAATTTGAACTCTGTCTGGAATGCGGGCCAGCATTTACCTGCAATTGCAACATATTCCCTTGAACCCTTATGTTCTTCAACCCAATCAAGAAGAGTAAGCTCGTACTGAGCAAGTTTTTCAAGAATTTCGGGCTTCTTATTGCCTGCGCCAAGCTCATTTTCCATCTCCTTAACAACATCGGGGATTCTTTCATCGCCTGCGTGAGCGTTAAAGGAAGCGAAAAGGTCAAGCTCGCTGTTTTCTTCAATTTCAATACCTAAATCGTGAAGGCATTTGATTGGAGCATTACAAGCGAGAAAATCCTGAGGACGAGGACCGAAAGAAATGATTTTCAGATTTTTAAGAGCAAGAATTGCTCTTGCGATGGGAATAAAATCATTTATCATTTTTGCACATTCAACTGCATCACCCACAGGGTATTCGGGTATGTAAGCCTTAATGTTTCTCAATTTAAGGTTGTAGCTTAAATTGAGAACGCCACAGTAAGCATCGCCTCTGCCGTCGAGAAGGTCATTCTGACTTTCTTCTGCTGCGGCGCAGTACATAACGGGACCACCGAAATGCCTTGCAAGAAGAGTCTCTGCGGATTCGGGACCGAAGTTTCCAAGGTAAATAACAAGAGCGTTACAGCCTGCATTTTTAACGTCTTCACAGGCTTTAAGCATATCTTTTTCATTTTCAATGCAAACGGGGCATTCATAAATTTCACCGTATTTTGCATATTCTTTCACGATTGCAGAGCGTCTGCCCTCGGAAAGAGTCATAGGGAAGCAGTCACGGGAAACTGCTACGATACCCAATTTAACCTGAGGCATATTTATCATAATTATTACCTTCCTTAAAAATATTAAATAACAAAACTATTTTACGATATATTGGCTTTAGATGTCAATACAAAAACTTTATAATACTTAATAAACCTTAATCCATTCAATATCGGGTACATCTCTTGAAGAAGTTATTCGGATTTTAATTTCATCGGTTTCTTTAGGTTCTGTTCTAAGAATTTTTCTGCTACCGATGGTTGTGCTTTGGGCAATTTCCTGCCACAAATTGTCATTATTTTTATAGAAAACAACAAAGCTTTCAACTCTTTGACCTTCGCTTATTCTTTCTGCGATATCAATGTATTTAATTGTTTCTTTTTTATTTAATTTAAGTACATATTCGGGTTGAGCTTTACTGAAGCCTTTAAGGGTTTCAAAGCTAATGCCCTCAGCAAGATTAGTTTTGAATTCATTTCTTATAAGCTCACCTAATTGGTGAAGCCTTTCCAAATCCCTGGGGTCAAATTTTCCGTTTGGCATAGGAGGAATGTTAAGGTTAAAGGTAGAATTATTACCGACTGTATTTATATAGGTTGTGAAAAGTCTTTCTAAAGAATGTGGTTCTTCATCTTTATGGTAGAACCAACCGGGTCTTATGGACATATCTGTTTCTGCAGGGGCAAAAACAAGACCTTTTGAATACATAATTTGCTGTAAACTACCTATTGTTATATCTGTATTGTATAAAAATTCAAGGCTGCCGTCCATTAATGCACCGCTTGTTTGAGGCTCATTCATCGGGCAAAGCTCGTAAGGTACAACTGCCCATTGAGCAAAGGGTGATTTCCCTGACTCATTACCGCACCAACGGATTGTTCCTGTGTCGTGGAAAATATTTGCCTGAGGCTGATATTTTTTTACAAGGTCAATATAGCCCTTAAAATCATATACCTGTTTTTTGCCGTTGGGACCTTCACCGCAAGCGCCGTCAAACCACACGTGAAAAATTTCTCCGTAGTTGGTAAGGAGCTCGGTTAACTGATTTTTATAATATGTGTTATATTCATCAGTGCCATAGTATTTTGAATTTCTGTCCCAAGGGGAAAGGTAGAAGCCGAATTTCAGTCCGTATTTTTTGCAGGCCTCTGAGGCTTCTTTAACAATATCACCCTTGCCGTTTTTATAAGGGCTGTTTTTCATAGAGTGGTCGGTGTATTTTGTTTGCCAAAGGCAGAAACCGTCGTGATGCTTTGCAGTAAGCACCATACCGGTCATTCCCGCGTCCTTGATAGCTTTCGCCCACTGATCACAATCAAGTTCAGTAGGATTGAAAATTGCTGGATCTTCCGTCCCATCACCCCATTCGAGATTTGTATATGTATTGGGACTGAAATGAACGAAAGCGTAGAATGGTGTTTCTCTTAAATGCCTTAATTGATTTTTACTTGGTACTACATGAGCCGCGTTTTTCAAAAATTCTTTAAATTCCATTTTATTTACCTTCTGCAAATTTTTTGTTACCGAAAGCTGACCACACCATTATGATACTTGCAGAAAGAATTGCCATAGTATGCTGAAAACCAGAATTTCTGAAAAAGTGGATGCAATCGGGTGTTCCGATAATAAGATATACAATGTTTATATATGCAACAAAGAAGAATAAAAGGTATGAATAATATTTTTCAATATTGGTTTTTGAAGCGTTTAAGCCATAGAATTTTACGAGAAAACCAACCAAACCAATTGCAAATATAACTGCAATAACGGTTGCGATAATCATAAAATCCGAATCCTCATATCTTACAAGAACAGGTCTTACGATATTAACACCAACAATAAATACAGTACCTAAAAGAAAAGTTAGTATTGCTTTCGATTTTTCGGGAACTTTTTGGAAGGCAAGTTCGGGAACATCATTTTGCAGTTTGAGTTTTAAAATATATGCTGTGATAATTCCGCCTGCTATAAAGCCTGTGAAATATTCCCAACAACCCCAAGCATAGAAAAATTCGGGAAGATAGGGAGCGTGAAGCTCGTGATAACCGCCGTTGCCGAAATAGAAGAAAAGGTCGGCAACAGTTATACCTATAGCAAAAGCGGAGCAGACAACTGCACCTGTTTTTGCGGAAACCTTATCCTTAATAATAAAGCGAACTGTTAAAAGAGAAGCAATTGCTTTAATTGTGGCGGTGATAACATCGCAGGACTGGAAGTAGTTTCTTCCTCCGTCGATTTTCTTCGCCCAGGAAACATCCTTGAAATGCTCCATATAAAGCTCGTAAGCAGAGCCGTCAATACCTTGAATTTTCAAGCCTTCCTCAAAAACCTGAGCAGCCTCGGGCTGAACTGCATTTAAAATGAAAGGTGAAACAACTGCACTTGCAATTAAATCGGTTATGTAGAAAACGCCGAGAAGAATGACGATATCTTTTATTTTCCATTGCTTTTCGCTGAAACCGCGCCCTAACATAATGCCGAAAAGGGAGGCAAGACCGAATCCGAGGCAAAGCATTAAAAATATCGCAGAACCAACAGAGGTGTAAACATCGCTACCGCCAATTGACCAATCCTCTGCATCATAAATTATGCCTGTTATCTGGCTTAAAAGAGTACCCCAACCGGGAGTTGTGAGCATAAAGGAGAGAGCAGTAAGAGAAAGCCAACCAATATCAAGCTTCTGACGGTTTCCTTTAATTACAATAATGAACATTGTGAAAACAAAGCCTGCATTTAAAAGTCCCCAGGATGAACCCCAGCCGTGCTCACCACGAACACGCCACAAAAGACCCATAAGAAGAGCACCCAACAAAACTGTTAAAGCGTTTTTTAGTTTAGCATTTTTTCTTTTCATTTTATCACCCCGTTTTCGTAGTGCTGTATTTTTATTATACTTGCAAATAATGGGAATTGCAATATTATTGAAAAGTTTATGAACTTGTGTTATTATAAAATAAAGAGAAAGGTGTGGTGTTTTTATGGCTAAGGTTAAATCTAAAAAAGGAAAAAAGGTTTTAGTTTGTTTTATTTGTGTAGTTCTTGCTATTGCAGTTGTGACTGCGGTTGTTAATACCATATTAACTCATAATCTTTTAAAAGTCGGAAGCTCATATAATAAAGTTGAAATTGAAAATCAGCTTGTTCCGGAAAAGGATGAAAACGGCTATTGGTATTTCACTACTGATGGAGATTTTAAGGTGATGCACCTTACAGATATTCATATCGGTAGCGGTTGGATGTGCCACGGTAAAGATAAAAAGGCGCTTAATGCCGTTGCCACTATGATTACAAAGGAAAAACCTGATTTGGTTATTGCATCGGGTGATATTGCTTACCCTGTGCCTTTCCAGGCAGGTACCTTCAATAACTATACCAGTGCAAAGGTTTTTGCAAATCTTATGGAAAGTCTTGGCGTTTATTGGACTGTAACCTTCGGTAATCACGATGCTGAAGCTTATTCGTATTTCGACAGAGAAGCAGTTTCGGGTTTTTATACAAACGAGGATTACAAATATTGCTTGTATCAGCCCGGTCCTGAAAATGTTGACGGCTACGGAAACCATATTATTGAGGTTAAAAACTCAAAGGGTTTAATAACTCAGGCTATGGTTTTAATTGATTCTCAGGCGTATGTTGATGACACTATTCTTACAAGTATAAAAGGTACTTATGACAATATTCATCCCAATCAGGTTGAATGGTATGAGTCTGAAATTAAGCGAATGAATACTGAAAATAAAAAAATCAGCAAAAAAGCTGAAACTGTTAAAACTCAGACTTTCTTCCATATTCCTTTGGTAGAAATGGGCGATGCCTGGAAAGAATTTCAAGAAAATGATTTTAAAGATACCGAGAATTTTAAATATATAAATGGTATTATTGGTGAGGGAGGCAGAAGAGTTTACAGCGGTTTTGGTGAAGACGAGCTTTTTGAAAAAATGCTTGAACTCGGTTCAACACAAGCAATGTATAACGGACATGACCATTATAATAACACAACCTTTGAATATAAAGGTATCACATTCAGCTATGGTTATAGTATAGATTACCTTGCTTACATAGGTATTGAAAAAGAGGGCTCTCAGAGAGGTTGCACTATGATTACCTGCAAGCCCGATTCCACGTTTACTATTGATAAGTATAACTATTATTCTGACAGATATGACCTTGACGGTTTCACTCGAGAAGAGGTTACAATGCAGTTTGAAGATGTTAAATATCAGGTTGAGGAGGATTGAAAATGGGTAAATTTAAAAGCATTGTCTGGGGCATTATTCTTGTGGTTGTAGGTGTAATTATCGCACTTAATGCTCTTGAAATTACAGATATTGATATATTTTTTGACGGTTGGTGGACATTGTTTATAATAGTTCCTTGCTTTATAGGAATTTTTACATCAAGAGAAAAATTCGGAAGTATTTTAGGTGTGGCAGTCGGTGTTTTTCTTCTTTTGTGCAGTCAGGATATTTTAGAGTTTTCTATGCTTTGGAAATTAGGTGTTCCCGTTATTATTGTTGCAGTTGGTCTTAAAATGATTTTTAGCGGAATGTTTAATAATAAAAGTGAAAAAGTTATTGAAAATGTTAAAATTAATGGCGGAGATACTAAAAAATTCGGAGCAGCTTTTTCGGGAACAAGTGCAAATTTCTCGGGAGAGATGTTTTACGGAACAGAACTAAATGCAGTTTTCGGTGGTGTCGATTGCGATTTGAGAGGTGCTTTTATTGAGCAGGATTGTGTGATTAAAGCTAACGCAATTTTCGGAGGAATTGATATATATATTCCCGAGGGTGTAAATGTTAAGGTCCATTCAACATCAATTTTCGGAGGAGTGGACAGTAAAAAACATAAGAATTCACCTGAAAACCCCCACACGATATTCGTTAATGCGAAATGCCTTTTTGGTGGAATTGATATTAAATAAAAAGTAATGAGCTGTAAAAAAACGTATCGTTTTTTTACAGCTCATTGTTTTGTGTTTTTATTCTTTTTTCAAATACGAAGAAGCAAATGAACAGCGCTATAAACGTTATTAACCAGGAGATAGGGTAGGAGAGATATAAATTCCAAAGCTCTTTTTTGAGCGGGAAGCCTGTATAAAGCCATAAAACTCTTATACCGCAAGCGCCTAAAAGGGTAATTATCATTGGTTCAATGGATTTACCCATACCGCGAATCTGACAACCCGAAACATCCATTATACTGCAGAGGAAATAGGTTGCCATCATAATGTAAAGTCGTTGCTTGCCCATTTCAATAACTTCAGCTTCAGTTGTGAAAACGCCGATTATCTGTTCGGGGAAGATGAGACCTACTGCACCAAAGCAAACGCTTATTATTAAAGCAAAGCCCATACACATAAAATAAACTTTTCGCAAGTTTTCATATTTTTTTGCACCTATATTTTGCGATGAGAAGGTCATAGCCGTTTGAGCAACTGCATTGGTGCAGGTATAAATGAAAGCATCTGCGTTCTGTGCAGCGGTGTTGCCTGCCATTGCAACCGAGCCAAATGAATTGATAGTGGACTGAATAAGCACATTGGAAAATGAAAAAAGACTGCTTTGCAACCCCGCAGGCAAACCGATTTTTATTATATCTTTCAGTTCGTCTTTATAAATTCTGATTTTTTTTAAATTCAGTCTGCAAGCATTTTCAATATTTTTCAATCTTATAACAATGAGAATGGCAGAAATATACTGGGCAACTATTGTGGCAATTGCAACACCTGCAACATTGAAATGAAATCCCACAACAAGAATCAAGTTAAGAACTACATTTATAATTCCCGTGAAGCCGAGAATAAAAAGAGGGCGTTTTGTATCACCTGTTGCACGGACAATTGAAGCGCCGAAATTATATACCAGAGAACCCGGTGCGCCTAAAAAATAGATTTTTAAATAGAGTGTTGCAAGGGGGAGAACATTGTCGGGAGTCCCCATAAGTTCAAGAAACTTTCCCGAAAGAAAAAATCCGAAAAGACCTACAGCAAAACCCGAAACAACGCTTATTGCCATTGCGGTATGGACACTTTTATGAATTTTATCTCCAAGATTTGCACCGATATGACGGGCAGTTACAACCCCTGCGCCTGTTGAAAGACCAACGAAAAGATTGATTATAAGGTTAACCAGAGAGCTTGTTGACCCAACCGCCGCAAGGGACTCGCTACCTGCAAACCGACCAACAACCATAACATCGGCAGCATTGTAAATAAGCTGTAAAACACCGGTAAGCATCAGCGGAATAGAGAAAATCAGAATTTTCTTAAAAAATGGCCCCGTTGTCATATCAAGAATACCACGTTTGTTCAAAATTCCACCTCACTTTTTAAAATCGTCTGTCATTATACTACTTTTTGCAGAAATAGTCATTATATTTTCATAAAAAATAAAAAAACTCCGCAGTTCAAAAACTTACGGAGATATTTTTATATAGGGAATTAAATTGTAATATCAGGGTCGTTTCCTTCGGGACTTTTATCAATGGGTTCTGAAACGGGTGTTTCAACTACGGGTTCAACTGCTTGTTGTGTGGGCTGTGCAAAGGGCTGATGGAATGGTTGCTGAGTATAAGCAGTGTTACCCATCGGCATTCCATCTGGTCTGTAAACAACATTTTTTGGCTGAGCATAATACTGTGCCTGATACTGAGTCTGTGGGTCAAGATGCTCGTAATCAGGAATATCATATGGTGTTATTGTACCCTTTGCTAATGCCTGAAGCCTTATATCAGAGAAAAATTCCACAAATGTTGCTTGCATATAGGGATTCAAATAGAAAATATTTAAAAGACCCATAGTGAAAACAGAAAGGAAAATCCAACCGTAAAATGACAAGCCTAACACGAAAAGGTCTGCTTTATTGCCGTCCATAAGAACTTTGCTCAAACGCTTTGCTTCGTCCTTGTCTATATCGGGGCGCACTGCAAGAATATAGTCAATTGCCCAATATTCATAGGATTTTACAATACCCGGAATTACAAACAACAATGACCATAAAGCTATTGATATGTCTCTGAAAAAAGTTACCTTTGCAATATTAAAATTTGTTTTATCTTTTAAGTTTTCGAATACTTCTTTGATTTCGGCAGGTTGATTTTTTCTTGATTTTAAGAAATATCTTATGCCACCGCAACGGAAAGAAGCAAAAACAAGATAGCCTAATACAGATGCAACTACAATCACTGCAATTATAGTTATTATAACTGCTATACCAATAGGTTCTTGAAGAAATTCGTCAAAGAAAAAGTCAGCATTTCCGCCACCAAATAATTCTTCAAAAGAACTTTCTTCTGAACCTGATGAGGTGAAAGAAAAATTGAAGCTTGGCGAAACTGTGCTTGAGCCTGTAAAGACCATCAAAAATGCAACCAAAACACTGTACCAATAATTCTTTTGAAATAAATTTTTGCCTGCTTGTTTCAATTCTTTTCTGTCCATAAAAGCACCTCCTGAAAATGTTTTGCAAAAGTCTTATTCTTCAATAGCTTTGATTATATATACCTTAACCCCGTGGGGAGCAACGGTTGTTTGAATTTTGTCTGTTAATGGGAAGCTTTCCTTTTCCCAAAGATTTGTCGCCTCATATGATTTTTTAATGGGCAAATCAACAAACGGGTCGCTGTGAAGTTTTGCAAGGGAAACGGACATTTCTCTCGGTTTATTTGATTTATTGAAAAGGCAAACTGCAAGCTCGTGGTTTTCCAAGGGCTTTGCGAGAATATCGCTTATACCATCAGTGAATATTCGTTTTGCCTGAATTCCTCTTTTGTCCTGGTCGATAGCAATAAGGTCTTTGTTTTTGAGAATTTCCAGAACCTTGTTATCTTCATCAACTGTTCCGTCAGGGTTAATGAATTTTCTTATATCGTTGCCGAGAATAAGGGGAGCAGCCATCATACACCAAAGGGTGAAATGAGTTTTATTTTCTTCCATATTGAGCTTGCCAACGCCAACCTCCAGCATATCAGGGTCGTTCCAAGCGCCAATCTCAGAATATTTATAAAGGCGCACATTTATTTCGTAAATAGCCAGTATTGATGCCCAGAATGGCTTGATATCGTGGGTTGTTCTCCAAAGGTTTCCTGCTTTTGCTCCCCATTTCCAAGGCTGATTTATTCCCCATTCGCAAAGGGAATAGCAAATTGGCTTTTCGGGTGTGCCGTTTTTCTCAGCGTATTCCTTGGTTGCCCTTTGAAGCTCTTTACCCATATTGGTATATTGGCGCTGAGCAGAATCCATACGGGAAGCAACAGGGTTATAGAATTTCAAGGTGTTAAGACCTTTTTTGAGAGTTATAACAATCTGCAATCTGCCATCGGGAGTGAAGCCCTTTGAAGAGGGGAAATAGCAGTCATATTCCTTTTCATCGTTTACCAGACAAACAAGGAATTTTCTTATATTTCCGCCTTTTCTGAAAACAAGAGTAAGGCTGTATTCACCGTCCTCGGGAGCTTCAATATTATCAAAAAGAAGCTCACCCAAGCCACCGCAAAGATTGCTTACCATATAGCCGTTTTCAACTTTTTCGTCTTCTACTACTTTTGCACCCTTGAGAACGATGCCGTGCTCAGCCTGCATTTCTAAAAAATCCTTTTCACCTGGTTTACCGACAGTGATTTTAATGAGTGACGGTGCAACTGTGGGAATGGCTTCATTATGACAAAAATCATATTTGAAATATTCAACACCCCATTCAGCGAGAGTATCTGCATCAACTGCTTCGTTATATAAACTTGCAGGTAAATCCTCGCAGGTAAGAGTGCCGTTGGAGGTATAAAGTCCAACCTTGAAGCCCAAATCATTGATTTCTTCAATAAGGGGTTTCATTCCTCCGGGAAAACGGGTAAGGTCGCCCTGTAATTTGCCCTCTGCGGTTCTCATTGAGCTTTGCCAGCAGTCATCAAGATTAATATATTGATAGCCTGCATCAAGAAGACCTGTTTTCTTCATAGCTTCCGCAGTATCTTTTATAAGTTTTTCATCAATGGAATTTCTGAAGGTGTTCCAGCTACTCCAGCCCATAGGGGGAGTAAGGGCGACACCGTTATTGTATTTCTCTGTGTCGGCAACGTGCACTTGAGTCGAGGCAAGAGCTTTTTTAGCAACGCAAAGAGGGCAGATATTCTTTTTTTTGAGAGCCTTGCCGATAACAACACCCGTTCCGAATCCTGCCGCTAAAGCGGTAGCTTTTTTAAAATTCATAATATATCACCATTATTTCAAATGTTTTTTTATTACTGCGGCAACTGTTGCTACTCCTGCAACTCCTGCGGCAACATTTGCCACAGTATGCATATTTATGCTTTGTCTGTCAGTAATTCTTTTTTCAATTGGTCCTAAAGAAGTACATTCTAAACCTAATTCTTTAAAATGGTAAACCTTTGATTTAACATTTAAGGGATTTTCCTCGTTAACGGTTGTTATTCTTATGCAGGAACGACAACCGTCTGTATAGCAACAAAAACCGCTTGTTTTATTCTGACCAAGCATAATGCCGTCAACGTAGCCCGTGAAATCGTTGAGATGGTCGTGACCAAAGAAGGCTGCAACAACATCACCCGTTTTCTTCCAGCTTTGAAACTGACCGCCGTTAAAAGAGGGAGTGCAAGGCCCTTCACCGAGATAACCATCAACACCATTTTTCAGCACATAGCGTTTACCGGAGAATTTATCGTAACCCTCAACGCAAACAAAATGTTCCTGTGGTTTAGCTTCTCTTAAAAGCTCATATTCCTCATAAACGGGAATATGCTGAAAGAGAATTGCAGGAACAACTTCTCCGTCATTAGCTTCTGCAATTTCCTTGGCTTTATTTTCATACCATTCAATCTGATCCTGATGAACCCAATCATAATGAGAAACATTTCTGTCAGGGCAACAGTTGTTGGAGTCAATAAACCAAAGGTTTAAAATGTTTTTTGTACCCTCTGTATTTTTAACAAGAATATTGCAGTTGAATTTGCCTCTGGGTGCAGTTTCGTCATTAACACCTATGCAGGATTCAATCTCCTTATAGGCATTAACAATCAATTCTTCTTGTCCTTGGTCGTGTTCGTGATTTCCTAAGACATAACAGAAAGGGATACCCGATTCGATAATGGGTTTAAGTACATCTTTAAGAGAAGATTTATAATCTGAAAAGTCTTCAGAGTCGTCTCTTTCATTAAGAGTGTCGCCCATAAGCACAATTAAATCGGGTTTAAAAGCAACAATACCCATTTTCACAAAATTATGCATATCCTCGCGTTTTTTTCTTTTTTCACGGGTATCAAGGTGGAGGTTCTCGTGCAAATCTCCTAAAGACATTATTGTAAATTTTCCATTATGAAATTTGAGCTCTTTGTTCATTAGAATCACCGGACTTAAATAGATTTTTTTAAAAAAAACCGTCCGCAACGGACGGCTAAAAATTTTATTATTCAGCAGAGACTTCTTCAACAGGAGCTTCTTCAACGGGAGCTTCTTCAGCATGAACTTCCGCTACGGGTTCTGCTTCAACAGTTGCATTGTAAGCTTCTGCAAGCTTGTTGAAGTATTTGATTTTGTAAACGCTGCTAACGATGGGGAGAATTCTCCAAATCATTACAAACATACCGCCGTGCTTGAGAGTGATGTTGTAGTCTTTTGCTTTCTGATACATTCTTTCAACCATTTGGTAGTTCCAAACGAATGCATAAATACCGAGGCTGAAAATATCAAGAAGGAAAACAAGAAGATAGTGACCGCTGTCTTTATCATCGCCATCGCAAATTTTGTTAAGGTCGTTGGTCCATTTTGTCCAGAAGAAAAGACCGTAAATGCCAAGAGTTATAATGTTGAGAAAAATAAATTTACCTGTTTTTCTTTTTTTAATCATAAATATTACCTCCAAAAAGAGTTTTTTGATAAATGTATGTGCAATATTGCGCACTAATTACCTTATAGTAAATAATACTATAATTAAGATATAATGTCAATAAGTATTTAGGCAAAAAAACGAGTCACCCCACAAAATTTGCAGGGTGACAAGGATTTAGTTGTCAAAAAGGGAAAGCTCATCTTTCTTTTGCTCTTCTTTGTATTTTTCGAGCCTTGCTTTGATTTTGTCAGCAGGGTTAAGAAGGCTTGAAACTGAGCAGTCATGGTTAAGAGTATCGATAATAAGTGAGCAGTATTTACTCATATCAACCTCAAAGTACCATGGCTTTTGGAGAAGGTCGGGAGTTCTGTAAACAAGGTTTGTTGTGAACACGCCGTTGATAATGCCCGCATTATAGGCTTTATCGAACTCTTGAAGACCATTGCAGAAAAGACCAAAGCTTGTACAAATGAAGATACGATTTGCTTTAAGCTCTTTAAGCTTGGTTGCAACTTCAATCATAGAGTCGCCGGATGAAATCATATCGTCAATAATGAGACAGTCTTTACCTTCAACATCATCACCGAGAAATTCGTGGGCAAGAATTGGGTTTCTGCCGTTAACAACAACGGAATAGTCGCGACGTTTGTAAAACATACCAAGGTCAATTCCGAGAACTGTTGAATAATAGATACAACGTCCCATACCGCCTTCGTCCGGAGAGATAACCATAAGGTGATCGTGGTCTATTTTTAGGTCTTTAAAGTTCTTTGTGAGAGCTTTAATCATCTGATATGTAGGAGCAACGTTTTCAAAGCCTTTAAGAGGAATTGCATTCTGCACTCTGGGGTCGTGAGCATCAAAGGTGATGATGTTTTCAACGCCCATATCAACGCAAAGCTCCTGAAGAGCAATGGCACAGTCAAGAGACTCTCTTCTTGAACGCTTGTGCTGTCTGCCCTCGTAAAGCATGGGCATAATAACATTGATTCTTCTTGCTTTACCTTCAACTGCCGAAATTGCACGTTTGAGGTTTGCGTAATGTTCATCGGGAGAGTAATGGCACTCATAACCATACATATTGTAGGTTAAGCCGTGATTGAAGCAGTCGCAGATAATAAAAATATCGTAACCGCGAACAGTTTCGTGAAGAACGCATTTTCCTTCACCTGAACCAAATCTTGTGAAATCTGCATCAACGATAAATGTTTTTCTTTGGTAGCCGTAAAAAGCGATTGTTCCTTTATGCTCGCTTTCACGCTCTTCTCTCCAAGAGGTAAGATAGTTGTTAATTTTTTCTGCAAGCTCCTCACAACCGGGAGTAGCGATAATTCCCAAAGGACCTACGGGAATTGTGTTAGGAATACCGAATGCGTCTGCCATTGCCTAAACCTCCGTGCTTTTATTATATTTTATATTGTACTAATTATTTCTTCTCTTTTCAAGTCAATTCGCCAAAATATAACATTAAAATTTATTGTAATATTCTACTTGCATTTTGTGAAATGTTACAAAAAGTAAAATAACGACGGCATATAAAAATGCCACCGTTATAAACTGAAATCTTCTTTTGAAAAATCGCCTGAAAAAGAGATAACCTTGGGCTCTCTTTTCAAAGGGTCATATTTGAATTTTTTGCATTTTGAATAATATTGCATAATTCCGCCGATTTTACGGCAGAGAACAGTTTTTCCGTCATCAATAGCGGAGCCGTGCTCACAGAATGCGCATTGGGGCTCGATTGATTTATTGAAAATTTTAAGAGCCATAACGACACACCATCCTTGTTTTTGTACATCTATTCTAACATATTTTTTTGCGGTTATCAACCTCCAAAATTAAAAGAGCACACATAATAAATAAAATTATGGTAGCACCGATACTGTGGTATAGGGTTATATAACCTGTTTTTGTTCCTATAACCATAGAAACTTCTGCGCATTGAGGAAATAGTTTTAAAAGCAAGAAACAATAAATTGAACTTAAAGAGGCGTTTAAAAGTCTCGAGCAAATTAAAAATTTTATTCGCATTTTACAGGCGGAGGAATACACTGCACATTGACAAATTACTGCAAATCCGCCAAAGCCTAAAATCGCTGCGATAATAGGTAAAGACAGATTGGCGTTAACAGCATTTCTGCATCCTGTGGTTACCTCTGCGACGGATTTAATGAGTGTGCAGGCTGATGATGGAAGCCTTAAAGCGTCGCACAGGGAAGCAAATACCGAGAAGGTTAAAACCCAACCACAAACCGAAAACATTGCTTCACTGCCGCTTGAAACGGATTTTACAAAAATATTTTGCCCTGAGGATGCTTTTTTAGGGGTTATATGAGCAGTTTCACCATCAGAAAGAAAACGGCATAAAAAGCCTACAGTAAGCGATGCGCAAATACAAGAAGCATATAAAAGAAATCCGCTTTCAGTATTTCCCAACATAAATGTTCCGACAGCGGTTACGGCAAAAGCCGGACTTGGATTTATACACCAAAAAAGAAGTCGTTGTGCATCATTTTGAGTAAGCTTTTCTGCCTTGTAGAATTCAGCAATCGTTTTTGCACCTATAGGATAGCCTCCTAAAAGTCCTAAAATAAATGTCACAACTCCGTAGCCACTTGTTTTAAATATAAATTGAAAGTTTTTTTCAAAAATTTTACTTGAAGCCTCGGAAATACTGCTTTGAGATATGTAAGAGGAGAGAACCATAAAAGGAAAAAGAGAGGGAATTAAACTGTTGCCCAAAAGAAGAAATCCGTTTTTTATGCCGTTGGCAGTATCTTTCGGATAAATTATCAGACAAAAGGCTACTGATGAAATAGTAATGAGCGTTAAAAGATTTTTTATAAATAATCTTGACGAATTTTTCATAGTTGTCACCCCGTGTATATATTTTATGAAAATTTAACATAAGAATATAACAAAAGGAGTGGTGAGTTTGGGGTTTAATCCTTTGAAAAATATTAAGGAAAATACGGAAAATGCAGGCATCGAAATGTATGGTAATAAAAGAATGATTATATTTGACTGTCAATGCGTTCTGGATTTTTCGGAAAATTGTATTGTTCTTAATCTGGGAATGCTTAATATGAAAATCCGAGGCGACAATTTGGTGATTTCAACCTTTGCCTACGGACAAACAGATGTGAGCGGTGATATAGTCACTATTGAATTTGAGAGGGCCTGATAAATGATAACAATTTTACGTCTTTTAATGGGTTATGTTGAGTTTTGTGCAGAAGGTGGATTTCCTGAAAGATTTATAAATCTTTGTAAAATAAAAGGGATTAGTCTTTGGAATGTTAAAAATGATGGTGTAAAGGTTTATGCCTGTACAACGCAAAAGGAATTTGAGTTGCTTTCGCTCCCTGCTGAAAATTCGGGAATGAAGATTAAAGTTGTTAAAGAACGCGGATTGAAAAGTTTTTCTAAACGTCACAGATGGCGATGGGGTGTGGGGTTTGGCATCGTTATAGCTTTTTTGTTCTGGTTTTTTATGTCGGGCTTTGTTTGGGAAATTGAAATATTAGGAACGAGCAGTGTAAATGTAGAAGCCTTTACAGAAAGCCTTGAGGAGTTAGGCGTGAAGGTGGGTGCAAGAAAATCAAAAATTGATATAATAGATGTTCAGAATCAGCTGATGAACGAGTATAAGGAGTTGCTTTGGGTATCGGTTAACATTTTCGGCGGAAAGGTTCAGGTGGAAATGAGTGAATTCAAAGAGCAAATGGAAATAGTTGATACCAAAACACCTGTCAATCTTGTTGCTTCAAAGAAAGGAGAAATTATACTCGTCAAAGGCTACAAAGGTGCTAATGCGGTCAAGGAAGGCGATAATGTTACCGAGGGTTCTCTTCTCATTTCGGGGGTGGGGGTCAATGCTGACGGCAGTGAATATTTTGTTCATGCTAAGGGTGAAGTTTTTGCAGAAACCAAAAACAACGAGGAGATAATTTGCAAAAAGAAAAAAGCTCTGCAAGTTGCTTTGGAAAAAGATAACAGATATTTTCTTTATATATTCTCTTTGAAAATACCTTTGGGGTTAAAAACGCAAGGTGACTTTTTAACGGAAAGCACGATTTTTCTCGAAAGCGGAAAAACTGTTCTTCCCATCGGTATAGTAAGGGAAGATAATTTTAAAACTAACGATAAAACCGTAACTTATACTACCGAAGAAGCAAAGCTACAAGGTTTGTTTGAGGCAGTAGAAAAAAAGAGAGAGCAATATAGCCAAGCAGAATTGAAAAGCGTAGAATACCAATTTTCTGAAAACGAAAAAAGAATTAAAATAAATGTGATAATTACCTGCATTGAAAATATTGCGGTTGAAAGCCCGATATTAACAGAAAGTTAAATAAAAATTGTGGGTTTTTCATATTTTATTTATAAAAATTTAGTAGACATTTACAAAATTCGTGTTATAATTTATATGTAATGATATATTTAAAACTTGTAAAGAAGGTAATTGAATCGGAACAGATAATTAACGTTGACCGGATGGAGCAGGCAGTAAGCCTTTTTGGTAGCTTTGATGAAAATATTTTAATAATAGAAAAATCATTTAATGTGGATGTTATAAGTCGCGGTTCGGACATAAAAGTTAACGGCGAACCTGAAAATGTCAGCAAAGCAGTTAAGGCTATTAACGGACTTCTTATGCTTCTTAACCGTGGTGAAACTCTTAATGAGCAAAACGTAAGATACGTCATCTCTCTTGTGGATGACGGTAATGAGGACAAGCTTGTTACAATGAGCGGCGACTGTGTTTGTATTACAAGCAAAGGTAAGCCCGTTAAACCGAAAACCCTTGGTCAGAAGAAATATGTTGAGTCAATAAAAAACAATACCATTGTCATCGGTGTAGGCCCTGCAGGTACAGGTAAAACCTACCTTGCAGTTGCAATGGCGGTTAACGCGTTCAGAGCAAAAGAGGTCAACAGAATTATTCTCACCCGTCCTGCCGTCGAAGCAGGGGAAAAGTTGGGCTTTTTGCCCGGCGATTTGCAGAGCAAGGTAGACCCATATCTGCGCCCGCTTTATGATGCCCTTTTTGATATGCTGGGCGCAGAGAATTTTAATAAATATCTTGAAAGAGGAAATATTGAGGTTGCACCTCTTGCATATATGAGAGGACGGACTCTTGATGACAGCTTCATAATTCTTGACGAAGCCCAGAATACAACCCCCGAGCAAATGAAAATGTTCTTAACCCGTATGGGATTTAATTCAAAAGTTGTTGTTACAGGTGACGTGACCCAGATTGACTTGCCAGATGGTAAGCGTTCGGGACTTGTTGAGGTAACAAAAATTCTTAAAAATATGGAGCAAATTGATATTGTCAGATTCTCAGGTCAGGATGTAGTGAGGCACAAGCTTGTGCAAGATATAATCAGAGCTTATGAAAAATACGAGGAGGCAAAGAAAAGAAAATGAAAGAGAAAATTAAAGTAATCATCACAAACGACCAAAAAGCAGTGAAGATTCCCACAGGTGTGAGATTGCTTGTAAGGCGTTGTTGTAACGCGGTTCTCACATTTGAAGATTTCAGCGAACCTGCAGAAATCAGCGTAACCTTTGTTGACGATGAGAGAATTCGCGAACTCAACAGAGAACACCGCAATATCGACAGCAGTACAGATGTTTTATCTTTCCCTTTGGGTGAAAACGGTGAATATGACAGAAATCTCGACACAGGTGCCTGCCTTCTCGGTGATATTGTAATTTCTGTTGAAACTGCAGTCCGTCAGGCTAAAGCCTATGGTCATACTCTTCAACGTGAAATCGGCTTTCTTACAGTTCATTCAATGCTTCACCTTTTAGGCTATGACCACGTGAATGGTGGCATTGAAGCGGTACATATGCGCGAAAAAGAAGAGCATGTTTTAACAGAACTCGGACTCAAACGTAACGAATCTTATTATATGGATTCCGAGGAGGAATAATAAATGAAGGATGTTGAAAGCCTTTTCAAAAGCTTTTTATATGCTTTCAAGGGCTTTGGGTGGATGGTGACTCATGAGCGCAATTTCAGAATTCACCTTACCTGTCTCATATATATGCTCTATTACTTGTTGAGGTACGATTTTTTTACTGTTTCAAGAACTGAATTTGCAATATTGCTTTTGGCTGCCGGTCTGGTTATCGGTGGAGAAATGCTTAATACCGGAATAGAAATGGCAGATAACTCCATATCGAAAGAGAAAAAACATACCATTGCCGTTTCAAAAGACGTAGCAGCAGGGGCGGTTTTGGTGTTTGCCGTGTTTGCGGTGCTTTGCGGAATTGTAATTCTTTGGCAACCCGAAGCTTTTAAGCTTTTGTTTAATCACTATACAGAAAATCCGTTGAATATACTTTGGTTTGCTTTGAGTGTTATCGGATTTACTCTTTTTATATTCAAATTTGATTTCAAAAAACGAAAAAATAAAGGAAAAAAGTAATGACAGAAAGAAAAACGGCTTTTATTGCAATTGTTGGAAGACCTAATGTTGGAAAATCCTCAATTCTTAACAATCTTTTAGGGCAAAAGGTGGCAATTGTTTCATCAAAGCCCCAGACCACAAGAACAAAAATTATGGGAGTTTTAACTGAAGATGATATTCAGCTCGTTTTCACGGACACTCCGGGTTTTCATAAACCTAAAACAAAATTAGGCGAGAAAATGATTAAAGCCGTTGATGACAGTATCGGCGGTGTTGATTCCTGCCTTTTTGTTACGGAAGCAAAAGGAGAAATAAGGGAAGCGGAGCTCGACCTTCTTAAAAAGCTCAAGTCCGAAAGAATTCCCGTTGTTCTTGCCATAAATAAGATAGATATGCTTTCTGATAAGCAAGAGCTTATGGGCAGAATAGCGGAACTGACAAAGCTTATGGATTTTGAAGCTGTTATTCCCGTAAGCGCCCGCGAAAATGACGGTATGGATGAATTGAAGGATGAGCTTTTCAAGCTTGCGGCTCCGTCTGAATTTTTCTTCCCCGAGGACACTCTCACAGACCAACCTGAAAGAGTTCTTGCGGCGGAAATGATAAGAGAAAAGCTTCTCCATAAATTAAGCGACGAAATTCCTCACGGTATTGCAGTTTCCATTGAAAAAATGAAAGAACGCGAGGACAAGCCGATTATTGACATTGAAGCGATTATCTACTGCGAAAGAGAGAGCCACAAGGGTATTGTTATCGGTAAAAAAGGCGCAATGCTTAAAGAAATTTCAACCAATGCCCGTCACGAGCTTGAACAGTTTTTTGAATGTAAAATCAATCTTCAATGCTGGGTTAAAGTGAAAGAAGATTGGCGAAACAGAGAGGGACTTATTCACAATTTCGGCTTGGATTGATTTGGCAATGACTATATATTTTTTTAGAGAATAAAGAAAACTCCGCCGAATAAAATACTATGGCGGAGTGATAAAAATGAACGAAAAAGAACTTTGGGAAAAGTTTTATAAAGGCGGAAAAATTGCCGATTATATTGAATACCGTAACTGTGTTAATATGAAAAATACGGAGTTGGGAAAAAGTGCTGAAAATAACCGCACCGGGACTTGTTATAAGGGAACAGAATATAGGTGAAGCTGATAAGCTTATAACTGTGCTTACTGCAAAGCACGGTCTTGTTCGTGCGTTCTCAAGGGGTGCAAAGAAAACTAAAAGCAAGAAGCTTGCCGCAACATCTCTTCTTTCCTATTCCGATTTTACTTTTTCTAAAACAAGAGATGCTTTTTCTGTTGAGGAAGCACTTGTAAAAGAAGTGTTTTTTGAGCTTAGAAATGATGTTCAGAAAATGGCTTTGGCACAGTATTTTTGCGAGCTTGCATACGAATTTTGCGAAGAAGATTTTGAGTCGGAGGAGATTCTCCGACTTTTTCTTAATGCTTTGTGGTTGTTAAAGGAAGATAAAAAACCGCCTTCGTTTATAAAGGGGGTAACTGAATTAAGGCTAATGTCTTTAAGCGGTTATATGCCGGATTTGGTAGCCTGTGCAAAATGCGGTGAGTATGAGACGGAATATATGTATTTCGGAATAGAAAGCGGTAAGCTGTATTGCAAAAACTGTGCTACAGACAGCATTTGTGAATGCATCAATCTTTCTGTGGTAACTGCTATGCGTTATGTTTCGTTATCGGATTTCGAAAAGATTTTTTCTTTTTCTTTAGGCGATGAAGCGCTTGCCGATTTCTATCGTATTTCAGAAGAATATTTACTTAACAAAACCCAAAGGAAATTTAAAACTTTAGAGTTCTATAATATGATTAAGGAATAATTATGAGCGAATTAAACAGACATTTAAAAGCACTTGAATATGACAAGATTTTAGAGATGGCAATGAAACGGGCTTGTAATGATGATGCCCGAGATATTATTGCTTCCGTAAGACCTGAAACAAGTGTCAATATGGCGCAAAACCATATTGATATGACAGAAAATGCCTACATATTATTGGCAAAATACGGCGGTCCTTCTTTTGGAGGGCTCAAGAATGTTAATAATTCTCTTGCGAGAGCTTCTGCAGGTGGGGTTCTTTCGATGAAAGAGCTTCTCGATATCGGTTCAACCGTCAGAACTGTTCGCGGTATAAGAGAGTGGAGAAATAATAGCGGTGGGCAGGATGAACTTAAAATTGATTTGTATTTTAATTCCCTGATGCCCAATAAATATCTTGAAGATAAAATTTTTGGTGCAATTCTTACGGAAGAGGATATGAGCGATAACGCTTCTCCCGAGCTTGCATCTATTCGTCGTCAGATAAAAAATAAAGAAAACAGCGTAAGAGACCAGCTTGAAAAGCTTATTCGTTCCCAGAAACTTAAAACTGTTTTGCAGGATGCAATTATTACCCAAAGAAACGGTAGATATGTTGTTCCCGTTAAAAGTGAGCACAGAGCATCGGTTTCAGGTCTTGTTCACGACACTTCTTCCACAGGTGCAACAGTTTTCGTTGAGCCTGCAGGTGTTGTGGAGGCTAACAATGATATTCGTGTTTTAAGAGGGAAAGAAGCTCAGGAAATTGAAAGAATTTTATATGAGCTTTCTGTTGAAGCAGGGGGCTTTATTGAAGAAATAAAGGGTAGCTATGAGTGTGCGGTTGAAATAAATGTTATTTTCTGCAAGGCACATCTCGCCTACGATATGAAAGCCACAATGCCAATTCTCAATGACAAGGGTATAACGGATTTGAATAAAGCGAGGCATCCTTTGATAGATTCAAAAAAGGTCGTTGCAACTGATATTCGTTTAGGTTCGGATTTTGATACACTTGTTATTACGGGTCCCAATACAGGCGGAAAAACAGTTGCTATTAAAACAATAGGACTTCTTTCTGCAATGGCATCAAGCGGATTTATGATTCCCGCAGGTGATGAAAGTAAAGTCAGCGTTTATGACAATATTTTGGTTGATATTGGCGATGAGCAGAGCATTGAACAGTCCTTGTCAACCTTTTCATCACATATGGTGAATATTGTTAATATTCTTAAAGCTGCAGACGAAAAATCTCTTGTTCTTATTGACGAATTAGGAGCGGGTACTGACCCCGTTGAAGGTGCGGCTCTTGCAATGGCAATTCTTGAAGAGCTCCATAAAAAAGGTGCAAAAATTGCTGCCACAACTCACTATGCAGAGCTTAAAGCATACGCTTTGCAGACTGCGAGAGTTGAAAACGGCTCCTGCGAATTTGATGTTAACAGCTTAAGACCAACCTACCGACTTCTCATTGGTGTTCCGGGTCGCTCAAATGCTTTTGCAATTTCGGAAAGATTAGGCATTGATAAAAGTATTATTGACAGAGCGGGTGAGCTTGTTTCTTCGGAAAATACCCGCTTTGAAGATGTTGTAGATATGCTTGAAAAAAGCCGTCTTGAAATGGAAAGTGAGCATTCTAAAGCCAAGCTTATTACTGAATCTGCAAAAGAAGATAAAGAAAAAGCCGAGAAAATACTAAAGGATGCTCAATTCAGGCGTGACAGAGAACTTGAAAATGCTCAGGGTGAGGCGCTTCGTATTGTTGAAAAAGCAAAGAGAGAGGCAAATGCACTTCTTAACGAGGTTGAAAAGCTGAAAAAAGAAGCCAAGCAGACAAAGGATGCCACAGAGCTTGCTCGAAGAGCAAAATCTGCAGTTAATGCCCACCTTGATGCTATTAACAGTGCAGTTAATCCTGTTCTTGATTCTATTGAGGTTGACGAGGATTATATGCTCCCGAGACCTCTTGAAATCGGTGACACGGTTTACTGCAAAACCATCGGTAAAAATGCAAGTGTTACTGCCCTTAAGGATAAAAAGGGGAATGTTGAAATTGCCGCAGGTATGCTTAAAATGAGAGTTAAGGAAGAGTCTCTTCGACTTATTGAGAAACCCAAGCAAAAGGAAACTAAAAAAAGGCAGGTTTCAACCACAAGAGTTACCGGTGAAAGCAAATCCGCAATGGCTATCAATAACCGTTGCGATTTGAGGGGACTTATGGTTGACGAGGCGATAATTGTCCTTGACCGCTTTCTTGATGATTTATTACGTTCGGGACTTACAGAATGCACAATTATTCACGGTAAGGGAACAGGTGCTCTCAGGGCAGGTGTTACCCAGTACCTTAAAGGTGACCCGAGAATAAGGACTTTCCGTTTGGGTACATTCGGTGAGGGTGAGAATGGGGTAACGATAGCGGAAATAAAATAAAAGAATTCGGACAGTTACAAATTTTATTTGAAAATTTGTAACTGTCCGATAGTTTATTCTATTGTAAACTTAACATTTGTAAAATCGAGGCTTTCTAAGTCTTTTTTACTCATTTTAAAATATGCGATTTTTTCGGTGCTTCGGAGGAATTCGGGCATTCCGTTATCAAGAGGGTCATACTGCAAAAGTGTGATTTCTTCGCCGTTCTGAACGAAAATTCTTGTTCCGTCTTCGGCATCGTCCGTATCAAAAAAGTCGATGGAAAACTCTGTTTCAACATCACCTAAAAACTCAAAGCCTGCATTGAAATCATCAATCAGGGTGTCGGGTTCGGATTCACAATAGCGGACATTGGGGATGAAATCACCTTTTTTTTCAGTTAAGAAAAAATAAATAAATCCCTTGTGGTCAATTATGTTTTCTTTATCAAGACTTTTGAATTCAGACAATTTTAATTGGCAGAAGAAGAAATCTTCGTCACCGATTGTGCCATCGGAAAGCCATTCCTCTGGCATTGTTGGTGAACCGAAAAATTTACTTGTTCCGGGGTCATATTCTCCATGTGCTTTTTCAACTTTTATTCCTATCATTTTACGCTACTCCCATATATTCTTCAAGAACCAGACCACTGTCTTTAAGCTCTTTTGCCAATTCAACCCCAACATATCTCCAATGCCACGGTTCATAAATTACTTTTGTAATGTCTTGCTTGTCTTTGGGGTATCTCATAATAAAACCGTAATCGGCGGCATTTTCTGTAAGCCATTGAAATTCTTCGGTATCTTCAAACCATTCGTCAACGCAAACGATGTCCATAGCATAGCCTAAATTATGCTCTGATGAACCGGGTGGCATAATAATTGTTGCGGCTTTTACTTTTGCTTCTTCATAGGAATAGCCCTGACTCTCAAAGAAGCTTATTTTGTTATTGTAGTTTCTTTCTTGCAATTCATAGGAACGATAGCCTGAACAGGGGGTTAACGTAACGCCGTCCTTAAGTGCCGCATTATACATTTCCTCGTAATGCTCTGCAACCTTTCTGTCAAGACGTTCTCCGCTACCGCAAACATAAACCAAATCAGGTTCATAACTATCGGGAATTCTGTAGCTGGAATTTACAAGGGTTAAATACCATTTTTCCTCATCAATCGTAATGATTGTGGGGTTGTCAATTGTACCGGGTTTTGCAACTGCTGCAACAGCTTGTGTAGTTTCGGGAGCGGTAGTATCGGAAGAGGCTTCCTCGGAAACGCCACTTGTGTTTTGGGTGGCGGGTGCATTATCGGTGTTTGAATTAGCTGCTGCTGTGCTTTGCGAAGACACAGCTTTTTTCGATTTTAAAGCATCATTCTTTTTATCAACAGAAATGCAAACAACAGCCACAAAAACGACAATTATCGCCATCATTACACAAAGAAAATTTAATGCTTTTTGTTCGGTTGAACGTTTATGTTTATTTTTTCTATTCTTTTCAGCCATGTTTTTCTCCGTTTTTGTATAAGTCTTAATACTAATTTATCATATTCCATTATATTGCTATTATATTTAAAAGTCAAATGTAATTATTTTCATACGCTATATAAATTAGTTGTAAACAACAAACGATTATTATGTAATTTGTGCTTTTTATACAAATATAAAAAAATGTAAAAAATAACTGTTGTTATGCGAAAATTTGTGATATAATCAATTGGTGAATAAGTCGAAGTTTCGACAAAATATCGAAAGGGGTTAAACCTTAATGAAACGTATACTTACAATCGCAACTGCAATTTTGCTTGTCAGCGCGCTTTTGATGACACTTACTTCATGCGGTTCTTCTGAAAACACTGAAGAAACAGAAGAGGTTATATACACAGAAGAGGCTGTTTATACCGAAAGTGCAACACCCGTAGGAAAAACAAGTGAAGAGGTTCTTTCATATTTTAATAGCCTTGTTAACGGTGTTAAAATAAATAAGCCCGTTGTTTCTTATAATATTGAGAAGAATGTTCCCAACGGTAGCCTTAAGGTTACAAAACAAGGCGAAGAGGATACTGAAGAAATCGACGAATCTCTCAAAGCAATAAATGATGCTGCAAGCGGTTTAAAAGACCTTATGCTCGAAGATATTAAATCAACATCAGGCAACATCGGCTACGGTGAAGATAATTCAGAGACACTTTTCGTTAAAGGGGAGTCTTGGGCAACAGAGCTTACCGCAGAAGATATTGAGTATGCAACACTTAAGGAAATTGGTGATACATACTATATCACTATCGCATTCAATGACCTTACAAGCGAGCAGGCTCAAGAGGTTTTAACAAAGGCCTTTGACCTTCGCGATAAAGAAGAAATTCTCGGTTCAGAAGAGTTTGAAAAGAGCAAAGAGTATTTGATTCTCAACGATTATGACGTTGTTTACAGCGGCTGCAAAATCACTGCAACAGTTGACCGCCTTACAAATGAAATCACAAATATCAACTATTACAAAGCTGCAAATGTTACTGCATATATGACAGGCGCAGGAACACTTGAAAGCTATGGTGATGTAAGCGTTATGTTCACTCTTGAGGACAAAGCAAATTACGATATCACTTGGGACAACGGTTTACCCACAAGTCCTGTTGAAACTGCGGAAGTTTCAAAATAAAACGGAGGTTATTCCATTGAGTAAAAAGATAATAGCAATTTTTACAGTTATAACGATTCTTTTTGTGTGTGTATTTGCTGCTTGCAAAAAAGAAGAGGAAGAGAATGAAATCATTTATACTGATTCAGAGGATATGCTTTTGGTAACGGATGAGGACGGCGAAAAGGTTCTCGCTGAAGACGGGCAGCTTCTTGTATATGCTACAGATGAAAACGGTGATTTTGTAACTAACGAGTCCGGTGAAAAAGAAACAGTTCTGCAACAGTTCCATCCCCTTGAAGAAGATGGTGTTGTTGAGGATTATGGTTTTAAATTAACTCTTCCTGAAGGCTGGAAAACAACAGACAGCTTTGGAGAATTCGTAAGAGATGACGAAAAACTGGCTTGCCAGATAACAATTGTGAAGTATTTTTATGATGATTATTATGATGTTAATATGAATACCTATAACCAACTTAAAGATGCAGGTATTGAAGTGGAATGGGAAGAAGACATTGATTTTGGTGAGGATTATAAAGGTATTTGCAGATTTACGATGAAAAATGGAGAGGCTATTTCTGTTCTTTATTTCTTTGAGAATTCAGGAAATGTGTATAAATTGCTTTTCAATGGTTTAGTAACTGATACTGTTATTACTGATACAGAGAATTTCTGTAATGCAATGGATTTCAAGCCATTTGCATATTATGATGATATTACAGCAGCAAGCGAAGAAACAACAAAATAATAAAAACTGCATTGCTTTCGGGCAATGCAGTTAATTTTTTTATATCGAGAAAAACAGGTTGATAATTGATTTTATATTTTATCTTTAAAGTATTTTTGGGTTGCCATATATAGTGAAGGAACTAATATTACGGCTCCGATAAGTTCAATCAAACCGTTTGTGCTGATAAGTGTTCCGATAATTACATCTAAGGTTTTGGCAGCTTCACCGAACAGAACCTCAAACCCACCGAAAATTTGCAAGAAACTTAATACAAGGACTGTATTAGTTAATGTACCTGCAAATGCACTGATACCCAAAGCAATTGGTTTTTTGCATTTGGTTTTGGAAAGACCCAAGAATACAAGACCGGCGACAAGACCAACGATAATTCTCGGTACAAGAGAAACCATGGGGTTCTGGAAGGGAATGATTCCGAATTGAAAAGCTCTTACAATGCAAGTTAATCCCCAAACGCCGCCTAATATTGCGCCGTATTTTGCACCTAATATTGTGGCTCCGAAAATAACTACAATGTGTAAGGTAGTGATTTCAATTACGCCTACTGTGATGTAGCCTAAATACGGTGTGAATGTCATAACGACTATCAATGCCGCAAACAAGGCACATAAAACAAGGCGCACAAGTTGTTTCTTTTTTTTCATAATAAAACTCCTTTGCTACTGTTCTCAATGAGATACAGTGCGTTTTTTTGTTTTACCTGTTTTTCTTATATATCACTAAAAGTCCTTGAAGAACAAGGTCTTTATTGAAAATAATTTCTTTTTCGCAACAAGCTATAATTTCTTTTGCAAGACCACCTGTTGCAACCATTGTTTTAATAGGTTTACCCAGTTCCTTTTCTAATCTTCCAGCCATACCGTCCAACATAGCGGCATTACCTAAAACTGTTCCTGAGCGGATGCACTCAATTGTATTGGTTCCGATAGCGTGTTCGGGGGCGGAGAGTTCTATTGCAGGGAGCTGGGAGGTTCTCATAGAAAGTGCATCAAGCGAGATTCCTATACCGGGAGCGATTGTGCAACCGGCGAAAACACCGCCTTCATCAATAACCGAGATTTTTGTTGCTGTTCCCAAATCCATTACAAGACAAGGAAGCTCATACTGAGCAATAGCGCCTACTGCGCCTGCAACTAAATCAGCACCCAATTCCTTGGGGTTATCGGTTGCGATTTTTAAACCGTTTTTTATTCCTGCGGCAACTACAAGCGCATCACAACCGGTGACTTTTTTTATTGCTTCTTTGAAATTTCGTGTTAATTCAGGAACAACGGAACTGATTATGGCACCTTCGAAACTGTTTGCGATATTCTCAAGCTCAAATATTGATTTGAGCTCAATTGCATATTGCTCGGAGGTTCTGTGGCGTTGTGTAGCCAAACGGGAGATACATATAACCTCGTCATTGTTGAAAATACCTAGGGTTATGTTTGTATTTCCAATGTCAGCAGTTAAAATCAAAAAAACACCCCCGAAAAAAGAAAGTCAAAAAATTCCGCATAAATTATACAACATAACTATAAATAATGCAAGATTTTTGTAAAAAGTATTTGAAAAATCAGATTTATATGATATACTAAATCCGATATTTTTTATCAAAAAATTGTGAAAAGAGGTTTTTTTCGTGAAAGAAAACAAAGCAGTTCAAAAAACGACAGGTTTTTTCAAAGAATTCAAGGAGTTTATTTCAAAAGGTAATGTGATTGATCTTGCAGTCGGCGTTATCATAGGCGGTGCTTTTTCCGGTATTGTTACAAATCTTGTAACTAACATTATAACGCCTATAATTTCTCTTTTAACGGGTAAGGTATCTTTTACAGATTTATTTATCGCTCTTGACGGCGGCGAATATGCAACTCTTGCCGCAGCTCAGGAAGCAGGTGCTGCAACTGTAAACTATGGTCTTTTCATCCAGGCTGTTATTGATTTCCTTGTTACAGCTTTTGTTATTTTCCTTCTTGTTAAAGGTATAAATAAACTCAGAAACATTGGCAAAAAGGAAGAGGAAGTAATTGAAGCAGCACCTACAACAAAGGTTTGTCCCTTCTGTAAAACAGAAATCAATATTGAAGCAACTCGTTGTCCTAACTGTACTTCGGAGGTTGAATAATTCCAATGGGGATTTTAAGATACTTTCTTGCCCTTTGGGCATCTAAAGCAGTATATGTTTTGTTGCGTCTTTTAAAAAGAAATGCCACAATGTATCCCGGCTTTATTGCTTTAAAAATTTGCCCTGATTACCTTGCTCGCACAAAAAAATCTCCCAATGTTCTTTGTGTAACGGGTACCAACGGCAAAACCACCACTACAAATATGGTGGCAGATATACTTTCGGGAAGTGGTATGAAGGTAGTTTCCAACAGATACGGCTCTAACATAAACACCGGCGTTGCAACTGCTCTTACTCACAGCGTTAATATTTTCGGCAAACCGAAAATTGATGCTCTCGTTTTAGAGGTTGATGAAAGATTTTCAAGGCTTATTATGCCTTTTATTAAGCCTGATTATCTTATTGTCACAAATCTTTTCAGAGATTCCATTAAGAGAAATGCCCACCCTGAGTATATTTTCAGTATTCTTGATACTTATGTACCCAAAGAAACAAAGCTTATTCTTAATGCAGATTGTTTGCAGTCTTCACAGCTTTTAAAGGACAACGATAGGGTTTATTTCGGGATTGATAAATTGGATACCGATGTTACTGAATGTGTTAACCTTATTAACGATTTTTCAATTTGTCCCGTTTGTGATGAAAAACTGAAATTTAATTATTTAAGATACCATCATATCGGTAATGCTTACTGTCCCAAGTGTGACTTCAAGTCCTTTGATGCAGATTACAGATTGACAAATATTGACTATGATAATAAGACAATAACCGTTATGCACCGAGGTACTGAAGATGTTTATCCAATGGTAAACAGAGCCCTTTACAATATTTACAACGAGCTTGCCGCTATAAGTCTTATGTCCGAATTTGGCGTTGACCTTAATAAAGTTAAGGAGTATTTGGCAAAAATCAGCGTTACCCGGACTCGTTATAACGAGGCGAAGGCAGGTAAAACCGAGATTATCAGAACTATGGCAAAAGGACAGAACTCCGTTTCCTGTTCGCGTACCTTTGATTTTGTAGGTCACGAGAAGGGAGCAAGAACGGTTTTTATTATGATTGATGACTTGTTCGAACGCAGAGATTCTTCTGAATTTGTGGGATGGATTTATGATGTGGATTTTGAGTTTTTGAATACTCCCGATGTTAAGCAGATTGTTCTTGCAGGTCCTCGTTGCTATGATTATAAGCTTCGTTGCCTTATTGCAGGAATTCCCGAGGATAGAATTCTCTGCGAACAGGATGAGTTTAAAGCTGTCGATATTATGGATAAAGATATTGACAAGCTTTACCTTCTTCACGATACTTCTACCTATGACCTTGCTTGTCAGGTTGAAGCTAAAATCAAGACGGAGTTTTCAAACTCTAAAGGCGGTAAACAAGTATGAAAATAGAGGTTTTATATCCAGAAATCTGTTGCTTGTTCGGCGATAAGGCAAATATGCGGTATTTTGAAATGTGTCTGCCACAAGCAGAATTTATCAGAACTCCCGTCAGCGAAATGCCTCGCTTTTTAACAGAAGATGTTGATATGGTTTATTTCGGTTCCTGCAGTGAGTCCAACCAGGAAAGAATACTTTCCCGACTCAAAAACCATAAAAAAAGAATAGAAGAGCTTATAGAAAAAGGTGTAATCTTCCTTATGACAGGTAATGCCTTTGAGATTATGGGGAATTATATAGAAAAGCCCGACGGTGAAAAAATAGAAGCTCTTGGAATAGTGGATTTTTATGCCAAAAGAACTATTCCAAAAAGAAATAATTCCTTGTTTTTGGGTAAGTTTGGAGAAACTGAAATTGTCGGTTATACAAGCAGATTTTCACATTCTTATGATATAAAGGAAAATGATGCTTTTATAAATGTTACAAAGGGCTACGGTTCTTTTGAGGCCTCTAAAACAGAGGGTATAAAAAGAAATAACCTTTACGGCACATACCTTTTAGGACCTTTTTTAATTCAGAACCCTTTGTTTACAGAACATCTTATGAAGCAGTTAGGCGTAAAAGATCCCAATCTTGCTTTCAAAGACGAAATAATGAAGGCTTACGATGTAAGGGTTAAAGAATTTAAAACCGATATAGAATTTATTGGTTAATAGAATTAGTTCAGAGAGTCCGGAATTGAGCTTTCGGGCTCTTTTTATATGGTCGGTTGACAAATTTCGCCATAGGTTTTATAATTAGTCAGTGAAAATGAACAATAGAAATTAGAAGGTGAAAAAATGAAAACTCCAAAGGTTTTTGAAAGCGAATACAAATTTTGTCTTATTTTATGGGAAAATGAACCCATAACATGTGCTAAAATTTCTGATATCTGTAAAGAAAAGTTAGGTTGGGCAAGAACAACTACATATACTGTTATTAAAAGATTGGGTGACAGAGGCATTCTTAAAAAAGAAGGCTCCACAATCACTTCACTTGTTACGAAAGAAGAAATTCAGCTTGCAGAAATGAACGAATTATTTGAGCAAAGATTTGAAGGTTCTCTTCCTGCATTCATTGCTGCCTTTGCTAAAAAACAAAAGCTTTCTGAAAAAGAATACACAGAGCTTAAAAAACTTCTTGGAGAAGATAAATAACAATGGGAAAGATATTTGGAGAAATACTCTCAATGTCTGTTGATTCGGTGTGGTTGATAATAGCGGTGCTTATTGCCCGTTTTGTTATGCATAAGGCACCTATGTATTTCCGCAAAATATTATGGGGATTGGTAGGTTTAAGGCTTATTATCCCTTTTTCTTTTAAAAGTGCTTTCAGTCTTGTGCCAGACGAAGTGCCTCAAGTATCTGACAGGGTAGCAGGGCAGATTGATTCCACCGCAGTTGAGCAAGGCTTATCTTTTTCAGATGTTGCTCCTGTTTTGTGGATTGTTGTGGGTGTTGCTTTCCTGCTTTACGGAATCATTAGTTACATAAGGTTAAAATTGAAGATTATTGATGGCGTTCTGGTAAAGGAAAATATTTATCAAAGCGAACGAATTCAATCACCTTTCGTTTGCGGTTTCATAAAGCCTAAAATTTATGTACCCTATGGCTTGGATGAAATAACCGCGAATTGTGTTTTACAACATGAGAAAACCCATATTAAATATGGAGATCATATTATAAAAGCTCTTGGTTTTATTGTTTTGTGTATTCATTGGTTTAACCCGTTTGTTTGGATTTCGTATTTTTTGCTTTGCAAGGACATTGAGCTTGCTTGTGATGAAGGAGTTATAAAAAAATACAATGCTGACCAGTGCAGACAATACGCCAAAGCCTTGTTGGATTTAGGTGTCAATAAGGTTAAATTATCTGCTTGTCCTATTGCTTTTGGTGAAGTGAGTATAAAAACAAGAATAAAAAGCGTTATAAATTACAAAAAAGCAAGTAAGATTCTCGTTCTGGTATCCATTTGCTTGTGTATTGGTGTTTCAGTTTGCTTTATGACTGATCCTGAGGTTCCTTTAAAAGAAAAGGTCGAAGAGGTTGAGGTTGTGGAAACAACAACTGAACCTACAACTGAAAAGGTTACTGAACCAACAACAGAGGCTACCACAGAACCTGAAACCAAAACCGAACCTGTAACAGAGCCTGAAACCGAACCTGTAACAGAGGTTTATGAAACTGTTGAAGAAGCAACAGTTGATTATGAGGAATTTGCTGATAGTATAGAAGTCGAAAAAGAAAAGATGTTGGACGAAATGCGTAGACGTAATGAAATTCTTATGTCAGAGGCAAACAAAAACAGTCAAAGCGATTTGGGTTCCAATTCAAGTGTAATAGGAACAAAGCCAAGCTATACGGTTACATTACCATCTTTTAACTGGGATCCTGCTGTTACGGTGCAGGGTGGTCAAAATTATCAGCATACAAGCCCGTATAATCCCAATAATCCCAATGATCAATTTTATATGTGGTAAAATATTAACCCCTTACAGCCAATTTGGACTGTAAGGGGTTAAGGTTTTATGTATTATATTTGCTCCGCTCTTTGCTTTTTGAAGCCTTTGTTTGTTATGGTGTTAAGTACAATATTAAGTGCAAAAAGACCGATACCTATAAATATTCCGTATTGAACAGAACCTGAGATGAAGTTGATTGAAGTGTTACCTACCATTGAAACACAAAGGGTGAAAAGAATTGCCGCCAATGAGAAGCAAGCTGTTGAAAGCACACACATTGTAATATTGAATCCTGCTTTAAGTTTTGACGCTCTTAAAAGAACGAATATAAAGTTTAAAACACCGAAAACAACTGCAAGATAAAGAAGTAATATTGCAATCATAAGCATTCCTGTGGGAGCACCTATAAAGTCTGATGAAATAAGATTTATAAGAGAGCCCCAATTAAGTGATAACAGAGTATTTAGGGTGAAATCTACCAAGGTCATATTAACAGAATCTGCATACACAAACGGTAAATTTATACTGTAATTTGCTAAAGGCAGAATCAAAGCAACCAGGGGAACAAAGGTGAAAATAAATCTAATTATTCTCAATTTACTGCCAAATAAAGCACTTTTGAAATTTCCTGTAAACTTGTGGAATTTTGCCCAAGCAATTTCTGCATTTTTTGCATCTTCGTTAAGCCTGCCTTCCCAATCGTAGTTGGGAATATTAACCCCGCAGGTGGGACATTCGGCCTTTATATGCCAAATGTTCAGATGCCTTCCGCATTTAGGACAAGCAGCCATAAACGTTCCTCCATTCAAAAGGTTTTAACTTAATAATCGAGAACTCGAAGTATTGATTTAACATCAATAGGAAGCTTTGCAATAGCATTACGAGCTTCTTTTTCACGAATAACAGGAGTTATGAAAGCAATTTCGTTCTTTTCTGCATTATCTCTGTGAAGAATAATGGGAGCATCGAAGGTTTTGTTGATTTCGTTAAATGCTGTTATATAATCTTCTGCTTCGGCTCTTACATAAAGAGCGGTGCTTTGTAAAACGGGGTCAATAACATAATTTTCTTCTGTGGGACCCCAACCGAACGCTTTCCTTTTTGCAGTGTGTTTGGCACAGTCAATAACGTCTGCAACAACCGCACTTGCCGTGGGAAGCTTACCTGCACCCTTGCCGTAGAAGACGACATCGCCGATAGCATCACCGCGAACAAGGATTGCGTTGAAAACATCATCAACGGATGCAAGCTGACTGTGGTTCTGAATAAGGCAGGGACCTACTGTTGCGCTGATATTGTTCTCATCAATTTTTTGAGCACGTCCGATAAGCTTAATTACACCGCCCCAATTTTTAGCATATTCAACATCTTCGGAAGTTATGTTCGTGATACCCTCTGTTTCAACGAAATCGGGATATACGTGTTTCCCGAAGCAAAGTGAAGCAAGTATACAGATTTTTCTTGCAGCATCGTGGCCGAGTATATCGGCAGAGGGATCACGCTCTGCATAGCCGTTTTCCTGAGCTAATTTGAGTGCATCGTCAAAAGACATACCTTCCGTAATCATTTTGGTGAGAATGAAGTTAGTTGTGCCGTTAAGAATACCTGCAATTTCGCCGATTTCATTAGCTGCAAGGCACTGGCTTATAGGTCTTATAATAGGGATACCGCCACCAACGCTTGCTTCAAAGAGAAAGTTCACATTGTTTTCCTTTGCCATTTCAAGAAGCTCGTAGCCTTTTGCTGCAACGAGCTCTTTGTTTGAAGAAACAACGCTTTTTCCTGCCATAAGGCTTTTTGATACATATTCGTAAGCAGGTTCCGTACCGCCCATACATTCAACAACAATACTTACTGAAGGGTCATTAAGAATATCATTGAAATCCTTTGTGAAATATTTTTCCAATTCGTGACCTTTGAAATCTCTGATATCAAGAATATGCTTGATATCTAATGACGCTTGTCCGCTTTTTGCCACAATACTTTTTTGATTTTTAAGTAAGAGCTCTGCAACACCTGAACCGATTGTGCCAAACCCCATAATTGCTATTTGCATTCGGATACCTCCGTACAATATATTCCAAATTATTTTAACATAGAAATTCAAGATAATAAAGAGTAATTTTAAAATTTTATAAAAAATATTAAAAAATTATGAAAAAAACAATCTTTTTATTGTATTATTATTTTAGATAGTTTAAAATAAATATACTATAGTTCATCGGAGGGATTGTTTTGGATGCTGTTATACAGAAGCGAAAAGCTTTTATCATAAATTTTATTTATGTAGCTATCTTTGTAGCGTTGTACTATGTTGCAATAAACTATGCATTTGGCTACCTGTTTCCGTTTGTTTTTGCGGCAGCTCTGTCTGTTTTTTTGCAAAGACCTATTAAAGCAATAACAAAAAAGCTTCATATAAAAGCACACAGTGCAGTTTCTATAATATTAGTTCTTCTACTTGTTGTGTTAATTGTTGGTACTGTTGCAGCTTTACTTTTGGTTTTAGTAAATGAATTAAAAGATTTTTTTTCTTATGTATTCAGCCACTTTTCTTCAGTTTCCGAGTTTGTTAAAACAGCCGAAGAGTTTGTTATGGGGCTTGTTATAAAGCTTCCCGCCGGTATTGCCGACAATGTAGGCGGTTATGTAACAGATTTCTTTGATAAAATCGGCACACAGAGCAGCGGCATTGATTTGTCGGTGTTATCAGCTCCCATTAGTGGTGCATGGCAGGTTGTAAAAGGCATTCCGTCACTATTTCTTACTTTTCTTGTAACCATTATATCCTGTGTGTTTATGACTTCGGATTACGAGATTATAAAAAATATGCTTCTGGGTATGTGTTCGAAGAAAAACCGCGAGAAGCTTATAAATGCCAAGAGAACAACAACGAAAGGTATCGCAAAGCTTTTCAAGGCCTATGCAACTTTAATGTTAATTACCTTTACAGAAATGTTCATAGGCTTATCATTTATGAAGCTTATTGGTGTATATAATGGCGGTTATGTTGCTATTATTGCTTTTGTTACGAGTATTGTTGATATTGTTCCTGTATTAGGAACAGGAACAATTCTCATACCGTGGGCGATTTATAATTTTGTAACAGGAAATGTGGGTTTAGGCATTGGTCTTGTTATTCTTTATGGTGTAATAACAATATTGAGGCAGGTTATAGAACCTAAGCTTGTGGCAAATCAAGTTGGTCTTCCTGCTATTGTTACAATCGCGGCTATGTTTATAGGAGCAAGGCTTTTCGGCGCGTTTGGTATCATTATTTTACCTTTTACTGTAATCGTTCTTAAGTTGATGTATGATGAGGGTGTAATAGGTAACAAGGTTCTGGTGGAAAAAGAAACTGCTGATGAAGATTTTTCTGTAAAGGATGAAAGTGTTGAACAGTAAAATTATTGACATCCATTCCCATGTCCTTTGGGATATGGATGATGGCTCAAGAAATATTGAAGAAACAGTAAATCTTTGTGATATGGCGGTACGTTCGGGAACCGGCGATTTGTTTCTTACTCCGCATTTAATATATTGGGAAAGTGCGGGGGATTTGTTTGATGAAAGAGAATGGAAGATTGAACAGCTTTCTGAAATTTTATCAGAAGAAGAAATTGTATTGAAGCTTCATAAAGGTTTTGAAATCCTTTGTGACGACGACATATTCTCGATAAAATATTTCAAACCGTTTACACTTTGTGACTCAAAATATATTCTTATTGAATTTGACTTTTTTAAAACAAGCGTTGATGATGTTTTATCTTGGTGCGATTATCTTCGTTCCTTTGGGCTTGTGCCCGTAATTGCACATCCGGAAAGATATCAATTCTTCCTCGAAGAAGAAGAGGCGATTGATGTGCTTTCTGAAAAAGGTGTGTTGTTTCAGCTTAACGGCGGTTCGGCAGCAGGTATGTTTGGCAGAGAGGTGCAGTATTTTGCGGAAAAAATGATAAATCGCGGTTTTGCTGATTTTATCGGTTCAGATGCCCATGATTTTAGAATGAGAAACACAGATATCGCCTATTGTTTCCACAACTATGCTTCTTATATAAATAAAGAATTGCTTGTGAAAGCATATAGTGCTAACCCATTGAAATTGATTAAAGATGAACAAATTAAGCCTCAACGCTTATGTTATTTTGCTGAAAAGTAAAAAATGGCTTTAATTTTCTTTTTTGGAAAAATAAAGTTATTTTTTTGTGCTAATATATAATTACTAATAAGTGGGAAAGGAGGAAAAATCATGTTAGATTCTATTTGGCAGCTTCTCGCTAACTATGGTCTTGACACCGGTGAAATTGCTGATGGTATCAGTAGCCTTTTTTCAATAACAACTACTACTGATGCTGACGGTAACACTGTTGAGGTTTACGGTGGCAGCTTAGCAGCTCTTGCAGACTTCCCGATTATCGGTATGGTTCTCAAAGCATTCGCAAGCTTCACTCCCGCAGTTGAAGAAACAGTAGCTTAAGTTTCCCTACATACACTAAAGGTTAGTGTGAATTATTGCAATAGTTTTCACAGAAAGAGTGCGGTTTTCCGCACTCTTTTTTTGCAAATAAACTGATTTTTTCTCAAGGTATTGCATTTATTTATATATACCATTATAATATATAGTGTGTTGACACGGGTTTTATTTTGGATTTATGAGGTTTTTTCTATGGAGCAGAAAACAAGTAAAAAAGGTATGGGTATTGTTATAGCCCTTGCAGTTGCCATTCTCTTGGGAGTTATTGTTCTTACCATAGCAGTTGTGACTATAATAAAAGACAGTGACGGTAAAGTAGTAAGTGATGACACTACTTTATATACACTTGCAGGTGTGCAGAATACAACTAAAGAAGACAGTGGGAATAATATTTTTGATTTTGATGAAACACAGGAAAGTGAAAATGTTGTAGGAAATAATGCTCAAAGCACAAATGACGTATATATTGATGTGGAAGCAGGAGATAGGGTTACACAGTCAACTACAAAGAAAAATGATGGTTATGACCCTGTTGGCGAATATGAGAAGCTTACCAAAAACGGTGAAAATCGGTTATCTGACCATCATAACAATAAGTATATAAAGCTTGTGGCGGAAAAATATAATGTCGATACAGAAATGTTGGTTGCGGTTTATTCAGAACCTGACACCGGGAATAATTTCGTTCTTGAGTTTAACGGGAAAAGAGACGAGGATGGCAATGTTATAAAAAGCCCTGACACGCTATCGAAGGTTTATCAAATTGATAAAAACAAAAATATTTCTATTGCAACGGGAAAGACCACAGGTAATGTGGGAGTTTCGTATGCTGAAGGAACACTTTGTTTTAATATGATAAAAACAATTGTTATGCCACAGTATCCCGATTACTTTACGGGTGTAGAAAAATAATATTGAATTTTGTGGAAAATCACTTGGTATATAGTGACAAAAAAACTTTGAAAATTTCTTAAAAAAATACCAAAAAATACTTGCATTATTGAAATAGATGTGATATTATGATAGGGCGCGCGAAGGGCGTGTCCCTATCTTTTTATGCCCTGACGCGAGCAGATATGCGATGACGCGGGAGGTGGCTGCCCTCTGAGGCAGGGAATTTCCGCCGAGTATGTCCGATTTTAAACCGGGCGATTAAATACCGAATACAAACACGTTTGCCGTCCTTAACTGTGGCTGCGAGTATGTATCGGAGCGTGAGTTCATCCCGGAATGTCCATTCCGGTTTTTAAACGGGGAGGGCGATAAGCCCGGGTGAGTTGTTGAAACTTGCGCAGCCCGCCAATAATTTTAGGAGGCGTTAAAAATGGCAGTTAAGGAAAAAATCAGAATCAGACTCAAAGGTTACGATCATAACCTCGTTGACAAAGCAGCAGAAAAGATTGTTGAAACAGCAAAGCGCACAGGTGCTCAGGTTTCCGGTCCTATTCCGCTCCCCACTGAAAAAGAGGTTATCACAGTGCTTCGTGCAGTTCACAAGTATAAAGACAGCCGTGAACAGTTCGAACAGCACACTCATAAGAGACTCATTGACATTCTCAGACCCTCAAACAAAACTGTTGAGGCTCTCACAGGTCTTGAGCTCCCCGCCGGTGTTGATTTTGAGATCAAGCTTTAATCCGATATAAAGTTTGATTTTAAATATACCTAATAATATACCTATTATATTATATAGGTCGCAGGTCATGTTGAGGAAACTCAACCAATAATCTGAAGGAGGAAAACAAAATGAAAAAAGGTCTTATCGGAAAAAAGATCGGCATGACTCAGATTTTCGACGAAAACGGAAATATGATTCCCGTAACAGTAATCGAAGCTGGTCCTTGCGTAGTTGTCCAGAAGAAGACAACTGAAAATGACGGCTATGATGCTGTTCAGGTTGGCTACGGCGACGTTAAAGCCAACAAGGTGACAAAGCCTATGGGCGGTCACTTCAAGAAAGCGGACGTTGCTCCCAAGAAGGTACTCAAAGAGTTCAAACTCGCTGATACCTCCGCTGTAAACGTTGGCGATATTCTCAAAGCAGACATCTTTGCTGCAGGTGAGTATGTTGACGTTGTAGGCAAGAGCAAAGGTAAAGGTACAGCAGGTGTTATCAAGCGCTGGAACTTCGGCAGACTCAGAGAGTCTCACGGTACAGGTCCTGTTGCAAGACACGGCGGTTCTTTAGGTGTTATTGACCCCGCTCGTATTTTCAAAGGCAAAAAGATGGCAGGTCACCTCGGTTCAGAGCGTGTAACTGTTCAAAACCTCAGCGTAGTTAAGGTTGACGTTGAAAACAACCTTATTGCTATCAAGGGTTCCGTTCCCGGTCCCAAAGGTGGCATCGTTGTTATCGCTGACAGTGTAAAGAAAGCTTAAGGAAGGAGTGTAACAGATGAGTAAATTATCAGTACTTGATATGGCAGGTAAAAAAGCAGGCAGCATCGAGCTTAACGATTCTATCTTCGCTATTGAGCCCAATATGTCCGCTATGCACCTGGTTGTAGTTGGTTACTTAGCAAATCAGCGTCAGGGCACTCAGTCCACAAAAACTCGTTCCGAAGTTAGCGGCGGCGGTAAGAAACCGTGGCGTCAGAAAGGAACAGGTCGTGCAAGACAGGGTTCAACAAGAGCTCCCCAGTGGTATCACGGTGGTATCGCTCTCGGTCCCAAGCCTCGCACATACGGCATCTCCATCAACAAGAAGGTCAGAAGACTCGCTATGAAGTCTGCGCTCTCTTCAAAGGTTGCTGCTGATGAAATGATCGTTCTTGATTCTATCAAACTTGATGCAATCAAAACAAAAGCAATGGCAGAAATGCTTGCTGCTATTAAAGCAGGTAAGAAAGTTCTCGTAGTTCTTCCCGAAAATAACGAAGTTATCTACAAGAGCATCAGAAACATTGAGGGTGCAAAGGTTTCCACCGTTAATACTCTTAATGTATATGACATCCTTAACTGCGATTCACTCGTAGTTCTTAAGGACTCCGTTACAAAAATTGAGGAGGTATATGCATAATGAAACTCGCACAGGACATTATCATTAAGCCTATTATCACAGAAGCTTCTATGATGGGCGTTGCTTCCAAAAAATATACCTTTAAAGTTGCAGCAGATGCTAACAAGGTTGAAATTGCAAAAGCAGTTGAAGAGCTTTTCGGCGTTAAAGTTGCTAAGGTAAACACACTTACCGTTAACGGTAAGATGAGAAGAAACGGTAGATTCGAAGGCTACAAGGCTTCTTGGAAAAAGGCTATCGTAACTCTTACAGAAGATTCAAAAACAATTGAATTCTTCGACGGCATTATGTAATCTGATTTAAACTAAATAGAACTTATACCCGTATGGTATAGTATGGAGTTGACATTCTCCGCAAAACCATTATAGGAGTGTGAATAATATGTCTATAAAATTGTTTAAGCCGACAACAAACGCAAGACGTAATATGTCGGTTACAGATTACTCCGAACTTTCAAAGGTTGCACCTGAAAAGAGCCTCTTAAAGCCTCTTAAAAAGAATTCAGGTCGTAACAGCTACGGTAGAATTACTGTTCGTCATCGCGGTGGCGGAAACCGTAGAAAGTACAGAGTAATCGACTTCAAGAGAGCAAAGTTTGATGTAAAAGCAACTGTTAAAACTCTTGAATACGATCCCAACCGTTCAGCACACATCGCACTTATCGAGTATGAAGACGGCGAGAAAGCTTACATCCTTGCTCCCGTTGGTCTCAAAGTAGGCGATACAGTTGTTGCAGGTCCTTCAGCGGATATCAAGCCCGGTAACGCGCTTCCTCTTATAAATATCCCTGTTGGTACATTCATTCACAACGTAGAACTTTACCCCGGCAAAGGTGGTCAGCTTGCAAGAGCAGCAGGTAACGCAGCCCAGCTTATGGCTAAAGAAGGCGTTTACGCTCTTCTCAGACTTCCCTCCGGTGAACTTCGTAACGTTCCTGTACAGTGCATGGCTACTGTCGGTCAGGTTGGTAATCTTGACCACGAAAACGTTAAAATCGGTAAAGCAGGTCGTACACGTCACATGGGTATCCGTCCCACAGTTCGTGGTTCTGTTATGAACCCCAACGATCACCCCCACGGTGGTGGTGAAGGTAAGTCACCCATCGGTCGTCCGGGTCCTGTTACTCCTTGGGGTAAACCCGCTCTCGGTTATAAGACAAGAGCTAAGAAGAACCGCTCCGATAAGCTTATCGTGAAGCGTCGTAACGGCAAATAAGCCGGAAAGGAGCATTACTAATGAGCAGAAGCATTAAAAAAGGACCTTTCGTTCAGCCCAAGCTCCTCGAAAGAGTTCAGAAAATGAATGAAAACGGCGAAAAAATCGTTCTCAAAACATGGAGCAGAAGTTCAACAATCTTCCCTGATTTCGTTGGTCACACTTTTGCAGTTCATGACGGCCGTAAGCATGTTCCGGTTTATGTAACTGAAGACATGATTGGTCACAAACTCGGTGAATTTGCTCCCACAAGAACCTTTAAAGGTCATGCGGGATCAAAAACTTCAAATAACGGTAAATAATAGGTCGAAAGGAGTGTGTTAAAAATGGAGGCAACAGCAAAGGCTACTTATATAAGAATAGCTCCCCGTAAGGTTCAGATAGTTCTCGACCTTATTCGCAATAAGCCTGCAGATGAAGCAATGGCAATTCTCAAGCACACACCGAAGGCCGCTTGTGAGCCGCTTGAGAAGCTTCTTAAATCCGCTATCGCAAATGCGGAAAACAAAAATATGGACGTAAATTCCCTTTACGTTGCGCAGTGCTGGGTTTGCCAGGGTCCCACACTTAAGAGAATCAGACCCCGCGCAAGAGGCAGCGCTAACAGAATCAACAAAAAGACATCACACATCACCCTTGTACTCAAGGATGCAGAATAAGCGAGAGGAGGAAATATAATGGGCCAGAAAATCAATCCTACTGGATTAAGAATAGGCGTTATCAAAGATTGGGAATCTCGCTGGTTTGCTAAGAAGGGTGAGTTCGGTGATATTCTTGTTGAAGACAACAAGATTCGTGAATTCCTTCTTGAACTCCTTGCTCCCGCAGGTGTTCCAAAGGTTGAAATCGAGCGCGATCCTAAAAGAGTTCGCATCAATATTTTCTGTGCAAAACCCGGTATCGTAATTGGCCGTGGCGGTGCAGAAATCGAAAAACTTAAAGAAACAGTTAAGAAAATGCTTGGCGGTGATAAGGATGTATTCATCAACATCACTGAAATCAAGCAGCCCGACCTCAACGCTCAGCTCGTTGCAGAAAGCATTGCAGCTCAGCTTGAGAAACGTGTATCTTTCCGTCGTGCTCTTAAGCAGGCTATCGGCCGTACAATGAAAGCAGGCGCAAAAGGTATCAAAGCTCAGGTTTCCGGTAGACTCGGCGGTGCTGAAATCGCTCGTACAGAGCAGTACCACGAAGGAACAATTCCGCTTCAGACAATCCGTGCTGATATCGACTATGGTTTTGCAGAAGCAAAAACAACATACGGTCGTCTCGGCGTAAAGATTTGGATATACAAAGGCGAAGTTCTCCATGAGTCCCGCAAGACCAAAAGGGAAGGAGGAGCCAAGTAATGTTATTACCTAAAAGAGTTAAATACCGTAGAGTTCAGAGAGGCCGTCTTAAAGGCGTTGCTCACAGAGGTACCAAGGTTAACTATGGTGATTTCGGTCTTCAGGCTCTCGAACCCGCATGGATCACATCAAACCAGATTGAAGCAGCCCGTATTGCTATGACAAGATATATCAAACGTGGCGGTAAAGTTTGGATTAAGATTTTCCCCGACAAGCCCATCACAGAGAAACCTGCTGAAACCCGAATGGGTTCAGGTAAAGGTTCTCCCGAATATTGGGTAGCTGTGGTTAAACCCGGCAGAGTTATGTTTGAAATTGCAGGTGTTCCGGAAGATGTTGCTCGTGAGGCTATGCGTCTTGCAGCTAACAAGCTTCCTATCAAATGCAAGTTTGTTACTAAAGCAGAACAGGATGGTGAGGCAGAATGAAAGCAAGTGAATTAAGATCTCTCTCTCAGGCGGAGTTGGATGCTAAGCTCCTTGAATTGAAGAAAGAACTCTTTAACCTCCGCTTCCAACAAGCCATCAATCAGCTTGATAACCCAATGAGAATCAGCGCCGTTAAAAAAGATATCGCTCGTGTTATGACAGTAATACGCGATATTCAGCTCAACGGCAAAAATTCTTAATCACGGAGGGCAATTAAATGAGTGAAAGAAATTTAAGAAAAACTCGTGTCGGCATCGTTACAAGCGATAAAATGGACAAGACAGTAGTCGTTTCCATTAAGGACAGAGTAAAGCATCCGCTTTATGGTAAGATTGTCAATCGCACACTTAAGGTTAAGGCTCATGATGAAACAAACCAGTGCGGTATCGGCGACCGTGTAATGATTATGGAAACACGTCCTCTTTCAAAAGATAAGAGATGGCGTGTATGTGAAATAATTGAAAAGGCTAAATAATTTAGCGTTTAAAAGGAGGCACACACTGTGATACAGCAACAGAGTTACCTCAAGGTAGCCGACAACACGGGCGCAAAAGAAATTATGTGCATCCGCGTTTTAGGCGGTTCCGGTAAGAGGTATGCCAATATCGGTGATGTTATCGTGGCTTCTGTCAAGAAAGCAGCACCCGGTGGCGTTGTAAAAAAAGGTGAAGTTGTAAAAGCCGTTGTTGTTCGTTCAGCAAGCGGTGTTCGCCGTGACGATGGTACTTACATTCGTTTCGACGAAAATGCAGCTGTTATAATCAAAGAAGATAAAAACCCGAAGGGTACCCGTATTTTCGGACCCGTTGCAAGAGAACTTCGTGAGAAAGAATATCTCAAGATTCTCTCTCTTGCTCCGGAAGTACTTTAATGGGAGGTACGACTAATGAGTAAAGTTCATGTCAAAACAGGCGACGAGGTTATCGTTATTCAAGGTAAAGACCGCGGCAAAAAAGGCAAGGTACTTCAGGTAGCTCCCTCAGAAGGCAAGGTTATCGTTGAAAACGTTAACATCATCTCAAAACACGTTAAACCCCGTAAGATGGGCGAAGCAGGCGGTATTATCAAGGCTGAAAGCGCTCTCTATGCGGACAAAGTTCAGCTTGTTTGCCCCAAATGCGGCGCAGCTACAAGAGTTGGTCACGAGGGCACAGGCAAAGATAAAAAGCGCGTATGCAAAAAATGCGGCGCTAAGTTTGAATAAGGGAGGGACTTACAATGGCAGCAAGACTTAAAGAGTTTTATAATTCCGAAATTACTCCTCAGCTTATGAAGAAATTCGGTTACAAGAGCGTCATGCAGGTTCCCAAACTTGACAAAATCGTTGTAAGCGTTACATCCGGTGAAATCAAGGATAACTCCAAGGTTCTCGATGCAATCATCAGCGATCTCAAGCAGATTACCGGTCAGACTCCCGTAGTTTGTAAAGCAAGAAAATCAGTTGCTAACTTCAAACTTCGTGAGGGTATGGACATCGGCGCAAAGGTTACTCTTCGTGGTGACCGTATGTATGAATTCCTTGATAGATTCTTCAATCTCGCTCTTCCCAGAGTTAGAGACTTCAGAGGTATCAACCCCAACTCATTTGATGGCAGAGGTAACTACTCCATTGGTATCAAGGAACAGCTTATTTTCCCCGAAATCGAGTACGACAAAATCGACAAGGTTCGCGGTATGGATATCAGCTTTATCACAACCGCTAACACAGACGAAGAAGGCCGCGAGTTGCTTACACTTCTCGGCGCTCCGTTTGCTAAATAAGGAGGGTTATCGTGGCTAAAACATCTATGAAAGTTAAGCAGGCAAGACCTGCTAAGTATTCAACAAGACAGTACAACAGATGCAAAATCTGTGGCAGACCCCACGCTTACCTTCGCAAATACGGTGTTTGCCGTATCTGCTTCAGGGAACTTGCTCACGCAGGTCAGATCCCCGGCGTTAAGAAGGCTAGCTGGTAAGAGCAATTGATAAAGGAGGAAACACGGCATGCAGATTACTGATTCAATTGCTGATATGCTTACAAGAATCCGTAATGCTAATTCAGCAAAGCACGATACAGTGCAGATTCCCGCATCTAACATCAAGAAATCAATTGCTCAGATTCTTGTAGATGAGGGTTATATTAAGAGTTTCAAAGTAATCGAAGACGGTAAACAGGGCGTTATTGAGATTGCTCTCAAATACGGTCCCAACAAGTCTCAGGTTATTACAGGACTTCGCAGAGTTTCTAAACCCGGACTCCGCATTTACTCAAACTGTGAGGATATGCCCAAGGTTCAGAACGGCCTCGGCATCGTTATCCTTTCAACATCAAAGGGTATTATGACAGATAAGGACGCTCGCAAAGCTAATGTTGGCGGCGAAGTTCTTGCATACATTTGGTAAGGAGGTACAGTACTATGTCACGTATAGGCAGAATGCCCATTGCAGTTCCTGCAGGCGTAGATGTCAAGATTGACGGCAGCACTGTTACCGTAAAGGGACCCAAGGGTACTCTTACCAGAACAGTCAGCAGCAACATTACAGTTACTCTTGACAATGGCGTGATTACAGTTACACGCCCCAACGATTTGAAAGAAAATCGTTCTCTTCACGGTCTCACCCGTACACTCATTGCCAATATGGTTCAGGGTGTAAACGAAGGTTTCAAGAAAGAGCTTGAAATCAACGGTATCGGTTACCGTGCAGCAAAGCAGGGTAAGGACCTTGTACTTAACATCGGTTATTCTCACGATGTTATTATGCCTGAAAAAGACGGCATTACAGTAGAAGTTCCTGCTCCCAACAAAATCATTATTTCCGGTCCTGACAAGCAAAAGGTTGGTCAGTTTGCAGCAGAAGTCAGAGGAAAGAGACCTCCGGAACCTTACAAGGGTAAAGGTATCAAGTATGTTGATGAAGTTATCCGTCGTAAGGAAGGTAAAGCAGGTAAGGGTAAATAATCCCTGAATTCTAAAAAGAGGTGAAGAAATAATGGTACAAAGACCGAACACTAATAAAGCAAGGGTTCAGCGTCATAAAAGAGTACGTGGTAAAATCAGCGGTACTGCTGAATGCCCCCGTCTCGATGTATTCCGTTCTCTTCAGCATATCTATGCTCAGTTGATTGACGATGTAAACGGTGTAACACTCGTTTCTGCATCAACTGTTGAAAAGGACTTCAAGGATTACGGCGGAAACAAAGACGCAGCCTTTAAAGTAGGTAAGTTATTAGCAGAGCGTGCAGCGGCAAAAGACATTAAAGATGTTGTTTTCGACCGCGGCGGTTACATTTATCACGGCCGTGTAGAGAGCTTGGCCGAAGGCGCCCGTGAGGGCGGCCTCAACTTCTAAGAAAGGGAGGAATTAACTTTGGCTAAATTCGATGCAGCTCGCAAAGACTCTGAACTCCAGGAAAGAGTTGTTGCTATTAACCGTGTATCTAAAACGGTTAAGGGTGGTAGAATTATGAAGTTCTCTGCTCTTGTTGTTGTAGGTGACGGCGAAGGCACAGTAGGTTTTGGCTTAGGTAAGTCAAACGAAGTTCCCGATGCTATCCGTAAAGGTATCGAGGACGCAAAGAAAAATCTCGTTAAGGTTGCTCTTAAAGGAACAACTATTCCTCACGAGGTTATCGGTAAATTCGGTGCAGGTGAAGTACTTCTCAAGCCCGCAGCACCCGGTACCGGCGTTATCGCAGGTGGTCCCGTTCGTGCAGTAGTTGAGACAGTTGGTATTAAGGATATTCGTGGTAAATCACTTCGTTCTAACAACCCCTGCAACGTAGTAAGAGCAACAATGAACGGACTTATGCAGCTCCGCAACGTTGAAGAAGTTGCTAACATTCGCGGCAAATCCGTTAAATATTTTAAAGACTAAGGAGGGTGGTAAGAATGGCTAACATTAAAGTTAAGCTCGTAAAGAGCCTTATCGGTTCAAAGAAAGATCAGATTGCCACCGCCAATGCGTTAGGTCTTCGTAAAATCGGCGACGTTTCAGTTCAGCCCGATAACCCCCAGACCAAAGGCAAAATTAGAAAAATCGCCCATCTTATTGAGGCTACTGAAGAATAAGCAAGGAGGTGCAATATATGAAGCTTCACGAGCTTTCACCCGCCGCTGGTTCCAAGAAGGAAGTTAAGCGTATCGGTAGAGGTCCCGGTTCAGGCCAGGGTAAAACAGCCGGTAAGGGTCACAAAGGTCAAAAGGCACGTGCCGGCCGCGGTATGCAGGTTGGTTTTGAAGGTGGCCAGATGCCTTTGCAGAGACGTCTCCCTAAAAGAGGTTTCGTTAATATTTTCGGTAAGGAGTTTGCTATCGTTAACGTAGCTGCTCTTGAAAACAGATTTGAGGATGGTGCAGTTATTGACATTGATGCACTCAAGTCCGCAGGTCTTGTTAATAAAACACTTGACGGTGTTAAAGTACTCGCTCACGGCGATATTACAAAGAAATTCACTGTTAAGGTTAATGCTTATTCTGATGCAGCTAAAGCAAAAATTGAAGCTGCCGGAGGAAAGGCAGAGGTGATTTAACATGTTTCAGACTTTGGCTAATGCATGGAAAATCCCTGATTTAAGAAAGAAGATTCTTTTCACAGCATTCATTATTGTTATCTACAGAATTGGTGCTAACATTCCGGTTCCCTTCGTAGACATTATCGAAGGCGGTCTTTTAAGCGGTTCAGAGGGAACAACCTTCCTCAACTACTTAAGTATGATGACAGGTGATGCTTTCAACTATGGTACAATTTTCGCACTTTCTATCACACCCTACATCAACAGCTCAATTATCATTCAGCTTTTGACAGTAGCAATTCCCGCTCTTGAAAGACTTTCAAAAGAGGGCGAAGAGGGTAGAAAGAAAATTGCTACTATCACTCGTTATATGACTCTCGGACTTGGTCTTCTCCAGAGTATTGCATACTTCGTTTACCTTAATGCAAAGGATTATCTCCTTTACACAGGTGACGGTTTTCCAAAAGTATTTGAAGCAATCGTTATTATATTAGTGCTCACTGCAGGAACAACACTTGTTATGTGGCTCGGTGAACAGATTAACGATAGGGGTATTGGTAACGGTATTTCAATTATCCTTTTTGCAGGTATCATTTCCCGTATTCCTACAGAAGCTTCAATGCTTTTCAGCTCCGACCCTCAGGTTGGTTATATCTCAAGAGGCGGTATCTATTACTTCCTTTGTCCTTTTGTAGTTGTTTGCTATCTTCTTATGATTGCATACATCGTTTGGATGGACAATGCGGAACGCAGAATACCCGTTCAGTATGCTAAGAGAGTTGTAGGCCGTAAAATGTACGGCGGTCAGAGCACACACATTCCGATTAAAGTTAATATGAGCGGTGTTATGCCCGTTATTTTCGCAAGCTCAATTCTTTCTCTTCCCCCCACGATTGAACTTTTCGTGGCTAACAAGATTTCGGAAGAAAGCTTTTGGAATACATTCTTTGGTTGGTTTGAGCCTACAAGCGTAGTTTACAATGTGCTCTACTTCCTTATGATAATCTTCTTTGCATATTTCTATGCAGCAATTCAGTATAATCCCACTGAAATGGCTAACAACATCCGTAACAACAGTGGTACCATTCCCGGTATTAGACCAGGTAAGCCCACCGCTAAGTATATCGAGAAAATTATCTCAAGAATTATTCTTCTCGGAGCATTGCTTCTCAGCGTAGTTGCTTTGTTCCCCACATTATTCACAATGATAACAGGTCTCGTTACAAAAGACGGTATGAACATTTCTCTCGGCGGTACTTCCATTATCATTATGGTTGGTGTTGCTCTTGAGACCGTTAAACAGCTTGAAAGCCAGATGATGCTCCGCCATTACAAAGGCTTCCTTGATTAATCGGGAGGGTAAAGTAATGAAACTTATATTTCTCGGTGCTCCCGGTGCGGGTAAAGGCACTCAGGCAGAGATTATCGCAGCTAAGCTGAATATTCCCACAATTTCCACTGGCAATATCATTCGTGAAGCACTTGCCAACGGAACAGAAATGGGACTTAAAGCAAAATCATTTATTGAAGCCGGAAAACTTGTTCCTGATGATGTTGTAATCGGCATCATCAAGGAAAGGTTGGCTGATGAGGATTGCAACGGAGGTTTTATCCTCGACGGATTCCCCAGAACAATTCCTCAGGCTGAGGCGCTTGATAATATGGGCATCATTATTGACAAGGTTGTTGATATTGATGTACCCGATGAAAACATTGTAAACAGAATGTCGGGCAGACGCGTTTGCAAGGCTTGCGGTTCTTCTTATCATATTGAAAATAAGAAACCAAAAGTTGAAGGCATATGCGACAACTGTGGCGGTGAGCTTCAAATCCGTAAGGACGATGCTCCCGAAACAGTTCTTGACAGACTCAATGTTTATCACGAACAGACCGAACCGTTAAAGGATTACTACTCAAAATGCGGAAAGCTTCGCAGTGTTGAAGGTACAGCTCCTATTACAGAGATTACCGCAGCAATCCTTAAGGTATTGGAGGATTAAGCATGATAGTGCTTAAAAGCGAAAAGGAAATAAAGCAAATGCTTGAAGCTTGCAGAATTTCCGCAGAAGCACTTAAAGTAGCAGGTGAGGCAGTTGAACCCGGTGTTTCAACCCGGGAGATTGACCAAGTAGCCCGTAAGTATATAGAAAGCAAAGGTGCAAAACCTACTTTCCTTAACTATAATGGCTTTCCTGCTGCGGCATGCATTTCCATAAATGATGAGGTTATTCACGGTATTCCTAACAAGAACCGCATTATACGGGCAGGCGACATAGTTAGTATCGACCTCGGAGCCTGTATCAACGGTTTTACCGGTGATAATGCCGCCACTTTCGCCTGCGGAGATGTTTCTGCAGAAGCGAAGCGGCTGATGGAAACTACCGAACAGAGCCTTTATGAAGGTATCAGTAAGGCGGTTCCGGGCGGCAGACTCGGTGATGTTGGTTTCGCAATTCAAAGCTACTGCGAAGAGCGAGGCTATGGTGTTGTAAGGGAATATACAGGGCACGGGGTAGGATCCGCGCTCCACGAAGACCCCGCGGTTCCGAACTACGGCACTCAAGGAAGAGGCGTTCGTTTGGTACCCGGCATGACAATTGCCATTGAACCCATGATAAATGAGGGTAAGGCATCTGTTAAAACATTGTCTGACGGCTGGACGGTAAAAACAACCGACGGCAAATTGTCCGCACACTTTGAGCATACAATTGCAATAACAAGCAACGGACCATTGATAATGACAAAGATATAACTAAACAGAATGAAAACACAATATCAGGAAATCAGGAGGTAGTTGTTATGTCTAAAGACGATATGATCGAAGTTGAAGGTACTGTCTTGGAAGCGTTACCCAACACAACTTTCCAGGTAGAACTTGAAAACGGTCACAAAATTCTCGCCCACATTTCCGGTAAGCTCAGAATGAACTACATTCGAATCCTTCCGGGTGATAAGGTTACAGTAGAAATGTCGCCATATGACCTTACACGTGGACGTATTACTTGGCGCTCAAAATAAGTAAAAAGGCAAAAGCTGAATTTTAGGAGGTATTCTAATGAAAGTCAGACCTTCTGTCAAGAAAATTTGCGAAAAATGCAAAGTTATTAAACGTAAGGGTAAAATCATGGTTATCTGTGAGAACCCTAAGCACAAACAGCGTCAGGGTTAATCCCAACGCAGAAACCATATTTGGAGGTGCAACTGACAAATGGCTCGTATTTCAGGTGTTGATTTACCAAGAGATAAGAGAGTAGAAATCGGTCTTACCTATATTTTCGGTATCGGCCGTAAGACTGCTAGCGAAATTATTGCTGCAACAGGTGTAAATCCTGACACAAGAGTTAAGGATCTTACCGAAGACGATGTTGCAAAATTACGTGAGTATATTGATCACAATGTTAAGGTTGAAGGTGACCTTCGTCGTGAAACAGCTTTCGATATCAAGAGACTTGTAGAAATCGGTTGCTATCGTGGCGTTCGCCATCGTAAAGGTCTTCCCGTCAGAGGTCAGCGTTCAAAAACAGACGCTCGTACTCGTAAAGGTCCCAAGAAGACTATAGCTAACAAGAAGAAATAAGTCGAAGGAGGTATTAGAATGGCTACAAAAGCTACCGGCAAAAAAGGTGCCGGAACACGCAAGCGTCGTGAACGTAAAAATATTGAACGCGGTGCGGCTCATATCCAATCCACCTTCAATAACACAATTGTTACTATTACTGATACTCAAGGTAACGCAGTTTCATGGGCAAGTGCCGGCGAAATGGGCTTCAGAGGTTCTCGTAAGTCCACTCCCTTCGCAGCACAGACAGCTGCTGAAACAGCAGCAAAGGTTGCTATTGAGCACGGTATGAAAACTGTTGAAGTTTATGTTAAAGGCCCCGGTTCAGGAAGAGAAGCTGCAATCAGAGCATTGCAGGTTGCAGGTCTTGATGTTACACTTATCAAGGATGTAACACCTATTCCTCACAACGGATGCCGTCCGCCTAAAAGAAGACGTGTATAACATTATAGGAGGAAACGAATTATGGCAAGATATACCGGTGCGGTATGTAAGCTTTGCCGCCGCGAGGGCCAGAAGCTCTTTTTAAAGGGTGGCAGATGCTATACCAATAAATGCGCTATTGAGCGCCGTTCCTATGCACCCGGCCAGCATGGTCAGGGTCGTAAAAAGATTTCCGAATACGGAATGCAGCTTCGTGAAAAACAGAAAGCAAGACGTTATTACGGAGTTCTTGAGGGACAGTTCCACAAATATTTCCTTATGGCTGAAAAAATGCCCGGTCAAGCAGGTGAAAACCTTCTTAAACTTTGCGAAAGCCGTTTGGACAATATAGTTTACCTTCTCGGTTGGGCAGATTCCCGCGCTGAAGGCAGACAGCTTGTTACACACGGTCACTTCTGTGTTAACGGCAAAAAGGTTGATATTCCTTCCTACCTTTGCAAGGCAGGGGACGTAGTTTCCATTAAGGAAAAATCAGCACAGACCGACGCATTCAAGAACATTATCGAAGCAAACGGAAGCCGTCCGGTTCCCACATGGCTTGATATCAATCGTGATGCCCTCACAGGTAAGGTAGTAAACCTTCCCGAAAGAGATCAGATTGAAGCTCCTGTTGCGGAGCATCTTATCGTCGAGTTCTATTCGAAATAATGCTCTTTAGCCTCGAGCCTATAAAGGCTAAACAAAAAACGCAGATATTCTGTGTAATTTTTAAGGAGGGTTTGGTATGATTGGTATTGAGAAACCCGAAGTAAGATTTACCGGTTCAGCAGAAGATTCAGCTTACGGCACATTTGTTGTTGAGCCTCTTGAAAGAGGTTTTGGTACAACACTTGGTAACAGCCTTCGCAGAGTTCTTCTTTCATCGCTCCCCGGTTATGCAATTACTTCTGTAAAGATTGATAATGTTCTTCACGAATTCTCAACGATCCCGAACGTAAAAGAGGATGTAACTGAGATTGTTCTTAACCTTAAGGGCGTTATTCTCAAAATACACGGAGACGGCCCCAAGATTATGTATATTGAGGCAAACGGCTCCGGTGAAATCACCGCAGGTGACATTAAAGCCGATTCAGAGGTTGAAATTCTCAACCCCGACCACCACATTGCTACTCTTGATGCTGATGCACACGTAACAATGGAGCTTACTGCTGATAAGGGCAGAGGTTATGTTTCTTCTGATAGAAACAAACAGATTCTCGAGCCCGCTATCGGCGTAATCGCAATCGACTCTATCTACACACCTGTTTTAAAGGTGAACTACACAGTTGATAACACTCGTGTAGGTCAGATTACCGACTATGACAAACTTACACTTGAAGTTTGGACAAACGGATCAATTTCTCCCAATGAGGCTGTAAGCTTAGCGGCAAGAATTATAAACGAACACCTCATGCAGTTCATAGATCTTTCAGAAGAAGCTAAGAATGCTGAGATAATGGTAGAAAAAGAAGAAGGAAAGAAAGAAAAGGTATTAGAGATGACTATAGAGGAACTCGACCTTTCTGTTCGTTCCTACAACTGCTTAAAGCGTGCAGGTATTAACACTGTCGAGGATTTAACCAACAGAACGGAAGAAGATATGGTTAAAGTTAGAAACCTCGGTAGAAAATCTTTAGAAGAAGTTATTGGTAAGTTGCATGCATTAGGTCAAAGCTTCTCAATAAGAGAAGACTAATAATAAGGAGGTAGAAAAGATGCCGGGTACTAGAAAATTGGGTCGCCCTACCGACCAGAGAAAAGCTA
>JAZOAO010000024.1:0-2514 GCA_045595505.1 Acutalibacteraceae bacterium | reverse complement strand
ACGCGGTCGCCCACCTTGACGGAGCGCACCTCGGAACCGACCTCCTCAACCACGCCAACCATCTCGTGGCCAACGGTAATACCCGGAACGGCATGTGGCACACTGCCGTGCTTGATATGTAGGTCGCTGGTACAGATACTGCCGAGCGTAATGCGCACAATGGCATCACACGGGCTTTGCAACTCGGGCTTCGGCTTGTCGATTAACTCGAACTTGCCGTGGGATATATAGGTGTAGGCTTTCATTGTTTATGTAAGCATTTTTAGTAATTCATTGTCAAAGTTACGCATGATTCAAAAACAAAAAGAGAAAAAGCCGAAACTTTTTCTTCTTATATAAAATAGGGAACGCTTCATGTATAGCATCTAACCAATAGTTTCAATCTATCTTGTTGGAAAATAATCCTCAAACAACATTGTGTTATAAGTTATATCTGCTATTTATTTCTTTTTAACCAAGTCAATTCTTTAAGTCTCTTTTTGTTCTTAATGTACTGATATTCCTTGGGGCAATTAGACTTAAACTCAGTTAGAGTAGAATATTCTTTTGCTTTCTCAAAACAAGGGTTAATATCCATTATGCGATCTGCCTTTTGTAACCATGTGAAACTTCTTAACAGACCATTGCGTTTAGCATAACCAAACGCCGATATGGAGTTTAAATAAAATTCATTATATGTTGTATATTGAAGAGCTTCTGCTTTCACTGTTTCATCTGTCCAGTGGACTGTCTTATATTTTAGATCTGCTCGTATTTTATCTAATAGACCTTTATCCTTTGCATATTTATAAGCTCCAGGATTTTCTTTCATAAAATCATGTAAATATACATACTTGTGAGCTGTAGCAAAACACCTCTCATCAGTCCAATATTCTATATCTCGTATCAACCAAGTAAATTCGGACAACCAACCATTCTTTCGACAAGCGCTAACACAAGATGGGGAATTTAGCACAAAATCATTATATCTATTGTATTTCCTTGCTTCGGCGATACAATTTTCTTTTGTCCATTTATATCCGACAGAACCAATGCTGCCAGCTGGAGCAATATTGAGACAAGTGTAATTTATATCAGAATAATGTTTTATATAAAAATCTTCCCTTACTTGTGCTTCGACAGCAGTCAAATTTTTTTCTAAGACTATCGGTGGAGGTAAACTCTCGTTGATAGACATAAAATAAGAACAGGCTATATCGAAGCGCCCTTGCCTATTGGGCTTTTTATGTTGCCAATGTCTTCGTTTTAAATCTTTTGTTAACCCAATATAGCAAACCCTATTAACTTCATCGAGATAGGCATATATGCAAAACACTTTTTCCGTCTTGCCACTCACCATTAATTGAGGTGTTTGAAACCAAGTGTAATCTTTTAACCAACCACTTTTTCTGGCCTTGTTATATGCACTTGCAAAACGAGTTATCATTTCTGTTGCATACCTACATTGTTTAGCGCATTCAAAACAATGTTCGCGAGTTAACTTAATTTGTCTTGGAGGAGTAATTACGGGTCTACCATTGCAATATTGGAAAAATTTCGGAAGCCATTTGTTTATTCGTGCATAGTTGTATTCATTCTTATACTTTTCTCTAAACTCGTGGACGGAATTACATTGCTTGGCTTTTTTCAAACAATTCTCGAAATTACATTTGGTATCTTGTAGATTTATAAACCAATTAAAGGTGCCCAGCCAGTTATGTTTTAGGGCTGAACGATATGCTACATCATTTAATTTTCTAAAGTCTTTTCTATTATTAACCGCCTTTGCTACCTCGTATACATTCTCATATACATCCCAATAACCAATCGGTTTTCTAGTTTCATTAAATAGACAACCTAGCCAACCTTGTTGCCAAGCGGCATTATATGCATTTTTATACTTTTTCTGAAAATCATAACGAGAAGAGCATTCTTTAGCCAATTCAGATACAATTTCATATGTCCATTTTATCTTTCCCATTTTGATCTCATAAAAACTGTTATCGCAAAGTTAATCATAATTTCAATACAAATGGTAGAGAATCATCAAAAATCCTCCTCATAATCATCGAAGTCGTATGACGAGTCATAGTCGCGAGTATTGCCGTTCGAGGTGCTCTCCGAGTCATCATTGAACAACTCCTCATAAATCCACGCTGCAAGCAGCCAATCCCAAAGTGACATAACAAAAACATTTAAGGGTTACTTTGCGCACAAAGTAACCCCTAGTTTTTGACAACTTCTGACAATCGGAAATAAAAAAGAGAAAAAGCCGAAACTTTTTCTCTCCACTCGCAATCCACACAGTTATAGCCCACTGCGATTGCACCCTAAATCTGGCGATATGTCGCAAAGATAACAAATTCCTACATAAGAGTTTTTCATAAATTCACTCTTTCTCAAAAATTTTCTATATCTTTGTAATGGCTTATGGCTTTTGCCGTTGAGCCGTACATATTTGATTGGATATTTTTTGACGATTCTTCAGTATCTAAACTTGGCGGTTAAGACTTTCAAGAAGAACGACAACAAAAT